>NZ_BAAAXV010000002.1 GCF_039535785.1 Nonomuraea helvata
CTGGAGCGGGACGGCGTCAGGGCCTGTGGGGCGGTCAGGTCGTAGACGCGGCGGGCGTTCCCCGCGCCCACCATGGCCGCCACCCGCGCCGCCTGGCCCGCCGACCATTCCCCGTCGGCCACGAACTCGCCCAGGACCCGCGCCAGCGCCCGGAGCCACGGCGTCGCGCCGAGATGGTGCAGCTCGGCCGGACCCCACACGTCCGAAGAACAGCAGAGCTTGGCGAACGGCGCCACCTCCAGGCTCTGCGCCACCACGGGCCTCCCACCGGGCACCTCCCAGCAGGCGCCGGGCTTCAAGGAGGCGCCGCTCGTCAATCAGGTCACGCACCCTTTGCCAGTGGCGTCCCGAGCGGCGCGGCTGAGGGTGCGGGCGAGTGTCGTCTTCCCAGCGCCGGACGGGCCCACGAACAGACCGGCATTCCACCGCCGCTCCTCCACCGGGAGCACGGCCGACCCGGAATTCGTTAGCTTCTCCTCCAGCGGCACGTCGAACATGCCCTGAAGCTGGAGAACCGGGCGGTGCGGCGTACGGGGGTGGCGAGCGTGATGTCCGCGCGCACGGCGGCTCCCTTCCAGGATAAGGGGTCACGATCCCGTCACTCGGCATTCGGGTTGCCCGCCCGCAGATGACACCGTGGTGCTGGGCTGAGCTGGGCCCCTGGATGCGTGCGGACCTCAGCTCTTGACGGCCTCCGCGATCTGCAGGGCGACCTCGGCGGGCGTGAGGTGCGTGGTGTCGACGACCTCGGCCTCGCCGTGCAGCCACGTGCGGGCCGCCTCGGCGTAGGGCTCGAGGTACTCGAGGCGGAACGAGGAGGGGCCAAGAACAGTGTCCCCCTCGATGCGCTCGCGCAGGGTGTCCTGGTCAGCGTGGAGGACGAAGTGCCTCACCGGGATGGCATGGTGGGCGAGGCCCGTGCTGATCTCGCGCCAGTACTGCTCGACCAGGACCGTCATAGGGATCACCAGAGTGCCGCCGATGTAGTCGAGCACGCGGCGGGCGGTCTCGACCACGAGCGGCCGCCACGGCGGCCAGTGCTGGAAATTGCCCATCGAGGGCAGCCTTGGCGTGATGTCCATGAGTGTCTCGCCGACCTTCTCGGCGTCGAACACCCGTGAATCCGGAATCAGCGGCTGCACGAGCGCACTGGTCGTCGTCTTGCCTGCCCCATGGGTGCCGTTGAGCCATACGATCACGGGATCCGATGCTAGCGCTGTGCGGGCCGAGGAACGGGCACGGCAGAAATCCACAAACTCTGGGTGCCCTGACATATGTCCGGCCGATGTCCTGTCGTTGTCCTGGTCCGCCCTCGGCGGGGACGGCAAGAATTTATTCACGAAGAAAGCCGAGCGTGTACAGGTCGAGCATGGACAGGAAGGAGCTTCAACATGACCATCGGCAAGAGGATCGCAGTAGTGGCTTCGGCGTTCGCCGTCGCGGTATCGCTCTGACGGCACCGGCCCAAGCGGCATCCGCGCCGCCCAACCTGCCGCCGGCGGCGATCCCGCCGCCCCAGTGCATTCCGCAGAGCCAGTACGACCAGCCGTACGAATGGGAATACCAGCTCACCAAAACCCTGGGCAAGGACGGCCACGGCTTCCGTACCCACATGTTTGCCATTTACTATGCGCCCTCCAACGTATACACCCCTCTCAACGAGAGTGACGTGCAGCGTGAAGTTCTGAGATCGTAGAAATGCCGGAGGACATGTCGTTGTCGTCGATACGACATGTCTGGACGGCGTTCGGCCGTCGACACCCCGACGGCAAGCCCACCTGGGCTCCACCTGCCTACGCCGCACTGCGACGCCTCCTCGCAGCGGCCCACCGCCGATCCACCGCACACCCACGCGTCGGAAACGGACGATGCGATTATGGCCGGTGGTCGCCGATCGACTTGAGTTCGCCTATAGGCGAATATCTAGCGTCGACACCATGACAGAAGACAACGTCAATGGCCGGCTCCGGATCGCCGTGGTGATCGGGAGCGTGCGCAGGCCCAGACTGGCCGATCCGCTCGCCGCGTGGCTGGAGCGCGAGCTCACCGCGATCGACTGGCTCGACCTCGACATGATCGACCTGGCCTCGGTCTCGCTGCCGATGCACGAGATGCAGCCGGGCGGGGCGGCTGCGTCCCCGATCGCGGGTCGGCTCGCGGGCGCCGACGGATTCGTGTTCCTCGTACCGGAGTACAACCACAGCTTCCCGGCGCCGGTGAAGAACGCGATCGACTGGCACTTCACCGAGTGGGCGTACAAGCCGGTCGCGTTCGTCGGATACGGCGCTTCCGGCGGCATCAGGGCCGTCGAGCAGCTGCGGGTGATCTTCCCGGAGCTGCGGGCCACAACTGTCCGCGAGTCGGTCCTGCTGCCGATGGCGTGGGAGCGCCTTGACGCCGACGGCCGTTTTCTTCCTCCGCCGGGCACGGTGCAGGCGCTGCACGTGATGATGAACGAGCTGCGTACGTGGGCGCGCGCGTTGCGCCCCCATCGGGTCACAGATCTGGCCGGTCGGGCATGACCGGACTGACAGGACCGGAACTGCGCACCGCCACCGTGCTGGCGTGCGGCGGATTGATGGCGGTGCTGGATGCCACGATCGTCGTGGTGGCCCTGCCGCAGCTGATGGCGACGTTCGGTACGTCGTTGACCGCCGCCCAGTGGATCATCACCGCGTACACGCTCGCGATGGTCGCGACGATGCCGCTCGCCGCCGGCCTTGCCGCACGATGGGGAGCCCGTCGCGTGTACCTGGGGGCGCTGGCCGGTTTCGCGATCGCCTCCGCCGCCGCCGGCGCGGCGGACAGCCTGGGCTGGCTGATCGCCGCGCGAGCGGCGCAGGGCCTCAGCGGCGGCCTGATGACACCGCTCGGGATGGCGATCGGGTTCGGCGCGGTGGCGCCCGAACGCCGCAGCCGGATGCTGGCGGTCGCCGGCCTGCCGATGCTCATCGGACCGATCCTGGGCCCGGTACTCGGCGCGTTGCTCCTGGGCACCGGGTCGTGGCGGGCGCTGTTCTTCATCACTGTGCCGCTGGCGCTGGTGGGCATCGCGGGCACGCTGGCCTGGCTACCGGCCGATGCCGCACGCGGACGGCGGGTCCGGCTTGACCTGGCCGGAGCGATGCTGCTGGTCCCCGGCATTGTCGCCGTGGCCTACGGCGTCAGCGCCCAAGACGGCCCGGCCTGGGTGCGGATCGCCGCGGCTGCCATCGGCGCGGTGTCGGTCGCGGTCTTCTCGGCCCGGGCACTGACTCATCCTGAACCGCTGTTGCGGATCGGTCTCCTGCGGAATCCGACCTTCGGCCGGGGCGCCGCGATCCTCGCCCTCTATGCGGCTCCCTACTTCGGCTCGGCTCTGCTGATGCCTGCCTATGTACAGGTGCTCCGCTCCGACAGCGCATCGGTCACGGCCGCGTTGACGATCCCCGGCGCGGTCGGCATGGGCATCAGCCTGCAGATCGCTGCCCGGCTCCTGGACCGGCTCGGTCCCCGGCTGGTCGTCGGCACCGGGCTCGGCCTCGCGATCGGCTCCGGCCTCGTCCAGGTGGTCATCCTCCGGCCGGACACCCCGTACCTGGTGCTCGGCCTGCTCGGATTCCTCCAAGGAGCGGGCACAGGCGCGATCATGATGCCGACGATGTCCAGTTCCAGCCGCGATCTCGACGTTCCCGACCTGGCCTCGGGCTCCGCGCTCCTGTCGCTGGTGACCACGATCGCCAACGGTATGGGCACCGCGGCGGTCAGTGCGCTGTTCACGGTCCTGACCGCTGCGATGACCGGCGGCGGGTCGCTCGCGGCACTGCCAGGCCTGGGAGCGGCGGCACGTGCCGCCGACGCGGCCGCCATCGTGGGCTCCCAGCGGTTGGCCCAGGCGACGGCCCTCGTCGTGATGTCGCTTGCCCTGGTCGTGTGCGTGCGCTCCCCCCGCCGGGCCCCGGCGATACTGGACCGGCAAGAGTCGCCAGCGAACGCGGGACGGGTGCCATGACCACCACCGAGCATTCCGGCCACGACGCGAGTCAGGCCTCACTCACGGTCGGGCAGGTGGCCAGGGCCGCTGGGGTGACGGCCAACGCCGTCCGCTTCTACGAGCGCTACGGCGTGATCAACGGTTACCGGAGCAGCGGCAACGCCCGCCGCTTCACCGTCGACGCGATCTGCCGGATCAGGCTCGCACTCGCCGCGCAACGCGTGGGAATCACCCTCAAGGAGAGCGCCGACATCCTCGCCGGCATCCCGCCCCTCTCACGCGATCTCGACCAGTGGGTCGCCGCGGGTGAAGAGCTCGTCCGGATGGGCCGCGCCCGCATCAGCCAGCTTCAAGCGACCGTGAACGAACTGGCCACCTTCGACTTTCTCCAGTCCGAAATCTCGGACCGCCGGCCTCGGACGTGACATCCCCCTCCGGCACCGATGAGCAGGAAGACATCATGCACAACCTTCATGGCAAGACCGCTCTCGTCACCGGCGCGAGCAGGGGCATCGGCCGGGCCATCGCCCTGCGCCTGGCCCATGACGGCGCCCGCGTCGCCGTCCACTACGGCGGCAACGAGCAAGCCGCCAAGGAGACCGTCGCCGCGATCGAGGCGGCCGGTGGGCAGGCCTTCTGCCTGCAGGCCGAACTGGGCACTCCCGGCGACGCCGAACGCCTGTGGGCCGCCTTCGACACGTGCGCCGACGGGCTGGACATCCTGGTCAACAACGCGGGCATCCTCAACGACGAGCCCGGCATCGAGCACGTGACCAGGCAGCAGTTCGAGCGGATCTTCGCGGTCAACGCCACCGCCCCGTTCTTCATCACCCAGCTCGCGCTGCCACGGCTGCGCGACGGCGGCCGGATCGTCAACATCTCCACGATGCTGACCCGCGGCTCGGCGATGCCCCGATCCATCAGTTACGCCATGTCCAAGGGCGCGCTCGACGTGCTCACCTCGACGCTCGCCAAGCAGCTCGGACCACGCGCGATCACTGTCAACACCGTGGCGCCCGGCGTCATCGACACCGACATGCACCAGGGCAGGCTCGTCGGGGACGCGCTGGCCTGGCTGTCGTCGCTGTCACCCCTGGGCCGCGTGGGCACCCCCGAGGACGTCGCCGGCGCGGTGGCTTTCCTGGCCTCCGACGACAGCCGCTGGGTGACCGGCCACTGGCTGGACGCCTCAGGAGGAACCCTGCTGTGACGAGGTCGAATCATTGCGGCAGACGCAGTCCTGCGATGAGGAGTTCGACCAGTCGACGTGCGTTGTAGCGGGGATCGCTCTCCGCACCTATGCAGAGGTTCCCGACGCCGCGCATGAGCTCGTAGGCCTCCAGGCCGGGGCGGATCTCGCCCGCACCGGCCGCGGCCTCGAGCAATTGGGTGCAGACAGGTACGAGGCGGTCGAGAAAATAGGCGTGCAGCGCGTCGAAACCGGCGTCTTTGGACTGCAGCACGGCGGCGAGCCCGTGTTTGGTGACCAGGAAGTCGACGAACTGGTTGATCCATTGCTGGAGCGCGGCGTAAGGGGTCGCGCTGCCCGCCAGCAGGGCTGGGCCGGCCTCGGCGCAGGCCTCCACCTGGTGCCGGTAGACGGCGATGATGAGATCCGCTCGCGTCGGGAAGTGGCGGTAGATCGTAGCCGTCCCGACCCCGGCCTTGGCGGCGATGTCGCGGATCGGCGCTTCCACGCCTGACGCCACGAAGATCGCGGCGGCCGCGTCGAGCAGAGTCTCCTTGTTGCGCCGGGCGTCCGCCCGTTTGGGCTGGGCCACGCGTCCTGCGCCGCGGTCGCCGTCGTTCATCGCGCCGTTTCCTCCGCTACCCGGGATTGCTAAACGGGACAATGTCCCGTATCGTCAAAACGGGACACGGTCCCGTTTATTCATCATGCCAGATCAGGGGCCGATGACCAAGCCCTGCACGGCCACCACGCTCCATCCGCAACAGCCGAACCACCGCGGTGCCACTGCTTGCCGGCCGGCCACCCGCAGAAACTGAAACGAAGGCACTTCCATGTCGAACTCGACCATCGCGAACACGCAGAAGTTCGCGAATGCACCCACCACGATCGTCTCCGCGAAGCCGGTCGTCCTGTCCGCCCCGGACCGCGGCGAGGACCTCCAGGTCCGCGTGTCCGCCCCCGCGACCGGCGGCGACCTGCCCGTCATCGTCTTCTCCCACGGCGTCGGCTGGTCGATGGACGGCTACGCCCCCCTGGCCGACTTCTGGGCCGCCCGCGGCTTCGTGGTCGTGCAGCCCACCCACCTCGACTCGAGGACGCTCGGCCTCCCTGCCGACGATCCCCGTACGCCGCGCATCTGGCGCTTCCGCGTCGAGGACCTCAAGCGTGTCCTCGACGAGCTCGACCAGCTGGAAGCTTCCGTGCCGGGCCTCAAGGGGCGCCTGGACCGCCACCGCATCGCCGTGGCCGGCCACTCCTGGGGAGCCCAGACGGCGAGCACGCTGCTGGGCGCGCGCGTCCTCGACTCCGACGGCGTTCCCGGGGAAGACCTGTCCGACCCGCGGGTCAAGGCGGGCGTGCTGTTCGCCGTGCCCGGCCGGGGCGACGACCTGACTCCGTTCGCGGCCGAGCACCTCCCCTTCATGAAGCCGTCCTTCGACCACATGGCCGCGCCGGCGCTCATCGTCGCCGGGGACCACGACCAGTCCGCGCTGTCCACCCGGGGGCCGGACTGGTTCACCGACCCCTACTTCCTCAGCCCGGGAAGCAAGAGCCTGCTCACGCTGTTCGGCGCGGAGCACTCGCTCGGCGGCATCCCCGGGTACGAGGTCGCGGAGACGACGGACGAAAGCCCCGAACGCGTCGCCCTGATCCAGCAGCTCACCTGGGCGTACCTGCGCAGCGCCCTCTACCCCGGAGACACCAGCTGGCAGGCGGCGAGCTCCGCGCTGGAGGAGGACTCCCAGCCGCTGGGCAAGCTGCAGAGCAAGTAAGCGAGTCCGCTCCCTGTCAGCCGGTACGGTCCCGGTCCCGCTCGGTCAGGTGGTCGAGCAGGACCTGGCTGATGTCGGCGAGTTGCCGCAGTTGTTCCGGAGTGAGCAGGTCGATCAGGTGCTCGCGGACGCCGGCCACGTGCCGAGGGGCGGCGGCGCGGAGCGCGGCGAGTCCGTCGTCGGTGAGCACGGCCAGCCAGCCGCGCCGGTCGTCGGCGTAGTGGTCCCGGCGTACCCAGCCCTTCTGTTCGAGCTTGTTCACGGCGTGCGAGATGCGGCTGGGCTTGGAGTTGGTCCAGTGCGCCAGTTCGCTCATGCGCATGGTGCGCTGGGGCGCCTCCGACAGCAGGACGAGCAGTTCGTAGTAGGTGGGCGGCATGTCGGCCGCGGCCAGCAGGTCGCGTTCGAGGCGGTCGGTCAGCAGGCGGGTGGCCAGCCCGAAGGTCCGCCAGGCGTGCTGTTCGTCGTCGGTGAGCCATCGCGTCATGAAAGGGATCGTACTTGAAAGTTGCGCACTGAAATAAATCTATGTACTGTCGTGCCGAATCTTCCAGTGCTGAAATACATCGGAACGGAGCACGACCATGTACCCCAGCGAGCTCACCGGCGCCTACACCCTCGACCCGGCCCACAGCCGCTTCGGCTTCGTCGCCCGCCACGCGATGGTGACCAAGGTGCGCGGCAGCATCCCCGCCCGCGAGGCCACCGCCCACCTGGACGCCGCCGACCCCGCCGCCTCCACCGTCCACGTGGTGCTGGACGTGGCCGGCATCCAGACCGGCAACCAGCTCCGCGACGACCATCTGCGCACCGGCGACTTCCTCGACGCCGCCGCCCACCCGACGATCACCTTCACCTCGACCGAGATCAAGCACCTTGACGGCGACAGCTTCGACGTCACCGGACAGCTCACCATCCGCGGCGTCACCCGCCGGATCACCATCCCCCTCGACTACACCGGCACCGCGGTCGACGCCCAGGGCCTGACCCGGGTCGGCTTCGAGGGCAGCACCGCGATCAATCGCAAGGACTTCGGCATGACCTACAACGCCGTCCTGGAGACCGGCGGCGTGATGATCTCCGACAAGATCGCGCTCGAGTTCGACGTGTCCGCCGTCAAGACCGCCTGACCCCCTCTGAAAGCACATCATGCGTGAGCTCGCCATCCCGGCCCTGACCGCAGCCCTCGCCCTGACCTCGGCCGCCACCGCCACCCCCGCCCAGGCTTCCGCGCGGCAGTGGGCGACGGCCTGGGCCACCGCCGCCCAGCCGGCCACCCCCAGCACCTCCTGGTACGGCCCCAACTGGCAGCGGCGCGCCGTCATCCCACCCGGTCGGGAACGCCTCAGCGATCCCATGCCTCTCCCCGTCCGCCCCCTGGACAAGCTCGCCGTGACCCTGCGTTTCACCGGCCCCACCGGCCCGGTCACGTTCCACCACTTCGCCCAGGCCACCTCCTACCGCGCCCGCGGCGACCACCTGGCCGACACCACCGGCGGCGCCTTCACCGACACCGGCAACTCCTGGTATTACCTGACCGGTGTGGAGGTCACCGGTCCGCGCGCCACCGGCACCGTGGCCGCCTTCGGCGACTCCCTCACCGACGGCGTCGGCTCCGCCGTCGGCGCCGACAACCGCTACCCCGACCAGCTCGCCGAGCGCCTGACCGGGCGCGGCCTGGGCGTGGTCAACGCCGGGATCGGCGGCAACCGCCTGCTGACGGACTCTCCCGAGTACGGCACCGCCGGCCTGGCCCGCTTACGCCGCGACGTCCTGGAGCGGCCCGGCGTCCGTACCGTCATCATCATGGACGGCATCAACGACCTGGCCGAATGGAACGGACCCCACCAGGCGGACGCCCGCCGGATCATCGACGGCCACAAGGAACTGATCCGGGCCGCCCACGCCAGAGGCATCAAGGCCATCGGCGCCACCCTCACGCCCATCAAGGGCTCGGCCCTGGCCTACTCCCCCGCCGCCGAGGCCGTACGCGACCGGGTCAACCACTGGATCCGCACCAGCGGTGCCTACGACCACGTCGCCGACTTCGACGCCGTCGTCCGGCAGCCCGCCGACTCCGACTCCCTGCGCCCTGAGTACGACTCGGGCGACGGCATCCACCTCAACGACGCCGGCTACGACGCCATCGCCCAAGCCGTCGACCCCGACGCCCTGTGACGCCCCCAGCCTCTCCGGTCGTCCCGGTGCTGTTACGGCTGTTCCTTGAGGGTCAGGGGAAGGCGGAGACGGCCGGATCAAGCTGAGAAGGCGTGGCGATGACGGTTGTTTCCGGGAGGCTGGTGCTGTGCGGGGTCTCGATGGGCGTCATCTACTCCTCCCGTTTGAACCCGGGCGCTGCGTGCAGAAGACGTGACGGCATATGCGGAAATCGATCACAAGGAGGAAGGTTCGGTTGACCGATCAGGACAACAGGCCCACGTTGTGCCAGGTGGTGCTCGACTGCACCGACGCCAGGGCCTTGGCGGAGTTCTACCGTTCCCTGCTGGGCCTGGTCTACCGACCCGGCGATGAGCCGCCCGACGTGGGAGGCGACGACGAGCGGGGCCGCGACTGGCTGGTGCTGAGGACGCCGGACGGCGCTCCGCACCTGGCCTTTCAACAGGTTGACCGGCTACCTGAAGCAACCTGGCCGGACGACCGGGTGCCCCAGCAGTTGCACTTGGACCTGACCGTGACGTCGGTCGAGAACTTGGCGGCACAGCACGAACGCGTCCTGCGCCTCGGCGGCCGGCTGCTGCTGGACCGTATGGACGACGCCGAGGAGCCACTGCGTGTGTACGCCGACCCGGCTGGACACCCGTTCTGCATCTTCGTTTCCCAACGCGGCGCGACTCATGTCCCGTGACCCGTGACCCACCAAGGGCGGCCGTCAGCGGGTGAAAAGGGCGCGGTGCAGCATTTCCCGTACGCGTTTGTGGCGGCTGTCGCGCTGGGCGGTGTCCTTGGTGTTGACGGCGGCCTCGCCCATGGAGATGGCGAGCATCAGGTCGTCGACGTCGACGACGGGTTGGACGAGGCCGGCCGCGCGGCCGCGGTCGAGGAGAGGTCCGAAGCAGGCCGCGTTCCTGGAGCACGTCCCCACCACCCGGCTGGGCCGTCCGGGCGACCTGGCCGCGGTCGTCGCCTTCCTGCTGTCCGACGACGCCGAATGGATCAACGGCCAGGTGTGGGCCATCGACGGCGGCGCCAACATGCGCGCCTGACCGGCGACGTCGACCGAGCGGCGGCGGATCAAGAGGCGCCGACGCGTACGGCGGTGGCCGCCAGAGTGGTGTAGTGCATCGTGAAGCGGCCCCCCCAGAGCGTCGATGGCACCTCCGACCGCGCCCAGTATCTCGGCCAGCTGGTCGGGACGGAGCTGGGTGAGAGCGCCGGTCGTGGGCAGCAGGTCCAGCCATTGGTCGCGCGTGTAGGACTGCTCCCAGTCGAATCGCCACTGCTCCGGCTCGGCGAACTGGCCGGTCTCGCAGATCTGGTCGGCGAACTTCGCGTACCCCGCCCGGTACAGGTCCAGCGGACGTCGAGCCGGCTGGTTGCCGAACGGCGAGTCGGGCGCCACCCGGCGGTAGGCGGCGGCGAACGGCTCGGCCACCTCGGCAGGCGGCTCGAATACGTGCCCGAAAATCGCCAGGCGCCCGTCCGGACGCAGCACCTGGGCCGCCTTCACAGCGCCGGCGACGGGGTCCACCCAGTGCCACGACTGGGCGGCGACCACCGCGTCGAACCTGCAGCCGGCCGGCTGCCAGGCTTCGAAGGTCGCCACCTCGACGTGCAGGCCGCGGGCCTGCGCGAACTCGGCCATCCGCGCATCCGGCTCGATCCCGAGCACGGCGCAGCCGGCGGCCTGGAACTGGCGGGCCGCGATGCCGGTGCCGCAGCCGACGTCCAGCACGTCGGGTCCTGGGCTCCCGGCGACGATACGCGCCACCAAGGCGTCGGGGTAAGCGGGTCGGGCCTGGTCGTAGCGTTGCGCGTCCGTGCCGAACGACTCGGCCATCCGCCGGGCCTGATGCAGCTGCGCTGGTTCTGGTTGCTCTCGCGGTAGAGTGGGCATGCGTTCACCTTAGTGGGCAAGCGCCCACTAAGCAACGCCTGCCGGACGAGAGAGGATCAGTAAGTGCCAACTGGGGTGCACCTTCGCGACGCCCGACAGCAACTGTTCGACGCCGCCGAACGCGTGCTGCTGCGGGACGGCCCGAACGGGCTGACCAGCCGGGCCGTCACCGACGAGGCCGGCTGCGCCAAAGGCGTCCTGCACCGGCACTTCCCCGACTTCGACGCCTTCCTCACCGAGCTCGTACTCGACCGCGCCGCACAGCTCGAGACCCAGGCACGTGCGCTGCACGAGGCCGCCGGCACCGGCACGGTGGCCGACAACATCACCGGCGCACTGACCACCCTGTTCGGACCGGTCCCGGTGGCGATCATCCCGCTCATCACTTTCCGGGACGAGCTGCGCGCACGGCTGCGGCAAGCCAGGCCCGGAGGCGGCATCGCGATCCTCGCCCAGGTCGCGACCGCGGTCTCCACCTACCTGTCCGACGAGCGCGAACTCGGCCGCATCGCGGCCGACGCCGACATCGAGTCACTCACCCTCTCCCTGGTCGGAGGCGGGCACCTGCTGTTCGCGGACCGCCACCAAGACCCTCCGACCACGGCCACCGTCCACAAACTCGTGACCACCGTGCTCGCCGACGTCGTGCAACGGCGGCTGCTCTGAGCTTGGCCCGTGATCGCGGTCACTGGTCCGTGGTGCTCGCAGGAGCGGGCGAGAACCGCTGCTCAGCAGTGCCCGCCCGCCCTGGTTCATGCGTTCTGATGCCGGTTCAGGCCGGCAGGGTCAGCATCTGCGCAGGCCGTACCTGCCGGGGTCGGCGTCGAAGGCGCTGGGCGTGTGCACCACGGAGGCCGGCACGTACCCGAAGTTGCCGAACCTGTCACCGACGGTTCCGTACCAGGTGGTGTTGCCGCCCGGATGGAGTTCTCCCTGCGCCCAGCAGGTGAACCAGCTCTGCGTGGTGTCGAGGTAGTCCACCGCGTCGACGGGCCGGGGCCCGTGGAACACGGGGGCTCCGCCGTCGTTGCCGCAGTACAGCCTTCCGTCGTGCGGGTCGACTCCGCAGGCGGCGGAGGAGGCAGTGGCTGTGGCAGTGGCTGTGGCAGTGGCATCGGCTGGGGCGAGCCCGAGCAGGGCGAATGCCGCGATGGCGATGGTCGTGGAGATGGCTTGGTGCTTGTTCATCTGTGGTGCCTCATTCGGTGTCGTTCTCGGGGATGCGGATCGTGCGGGCGTCACGGTCCGACGAGGTCGTAGTCGGCCGAGGTGCACTCGCGCAGTCCCGGCGCGGGGTCATGCGCGGTGGCCACGTGGACGGCGGGCAGGAAGCCCCAGCCGCGGTAGGGCGGCACCGCCTCGTCGCCCGCGGCGAGGTACCAGATGCTGTTGCCGCCGGCGTGCGGGCCGCCCTCGACCCAGCACTGGAACCAGCTGAAGCCGCTCTTCAGCACGCCGGTCTCCGCGGTCTGGTACGAGGCGTCGTAGGACAGGGTGACGTTGGGGGTGTTGCGGCAGTAGAGCCTGCCGTCGCTGCGGACCCCGCATTCCTCGGCCGTCGTGGCCGCCAGAGCCGTGGTGGTGGCGGCCCCGGGGGTCCCGGCGCCCCAAAGGGCACTGGACAGGACCGCGGTCAGCAGCGCGCCGGCCGCGCGATTGCGGATCGTCATGGTGGTGGTCTGCCTTTCTGTTGCGACAGGTGCGGCGGGTTCGCCGCGTCGAGAGTCAGCGAAGCCCGGTGTGCGAGGTGTCCAACAGGGGCGCGGACGGACTCGTCCGCAATCGAGCCATCCGATGGCCAGACCTGGACGGCAGGCCGCCATTGCCGGCACCCATCGGACGCGTTCCGTAATCACTTGTAAACTCTGCGCCAAGAGTCGGCCGTGAGGCGGAGCGGCCCGAGCGGAAAGGGCAAGAGCTGGGCGCGATGAGCGAGTATCCGGAAGGTGGCAAGGGTTCCGGCGCCGTCAGGCAGGCGCCCCCATCCCAGCTGGAGTCCGTGACCTGTCACGAGGATCTGGTGAAGTTGCTGGCCGAGCAGTTCGCGCGGGCCGACACTTCACTGCGGGAGCTGCAGCTGCGGGCGGACAAGGCAGGCGGGACCCGCCTGCCGCGGGCGACGTGCGCGGACATGCTGGCCGGCCGGCGCTTCCCCAAGAAGGCGTTGATGGTGGCCTTCCTGCGGGCATGCCAGGTGCCCGAGGGTCAGCTTCCGGCCTGGGAACGGGCGTGGGAGCGCTTGCGCGTCAGCCGGATGCCCGCGGGGAGAGAGGAGGATCGCCGGATCGAACCTCCCGGCGGCGCGGCGCCTGCCGCCCAGACGGCCGGGCCGGGCCGGTCGGGGCCGACCGGCGTCCTCAGACGGGGCCCGCGTCGAGCCGTCGTGTCGGCCGTACTGACCGTGCTGGCAGCAGCACTGACCGTGAGCGTCATCATCGATCAGCTGGCGGCACCGCAACGCGATGCGCCCGACCGTTCTGGCAGCTCTGTGGATCCCGGCCACGTCGTAAGCGACGACGGCCGTGCGTTCGGCCCCCGCGGGTCGAGCCGGTTCACGGTGTCCGTCGATCCCGCCAACACCGGTGTACGCCTGATCCGCCGCCTGGACGTAGGCGTCGCCTGGCAACACGCCACCATCACCGTGAACGGCGAACCGGCCGGGGCGTGGCGTGGGCTGCCCGGCGACAGCACCTACAAGTGGAGGGACCAGGTCGTCGAACTCCCGCGAGCCCTGACCGCGGGCCGGCGCTCTCTCACCATCGTCAACAGGTTCGTCTCCTCCTCCTTGGGCTTCAACGAGTTCCGCTACGTCGTCGAGCAGAGGGTCAACGGAGCCTGGTCGACCGCCGACACGGTCGACGTCGGCCCCCACCACGCCGCCAGCGAAGCCGCGCACGACTACCGCATCGCCGGGGAGGGCTGGACCGGTCCCCAGACATTCACCTATCCACCGCGCGAGGAGGACTGGAGAGTCGAATGAGCAAGAACCATGGGTGTTCTGGTCGATTACTTCGCTGCGGACTCTGAGCAGGTGGCCCGGCAGGCATTGTCCGGCGGGCCGGGAGCCGTGAACCTGCCGTATGTCGACTGCAAGGGCTGGCTTGACGAGCTCGACACCATGGTCGCTGAGATCAGCGGGCGTGACCTCAGCGAGTTCGGCGACAGCGAGGTCGTCGTGGACGACGGTGAAGCGGCGGGCGTGGAGCGGATCACGCCGGAGACGGTCGCCGCGCTCGCCGAGGTGGACGATGCGCGGTTGCGCGAATATGCCGAGGGCGAACTGCTCGAGGAGTACGAGGTCGAACGCATCACCGCCTTGCGGGACCTGGCCCGCCAGGCGAGGCGGCTCAATCAGGGGATGTATCGCTGGTCGTGCGCCTGAACGCGTCGAACAGCTCTTCCCGGAGGGCGGGCGGCAGCTTGCGGCCCATGTGCGCCGGGCTCACGAGCGCCTGGTCATCGTTCCATTCGCGTGCCGTGCCGACGAGGAACTCCAGCGCGGAGCGGACCTCCTTGCGGTGCCGCTCGTCCGCCCAGCCGTCCACCAACGACAGCACCGACCTTGCCCGTTCGGTGATCCGATCGAGAAGCACGTAGCCGGGCAGGCCGGGAAAGCGCTGGGCCCGCAGGTCGATGTGGCGGAAGGCGACGTAGTCGAGCTCGGCTTCGAAGGTGGCCGTCTGCCCCCGTAGCCGGGACCCGTCGAACACGCATCGTTCGAACCGCACGTTGCCGAAGGAGGTCTGCTCCGCGAAGCGGGTGCGGCGGAAGGTGCAGTTGCGGTAGACCGTCTGCGGCCATGTGGCGCCGTCCCACTGCTGTCCGCCGATGCCCGTGCCGGTGCTGCCCATCAATGGCTGCTCGAAGGCGGTGCCGGAGAAGTCGCATCCGTCGAACTCGCTGCCGTAGGCGTTGAAGCCGACGAACCGCGTCTCGGTGAAGTCCACGTTCACCAGCCGTGCCCGGTCGAAGATCACAGCGGAGTCTCGCATTCAGACGCGGGCAGATTGGCCCGCGACGTGGGCACGGAGCCGGTCGAGCATGTCGAGCAGGGCACTCCGTTCGGCGTCATCCAGGATGCCGAAGGTGAGTTCGGCGTGCGCGGCGTGCAGTGCCTTGATCTCGCCGAGATGTTCATGGCCCTTGGCGGTGATCTCGAGCCGGGTGGACCTTCGGTCGTCGGGATCGTCGCACCGACGCAGCAGGCCCTCGTCCTCCAGACCGTCCACCAGGGACGTGATCGATCTGCCGGTGATGCCCAGCCGGTCCTTCAGCTCGCCCATCCGCGGCGTGCCCGCTTCGTCGACTGCGAGCATCAGCAGAACCCTGGACGTGGACCAGCCGCGTTGCAGGTAGGGCTGTCCGGCGAACCGCCGCAGCGCATGCGTGGTGCGCATGAGCGCCTCAGCCAGCTCCGCTCCTGACGGGGATGCCTCCTGCCGGGGAGGTGCCGACGCTTTCTCGCTTGACACCCTCTCAGGATACAGACAATCCTGATATACGTAATTGAAACTATCCGGCTTGTAACTATTTCAGGAGACTGGATGAACACGAGCAGAACGAGCACGGCGTCCACAGTGAAGGTGGGGCCGTGGCAGAGCCGCAACTACCGGTTACAGATCGCGAGCGCGGTCATATCGGCGCTGGGCACAGCCGCCGCACCGGTCGCGAGCGCGTTCGCGATCCTCGACACGGGCGGCTCGGGCACCGCAGTCGGCTTGGTGTCCGCGGCGGGCACGGTGCCCGCGGTGCTGTTCTTCGTGATCGGGGGCGTCGTGGCCGACCGGCTGCCACGACACCTGGTCATCGTCGTCGCGAACCTGGTCAGCGCGCTCGCACAGGCGCTGTTCGCGCTGGTGGTTCTCACCCATACGGTCAAGCTCTGGCAGCTGGTGATCTTCGCCGCCGTCAACGGACTCGCCATCGCCTTCCGTATGCCCGCCACCGAGGGGCTGCTGATGCGCAGCGTCGACCGGGCGCACGCGAGCAAGGCATTCGCCATCTTCCGGACCGGCCTCAACGGCGCCCAGGTCGCCGGTGCCGCACTCGGCGGCGTTCTGGTCGCGGGCTTTGGTCCGGGCTGGGTGCTCGCCCTCGACGCGGCCACCTTCCTGCTCGCATCCGTGGTCGGCGTGCGGATGCAGGTCGAAGGGCGGCTGCGTAAGCGTGCGGGTCTGGTCACCGAGCTGCGCGAAGGCTGGACCGAGTTCACCGGGCGACGGTGGCTGTGGAGCGTGGTGGCGCAGTTCGCCGTCGTGAACGCAGTCGGCGTCGGGGCCTTCGCGGTGCTCGGCGCGTTGGCCGCCGACCGGCAGTTCGACGGGGCGCGCGACTGGGGGTTCATCCTCTCCTGTGACGCGATCGGCATGATTGTCGGTGGCCTGCTGATGGTGCGGCTGCGGCCGCAGCGGCTGCTGGTCTCCGGCACTTCCGGGGCCCTGCTGCTGGCGCTGCCGCTCGCAGCGTTCGCGGCCGGGGCGCCGCTCCTGGTGGTCTGCGCGGCGTCTCTGCTCGCCGGGATCGGCGTGGAGATCTTCAGCGTCAACTGGATGACCACGCTCAGGCAGGAAGTGCCGCACGAGAAGTTCTCGCGCATCGCGGCCTACGAGGCACTCGGCTCCTTCGGGCTCACCCCGCTGGGAGCAGCCGCCGCCGGCCCCGCTGCGGACCGACTCGGCCTCGATCGAACGCTGTGGTTCGCGACCGGAGCCATCGTGGCCGCGACCGCCCTGGTCCTCGCCGTCCCGGACGTACGGAAGATGAAGCGCGAACCAGACGACGACACGGCCGGACCCGGTGGGCCCCCGGGACCCCGATGACCGCCGGTCTTCGACAGAGCGCCAGGCCGCGGCCAATGTCACGGTGACAGCCCTCCGGGCCTTGGGTGAGGCGAGCAGTTCGGCGCTCTGCCGGGCGATCGTCCACAGCACCAGGTCGGGAGAGCCTTCGTCGTCCCAACCCCATGCCAGGCCGGTGGCCTGCTGGGGACCGCCTTTACATTGTAGATCAAAGCTGCTCGACCGATGCGGTCACCAGGCGGTGCCGGGGGTGGCGCAGAGCTGATTTAATCCTCAAGTTGATCTCTAGGAGGGGGCTGTGGCGTGACGGAGCCGAAGAGTCCGAGCATGGGGCGTAGGGCGTTGTGGGGCACCGCCGCAGGGCTGGCGGGTGCCGCCATGATCGCGAAGACCCCGTCTGCGGCGGCGGCGGAGACGGCCCCGCTGGACTGGTTCAATGTCAAGAACTACGGGGCGCTCGGCAACGGGGCCGATGACGACACCCCGAAGATCCAGGCCGCGATCGACGCAGCGGTGGCCGCTGGAGGCGGAACCGTGTACTTCCCCACGGGGGCGTACGCGGTCACCCCGACGGCCGACGGCCCGGCCCTGTCCATCGGCGGCAACGGAATCCGACTGGTCGGCGCGAGCAGCAAGGCCTCCACGCTGGTCAAGAAGGCGAACGGCATCCTGTTGCGCATGTCCGGAGCCCCTACCGACACGAGCGGGTCGAAACATCGGCGCTACTGTTCGATCGAAAACCTCGGGTTCAACGGCAATGGCAAGACCGGGTTGCTGCTCGAGCTTTACTACAATGACAACTCCTACTTTCGCGATGTTTTCATGTCGAGCAACAACGACCTGTGCATCGACGCCGTCGAGTTCTGGGACTCCAGGTTCTACAATCTGGTGATCGAGGAGAGCACCGGCACAGCGAACAGCACTACTCAGCCCAACGTGTGGCTTCGAAACTCCTCGGCCATGACCGGCTGGGGATACAGTGCCGACAACGTCAACCAGATCCATTTCATCGGATGCCGCATGGAGGCATTCGGCACCGGCGCCTTGTGGATCACCCAGGGCACCGCGAAGACCAATAATCCCAACGGGATCTATCTGACGGACTGCAAATTCGAGACCTCCAGGATGCAGGGCGGCCCTCATCTGAAGGTCGACGCGTCCTGCAGGCACGTCTATGCGTCCAACATCTATGCTTACGCGGGTGGTTTCGCCTCCGGGTATTCCACTGCGCAGAACATCATCGCCTGGGCGGGAAGCGCCGGCGCCCTGGAGAACGTGCTGATCGCCAACAACTCGTCGGCGGCGACGGTCAACTCCGGGATCGATCTCTACTCCGGCTCCGGCTCGACCGCCGTCCTGCGTAACGTCGTGGGGCGCTACTTAACAAAGCCGACCGGCAGTCACATTTACTACGAAGCCTCAAGCACCGGCGATTTCCGGGTGGAGAACTGCTATGCGAACATCGGAGGGCAGTCCGGCGGCACCATCCCCACCAAGAACCAGCCGAACCCGCCGCTGCGGATGGTCGCGGGCGCGGTCAGCGACGCCTCGTTCACGCACACCCCGGCCGACGGGACACTTGCGGTCGACTCGACCAACAGACGCCTCTACGTACGAGTAAACGGCAAGTGGCTGTCGACGGCGCTGAGTTAGCGGCGGCCGGTCGGAATCCTGCGGCCGGAGACGCGTCCGTCCGAGTCGGCGGCAGGACACCGGACTACGACGCCGGCGGCGTGGCGCTGCTTGAGCAGATCGCGGTGCCGGCGAGGGACGGTATCCGGACGCACGAGGAGCCGCAGCCGGCGCAAGACCTCGCGTGGTGACGACGACAGGAGCGCGGCCAGGATCGGGTCACCTGACGGCGGACGGGACGATGTCGATGGCCTCGATCGACACGGCGGCGCGGAAGGTAAGGAAGGGACGCTCGTCGGTGTCGTTCAGGTCGGTCGTGACGACCCGCTCGGGCGAAGATCCCGGACGCACGACCCGGCCACCGGCGATGGCGAGGTAGCCGCTGAAGTTTCGCCTGGTGAAGCGGCGCTCGCTTCCGGTCTGGACGTCGATCGCGATGAGGGGGCTGTCGTCGTCGGGCTCCGGGTAGACGATGAGTTCCCGGTCGGACATCCAGACGGAGTGCGCCCCGGGCAGGGCGACCCTATCCTCGTGGACGCCGATCACCTTGCCGGAGAGGTCGAGGACGACGGTGGTGATGACGTCGTCCAGCGTCAGATAGGTGACGGCGAGGAGCCGCCCGTCCGGGGACCAGCTGATGGCGTCTTCCTGCCAGTAGCCCTCGGCCGACCAGAGCGGCTGCCGGGCGCCGGTGGCGGTCTCGATCAGCACGATGCCGGCGATCTCGTCGCCCATGCCGGGGATTCCGGGTCCGTTCGACAGGTCGGCCAGGACGGCGATCCGGCTGCCGTCCGGCGAGAGCGCCGCCCGCACGAAATCGTCCGAGACGAACTCCTGCCGCGCTCCGGTGGCGAGCGCGTGCAGCACCACCCGCATGGGTCCGGCGCCGTCGTCCTGCCGCGACAGGAACACCAGCCGGGTCCCGTCGGACGACAGCGACACCGTATTGCGGGCGAGGTGGGCCGGGAGTCCCGGGACGGTCACGAACTCGTCGCTGTCGGCGTCCAGCACGAGCACGGCGTCCCGATCGAGGCCATGAGCCGCGACGACCATCCGAGCCGCCCGCACCGGCCGTGAAGCCGGCGCGTCGAATGCGATCTCCCACGACCGGTGGACGACCACGGTACCTCCCAAGAGCGGATCCGACCCGCAGCATAGTCAATGATCACGGAACGTGGTGATTCAAGATCTGCCGCAAGCCGATCTTCATGGTGTACGTTCCCCGCTGGATCTTTATGTCCCTTTTATCCGGGGTGAATGCATGCGGCGTCTCTGCGTAATCATGGTGGGCGTGCTCGTGGCGTCCTTATTAGGACCCGTCCACGAGACGTTAACGGCCAGAATGGCGGCGGCGGTGACCGCAGCCGCCGCCTGCCCCCCGAACAGCAACGACTGGTCGAACGCCGGCAGAGGCGAAAAACGCTGCGTGTTCAACAATATGTACGCCACCCGCCGCCGCATCAACAACGGCTTCTGCCTGACCGCCCGTCCGGCGCTCGGCACCTACATCTACCAGCAGCCCAACGAGTGCAGCGCCGGCGGCGGCATCGAGTCCATCGGGCAGGCGCGCGCCATCAAGTACCTGAACGACCACCTCGGCGTCCCGCCGCCCGCACAGCCCGGCGCGGTCATCAACCCGGACGTCCAGTGGGAGACGTACCTCAACAACGGCCGCGATCGGCCCGACATCGTCTACTACGACCGAATTGGCACCAGCTTCGCCGAGGTGGTCGAGGCCAAGGTCAAGGGCAACCCGGACTATGAGGGCTGGGGACGCCAGGTCGGCCGGTACGTCGCGGCGATCGCCGCCAACGGCGTCAACGGCGTCCGCGCCGGGTCGGTCCTCAACCGCTGGGGCGGGTACGAGGACTGGTTCCAGGTCTACGGCAAGGGAAAGACGTGCCCGCTCGGTGGCGGCGACAAGGGATACCAGCTGTCCACCTACAGAGCCACCTCGCCGGCCTCCGGCCTCCTGGACATCCGGGAGGTGAAGAAGGAGCGCAAGTGCGAGAGGCAGAAGGACCCGGCGGATCCCAACAGCCCGCCCGCCAAGATCCCGGCCGTGGACGAGGACGACGACGACTTCAAGTGGGAGCCCCCGGACTACCTTCTGCCGCTGATCAGGGGCATCCGGACCGTCGGTCCGACCACACTCGCCGAGGACATCGGCGCCTATGGCAGCGTCGAACTCGCCGCGGCCGAGCTGACCGCTGAGATCGAGCTGTTCCTCGCCAGCCAGGCGGGCAGGGCGTTCCTGATCGACGCCGGCTTCATCACGGTCGAGGCGGCGCTGGCGCTCGGCGTGGTGGCGCTGGTCGGCCTCATCCTGTGGTGGTATTTCACCCACCACGGCAGTCTGGTGAAGGGCGAACCGCACTTCACCACCCCGGACAACCTGGGCTACGACCTGCAGTCCGTCGGCGAGTTCATCCTCGCCCAGTCCGACAAGTGGAACCTGGAGATCCAGGGCCGGCTCAGCCCCGCCAGCGGCGGCAGGGACGTTTCGGTGATGTTCGACGCCGCGATGGAGGCGGGCGACCACCTGGTCGAGTTCCACGAGGACGACCTGTACATCGACAACCAGAAGCGCACGCTCGCGACCGGCCAGCTCCTCCACCTGGGCAAGAACGCGTTCATCCTGCGCAAGGACGACAAGTGGGCCGTCATGTTCGACGGCGTGGCCGGCCCTGCCCTGTCCTGGAGGAGGGGCGCCGCCAGCCTCTACATGCCGCCGACCCCCGACAGCGACCTCGTGGGACTGCTCGGCAACGCCGACGGCAACCCGAAGAACGACCTGCGTCTGCGGGACGGCACCCAGCTGCCCGCCAACGCCTCGCCGACCGTGCTGCACAGCAGCTTCGCCGACTCCTGGCGGATCGACGACAACGAGTCGCTGTTCACCTACGGTCCTGGCCAGAGCACCGCCACCTTCACGAACAAGCAGTTCCCGGCCAAGATCGTCTCGGTCGCCGATCTGACGCCCGAGCAGGTCCAGCTGGCGACCACGCAGTGCGAGGCGAACGGCGTCCCGGCGGGCCTCCAGTTCAACGACTGCATCCTGGACATCGCGCTCACGGCGGACACTTCGTTCGCGAAGGCCGCCGCCGAGCAGACGAAAGCCATCCTCGACCCGACGGCGCTGGCCGTCAACGAGGACGGGGACCTGGCGATCGACTTCCAGGGGGCGCTCAGCTCGAACGTGCGGCCGTCGCGGGTGTCGACCGATCCGGCGGTGAGCACGTTCGCCGGGCCGTTCAGCGGGACGGATTCGTACCGGTTCTACGCGCAGGCGCTACCGTCGCACAAGAGCGGGACGCTGAGCTTCGACCTGCTGGCCGTCGGCGACTGGGCGTCCGACTCCGACACCGAGACGGTCCAGGTCGAGACCGACCGCGGCACCCCGTACACGATCACGCCGAGTACGCTGACGCCCGCCGCGACCGGGAACCTGGCGACGGGCCTGCCGTGGGCCAAGTACCGGATCACGATGCCGGTCACCCACAACAAGAGCCAGATCGAGTTCAAGACCACGGCCACCGGGGTGGCGGGCATCTCGAACCAGGCGCTCGGCATCGACAACGTCAACCTCGACCTGGACGTCACGCCGCCGCAGACGTTCACGGTGTCGCTGCCGTTCACGGCCTCGGACGGCGTCCCGGCCGCGGGAGCGGGCAATCTGGAGAGCGAGGTCGCGCGCGACGAGTACCAGTTCACGCTGGGCCAGCCGGGTTCGATCTTCGTTGACGCGCAGGAGTGCCCGGGGCTCTGGTTCAACTGGGAGCTGTTCAACGCCGCGGGCGCGAGCGTCGCCTCCAACTCTCTGTGCGGTGGCAAGCGTCTCGACGGCCTCGCGGCGGGCGCGTACCGGCTACGCGTTTCACCGCACGAGGACGAGTTCGGCGCCTACAAGCTCAGCGTGAGCACGATCGCGCCCGACGTCGTCAAGACCGCGGCGATCGGCGGGCCGAAGGTGTCGCTGGCGACCACACAGCCGGGCCAGTACGGCACCTGGACGTTCGCCGGAACAGCCGGCCAGAAGGTCTCCTTCGAGTTCACCGACGGCACCCTGAGTTCGAGCACCGACGCCACCCTGCGGGTGAAGCGACCCGACGGGGCCGTCCTGGCGTCGCAGAGCTGCGGCAAGACCTGCTTCATCGACACCGAGACCCTGCCTGTCACCGGCACCTACTCGGTGGTGTGGGATCCGAAGGACGCCAAGACCGGCTCGCTCGCGCTGCAGCTGTTCGAGGTGACCGACCTCACCGGGACGGTCGCGCTCGGAGCGCCCTCCACACTGACGAGCACGGTTCCCGGACAGGACGCGTACTGGTCGTTCGCCGGTAAGGCCGGGCAGCAGATCGCGTTCGGGGTCAGCGGGCTGACCAGTTCCGCCTACGCCTCGGTCCGCAAACCGGACGGAACGCCGCTGTACGGCTCCACCTACTGCTCGACGGCCTGCGCCTTCAACACCGTCGCGCTTCCCGCGGACGGCACCTACACGATCGTCGTCGATCCGACCGCCGCGCGGCCGGGGCCGATGACGGCAGGGGTGATCGCGGGCGATGTCACCGGCTCCCTGACCGTCGGCGGTGCACCGGTCAAGCTGACCACCGCCGGGCCGGGGCAGAACGCCATCTGGTCGTTCACCGGGACGGCCGGTCAGCGCATCGCGTTCGCCCTGACGGGCGGGACGTGGGACAACAACGGTTACGCACGCGCGTCGGTGCGCAATCCCGACGGATCGGACCTGTTCAAGCCGACCTACTGCCAGCCGTCGTGCACGTTCGACACGGTCACCCTGCCGGTGACCGGGACCTACACGGTGGTCGCCGACCCGTACGGGGCGGCCGTGGGCTCGATCTCCGCGCAGGTCACCGCGGGCGACGTCACCGGCTCCCTGACCGCCGGCGGCGCACCGGTCAAGCTGACCACCACCGGGCCGGGGCAGAACGCCACCTGGTCGTACGCCGGGACGGCCGGTCAGCGCATCGCGTTCGCCCTGACGGGCGGGACGTGGGACAACAACGGTTACGCACGCGCGTCGGTGCGCAATCCCGACGGATCGGACCTGTTCAAGCCGACCTACTGCCAGCCGTCGTGCGCGTTCGACACCTCCACGCTGCCGGTGACCGGAACGTACACGGTGGTCGCCGACCCGTATGGAACGGCCGTGGGCTCGATCTCGGCGCAGGTCGTCGCGGGCGACGTCACCGGGACGCTCACGCCGGGCGGCGCCGCGGTCAAGCTGACCACCACCGATCCGGGGCAGAACCCGACCTGGTCGTTGGCAGGAAAGTCCGGGCAGCGGATCTCGATCACGATCTCGGGCGGAACGTTCACCAGCGCGCAGGCGTCGGTGCTCGGACCGGACGGCTCGGTCTTCCTGCCGAAGAAGTCCTGCTCCACCTCTTGCTTCTTCGATGCGACCGTACTGCCGGCGGACGGCACCTACCAGGTGGTGGTCGACCCGTCCGGCATCTACACCGGCTCGGCCTCCGCCCAGGCGAACCTCGTGGCGCAGGACGTGGCGGCGCAGGTCACCGTCGGTGGGGGGGCGTCCACGCTGACGACCACGATCGCCGGGCAGCACGGTGTGTGGACGTTCGCCGGCACCGAGGGCCAGCAGGTGTCGTTCAACTTCACCGGTTCGACGTTCACCTCAAGCTCGGACGTCAAGGTCAAGGTCAGGAAGCCGGATGGCACCGACCTGGTCGCCGACACCCGCTGCGGCGTCAACTGCCTGCTCGAGCCGACCGTGCTGCCGGTGACCGGTACCTACACGGTCGAGCTCAACCCGCAGAACGCCAAGACGGGTTCGCTGGCCCTGCAGCTCTACACGGTGACTCACCTGACCGGCAGCCTCATCGTCGGAGGCGCCGCGTCCAGCCTCACGACCACGACGCCGGGCCAGAACGGAACCTGGTCCTTCACCGGCACCTCGGGCCAGCTCGTCTCGTTCAACTTCACGGATGCGAATTTCGCCAGTACGACCGGCGCTCGGGTGTCGGTGAAGAAGCCTGACGGCACCGTACTGGTGGCGGCCACCTACTGCGGCCGCAACTGCTTCCTGGAACCGATTGCTCTCCCGGTCGCGGGTACCTACACGGTGGAATTCGACCCGCAGGATGGGAACGTCGGAAAGCTGACCGCTCAGCTCTACTCGATCACCCACCTGACCGGCAACGTCACCGTCGGAGGCGCCGCATCCAGCCTCACGACCACCACGCCGGGCCAGAACGGAACCTGGTCCTTCAGCGGCACCTCGGGCCGGCTCGTCTCGTTCAACTTCACCGACGCCACCTTCGCCAACAGCACCGGCGCCCAGGTGACGGTGAAGAAGCCTGACGGCACCGTACTGGTGGCGGCCACCTACTGCGGCCGCAACTGCTTCCTCGACCCGGTGGCCCTTCCGGCCACAGGCACCTACACCGTCGAATTCAACCCGCGAGACGAACAGGTCGGCAAGCTGACGCTGAAGACCTATTTGGTCGCCGACCTCTCTCCGGTGAGCATCACCATCGGTGGTGCCACCTCGACCCTGACCACCACGACCCCAGGCCAGAACGGAACCTGGACCTTCAACGGCACCGCCAACCAGAAGGTGACCTTCACCTTCACCAACTCCAGTTTCGGCAGCTCCGTCGACGCCCAGGTATCGGTGAAGAAGCCCGACGGCACCGCATTGGGCTCCCCCACCTATTGCGGCCGCAACTGCACCATCTCCGCGACGACTCTGCCCGCCACGGGCACCTACACCATCCTCTTCGACCCCAAGGCCGAAAAGACCGGCGCCCTGACCGTCAAACTCGCGCCGGCGAGCTAGATCGGCACGACGAAGCGGCGGCGTGGGTCTGGTGGTGAAAGCCACCGAACCCACGCCGCCGTGGCTTTGGGATATCGCTCAAGAACGCGGGACGGTGACTCGCCGCCATTTGAGGCTCCGTCGGCGCGCAGGCACTGGGCGGCGTTCGGACGGGGCAGGTCAGGACGGTGTCGTGGCCGTGGGTGAGTCGGTGGGTTGTGCCTGCGGCGCCGAGACTTCCGCGGGCCTCGACCTCGCCAGCCACAGTCCGGTGAACACGGCGCCCACCACGGTGACGACCCCGGCCACGACGAAGGCGCTGTTGAGGCCGGCCTCGAACGACGCGCCACCGGATTCCCGGGTGCGGACGACGGCTCCGAGCACCGCCACGCCGAGCACCGCACCGATCTGCCGGGTGGTGCTGCTGATGCCCGACGCGAGGCCGCCCTCCTGCGGGCTGACCGCCTGGATGGCCGCACCGGTCAGCGGGGACATGGTCAGGGCGAAACCGATGCCGACGACGGCCAGCCGCCACCACACATTCCCGTAGGCGGTGTCCGCGTGCGCGAAGCCCAGCGCCAGCAGCCCCAGCCCGGCCAGCGCCAGGCCGATGGTGACCACGATCCGGAAGCCGTACTTGGCGGCGAACCGGCCCGCGAACGGGCTGACGATCACCATGGCGAGAGTGGCGGGCAGGGTCTGCAGGCCGGCACGCAGGATCGAGCTGCCCTGGACGTACACGAAGAACTGGGAGAAGAAGAAGGCCGAACCCATCAGCCCGAAACCCACCACGACCATCGCCGTGTTGGACACCGTGAACAGCCGCTGCCGGAACAGCCGCAACGGCAGCATCGGCGTCGTACCACGTCCTTCGACGACGGCGAAGACGGCGAGGATCACCACCGCGGCGGCGAAGCTGCCCAGGATCAGGGGCGAGGTCCAGCCGCGGGAGCCGCCCTCGATCAGCCCATACGTCAGCGCCCCTACCCCCAGGACGGACAGGACCGTCCCCGGGATGTCGATCGCCGGCGCGCCGGGATTGCGGGACTCGCCCAGGATGCGCAGACCGGCCACCAGCAGGACCGCGCCGATGGGCACATTGACGAGGAAGATGGCGGGCCAGCCGAAGGCGTCCACCAGGATGCCACCGGCCAACGGTCCGGCGGCCAGGCCGATTCCGCTGAATCCGGCCCACAGCCCGATCGCCTTGACCCGTTCTTGCGGAACGGGGTACGCGGCGGCGAGCAGCGCCAGCGAGGCGGGGCTCAGCGCCGCGGCCCCGATCCCCTGCACCACCCGTCCAGCGATCAGCCAACCGATCGAGGGCGCGACAGAGCACAGCACGGACGCGGCGGTGAACACCACGACACCGGCCAGGAACACCCGCTTGCGGCCGAAGCGGTCGGCGAAGACGCCGCCGGACAGCAACAGCATGGCGACCAGCAGCACGTAGGCGTCGACAATCCACTGCAGACCGGTCAACTGGGTGTGTAACCGCTGCTGCATATCGGGCAGCGCCGCACCGACGATCGTGCTGTCGAGCAGCACCATGAACTGGCCGAGGCAGGTCACGGTGAGCAACGCTGCCCGGTTCGATCGAATGCCTCCGGCCTCGGACGATCCAGCCTTTGTCGTGCTTTCGTGGACGGCCAACGCTGTTCCCTCTCATGGTGGGGTGGTCTTCGCCACCATAGTTCGATAATCCCGAACTGTCGAACAATGGGATATCGTGAAGGCATGCGACAGCTCCCCGAGCCCGCGCGTGCGGCTCTGACACTCGCACCGGTGCTGCACGCGCTCGGCGATCCGGTGCGCCTGGAATTGGTGCGGCGCGCCTCGGTCAAGCCCGAGTCGACCTGTTCCGCTCTCGCCGACGGCATGGACGTGCCGCTGTCGACGCTGACCAACCACTGGCGGATCATGCGCGAGGCGGGGCTGATCAGCATGTCCGTCGACGGCCGGCACCGGCGGATCCGGCTGCGCGCCGACGATCTACGCGACCGCTTCCCGGGTCTGCTCGATCCGATCCTGCGCCTCGCCGCGGACGAGTCGCCGGACGGCGGCGCGGTGGGCTCATGACGTGGTGAGCGCTGGGCACTGTCGGCAGCTTGCCCACTTCGGCGTCCAGGTACGGCGCTGCCCCGTCCCGGCCGCCCGGGATCACCATGATGGTCACGTGCCCGCCGAGCAGCGCGCCCACGCGGCGTGGCCTGGCCAGCAGCAGACCACCGACACCCTCCGTCGCCGGGCCCTCCCCCGCGTCCAGCGGCCCCGCACCGCAGGTTCGGTGGTGGAGGGGGTCGCCACGATCGTGGAGGAGATGCTGCCGCTCGATGCCGGGCGGCGCGAGGAATACGCACTGTGGTCGGCCGTCGTGGAATGGGAACGCCGGCATCCTCCGGAAGGAGGCTCTGTGACGTGGAACGACCAACGGGCACTGTACCGCCGGTGCATCGCCGCCCTGCGCGGATACGAGCCGACCCGCGAACCTGACCAGGCCACGCTCCCGCACCCTGACGCCCAGGTCGAGCTCTGGGCGGCGCTTCTGCACACGTTCGTCGACGGACTCGCCTCCCAGATCATGAACACACCCGGCGAAGTGTCCGCCGGCACCGCCGCGCAACTGCTGCGTTCACTGCTGCAAGCCGTACCCGCCGACTCCCCTGCCACCCGACGGACCACCGGATCATGAGGACGCGGACGGGGCTCCAGGCACTCCCAGCAGCGGCAGCCACACCTCGTCCACGATCTCGACGATCGACTCGTACGGCACCGCGCGCATCGTCATGAACATCTCGTGGCGCAACAGGTCCAGCGGCAGGTTCACCACGCGGGACGAGCGCGGCACGTCGGGCAGTTCGCCGCGCTCGACCGCGCGGGCGACGATCATCTCGAAGGCGGTCGCCTGGCCCGGCGCGAGGAGGGTGTCACGTAGCTCGCCGAGGCTGGTACCGGCGTCGCGGAAGTAGTCCACCAGCTGCACGCTCATCAACGTGATCATGCCCGCGCGGTCGGCGTCGGCGTTGCGCAGGAAGCCGATCGCGTCATCGCGGAGGCTGCCGGTGTCGGGCACCGCGATCGGCTGCCAGAACTTGGCGAGAGTGGCCAGCAGCAGATCGTCGCGCTGCGGCCAGCGCCGGTAGAGCACAGGACGACTCGTGCCGGCGCGGGCGGCCACCGCCTCGTAGGTGAAGCCGTGATAGCCGTGCTCGACCAGCACGTCCCACGCGGCGTCGAGGATCGCGTCCTCGAGTCTGGGGCCGCGGCGACGGGTCGTGCCGCTGTCGCGGGTCGTGCCGCCGTCGGTACGACGTTCCGCCGCCTGCGCCCCCGTTGCCCGGCCCTCACCCGCGCTCCGCTCGTGCTTACGATCCACTTGCGTATCTTATCGCGGCCACCTACGGTGTCCCCCATTAGATACAGTCGCGTATCCTAAGGGAGCGTCAGTGATGTTCGACGTCATCGTCGTCGGAGGCGGACCCACCGGCCTCTTCCTCGCCTGCGAGCTCCGCCTCGCGGGGATTCAACCTCTGGTGCTGGAACGACGGCCGGAACCGGACAGGGCAGACAAGGCACACGGCCTCGCCGGCCAGGTCGTACGGCTGCTGGACAACCGTGGCCTCTTCGAACGCTGCGGAGGCCGCGGAGCCCCGGCGCCCGCGCCCGGGTTCTTCTTCGGCGGGATGCCACTGCCGCTGCACGCACTCGGCACGGAGAACCCGATGCACCTCCTGCCGGTCAACCAGCGCGACTTGGAACAGGTGCTCAACGAGCGCGCGGCGGAGCTCGGCGCGGATGTCCGCCGAGGGTGGGAGGTGCTGTCCTTGACCCAGACCGATGACCGGGTGGATGTCGTGGCACGCGGTTCGGACGGAGTCGAGAGGACATTGACCACCCGATACCTCGTCGGCTGCGACGGCGGCCACAGCCTGGTCCGGAAGCAGGCGGGCATCGCCTTCCCCGGCATCAGCGACGACCACGTCGTCGACCGGTCGGCCCTGATCGGGCCGAGTGACCGTTTCCGTTTCGCACCGGGGGGACGTGTCGTGATCGAGGGCCTCGGCGAGATCCCGGCGCACTTCCACCGCACCGACCGGGGCGTTTTCACCCTCCTCGCGCACGATCCGGAACGGCCGCTGGTCAACACGGCCGAATGGGAAGATCACCCGGCAGGCAACTCCCCGGGGCCGGGTGCGCCGATGACGGCGGCCGAGATGGAGGAGAGCGTCGAACGGGTCCTCGGAGTGCGCCTGCCCCTGTCTCCGCCGCCCGAGGGCGCGCCCACCATGCTTCGCCGCCTGTGCGGCCGGAACTCCCGGCTCGCCGACCGCTACCGCGACGGCCGGGTCTTCATCGCCGGCGACGCCGCGCAGGTGAGCCACGGGCCGACACTGAATCTGGCGCTGCAGGACGCGGCCAACCTGGCCTGGAAACTCGCCGCCGCACTGCGGGGATGGGCCCCGGAAGGCCTGCTGGACAGCTACGGAACCGAACGCCGCGCGTGCGGCGAACGCGTGCTCATGCACACCCGGGCCGCGACCGCCCTGATGGCGCCCGGAGCCGATGTCACCGCACTGCGCCTGCTCTTCGCGGAGCTCCTCGACCGCACCGAGAACCTGCGCCTGGTCGCCGCCCTGATGGCGGGCGCCGATGTCCGCTACGACATGGGCGAGGAGCACCCCGCCGCGCCCACCGGCTGGTTCGTGCCACCCATCAGCCTGACCACCGACGACGGGCACGAACGGCGCCTCGCCGAGCTCCTGCGCGACGCCCGCGCCCTGCTGCTTGACCTGACCGGCGGCAACGACCTCGCCGCCACCGCGGAGCCCTGGAAGAACCGAGTGCGCCACGTGACCGCAACCGCCGGCGACGCCCCGGCACCCGCGCTGCTCATCCGGCCCGACGGCTACGTCGCCTGGGCGGGCGCGGACCCCGACGGCCTGAAGGCGGCCCTCACCCGCTGGTTCAGCCCGGGCTGAGGCCCGTCCAGGCCAAGCTCCTGTGCGTGCTGCTCGACGGCCCCAGAGGCATGGCCGAGCTCGCCCGCTGCTTCGGCGTGGAGAAGGCCGCGCGCACCGGCCTCATGAACCCCTGCCGGCGCAGGCCGTCACGCCGGCCGGGGCAGATAACGGCCTGTCGGAGCGCCCATGATCTTGCCGTCGTCCAGCACGCGGCTGCCGCGTACGAACGTGTCGGTCACTCTGGCGGTCATCTCGAAGCCCTCGAACGGCGTGTATTCCTGTCTCGACTCCGAGTTCCGCGCGCGCACCGTCCATGTTCGCGCGGGATCGACCAGGCAGATGTCGGCGTCGAACCCGGGGGCGATCACGCCCTTGCCGCGCAGGCCGAACCGCTCGGCGGGATTGCGGGAGGTCAGCGCGGCGATCCGGCCGTACGGCAGGCCCCGGCGGCGGCCCTCGGTGACCAGGCCGGGCAGCAGGTACTCGGCCCCGCCGAAGCCGGATTTCGCCAGGAAGACGTTCTCCCGTGGCGTGCCGAACTTGGCCTCCTCGCGGCAGCAGGCGTGGTCGCTGACCACCCAGTCGACGGTGCCGTCGAGCACGTACTCCCACAGGGCCTCGACATCCTCGCGCGGCCTGATCGGCGGGTTCACCTTGCCCCCGATGCCGTCGGCCGTGTCCACGTCGGCGAGCAGATGGCCGATCGTGACCTCGCGCCGGAAATCGATGTTCGGGAAGGTCGCCGCCATGCGTACGGCGGCGTCCATGGCCTTGCGAGAGGACAGGTGCAGCAGGTTGACGTTGGTCAGTCCCGTCTCGTGGGCGAGGTAGGACGCGACGAAGACCGCCAGCCCTTCGGAGTGCGGAGGACGGGAGGCGCTGTAGGCGGCCAGCCCGTCCAACTCACCGGCCTCCTCGACGAGCTTGGTGTAGGCGGTCATGATCTCGGCTGTCTCGCAGTGCAGCGACAGCGAGATCTCGCCGGCCAGGTCGGGCAGGCGCTCCCTGACCGCCTGCACTCCGCGCATCACGAACTCGAAGTGCGCGTAGTCGTAGCGCTCCCCCTCGGGCAGCATGAGGAAGGAGCTCTGGTCGTCGGAGCGCCCGTGCAGCCCGTGCCCGCCGTAGAACATGAAGATCTTGAACGACGGCACCCCGAACCGCTCGACCAGCGTGGGCAACTCGTCGATGTGCCCGCTCGACATGGGCGCCAGATGAAATCCGTAGTCGACGTAGGCCCTGCCCTCGGACTGCTTGAGCACCTCCGGGAAGAACTCCGCGTACGGGCCGCCCCTGTTGAGGTAGTACATCCCGGTCCGCATGTACGTGAGCGCCGTCGTGACGCCTCCCTGGGCGCAGGCCCGGCTCTCCGATTCGGTGTCCTCGGACAGGGGGTTGTAGATCCCCCAATGCTGGTGGGCGTCCACGACCCCGGGGAAGGCGAGCTTGCCGCCACCGTCGATCACCTCGCCGTCGGTCGAGAGCCGCGGCTCGACCCGGACGATGCGGCCGCCCACGATGGCGATGTCCGCGTCGACGGGCTCGTCCCGATCGTGGGTGACGACCCTCACGTTCTTCAACAAGGTCTCGGTCACAGAGGGACGCCTCCTAAAAGGATGGTCGCAGAACTGCCGAGGCGGGGGTGGGGCATGACCAATACGCAGAAAATCACAGTAATTGCCGTCACTCCCTTCTGCGGAAGGTCATGAAAATAAGTTGCAGTGCGAGTGCCGTACAGAAAAGATTTCGGCATGATCCGGGTCGAGGGGTTAACCAAGGTCTTCCGCCGGCCACGCACCTTCTCCGGCCCTTTCGGGGCGTTACGCACGCTGGTCACCCGCCAGTACGAGGAGAAGACCGCCGTCGACGACGTCAGCTTCGAGATCGGCGAGGGCGAGGTCATCGGCTACCTCGGGCCCAACGGCGCCGGCAAGTCCACCACCATCAAGATCCTCACTGGCATCCTCACCCCGACGAGCGGCACCGTGGAGGTCAACGGCCTGGTGCCCTGGCGCAACCGCTCGGCCAACGCGCGCAACGTCGGCGTGGTCTTCGGCCAGCGCAGCCAGCTGTGGTGGGACCTGCCGCTGATCGAGTCGCTGCGGCTGGTGGGCTCCTTGTACGACGTTCCCGCTCCGCGCTTCGAGAGCTCGCTGAAGAAGCTGCGCGACCTGCTCGGGCTCGACGCGTTCCTCGACACACCGGTCCGTCAGCTCAGCCTGGGGCAGCGGATGCGCGGCGATCTCGCCGCGGCCGTGCTGTACGAACCGCCGCTCCTCTACCTCGACGAGCCGACCGTCGGACTGGACGTCCTGGCCAAGGAGGCCGTGCGCGAGTTCATCGTCGAGACCAACCGCGTCGGGCGCACGACCGTCATCCTGACCACCCACGATCTGGCCGACGTCGAAGCCCTGTGCAAGCGGATCATCCTCATCGACCACGGCAAGGTGCTCTTCGACGGCGCCATCGACGCGCTGGTCGACCAGCCCCGGCGGCTGGTGGTCCTGCTGGAGTCCGCGCCGGAGGAGGTGCGCGGGGCGTGGCGGGACGCCGAGGGCCGCTACGTGTTCGACATCCATGACGATCTGCCGGGCATGATCGCCTCGATCTCCGCCGAACACACCATCCGCGACATGTCGATCGAGGAACCCGACCTCGAGAGCGTGATCAAAGGGATCTACACCCGATGACGCGCATCGGTTTCCGCCTCGCCCTGGCCTACCGCAGCAACATCATCATGACCTGCGTGACGCTGGTCGCCCAGGTGTTCCTGCTGCGCATGATCTGGACCTCGGTGTACGGCTCGCGCCCCTCGGCCGCCGGGCTCTCGCTGGAGGCGCTGCTGGCCTATCTCACGCTGGCCAACCTGCAGAGCTTCGCCACCCACACCCTCGTCTCCCGCATCATGCACCACCGCATCCGTACCGGCATGGTCTTCTTCGACCTGGCCCGGCCGGTCGGCTACCTGAGGCAGATGGCCGCCTTCCAGGTCGGCAACACCGCGGGCGGGCTCCTGCTGCTCGCCCCGGTCATCCCGGTGGTGCTGCTGGTCGGATCCATCACCGTGCCGGTCAACGGCTTCGGGTACGTGCTCACTTTTGCGCTCGGGTACGTGATCGCCGTGCAGCTGGCGCTGCTGATCAGCCTGATCGGCTTCTGGACGATGGAGACGGGGGCCATCTCGCTGCTCTACCGGCTGGTCAGCCAGTTCTTCGCCGGGACGATGGTGCCGCTCGCCTTCTTCCCCGGCTTCCTGGGCGTGCTGGCCGAGATCCTGCCCTTCAAGTACATGGGGTACGTGCCCGCGGCGATCTACGTCGGCCACATCACCGACATCTCAGGTCCTGTCCTGGTCGAGCTCGCCTGGGTCGCGGGGCTGTGGGGCCTGCTCGCCTTGACGTGGTCCCGAGCCCATCGAAGGGTGGTGATCCAGGGTGGCTGAGATCCTCCGTTCCCTGCGCCTGTACGTCCTGCTCCAACGCGCCTCCGCCCGCGGCGCCATGCAGTACCGCCTGAACACCGTGATCGGCATCCTCAGCGGCGCGGTCTGGCAGGGCACCGGGTTCGCCTTCATCTGGGTGGTGATGCACACGTTCCCCTCGCTGGCGGGGTGGGGACTGGCGGAGATCGCCTTCCTGTACGGCCTGCGGCTGACCGCGCACGCGCTGGCGATGATCCCCATGATGAGCGTGAACGACATCCAATGGGTGGTGCGCGACGGGGAGTTCGACCGCTTCCTGCTGCGTCCCCTCAACCCCCTGGTCCAGCTCATGGGCAACAGGATGGGCATCGCGCAGTTCGGCGACCTGCTCGTCGGCGTGGCGCTGCTCGTCGTCGCCGGTCAGAACGCACAGGTCCGGTGGAGCGTCCCCCTGATCGCCTACTGCTTGGTGTCGGTCGTCGGCGGCGCACTCATCGAGGCCGCCTTCTTCCTCGCGCTCTGCTCACTGGCGCTGCGCATGATCGACACGTTCGCCCTGCGCGTCTTCGTCGACGACGTCTTCAGCAAGTTCGGCTCCTACCCGATGAAGATCTTCGGCGGGACCGTCGAGTGGCTGCTCACGTTCGTGCTTCCCGTCGCCTTCGTGGCCTACGTACCCTCGAGCATTCTGCTGGGCAAGCTCGGCAACGCCTGGGCACTGGCAGCCCCGCTCCTGGGCGTGATCCTGATCGCGCTGGCCTACCTCATCTGGCGACGCCAGCTCGACCACTACCAGAGCGTCGGCCACTGAACACGCCCATGGTCGGTGGCGCACGTCACATCTCCGCGCTGTCACAGGGAGCGGGCCGCCGGCATCTTCATGTTCGTCCGGGCGCCGCGCGAACGATCCGCGCGGCCCGCACCTTCATGAATGAGGACGAAATCATGGAACCCCGCATGAACCTGTACACCAACGAGCTCGGCGCCAAGATCAGCAAGCGGTTCTACAACGTCAGCCTGGCGATCGAGCAGTCGACGCTGCCCAGGGCCACCCAGAACCTGGTGATGCTGCGTGTCAGCCAGATCAACGGCTGCGGTTTCTGCGTCGACTATCACTCCAAGGACGCCGCTGCCGCCGGGGAGACCGCGGTCCGGCTCAACCTGGTCGCCGCCTGGCGTGAGTCCACCGTGTTCACCGAGGCCGAGCGGGCCGCGCTGGCGCTCGCCGAGGAGGGCACCCGGCTCGCCGACGCCCACCACGGCGTGTCCGACGAGACCTGGGCCCAGGCGCGCAAGCACTATGACGAGGACCAGACCGTCGCTCTGGTCTACCTGGTCGCCATGATCAACGCGGCCAACCGGCTCGGTGTGATCGTGCGCACACAGGGGGGCTCCTACGAGCCGGGCATGTTCGCCAGTATGTCGAGCTGACCGACAGGCCGATGCCGGCCCCGCCCCGGATCATTCGATCGGGGGCCGGGCCGAGCAGGTCCGGACGCCCTCAGAGTCGCGACGAGAGTGGCGGCGCGGTCGAGAACCCGGAAATGGAGCGCCCCGCCGTCCTCCAGTTCGACGAACGCCTCCGCCCGGGCGGAGTCCGTGTGGGCGGCTCACGACGAGGTCGCGGCCGAGGACGCGGGAGCCCCGAACTCGATCAGCCGGTGGGGCTCCCAACGGCCGTTACCCGACGGCGGCTCGGCGGCCGGCCTGGGCCCGTACCGCGTCCGCGGCCGCCAGATCGCTTTCACCGGTGAGTACGGTGTTGCCTTCGTATGTGACGCCGGAGGGCGGTGCGTCGGCGCCGATCGGAGCGGCGTCCCAGAAGTTGCCCCGGTAGACGACGTTGTCCAGCGGCGGCGACACGTGCAGGATGGCCGTGCTGTCGGCGCGGACGACCACGTTCTCCTCGACCGTGACCCAGGCCGCGCCGTAGTCGGTGTACAGGCCGAAGTTGTACGGCGTGCGCGTGTCCTCGATGACGTTGCCCCGGACGACCGCGCCCGAGTCGTGGGACTCGCCCTGCGCGCCGGACAGGTAGACGCCTCCGCCGTCGGCCAGCACCTGCATCGTGTCCGTCGTGAGGTTGCGCAGGATCCGGGTGCCCCGGCCGGGGCCGGCGACGATGCCGCAGTGCGGCACGTCGGCGACGTGGTTGTGCGCGACGGTGCACCCGGTCGTGCCGGTCAGCGCGATGCCGGGCGAGCCGGAGAACTCCAGGCCGACGTGGTGGATCCAGTTGTCCTCCACGGAGGTGGAACCGCTGCCGTCGACCACGAGGGCGCCGGCCGAGAGCGCGTCGAAGTCGCATCCGCGTACCGTGATGTCCGCGCCGCCGTACACACCGAGGCCGGTGGCGCCCAGCCGGGTGAAGCGGCAGCCCTCGACCCGCACGCCGGAGGCGTCCGTCAGTGTCACGCAGGCGGGGATCGTGGCGGACTCCCCCGGGACGGTGACCGAGCCGACGCCCTCGCCGAGCGAGACCGTGTGGATCGGGCCGCCGACGTGGAAACCGCTCCCGTGGTAGTGCAGGAACCCCTCGGGACCGCTCGGCCGGAGCCAGGTGGCGTCGGCGAACGTCAGCCCCTTGAACGTCACACCGCGCACGCCGGTGGCGCGGAGCAGCGTCTCCAGTACGGGTGCGACCACCCGCGTGCGTTCCGGGTGCTCGCCGGGGCGGGGCAGGTAGCGCAGGACGTGGTGACCCGGCCGTGCGCGGTCCAGGACGAACGTGCCCGGTTCGGTGAGGAAGGCGGCGTCGTTCTCGACCCGGGTCGGCAGGCCGAGCCCTCGCGAGGTCTGCCCTTCCCAGGTGGAGTTGTACAGCTCGAGGGCGCGGCCGAAGGCGGGCTGCGCCATGGTGATCACGGCGCCCTCTCCCCCGGCCGACACCTCGGCGACGCCGCAGCGGGCCTCCGTCCACGGGTAGACGCCCCGATGCACGAACTCCACATCGCCCGGGCTCCGCCAGGCCAGCGGCGCCCTGCTGTCGGTGGTGTAGCCGGTCTCGGTCATGGTGACCTGGCCGGGAAGACCGTCGATGCCCGCCCGATCGGCCCGGCGGCCGTCCACGTACAGCTGACGGGTGTCCAGGTCACCCACCTCGGCCAGCCACACGCCGTCCTGTTCCTGCCAGCCGGTGATGAGGCGGCCGCCGCTGACGACGGCCTCTTCCTGCCCGGTGGTGCCGTACCCGTGGGCCTGATAGACGACGTGGTGACCGTCGCGGCCAGAGTCGGCCTCGGTGAGCTCCAGCGGTTCGGTGAGCAGGTGCGTCCCGGCCCTGAGCTGGACGACGATCTCGCCGGTGAGGGCGCGGGCCGCGTCGCGGGCACGGCTGAGGGTGGCGAACGGGCGCGTGAGCGTGCCCGGAGCGGAGTCGTCACCGTGGGGGTCGACGAACAGTTCGATCACGGGGGTACCGCCTCCAAGTCATGTTTATGTCGTACACAGGGTGTATATCATAAACAGAGGAGGAGAGCATGACGCGAGACAGAGCGGGAGATCCCGATCATGTGGTGGAGCTGCTGTGGCGCGAAGGCGGCGCGGAGCCGCGGCCGGGGCTGAGTCTCGACCGGATCGTGCGCACGGGCGTCGAGCTGGCCGACACCGAGGGCCTGGCAGGGCTGTCGATGCGGAAGGTGGCCGAACGACTGGGCTTCACCACCATGTCGCTCTACCGGCACGTGCCCGGCCGCGAGCAGCTCATCGACCTCATGTGTGACGAGGTGGCGGGCGAGACGTCGGCCGGGTCCGTGTCGGCCGGGTCCGCGGCGGCGGGCGAGGGGTGGCGGGCGCGGCTGGAGGCGTGCGCCCGTGCGGGCTGGGAGCTGCGCCGCCGCCATCCCTGGCTGGCGGAGGTGCGGGGCGGCCGGCACGTGCCCGGCCCCAACACCATCGCCCGCTACGAGCAGATGCTGAGCACGGTGGCCGACACCGGCCTGACCCCCGCCGAGGTGATCGCCGTGGTCGGCCTCGTCGGCAGGTTCGTCGACTCCGAGGCGCTGCTGCTGGTGGAGGCGGCCGAGACCGAGCGCCGTAGCGGCGTCAGCGAGGAGGAGTGGTGGGGAGGCCGCGACACGCTGTTCGAGCGGCTGTACGGCTATCCCACGCTCACCCGGCTGTGGGAGCAGGGCGGCTTCGACCGGCCGGAGGACCCCTTCGAGTTCGGCCTCGCGCGGCTGCTGGACGGCATTGAACTCCTGATCGGGCAGCGTTACGAATCGCGTGACGAAACTGGGGCGGTGTGCGTCGTGTGCGGCGCGCCCGTGGACCAGCCCGCGTCCGGACGGCCCAGGGCGTACTGCTCGGCCTCCTGCCGCCAGCGGGCCTACCGCAGGCGCACCGCCGACAAGGATTGACCGGGTCGGGCACGTGCGGGCCGAGGCGCGGCCCGCCGGCCGCATCACCCCGCGATGACCATCGGCCGCGGTGTCCGCCGGCGCGGAAGGCGCGGTACGCGTACGCGGCGTCGTCCGGGGCACGGTGCCGGCCCGGCGCGGTTCCCGGGCTCCCCGCGCGGTCGGCGCGAGCAGGTCCCGCAGGAGGGCGCCATTGGGGGCCACCACCGCCGAGGTGACGGTGATGCCGCGCTCAGACGTGGGCTCGAGACCGGGGAAGACCCCCTCGTAGGCTCCGTGGGCGCGGACCGGCAGCAGGGCAGTGTCCAGCACGGCGTCGAAGCCGCTCGCCCCGTCGAGAGTGATGCGCGCCTCCGCGGCCCCGGCCCTGGTCAGGTCGGCACGCTCTACCGGCACTTCCCCACCGCGAGGCCCTCCTGGAGGCCCTCCTCCACAGCAACTTCTACTCGCTGCGTGAGCGTGCCGGGCACCTGCTCGACTCGCCGTCGCACACGCAGGCCGGGCAGGTGTGCGCCGACGTCACGGTCTACGAGGTGATCGCGCTCGCCCTCGGCCCGGACTGGCGGCGCACGGAGATGGCACCTATTCATTCAATGTATAGTCCTGATCATGTCGACCGGTCATGTGCTGCTCGGCCTCCTCGCCGAGCGCCCGAAACACGGCTACGAACTCAAGAAGGAGCACGATGACCGCCTGGCCGGCGCCAAGCCGCTGGCCTACGGACAGGTCTACGCCACGCTCCAGCGGCTGGAACGTGACGGCTTCGCCGAGGTGGCGGAGACGCAGCAGGAGGGCGGCCCCGAACGCACGATGTACGCGATCACCGGCAGCGGCCGGGCGGAGCTGGACCGGTGGCTGAACACCGTGGAGCCACCGGCCCCGTACGTCGCCAGCTCGCTGTTCACCCGCGTCGCCGTGGCGGGAAGGGCCGCTGACGCCTACCTCGTACGGCAGCGAGAAGCGCATCTGACCCGGATGCGGGAGCTGACCGCCGCGAAGGCAGGCGGCGCGCCCGCCCAGGTGCTGGCTGCCGACTACGCGCTTCAGCACCTCGACGCCGACCTGCGCTGGATCGAGACCGCACTGTCGCGGCTGAAGGAGGAGAACGATGCTTGAGGCCAGAGGCTTGGTCAAGTCGTACGGCAGGACCAGGGCGTTGACAGGCGTCTCCCTCGACGTCGCGGAGGGCGAGATCGTCGCGATCACCGGGCCGAGCGGGTCGGGCAAGTCGACGCTGCTGCACTGCCTGGCCGGGATCATCCGCCCGGAGTCCGGCGAGGTCGTGCTGGACGGCAGGCGGATCGACACGCTGGCCGAGGCCGAGCTGACCAGGCTGCGGCGGGAGAGCTTCGGCGTGGTCTTCCAGTTCGGCGAGCTGGTGCCCGAGCTCACCGCGGCGGAGAACGTCGCGCTGCCGATGCTGTTCAACCGGCGCGGCAGGCAGGAGTCGATGAACGTGGCGGCGGACTGGCTGGACCGGCTGGGGGTGTCCGACTGCGCCGAGCAGCGGCCCGGTGAGCTGTCCGGGGGCCAGTTGCAGCGGGTGGCTCTCGCGCGTGCGCTGGCGACCGGTCCACGCGTGGTCTTCGCCGACGAGCCCACCGGAGCGCTGGACACGCTCGGGGGCGAGCAGGTGATGAGCGCGCTGATCGGGGCGGCCCGCGCGAGCGGTACCACCGTTGTCGTGGTCACCCACGACAACCGGGTGGCCGCCTACGCCGACCGGGAGATCGCCCTGCGCGACGGGGCCGTGCTGGCGGGGATCAGCCAATGATCACTGTCCTGCGGATGCTGAACAGGGGACGGTCGCGGACCGAGCGGGTACGCGCGTGGCTGGTCGCCGCCGGTTCCGGGGTGGCGGCGTTCCTGGTCTGCACGGCCGTCAGCCTGGCCGACTTCAGGGACGAGAGCGGCTCGCTGACCGGGCTCGCCCTGGCCCTGCTGACGCTGCCGGTCGCCGGCCTGGTCCACCAGGCCAACCGGCTGGCCTCGGCCACCAGAGAGCGACGGCTGGCGGGCTTACGGCTGGCCGGTGCCACGCCGGGCGACGTACGCCTGCTCGGCGCGCTGGAGGGCGGCCTGCTGGCGCTGCTCGGCTCGGCGGGCGGCGCCGTGGTCTACGTGGTCACCCATCTGGCCGGGCCGCTGGTCCAGGTGCCGGTGGTGATGGCTCTGGCGGTGCTCGGCGGGGTCCTGTCAGGGGTGCGCGCCGGCCGGTATGTCGTCGCCTCACCGCTGGGCGTGGTCCGCCGTTCGCGCCTGCGGGGGCCGCGAGCGCGCGACTTGCTCCTCGTCGTGGCTGGTGTCGGTCTCTACACTTTCGGAGTAGTGGTGAAGGTCCGCTTCCCGATCGCCGGGGTGTACGGGCTGACTCTGACCATGACCGTCGGGATGGTGCTCCTGCTGTTCGGCACGACCTTGGCCGCGACCTGGCTGATCAGAGCGTACGCCCGCCTGGCCGGTCGACGGGCCAGGTCCCCGGAGATGCTGCTGGCCGCGCGACTGGTCGAGGCGGACCCGAGGGCGTGGGCCAGAGCCCTGTCCGTGGTGAGCCTGACGGTGTTCTTCGGGGCGGCCGCCGGAGCCCAGCAGGCGGGCATCGGCTACCACCATGCCCACGCGCTCGTGGACGCCGCGCTCCTGGTCGCTCTGGTCACCTCGGCGGCCGCCCTGGTGGTGCACCAGGCGGAGGAGCTGCTCGACCGCCACCGCTCGTTCGCCGCGCTGGCCGCCTCCGGGGTGCCGGAGCGGGCGCTGGGCGGGGTGCTCGTCCGGCAGGCGCTCATCGCCGCACTGCCGGTCTGCGCCGTGGCGGCCGTCTCGGGAACCGCGGTGATCGTCCTGTCGCTGCTGGACGTCTACCAGGTTCACTGGCTCGGCTGGGCGATCACCAGGGCCGTGGCCATGGCAGGCATCGGGGTGCTCGCCGCGGTGCTCGTAGCCCTGGCGGCACGCCCGCTGCTGCGCGGCACGCTCCATCTCGAGAACCTCCGCGCCTGAGGATGGAAGACCTCAGGCTGGATGCGGACTCGCCACTTCCGAGCTGCTCCTGATCAGGTTGTGGCCGCCAGGGCTGAGCGAGTTGACGAACAACCTGCTCACTCCGGGCAGGGCGGCCAGCCGGAGCATCCAGTCGCGGGCGATGATGTGCCGGCGGCCGGCCGGGGCCATCCACCGGATGAAGCGGCGGCCGAAGCGCTGGACTTCGCCGATCGTGGGCTGGATGCGCCGCTGGTATCGGAGGGCTGCGGCGACGGGGTCCTCGCAGCCGGCGAGCTCGTCGGCGAGGATCCAGGCCGCGGCCATGGCCATGGAGGCGCCGTGCCCGGCGAACAGGGAGACGGCCTGGCAGGCGTCGCCGAGCAGAACCACCCGCCCTTGGCTCCAGCGCTCCATCTCGACCTGGGTCACCTGGTCGTAGTACAGCTCGGGCGGGTCCGGGCAGCGGGTCAGCACCTCGGGCAGGATCCAGCCCAGCTCACCGTAGTGGCGGCGGAGCGTGGCGGCGGGATCGCCGGGGATGCGCGGCTCCGGCTCACGCCGCAGGAACAGCAGCGCGAGCCGGTCGTCGCGGAGCGCGTACGCGCCCGCCATCAGCCCCGGCACGGTGAGCATCTGGTAGCGCATGCCGATCCGCTCGCTCAGCCGCCGGTCCTCCAGGATGTAGGCGGCCACCTGGTGGCCGAGGTAGCGCAGGTGACGGCTCCCGTCGCCGAAGGCCAGCTCGCGGACGCGTGAATGGGCGCCGTCCGCGCCGACCAGCAGGTCTGCCCGGCGCCGGGTGCCGTCGGTCAGCTGTACGGTGACGCCGCCGGAATCCTGCTCAACGGAATCGATGCTGGTGGCGTAGCGAACCGGGGAGCGGACGTCGTCCTGAAGCGTGCGGGCCAGGTCGCCGCGGAGCACGCTGATGACCTCCTGCATGCCGGGCGGCATGGTCAGATGACTGGTCTGCCGCCCGTCGCGGTCGACGTAGCTCAGCTCGTCGACCGGGTAGCGGAGTGCGCGGAGTCGTTCGCGCAGGCCCATGCGCTCGGCGACCTGGAGGCCCGGGCCGTAGAAGTCGATCATGTAGCCGCTGCCGCGGAAGGCGGGCGCGCGTTCGATCAGCTCGACCTCCCAACCGGAGCGCTCGAGGTGCCAGGCCAGGGTGAGCCCGGCGATGCCGGCGCCACAGATGATGGCTTTCACGGTGTTTCCTCCTGTCTGAGCAGCATGGCTCGCAGCGGCGCGGCCAGGGCCGTGAGGTTCAGGCTGGGGTCGAGGGCGTGGTGAAGGATCAGGCCGTCGATGGCCGCGGCGAGCACGGTGGCCGCGGCTTGGCTGTCGGATCGGCGGCCGTGCATACGCAGCCAGGCGGCCACCTGCGAGCGGAACTCGCCGACCAGCTCGTTGAGCTGCGTACGTAGCTCGGGCAGCCGGGTCGAGGCCAGGAACATCTCCGTGACCAGCAGTGAGACAGGATCGGAGCCGGTGTAGCCGGACAACTGGCCCAGCAGCCAGTCGATCCCCTCATCGATGCCGGGCTGCTCGCCAAGCTCTTGGGCGAACTGGTCGAGCATGGCGCGGGTGAAGCCGATGCTTCCCGTGATGAGCAGGCCGGTCACCGAAGTGAAGTGGTAGTGCACCACGCCGGGGGCGACCCCGGCCCGCTCGGCCACCATCCGGGTGGTCACGCCGCCCCATCCCACCTCGCCGATGAGCGGGACCGCCGCCTCCAGCAGCCGCTGCCGGGTGGCCTGACCCCGTTCCGCTGACACCATGGGCACTTCCTTGGGCAAATGTTTTGGGCAAGTGTTTTGGGCACTTGTCCAAATAGTACGCCGTGTTCCGTGAAAGGGGAACAGGGACTGCAAAGTGGTCAGCATGGTCCCGGCCTTGCCGGGCGTGGCGCGGCCGGGGACCCTGCGTGGCGTCTGCGGGTCAGCCCAGCGCTATGACACGCCGGGCGTCGGCATGTTCGCGCCCGAGGTCCTGGAGCCGACCGTGACCCGCCTGGCCGAGCTCGCGGGCGACGGAGCCGCGCTCGAGTTCGCCATCGGAACCGGCCGCGTGGCCGTGCCGCTCGCCGCTCGAGGCGTGCCCGTCACCGGCATCGAGCTGTCACTCCCGATGATCGACCAGCTGCGCACGAAGGTGGACGAAGCGACGATCCCGGTGATCGCCGGCGACATGGCGACCGCCGTCGCGCCGGGGAAGTACGCGCTCGTCTACCTGGTCTTCAACACGATCTCCAACCTGCTCACCCAGGCCGAGCAGGTCGCGTGCTTCCGCAACGCGGCCCGCCACCTCATACCCGGCGGACCGCTAGCGGGGTTCCGGTCAGGTGCTGTGCGCCCCGGTCATGAGCGCGGCCAGGTCTTCGGGGTGCAGGAAGGACGGGGGCGGTGGCGGGCCCCAGTTGAACAGGCCGCGGGCGCCTTCGAGGGTTTCCGGGGTCCAGAGTTGGTCGTCGACGATGCAGTCCATGTCGGAGTAGTACTCGCTGAAGTTGCCCGCGGGGTCCTGGAGGTACCAGAAGAAGTTGGATCCGGCGTGGTGCCGGCCCAGCCCCCACACGTGCCGTTCGGGGTGGTCCTCCAGCATGTGCGTCGCGCCCCGGCCGATGTCGTCGATGTCGTCGACCTGCCATGAGGTGTGGTGCAGGAAGGTGACGGGAGCGTTGAGGACCAGGATGTTGTGGTGGTCGGTCGAGCAGCGCAGGAACGCCCCGGCGTCCTTGATGTAGTCGCTGGCCTTGAAGCCGAGCCCGTCCCGGAAGAAGGCCGTGGTGAGGGTGAGGTCGGTGGTCGCCAGCACGGCATGGCCGAGCTTGCGGGGCCGTACAGGGTCGGTGCGCAGGATCCCGGGCGCGCGGCTGCCGACGCGGTCGTCACGACCAGGGCCGTTGTACGGGCCGGCCACCCGGGGATCCTGGGCGAGGCGGTCCTCGATCCGGACGACGGCGCGAACGCCGGTGGCCGGGTCGTGAGTCACCAGCTCAGTGAGGCCGAGCTGGGCGGGGAACTCCAGGGCGCGCAGCCGGGAGGCGGCGGCCGCCAGGTCGTCGTGGTCGTCGGCGCCGATCCGCACCTCGACCAGGCGGCGCGTCGGGGCCGCGACCACGCGGAGCTGGTCGCCGCCGTCGGTGGTGGCCAGCCATCCGTCCGCGCCTGGCCGCAGGCCGAATTCGGTGTAGTAGGCGATGGTCTCGGCAGGGTTGGGCACCCCGATGATGATCGAGCTGAGCCGGTGCAGCGCCATCACACGCCTCCTTCGACAAAGGTCTGGCGAAGCTCGCCGGTGCCCTGAACGTACGACACGAGCTCGACGCCGGGAACCAGGAGCCGCTGCCGAGCAGGCGCGCGCCCGCGAAGGGCCGGCCCGCATTGCGAACGCATAGGGATCGTATTAACGGCGCGCCCCAAACTCGGAGAGGTGAGGGACGCACACGAGTGTTCCGCACCGACTCCCCGCTACGAACCACAGGAGAAACTCCCATGTCCACCACTCAGGTCATCGTCACCGTCCTCACCGCCGCCTGGGTCGGCTTCTCCGGCTTCTCGCTGCTGCGCAGGGCCGATTTCGTGGCCAAGCCGCTGATCGAGTACGGGGTGCCGCAGTCGTTGTGGCCGTGGCTGGGCGCGGCCAAGGCCGCCGGAGCGGTCGGCCTGCTGGCCGGTCTGGCGGTTCCCGCGATCGGCGTCGCCGCCGCGATCGGCCTGATCCTGTACTTCGCCGGCGCGGTCGTCACGGTGCTGCGAGCCCGCTCGTACAAGACCGTCGTCTTCCCTCTGCTGTACCTGGCGCCCGTGGTCGTCGCCCTGGCACTGGGCACGGCCGCATGACCCGCCGATCCCGGTCCTGCCAACGCCTATGGGTGTAGCTCTTCCGCAGTGGTGCACTGGTTAGATCAGGCTGGAAGATGGCCAAGGTTGCGTGACGGCCCACTGGCTCGTACAGGCTTTTGGAGCCGATGATCGCGTAGTCGGAGAGAGTGGCCTGGTTGTCGACGGGGTGCGGCTGCGACGGAACACCGCCCCGTGCCCGTCGTCGTCCGGCTCCCGTTGTGCTTCAGCGGGTCGGGACGGCTGCCTGAGCGGCGCTGCCCCTGGCCGACAGTTTTCGTATGTGTCGTACGGCGATGAGGGGCACCGTCACGCCGATCAGGTTGCAGTACGCCACCGCGGCGTAGAAGGCGTCCGCGCTGCCGGCGGCGTGTGCCGCCGCCGCGCCGACCGCGACGATCAGGCCGAAGTAAATGGCGTTGAGCGCGATGGCCCGGAAGCCGCCGCCGGTCTCCTCCATGACGGTCAGCGAGGCGAGCACGGGTCCCTGGACGGCGTAGGTGAGCGCCACGGCGCTCAGGTAACTGCCCGTAGCTGCGGCCACCCCGGCGTCGCCGCCTATCAGCCGCGCCAGCGGGTCATGCAGTGACCACACCAGCACCGCGATCACCATGTAGGTCACGACGGTGACCTCGATGCCGCCGCGCATCGATTCACGGATTCCCCGCCATTCGCCCGCGCCGCGTTGCTGGTTGATGGTGATCGCTGTGGCTGTACCGAGGACCATGCCCGGCAGCAGCACGACGCTCTGCAGGGTGGAAGCGACCGTGAACCCGGCCACGGCGTTCTCCCCGTAGTTCCCGAGGACGCCGATGACCGCGAGGTTGTACGCAGAGAGCACGAGAAAGGACATGGGTGCGGCTCCTCCTGAGTGACTGAAGCGATCAAGCCGTAAGGGCGTATCCGTCCTGGTAGCCGGTCTGATGGACGCGCTCGTGTTGCCGGGCGAGATGGAAAGTCCAGTACTCCTCCAGATGACCGTTGGCGACCAGCGCGCGGAGCTTCAGCACCGCCTCGGCCCCGGCCAGGCCCCACCGCGCCCCGGCCAGGTCGAACCTGTCGGCGATCAGATGACGGCACGCGCCCTCGACCACCCCGGTCGCGATTGGCCATCCCGCTTCCAGCGCCTGGTCATACCGCAGATGCTCGGCGTTGTTGGACAGATAGCGGATGCACGCGTCGATGCCGTCACGGTGCTGCGCGCCGGCTGTGGCGGCCTGCGCGGTCAGCGTGCTGATGACCTGGCCGGTGTGCCCGGCCAGCAGGGCCAGGGCATGCCCGGCGACCCAGTCCTCCGCGGCCGGCGCCGCGGGCGGGTGCAAACTCCACGCAGCAGCCCATAACTTCTCCAGCACGTGCACGAAATCGATCACGATGTGGACGCGGATGCGGCGCCGGGCGGCTTCGGCGATGATCAGGTCGAGCTGGTGGCGGGCCCCGTCGACGAGCACGACCCAGGGACGGGCGTGCGCGGGATCACGGGCCTCGGCATGGTCGAACACCTTGGCGATCACAGGGCCGGGGCCGGTGATGACCGAGCCACACAGCCACTTGCGCGTCGCGTTCGGCCGGGCCCGTGACAGACGCCGGCCGGATCGCCCGCCCGGGACGGCGATCACATCGTGCGGCCGCCGCGGCGCCGGTTCGGCGTCGTAGACCACCCCTAGCGTCGCCATCCGTTTGCGCGCCGGTTTCTCCCCGGCCGCCAGCCGCGTCCGGAACGTGGCTCGGGCGCGGGCGGCGGCCTTCGCGGTCGCGGGCCGCAGCGCTTCGGGGCGCATCGCGATGCCTTTGCCGTCCACGCTGATCGCCAGCACCGTGGACGCCGTGCACGGCAGCACGGTCCGCGCGGCGTAGAAGGCGTCGACGTCAGCCGCGGCCTGGGCGACCAGCTGCTCGATCTGCCGTTTGCCGATCACCTGACCGCACCGTGTGGTGATCGCCGCCAGGGCGGCGTCGAACGAGCCGCGCACCGTCTCGATGACCGCGAGCTTCGCCAGCCCGGCCGAGTGTCGCACCGCCGGCAGCGATAACGCCGCGTCCGCCGGATAAACGTTGCCGACGCCCGGGGCCCGCCACGCGCACCGGGTGACCGTCACCGTCCCGGTCACCGTGGCGAGCAGGCGGTGGTGCCCGAGCTCCACCCGCCGCCGCGGCACCCCGTCCGCGCCGATCACCCCGGCAGCGCCGACGTCCTGGTGACGGGCGTGGCGTACCTGCTCCAGCTCGCGCAGCGCGCGCAGGTCAAGGTGGGCCTGCAGCAGCAGGCGCTGCAGCTCCCGGCCCTGCTCGGTGATGGTCTCCTCCAGCCGGTTATGGGCAAGCGTCCCGGTCTGCGCGTCGGTGAGGTGTCCGATGAGCCAGTTGAATGTGTTCTTCGCCTTCGCAAAGACGTCAGCGGTGGCCTCGGTGTCGTACGGTGCCTGCACAGGGCTCTTCCTTCGTCGGGGTCGATTGGGTGGCACCTTCGAACCTGACGGCGGGAGAGCCCCGCCACAATCACCCGCCCGGTGACGACGCGATTGCGTCCCGTGACGCCACGCCATCCTGCCCGGCCATCTCACGGGCCACCGGATCGGTCACCGTGAACAGTCCCGGCCCTTCTTCCTTCGCCTAGCCGCGTTCCACCAGCCGCTTCAGCTTAGAGCGCAGCCCTTCCCGCTTGGCGGCCTCATCCGGCAGTCCCATCGCCACCGCGATCTGCCCGGCCCGTATCGCCCGCCCGGCATCGGCCATGATCTCCACCGCGTCCCGGTACGCGCGCGGCAGCACCGCCGTATTCATGCCGGGTTGCCAGTGCGGCACCGTAACCACACCCAGCACCGGCGGCTGTGCCGACGGCGCGGTGCCGGCCGCGTCGGCGGCCTCGGCCTGTCCCTTGGGCTCATCGAGCAGCTGGGCCGCTTCGCCCAGGATTTCCTCGACGGTCTCCCGTGTGATCGTCAGCCGTGACAAGCGGTCCTGCTCGTCCTGCATCTGTGAGGTGAGCGCGGCGATCTGCTCGCGGATCTCCTCGATTCGCCGGCGGGCAGCGGCTTCGCGCCGTGCCAGTTCCTCGAGCAACGAGCTCATGGCCACCACCGCCTCACGGGTCTGCACTCACAGTAAAAGGCGGTTCCCGGATCAAACAGTCATGTCTACAAAAGCCCAGCTCAGGCACTCACTGAGGGAGAGCCGCACCCAAAGGACATGGCGATGGGCACACCGATGCGGCGCAGGTCGGTGAACACCTCGCGCCGCCAGATCCGTACGGTCGGCAGATGCCACAGCTCGGTGCGGCGCAGCAGCACCAGGCCCATGGCCAGACCGGTCAGACCCGCTGCCGCCTCAGAGATGGGCACCGCCGCGATCCCGATGTCGGCACCGAGCCCGAGACCGGCCACGAGGCCGATCCGCACGCTCCCCGTCCAGATGACCAGGACGGTGGCCTGTCGCACATACCCATAGCCGCGCAGGCTGGACGCGCACAGCTCCTCCCCGACGGCCAGCAGACTGGCGGCGCTGGTCCAGCGCAGGAAGGAGGCAAACGTGTCCCGCAGCCCGGCGTCCACATGAAGGAGACCAGGCAGGGAAGTAGCCGCGACCGCGAGGACCAGGTACAGGGCCGCGCCGAGCCCGAGCCATACCCTGGCCAGGCTGGCGGCGTTCGACATGACGTCCTGGGGGCGCCCGGCCCCCTTGCTGATCGCGGCGGCGACCTGGTTGCAGACCGCGAAGCCCGCACTCAGGGCAAGAACGATGAGGCTGACAGGCTGATACAGGGAACGCACATAAATGGCCTCTCCCCCCATACGCCCCAGAATGGCGATAATTCCGAGCTGGGCAGCGAAATTGAGGGACCCGGCCACAAAAAGAGGAACAGCGAGGCCGGAGATGGTTCGCCGCACCCCCCTTCTTTCATGAGCGGCCAAGGGAAACATGCGGACCTCCGGGGACGCAACGGCTGGGGGCGAATTGACCTGTGGGACGATGGCTACATTCAGTCGTGCCCGGCCCCGTACCACTCGACCAGCACCTGCCCGTCCCGCATCACCACGAGCCCGTGCAGGTTCGGCGCCTTACCCGAACGCAGGACCTCATCGACCCGCTCTGCCATTCCCACGATGCACCTCCTGAAGTCGGCACCTCCTGAATACGACCTCACACCGTGTGAGACACAAGCCGCCCAAGAAAGTCGCGCACTCTCGTTGGGCGGCGTAGATTCCGCAGGCGCGCCAAGCGCGACTGGGAGCCGATCGCCGCCACGTGCCGATCCATATCGTCTGTGATCTGATCCACGTGCTGGAACACCTCTGGCGCGGTTCACCCAGCGCAGGGTCACCTATGGGGGCGACGATCCCCGGGACCACCAGCTCGTCGCCCGCCACAGCGGCAAGTGCGTGGATGTCAGCGCCATCTCGACCGCGCCCAGGGCTCCTGTCCACCGGTGGCCCTGCAACCCGGTGGGCCAGGCCAGTCCGCTCAATCAGACGTGGCGGCTCTGGGGCCGGTGACCGCGCCTGCTCCGGTCCGCCGCTCGTGGGCGGCGGCGAGGATGAGGTACGCGCTGGCCGTCCAGGTGTAGGCGCGGTCGCGAAGTCCCTCCCCGGTGCGTGCGTCGAAGTTCTCGGCGAACCCCGACTTCTCGCACAATGCGCGGAAGCGGGCGCTGACCTCGTCGGCCAGGTCCGGGTATCCGGCGCGGCGCAGCCCGTCCTCGATCAGGACGGTCGAGGGCGCCCAGATGGGGCCGCGCCAGTAGCCGTCGTCCAGGTAGTGCGGCGAGCCGGGCAGCTCGGTGGCGGGCCCGAACGCCGTCAGGTGCCGCTCGATCCGCGCGGCCAGCGCCGCGCGGATCGGTTGCGGCAGCTCCTCCCCCAGCACGATCGGCATGAGGTCGAGCAGGCTGGAGCTGGACCACGTACGACCCGAGTGCACGCCGCGGGCGACGAACCGCTCGCCGTCCCACAGCTCGGCCAGGAGGGCGTCGCGCGTCCGGTCGGCCTGCTCGGTCCACCGCGCGGACATGTCCGGGTCGCCGGCCAGGCGGGCCAGCTCGCGCATCTGCAGCACGAGGAAGGCGGCCAGGTCGGCGCTCTCGACCACCCGCTCGGGGTCGAAGGTGGTGGCGTTGTCCCAGCCGCTGTCGTTGCCGTGCTGGTAGTGCGGCAGCTCGCGGCCGGGGGCGCGGCGGGCGTCGAGCCAGAACGATGTCCAGCGTTCCAGCAGCTGGTAGGTGCCGAGCGCCGGAGGGAGGTGGCGCACGGCCCAGCCGTGGATGGGCGGCTTGACGAAGTTGTAGAGGATCTCGGAGTGGGTGACGGAGTCGGGCAGCGCCCCCGCGGCGTCCTGGTGGTCGAAGGGCAGCCGGAACTGGTCCCAGGCCAGGTCGGGCAGGCCCTCGGCGAGGGCCATGGCGTTGAAGCAGTGGTCCCAGCTCCACACCTTGTCCATCCAGTGCTTCGACATGAGCACGGCCGGCCGGGTGACGAACCCGGCGGGACGTACGGTGGCCGACCACAGCACGTACGCGGCCAGTTCGGCGGCGGGCGTGCGGTCGCTGCGCCAGGGCGCGACCGCCGCCGCGAACGCGTCGAACTCGGCCCGTGCGGCCTTGGCCACCTGCTCGAAGGTGTCCGTGCTCGTGTAGGGGGCGCGGGCGGTCTCGTACTCCTCGATGGCGATCTCCCATGCGCCGCCGAGGACGAGCCCGCGTTCGGCGGTGCCGAGCGCCTGCGCGCCGAGATGCTCGGCCTGACCGCCGAGGAGGGTGACCCGGTAGCGGCGGCCGGTCTGGTAGACGGTGAAGACGTAGGAGCCGTCCGCGGGATCCTGGTAGAAGTACGGGCCGCTGAAGGGCGTCAGCACGGGGTCGGCGGCCAGCAGGCGGAGCCCGAGGCCACTGCCTCTGACGCGTACGGTGTCGGGGTTCTCGTAGGCCAGGTCGATCCGCCCGTCATCGCCGGCCCAGGTGAGCAGGTGCGGCGTCGCGGTGACGGCGGCCTCGGCGGTGGGGGCCAGGCGCAGGATCGGGTGCATGCCGGTCTGGTGGGAGACCAGGTGGACGTCCTGGGCGTAGGTCTTCTCCGCCACCACGGGCGAGAAGCCGAACCAGGATCCGCGATGGCTGAACGGGATTTCCCGCAGGGAGAACACCGGGCCCGCAGCGGCGACGGTCATGAAGCGAAGGTCCCTTCTGCGAAGGTCAGTCTTTGACGGCGCCCGCGGTGACGCCTTCGGCGACGTAGCGCTGGGCGATGACGAGCAGGATGGCGGCCGGGACGGAGGCGATCACGGCGGTGGCCATGATGGCGTTCCACTCCTGGTTGTTGTTGCCGATGTAGTGGTAGATGCCGAGGGTGATCGGCTGGTGGTCGCCGCCCTGGTCGAGCGTGGAGGCGAAGATGAAGTCCGACCACGCCCACAGGAACGCGAACAGCGACACCGTGATGAGCGAGTTGCGGCTGACCGGCAGCACGATCGAGACGAACGTACGCACCACCCCGGCGCCGTCGGTGCGGGCGGCCTGCAGCAGCTCCTCGGGGATTCCGGACATGAACGTGGTCAGGATGAGCACCGCGAACGGCACGGCGAGCGTGGAGTCGGCCACGATCAGCCCGGGAACGGTGTTGAGCACGCCGGTGGACAGGAAGATGGCGTAGAAGCCCATCGCCATGATGATCCCGGGGATCATCTGCGCGATGAGCAGCACGAAGCTCAGCGCCCCGCCGCCGCGCGGGCGCAGCTTGGCCAGCGAGTACGCCGCCGGCGCCGCGAGCAGCAGGGTCAGCGCGACCGTGCCGACCCCGACGACCAGGCTCACCCCCAGGTACGGCAGCTGCTGGTCCAGCACCGCCCGGTAGCCGTCCAGGGTGCCGTCGGCCGGGAACCAGTTCGGCGGGCTCTTGCGCATGTCCTGGTCACGGGTGAACGACACGTTGATCATCCAGTAGACCGGGAACAGCATCACGGCGGTGAGCAGCAGCCCGACCGCGGTCTTGACGCGCCTCATAGGGGAGCCTGCCTTCGCTGCGCGCGGATGTAGACCAGCCCGAAGACGAGAGCCGTCACGATGAGCAGGTTGCCCACGGCGGCGCCGGGCCCGAAGGAGGGCACCAGGTTGCCGAACCCGAGCCGGTAGGACCAGGTCGCGAACGTGGTCGAGGCGCCGCTCGGCCCGCCCTTGGTCATGATCCAGATGATGTCGAACACCTTCAGCGTGTAGACCAGGCCGAGCAGCAGCGTGATCGCCGACACCGGCCGCAGCAGCGGGAACGTCACCTTCCAGAACCGCTGCCAGCCGCCCGCGCCGTCCAGCGCCGCGGCCTCGTAGATGGCCGGCGGGATCGCCTGCAGCCCGGAGTAGAGCACCACGAGGTTGAACGGGATGCCGATCCAGATGTTGGCGATGACGACCGACCACAGCGACCAGTCCGGCGAGGTCAGCCAGTTGACCGGCCCGATCCCGAACCAGCTCAGCACGGCGTTGACCACGCCGGAGTCGCTGTTGAGCATCCACGACCACGTCGAGCCGGACACGATCAGCGGCAGCAGCCAGGGCACCAGGAACAGCCCCCTGAGCGTGGCCGACAGCCGGAAGTTCTTCAGGAAGAACAGCGCCAGCGCCAGCCCGATGACGAACTGGAAGGCCAGCGACACCAGCGTGAACACCACCGTGTGCCAGAGCGCGGGCCCGAACGTCGCGTCCGCGAACACCTTGGCGTAGTTGGCGAACCCGGCGAACGGGGCGTCACCCTGCACGAACGAGCGAACGGTGTAGTTGCGCAGGCTCAGCTCGACGTTGCGATAGAGCGGATAGGCGTAGAACACCAGCAGATAGAGCACGACCGGGGCGAGAAACGCCCAGGCTGCCCACTGGCCTGACCGCGCGCGTGCCGCCCGGCGACGCCGTGCCGTCGTCCGGGCGGTACGCACGGGTTCCTGTATGACTCGGCTCATGCCCGCCTACTGGATCGCGCTCGCCGCCGCGGACTGGGCCGCCGCCATCGCCTCCTGCGGCGACTTGGACCCGCTCAGCGCCGCCTGCACCGCGCCCCACATCGGCTCGGAGATCTTCGGGTACTTGGTGCCCAGGTCGTCGCTGGTGCGACCCTTGGCCGCCTTGACCGCGTCCACCCACACCTTCAGGTCGGGTGTGGCCGCCACCTGCTTGGCCTGCACCGCCTCCGTCGGGGCGATGTAGGAGAGGGTGGTGGTCGTGGTCAGCGAGTTGTCGGTGCTGGTCAGGCAGGCCACGAGCTTCTGGGAGGTGGCGTAGCGGCCGGTGTCGGACTGCACGGGAACGCTGACGAACTCACCGCCCGTCGGGGCGAGCGCGGTGCCGCCGGACTTGCCGGGGACCGGGATGATGCCGTACTCGAAGCCGGCTTTCTTGGCGTTGGCGAGCTGCCAGGTGCCGTTCTCGGCGAAGGCGTAATCGCCGCCGGCGAACTCCTGCCAGCTCGTCGTCTGGGTGTTGTTGATGACGGAGTTGGGGGCGTACCCCTTCTTCAGCCAGTCGGCCCACAGCGCCACGGCCGAGACGCCCTCGGGCGAGTCGAGCTTGGTGAGGTTCGCGCCGGAGCCCCAGAACCAGGGCAGGAACTGGAAGCTGCCCTCCTCGGTGCCGATCGCCGAGAAGGTGATGCCCTTCTTGCCGGCCGCCTTCACCTTCTCCAGCGCGGCAGTCAGCGAGGCCCAGTCCTTCACCGAGGCGATGTCCACGCCGGCCTTCTTCAGGACCTCCTTGTTGTAGTAGAGGGCGAGGGTGTTGGCGCCGATCGGGACGCCGTACGTCTTGCCGCCGCTCTGGCCGGCCGCCAGCAGGTTCGGCGCGATCGCGGAGACGTCGAGCTTGTTCTCCTCGGTGGTCGTGAGCACCCCGGCCTCCGCCAGGGTGGAGACCACCGGATTGTCCACGATCAGCACGTCCGGCGAGTTGCCCTGCTGGGCCGCCAGCAGCGCCTTGTTCGTCAGGTCGCTGGTGTCGTAACCGGTGCGCTCGACCTTCACCCCGGCGTCGGTGCCGCACTTCTCCAGCAGCTTCACCCACTCCGAGCTCTTGTCGTACTGCGGGTAGGGGTCCCAGACCGTGTACGTCCCGCTCCCGGCGGCCTGGCTCGCGCTCGTCGAGCCGCCGCCGTTGCCGTCGCCGTTTCCGGACGATGACGAGCAGGCGACCAGCCCGCCCACGGCGGCCAGAACCGCCAGACTCGCGCCGGCCGCACGCCGGCTCCTTGCCGCTGATCTCATTGAGCTGACCTCCGCTGACAGGCGTTACGCGGCTGTTTCCGAACGATGTCGAATCGATTCGTCGAATCGGTTCGCCCGAACATAGGCCTGCTTTGCCGCTCAAGTCAATGCCGAGGAGTCACGGAGTTCATCCGTCAGGCGGCATACCCTTGCCGTGAATCGGGCGGCGTCCACCTCAGGAACCGATTCGACCTACCATGGTCGGCGACCGGCGGATCGGAGGAGCACGGGTGAACATCGGAGAGATCGCCAAGCGGGCGGGCGTGTCGCGCAGCACCGTCTCGTACGCGCTCACCGGCAAGCGCCCGGTGTCTGAGGCGACCAAGAGCCGCATCCAGGCGGTCATCGACGAGCTGGGCTACCGGCCCAACGCCTCCGCCCGGGCGCTGAAGGAGGGCCGCACCCGCACGATCGGGCTGGTCATACCGCCGGCCGGCCGGCGTCTGACCGACATGCAGCTCGGCTTCGTGGCCAGCGTGGTCGACGCCGCCGCCCGCGCCGATCTCGACGTCCTGCTGTCGCCCTCGGGCGGCGAGCACGACCGCTCCTTCGAGCGCGTCGTCACCGGCCGGCGCGTGGACGGCGTCGTCCTCATGGAGATCCGGCTGGAGGACGACCGGGTCGCCCGGCTGCTGCAGAGCGGCCTGCCGTTCGTCGGCATCGGCCGTACCGGCCACCCGGAGGACATGTCCTGGGTGGACATCGACTACGAGACGCTCATCGCCAAGTGCGTCCACCACCTCGCCGACCTCGGCCACCGGCACCTGGCGCTGGTCAACCGCAACGCCGAACTGGTCGCCGCCGGCTACGGTCCCGGCCACCGCGCGCAGGCCGGCTTCGACCGCGCCATCGCCGAACGCGGCCTGCACGGCGTGCACGTCTGCTGCGCCGACGACGCCCAGGCCGGGCAGTCCTGTCTCGGGCAGCTTCTCGCCCAGCACCCGGAGCTGACCGCCATCGCCACCATCAACGAGGCCGCCGTCGCCGGCATGTACCGCGCGCTGGCCGAGGCGGGCCTGAGCGTGCCCGGTGACTTCTCCATCGCCGGTGTCGCCGCCCAGCACTGGGCCGAGAACCTGCACCCGCCGCTCACCGCCGCCGACGTCCCCGCCGACGAACTGGGCGCGAGCGCCGTCGAACTGCTCATCCAGCGCATCTCCGACCCGGACACGCCGCACCGCCACCTCCTGGTGGCGCCGCCCATCTCGCTCCGCAGCACGACGGGGCCCGTCCGGCCGCGCGTCTGACCCGCCCTACGCCCCTTGACCGCCGCTCCGGAAGACGCCTATGGTCCAGTCGAATCGATTCGACTCATCTCCCGGATTCCCCGAACGGGAAAGGCCCATGGCTGAACCCTCGTCCCGGCGGGCACGCATGCGTGTGCCACCCGCCATCCTCGCCTCCGCCCTCGCCCTGGCCCGGCCAGACACAGCCAGCGGCCCTCTTCCTTGACCCAGGTCTGCGTCATCGGCATCCGGAACGTCGAACAGCCGCCTTCGCCGGTGACGACGTCGTCGGCCACCATGCAACGCAGCACCGCGACCTGCTGCCCGACCACCGCCACCTCGGGATCGGTCAGGGACTGCTTCTTCCACGTGATGGTCCCCGCCGTGTTCGCCCGAACATAGTCATCCCGATCGAACTGCTCGCCCAGATGGGACGTCCAGTGAAAGGCCGGATGCAGTAGCCGGCGCAGCCGATCAGGATCTCCCGCGGCCAGAGCGTCCGCGCGCTCCAGGGCCGCCTCGATGACCTCGTGCTCCGTATTCATGTCTGGAGTGTTCGCGGGTCCGCCGTGCCGTCCGACCTGTTCAACAGGGCCATGCCCAGGGCGGTGGCAGTGTGGAGTGCGGTGTTGCGGTAGCGGGTGGTATGGATGAGCCCCGCCTGGCGCAGAACGGTGGCGTGCTGGCTGGCGCCTGGAGGTGTGGTGCCACTGAACGCGGCCAGTTCTGTGGTGGTGCAGCCGGGGCGTTCGGCGATGGCGACCAGTACGGCGGCGCGTGTGTTGCCGAGCAGCGCGGCCAGAGCGCCCATGGAGCCCAGGACTTCCTGCTCGGGAACAAGGGCGGTCAACCGGTTGAGAGACTGATGGTCGGGCAACGGATAGCTGACCTGTGGTTCGTTCTCGTCGTCCTCGACGATGGAGCGCGATGCGAAGGCCGACGGCACTAGCACGATGCCCTGGCCCTGAAGATGCAGATCGTGGTCGAAGCCATTCGCCATCCGCACCTCCAGCACCGGCGGCTTCCAGCGCATCCAGCGCGGGTTGGCCAAGGTGAGCAGCCGCTCGACGCCTCCGGTGAGCAGATGCTGCATCCGAACAGCGCGGTCGGCGACGAACCAGTCGGTCAGCCTCTGCCAATAGGGGCTCAACAGCTGGTCGTACAGCTGCTCGAGCACGTTGTACAGGTGCCCTCGCAGCCGTTCGTCATCGCCGAGGCTGCGGGCCCATGCCGGAACGGCTTGCCGCTCCGCCAGCATGGCGAGTTCACTGTTCACCACGTCGGATGGGGTCGCTCTGACGTGCTCGATCAGTTCTTGGAGGGTGCCCGCCTTTCCCGGGCCGAGAAAGGTCGGTGCCCACCCGACCGCAGGAACGAGGGACAACACCATGTGCGCGTGCTGCGGCAGTCGAGGCAGCACCCGTCGGCGCCAGCCGTCCAACCATGCCGCTTCACGGTCTTGCAACATCCGTATCGCCAGCTGCAGCTCCGCCAAGGGCATGGGCGCCTCGGCCACACGGGTACGAGCAAGATCCTGACTGGTGAAGTGAATGCGGTAAACCATCTACGCCCCGTAATTGGCATCCCTTGAGCTGATTCTTCCCGGACGTCGTTGTTCAAGCCAGCCTGAATCATCTGGAGATTCCGTCACCGACATCGCAGCCTGGACCTCGGTCCGGGGTTGCGGTTCTGAATCCATCGGGCCGGAAAAGCGCTTCTTGAACCCGCCGGATCTCCCCCCAGGAAGGAGCGGCCAGCGTGCTGCGCATCCACTTCACCGGTGCCGACCTGGCGAGGACCCGGATCGCCCGAGAACCTGACGCGATGTGGGAGCTGATGCTCAGCCTGCACCGGCTGCGCCGCCGCGAGCACAGCGTGGTCTACGGCGAGTGGAAGCGACGGACCCTCCGCTGCGTGCCGTCGCTCATCGGGCGGCTGACTCCCCTCGCGCCGTCCCGCGGCTACGCCGTCGACTTCCTCACCCCGCGGACGGAGTCGGGCACGCTGGAGGCCGGCATGGAGGATCTGCGCCGCACGCCACGTCAGCGGCTGCGCGCCGACTTGGAGGAACTGTCCCGCCGGCATCCCGCCGGCCGGCTGCCCCGCTGGACCCACGACCTGGCGGCCGGCGATACGCAGGCGGTGGAAGCCGTTGCAACGGCGGCCGGCGCCTACTTCGACGCGTGCCTGTCGCCGTACTGGTCCCAGATCCGGGCAGAGGTCGGCAAGGATCGGGCGCGCCGCTTCCACGTGCTGTCGGAGAACGGCTGGGAGGCGGTGTTCGCCGCGTTGCACCCGTCGGCGCGCTGGTCGTACCCGGTGCTGGAGCTGGCCTATCCGGCCGAGCACGACATCCATCTGGAGGGACGGGGGCTGATCCTGCAGCCGTCCTTCTTCTGCCGCCAAGCCCCCGTCACCTTGCGTGATCCGGAGCTCCCGCCGGTTCTGGTCTACCCCATCGAGCATGACCCGGCGTGGGCGCACGGTGGGAGCGGCGGTCCGCCGCAGGCCGTGGTAGGCCTGCTCGGCCCCACCCGCGCCCGGGTGCTGGAGGCCGTCGCTCTCGGCGTGTGCACGACGTCCGGGGTGGCGAGGCAACTGCGTGTCCCGCCTTCCACGGTCAGCCGCCAGGTCACGACGCTGCGGGAAGCAGGGCTGGTGACGAGCCAGCGTCATGGTCAGACGGTCCTCCACGCCACCACCCATTTGGGCACCGCCCTCCTCAACGGCCGGCATCCCAACGTGACCGAGTAGGGTGCGTCCCACTCACTGCCTGGCCAGGCTCTTGCGGGAGCCGTCTTCTGTTGATCAAGCAGCAGATCCCCTGCCAAACTCGGGGTGCCGAGCCAGCACGCGAGGGGACTTCTGTCGTGACACGGGACGAACGGGTGCTTCGGCACTACGCGCTGAGCGACGAGGCCGGGCGACTATGGGCCACCCCTCGTGGCGAACTCACCCGCCGCCGCACCTGGGACATCTTCGAACGGTTCCTCCCTGAAAGCGGCCAGGTTGCCGACATCGGCGGCGGTCCGGGCACGCACGCGTCGCATCTGGCCAGGCTCGGCTATGACGTGGTGCTGGTCGATCCGGTGCCCAAGCACATCGAACAAGCGACCGCTGTCGCTGCCGGCTTCCCGTGCCATCTCGGAGATGCCCGCAGTCTTCCGCTCCCCGACGCGAGTTTTGACGCGGTGCTGCTGATGGGCCCGCTCTATCACCTTGCCGACGCCGCCGATCGGCAGTCGGCGCTGCGCGAGGCCTTCCGGGTGCTGCGGCCCGGAGGCCGGTTACTGGCCGAGGTCATCAGCCGCTACGCGTGGATCATTGACGCGACTGCCCGGGGCCTTCTGGGCGATCAAGATATCTGGGACACGTTCGACCTGAATCTGCGTACGGGGCAGAGCAATATCCCGGACAGGCCCGACGACGTTTTCTGGGCCTATTTCCACCGGATAGAGGAAGTGGGACCGGAAGTGGAACGGGCCGGATTCATCCACGAACGTCTCCTGGCCGTGGAGGGGTTCGCGGGGCCGCTGGGCAACCTCGAGGAATTGCTGCGAGAGCCGGAGCAGCTCATGCGGGCGATCCGGCTGACCGAGTCCGAGCCGGCCATGCTGGGCGTCAGCGCTCACCTGATGGCAGTGGCAGCCAAACCGGTCATCGGCCTCGGGGCCGCCGCGGAGTGACGGGCGGGGCCGTTCACCGGAGTCGCGCGGCGAGCCGGCTCCACTGGTGCAAAGGCGGATGTTCGGGGGTCGAGGTGAGCACGTGGAGACTGACGTGGTCCGCGCCCGCGTCGAGGTGGTCGCGGACGCGGCGGGCGATGTCGTCGGTGTCGCCGGTGGCCACCAGCGCCTCGACCAGCCGGTCATCGAGGGACTCGGGGTTGTCGAAGCCCAGGGCCCTCAGCAGCGTGAGCCGGTTGGGCAGCGCCGCCGCCGCGTGGGCGCGGGCCAGGCCGGCCGAGCGCGAGCGGCACGGGTCCAGGACGACGAGCTGGGTGACGGCCAGCAGCGCCTCCGGTCCGAGCAGCTTCCTGGCCTGGCGGGTGTGCTCGACCGGCATACCGAGCGGATGGGCGCCCGAGGCTCGTTCGCCGGCGAGGGTGAGCATCTTCGGACCCAGCGCGGCCAGCAGCCGCGGCGGCGCCTGACGGAACGAGGGCGCCCGAAGGGGGCGGCGTCCACCGCGTCCCGGGCGTAGATGCCGGCGGCGCCGGTGGCGATGACGGTCCGCCGGGTGGCCGACAGCAGCCAGGCGGCCTGCGCCATGGCTTCGCGGCCGGTCGTCTCGGGGAACCACAGGGCCGGATAGCCGAGGTCTTCGACGGCCGCGACCGCCTCGCGGACGACGGCGGCGGGGTAGCGGTCCAGCTCGCCCGCCCAGATGCCGACCTGACCGAGGTCGATGGTCCGGCTGCTCATCGGGCCTGCCCGGCGGTGTCCTGAGCGGCCAGGAAGTCGATGATCCGGGCCGCGCCGGAGCGGGCCAACCAGGTGCGCAGGTCCATCAGTCCGGGATGCAGCGCGCGGGTGAAGGAGACGTCGGCCCGCCAGCCGGGCCCGTTGAGCCAGCTGTAGGCGAAGGCGAACTCCTCGCCGGCCTCGGCGATCACCTCGAGCGGGATCCGGACGTACGGCAGCTGCCGCCCGACGGCGTCGGAGATGGCGGCGGCGATCTGTACGGGGGTCAGCTCGTCCCCGGCCAGGTCCACCGCGCGGCCGATCCACTCCTGCGGCCGGGCGAAGGCCAGGGCGGCGAAGTGGCCGACGTCGTCGACGGCCATGATCTGCTGTGGCACGTCGGCGGCGAACGCGGTGGCCACGGCGCCGTCGTGCAGGTGGTAGGCGCCGGTGTAGTTCTCCATGAAGGAGACCGGCCGCAGGAACGTCGCGGGCAGGCCCAGCCGGGTGATGTGCTGTTCGATCCGCCACTTGCTGACCACGTTCTGCGGCAGCTTCTCGGTGTTGTGGCGCCCCGCGCCGGCGACCGAGGCGTAGACCAGGTGCCGCATCTTCGCGGCATGGGCCGCGTCGGCGACGTTGCACCCCCAGCGGACCTCATCCTCGGCGGAGAAGCCCGCCGGGGTGCCCGGTGAGCCGACGGTGGGCTGGACGCTGAACATGCCGTAGGCGCCTTCGGCCACGGCGATCAGCGAGGCGACGTCGTCCATCTCGGCCTGCACGAGCTGCGCTCCGGCCCGCGCCAGGGCCCGGGCCCGGGTGGTGCCCGGATCGCGGGTCACCGCCCGCACCGGCCGGCCGGCTGCGAGCAGCTGCTCGGTCACGGCACGGCCCTGCAGGCCGGTCGCCCCCACAACGACGATGGTCTTGTCTTCCGTGGTGTTCACGCTGCGTCTCCAGAGAGTTGGCATGGAGCAGCCACTCCGACAAATGGGGTGGCCCCCCGGTTACGGTTGAGTACGATATGGAGGGCCACCCCGTTTTCGCAAGCCCGCCGGAGACCGCATGCCGCACGACAGCCGTACGCCGATGCCGCCCGCACGGCCCAGGCGCGCGGACGCCCGCCGCAACTACGACCGGATCCTCGCCGCCGCCACCGCAGCCGTCGCCGAGCAGGGGGCGGACGCGTCCCTGGAGGAGATCGCCCGGCGCGCCGGCGTCGGCTCGGCCACCTTGCACCGGCACTTCCCGTCCCGGCAGAGGCTGCTGGAGGCGGTCTTCCGCGACAAGGTCGAAGCCCTGTGCGCCACCGCCCGCGACCTGGCGATCGGCCCCGAGCCAGGTCAAGCCCTGGTCACCTGGCTCAGGGCCGTTGCGCGGCACGCCTCGTCCAACCGGGGCCTGGCCGCTTCGCTGATCCAGGGCGCCCAGGACGGCGACCCCGGCCTGGGCGACACGTGTCACGACCTGATCGTGAACGCCGGGCAGGAACTGCTGGGTCGTGCCTGCCAGGCGGGCGCCGTACGCCCCGACATCTCGATCGTCGAGCTGCTCAAGCTCGTCAACGCCATCTCCCTGGCCACCGAGCACGAACCCGACGCCGCCGATCAAGCCGACCGGCTGCTCGACCTCGCCGTCAACGGCGTGCGCCCCGCATAGGGGTCACGCACGGCCTGAAGGACAGCGGCCAGTGTGAGGGACGGTGGCCATGCGGGCTTACGTGTCACTCACTGGGGAGACGCGGCGATCTGTACGCGGTGACTGTCGTTGTCGGAGAGGAACGACGCCAGCGCCCGCCCCTCCTCGGCCACGGTGGCGCGGTCGTCCCGGGAGAAGGGGCGCAGCGGGCTGACGCTCACGGTGCCGGCCTCGACGCTCCAGGTCGCGGCGACCCGGCCGTCGACCAGGACGACGCGAGCTCCGGCGACGGACAGGCCGCGGTGGGCGTCGTCGATGATCCGGCGGCGGTCGTGGTAACCGAGGAGCGCGTTGTCGAACGCCGGCAGGAACCGCACCGGGGCGGGTGTGTCAGGGTCGGGGCGCGGGGCGTCGGGGAGGTCCAGCAGTTCCCGGCCACGCTCGTCCCGAAAGGTGATCAGCTCCTCGCGTACCGCGGCGACCGCGGCCGGCAGTCCGGCGAGGCCGCACCAGGCGCGCACGTCGGCCGTGGCGGCAGGGCCGAATGCTGCCAGATAGCGCCGTACCAGCGTTTCACCGACCGGATCGGAGCCGTCCTGGGACGGGGGGTCGATCTCGCGGCCCAGCCAGGAGGAGAGCAGGACGTTGCGCACTCCCGCCCTGGTGCGCCAGAGCCCGCGCGGAGGCAGCTGCGCCATTGGGACGAGGGCGGCGATCAGCATCTCCCCCAGCGCCCGCGGTCCCGGCGTCGGCCAGCGCTCGGCAAGCGCCCGCGCAAGCTCGGTCATCGAGCGCGGCTCGTCATCGGCCATCACCGCCCGGCCCGCTGCGGCGAGCTCGTCGAGATCTGTCCCGGCGAGCTCGCGGCGATAGGTCCCGAGTACGCGCTGGCGCAGCATGGCGTCATGGCGGGCCCGCCAGGCGAGGGCGTCGTCGGCGGCGAGGAGGTGGACGGTGCGGCGCATGAGGTGGGTGCGCACCACGCCCCGCCGGATCAGCAGGTCCGAGAGCACCGCCGGGTCGAACGCGCGCAGCCGCGACCAGAGCCCGACGAACGGTTCCTGCGGTTCCTGCGCCTGCAGGCCGCACAGGTGCGCGACGGCGTCGAGGACCGGCACGTCGGCGCGATCGAGCAGCAGCTGCCGGGCGAGCGTCGCGCGGTTGAGCGCCCGGGTATTGAGAACGGTCATCGGCTCAGGCCCCGGTGCGCTCGCCGATGGGCCTGTGGACGGTGTCGGTCAGGGCGGAGCGTGGGTCGCGAGCGCGGCGCCCAGGTCGCCCCGCTCTGCGTCGCGGGTTGAGGGAGTGTGGCGGTGGCGGTCACGGCGTTCGGGTCCTTCGGGTTGTCGTCGTCGACTGGCACGCGACAACGGTCGCAGGCGAAGCGGACAGGGAGTGTCCTATTCGGACCATGCCCAGGGCCTGGGCGGGCCGCGCTGCGGCCCTACCCCCAGCTGGTCTTTTCTGTGTCGCCGAGCCTCGCGGGTTCAGCGTCGCCCGCGGCGGGCGGTGCCGAAGATGGATCTGGTGATCTCCCGGCCGAGAGCGGATGCCGCCGACCGCGCCATCGAGCGGAACTCCTTGGACTCCAGCACGCTCTCCAGCACGGACTGCTTGGGCTCGGGCTTCCGCTCCCTGGGCCTGTCCGGCTCGCGCGGCGCTTCCGGAGCGGGGGCGGCGGGGGTCTCGGGGCGCTGCTGGTCGGACAGTTTCGTGGACAGGATCTCGTACGCCGACTCGCGGTCGACCGCCGTGCCGTACTTCTGCTGAAGCGGCGAGGCGCCGATGACGCTCTGGATCACGTCCGGGCTCGACGGCGCCATGAGCGTCTGAGGGGCGCGCAGGCGGGTCCAGGCCACCGGGGTCGGCGCGCCCGTCTCCGACAGGACCGTGACGACGGCCTCGCCGGTGCCGAGTTCGGTCAGCAGCCGTTCCAGGTCGTACGCGGACTCGGGGAAGGTCGACACGGTGGCCTTGAGCGCCTTGGCGTCCTGGGGGGTGAAGGCGCGCAGGGCGTGCTGCACGCGCGCGCCGAGCTGGGCCAGCACGTCGCCCGGCACGTCCTTCGGCGTCTGGGTGACGAAGAACACTCCCACCCCCTTCGACCGGATCAGCCGCACGGTCTGGGTGATCGACTGCAGGAACGCCTTGGACGCGTCGTCGAACAGCAGGTGCGCCTCGTCGAAGAAGAACACGAGCTTCGGCTTGTCGACATCCCCCACCTCGGGCAGCACGTGGAAGAGATCGGCGAGCAGCCACATCAGGAAGGTGGAGAAGAGCTGCGGCCGGTCCTGCACGGCGGGCAGCTCGAGGATGGAGATCATCCCGTGGCCGTCCGGGGTCACCCGGAGCAGGTCGCGCACGTCGAACTCCGGCTCGCCGAAGAACGCCTCCGCCCCCTGCGCCTCGAAGTTGGTCAACGTCCGGAGGATGACCCCCGCCGTCGCCGCCGACAGACCGCCGATGCCGCTCAGCGCCTCAGGCGTGGCGGTCAGATACCGGATGACCGCGATCAGGTCCTTGAGGTCCAGCAGCGGCATTCCGTTCTTGTCGGCGAAGTAGAAGATCAGTCCGAGCGACGACTCCTGCGTCTCGTTGAGCCCGAGGACCTTGGCGAGCAGGGTCGGCCCGAAGGCCGTCATGGTGGCGCGGATCGGAACCCCGGCCCCCAGGCCGCCCAGGGAGAGGAACTCCACCGGACAGGCCGTGGGCTGCCAGGCCTGGCCGACCTCGGCGGCCCGCCGGGTGACGCGATCGGAGGCCGTGCCCGGCGAGGCCAGCCCCGACAGGTCGCCCTTGATGTCGGCGAGGAACACCGGCACGCCCTGGGCCGCGAGCTGCTCCGCCATGAGCTGGAGGGTCTTCGTCTTGCCCGTTCCGGTGGCACCCGCCACCAGTCCGTGCCGGTTCAGCGTGCTCAGGGCGATCCGGATCTGTTCGGAGGGGTCGGCGGTGCCGTCCTCACGCACCAGGGCCCCGAGTTCGAGCGCCGGCCCCTCGACGTCGTACCCCTTCATCAGATCTCCCCTCGTAGGTCGGGTCGCCTGGACGGCCCCCGGCGCCCAGCCGACCCGATCTACCGCTCGCGTGACAGCACTGGATGCGCGCAATGTTGTTACCCATTGTGATGTATATGTCACAGAGCGGACAGAGGGAGGCCCTAGTTGTCGGCGGTGAGCCCTTCGGCGATCTTGGTGAGCTCGCGTTCGACGGCCTTGGCGTCGGGGAACTTCTTCACGTACGTAGGGCTGAACATGATCTCGGCCCGCCGCTGCTCCCCCATGTTCAGGAAGAGCGTGGGGGTGCCCGCCATGCCGTCCTCGCCGACGTTCGCGATGACCGAGTAGCCGGTCCGGTCGCCGACGGTCACCTCTTTGCCCTCCCCCTCGTCGCGGTGCGCCTGCACGCGCTCGTCGAGCTGCTGGACGGCCTCACCCTCGTACACGAAGATCTGCACGCAGTAGGAGCCGGGCTCGTCGCCGTCGAAGTTCCACGAGGTCGAGTAGCTGTCGCCGTAGTCCACCGACCAGTTGCCCCACTTCAGGCCCTTGGGCAGGTAACCCACCTTGACGTGCTTGAGCGTCTTCCCGTCGCCCAGGTCCCCGAGGCTGGGGGGTTCGGACGGCACGGGCGGGGTGTCGTCGATGGCGGGCGGACCCAGCGTCTCGGAGACGGCCGGCGTCTCCGAGACAGCGGGCGTCTGCATGGCGCCCGGGGCCACCGTCAGGTAGAGGGGGGCTGCCGCGATGACGGCCACCGACGTGGCCAGGGCCGCGACCCTGCCCTGCGTCCTCTTCCGCCGCGTGGACCGGACGACCCGGTCCACCAGGTCGGGCGCGGCGTGCAGCCGCGCGGTCTCGTCCGCCATGACCTGGCGGAGCCGTTCCTCAAGCGTGGGCATTGCCGATCACTCCTTCCACGGATGTCTCGCCGAGCGCTGCACGCAGCTTGGCCATCGCCTTCGATGTCTGGCTCTTCACCGTGCCGACCGTGCAGCCGAGCACCTCCGCGGTCTGCGCCTCGCTGAGGTCCTCCCAGTACCGCAGGACGACCACCGCGCGCTGCCGGGGAGGCAGATCGCGCAGCGCGTCCATGAGCAGGTGGCGCAGATCGACGTCGGTCGAGCGCGCCGCCCTCTCCGGCAGGATGCGCATCGGGATGATGCTCAGGATCGCCCGGCGGCGGGCCCGGCTGATGGCGGTGTTGATGATGACGCGGCGCACATAGGGCTCGGGGCTGTCGTGCCGCACCCTGTCCCAGTTCCTGTAAGTACGCTCCAGCGCCGTCTGCAGCAGGTCCTCCGCCTCCGCCTCGTTCCCGCAGGCGAGATAGGCGACCCGCAGCAGGGTCGTGGCCCTTGCGGCCACGAATGCGCCGAAGTCGTGCTCCGCGCCGCTCACGTCTGTCTGTCCCGTTTCACGCCTCCTAATACGCCTTGGATCCTCCAACAGTTGCCCGAGTGTCGCAGGCAACCTTGTCAGGCGCCCAGGCGTATTGGGGGACGTCACTTCGGACCTCTGGAGGAAACAGATGAAGCTCGCGACAGCACCGGTCCGGCCGCTGATCGCCGTCGGGGCCGGCCTGGCCGCCGTGGGCACCGCCGCCCTGCTGGGCCTGCCGAGCGTCGCGAAGGCGCCGGAGACGCGGCTCGCGGCCGCCGCGTCGGCTCCGCCTGAAGGCGCCTACTGGCATACGAGGGTGCTGACCCAGCGCACCGGTCCCCGCCAGATGGGCAGCGGCGCGAATCGCTACTGGGTGGTGGAGCAGGATCTCAGCGAGGAATGGACCGCGCCCGACGGCAAGGCCTGGTTCGGATACCGGAAGGCGGGGGCGTACCCGAAGAGCGCGGCGGACCGGAAGGCGTGGCGCCGTGACGGCTCGCCGGCCAAGTGGACCCGCACGGCCGACGGCCAGGTCGTGAAGCTGTCGACCGAGCCGGACAAGGGCCACGTCGGGCCCGTACGCGGCAACGACGACAAGTTCTTTCTGGCCGGGCAGAAGTTGACGTACGAGGAGGTCCAGCGACTGCCCGCGGACCCGAACGCGTTGAAGTCCTGGCTCTCCGAGGCCGCGCGGGTCTCACGGGTCAAGCAGAACAACGTGGACCAGTACATCACCGGGGCGCTGCCGGGGATGCTCAATCAGCTTCCGGCGCCCAAGAACGTCCGCGCCGCGGCCTACCAGCTCTTGCTGACGATGCCCAGTGTCCGTTCGCAGGGAGAGACCAAGGACAGCATGGGCAGAGCCGGCGCGGCCCTGTCGATCGATCACCCGAAGGCCGATCAGAAGAACGGACTGACGATCAAGGAGGAGACCGAAATGATCGTGGACACCGGCACGATGCTGCTGCTGTCCGAGGGCCGGACGACCGCGATCACCGGCAAGCTGTCCCTCAACGAGACCAGCACCCAGATCGTGCTCGAGGCCGGCTGGACCAACACCGCGCCGGCCGTGCCCGCCCTGCCGTAGCGTCGCCCGCACCGGCCTGTGGCGGCGACGAGTTCACGGCCGGCTTCCGTCGCCCCGCGCTCTTTCGCGAGCGCGGGGCGGCGCCGGTCGCAAGCTCCCGATCAGCCGGCTCGGGCGTCGGCGTCGGGCTTCGTGAAGTAGGCGGCGCTCTCCTCGTCCGCCGGGTAGTACGACTCGATCGCGACCTCGTCCAGCGTGATGTCCATCGGGGTCCCGAACGTGGTGGTGGTCGAGAACAGCCGCACTTCTCGCCCGCCGAAGCAGAAGATCATCGGGATCACGACCTCGGACTCGATCGGGTGGCTCGCGTCCTCGGAGTAGGGAGCCAGCAACTCCTCGTAGAGCGCAGCGAGCGCTGGGTCGGGAGCAGTGGCGAGCTGACGCGTGATCCGGGCACGGAGCACCGCCCGCACCTCGGCGAGATTGACGATCCGTGGAGCGAGCCCGCGCGGGTCCAGTCCCAGCCGCACCATGTTGATCGGCGGCTTCAGCAGGTCGGGGGCGACGTCCGCGAGGAACGGGTTCAGAGCGCGATTGGTCATCACGATGTTCCATCGGCGATCGATGACCAGCGCCGGGAACGGCTCGTGCGCCCGGAGCACCCTTTCGATCGCGCCCCACGCCGCCGACAGGGTGTCACGGTCGAGCGGCCGCTCGGCGTAGCGGGGGGCGAAGCCGGCGGCGAGCAGCAGCCGGTTGCGCTCACGCAGCGGCACATCGAGCTGATCCGCGAGCCGGAGGACCATGTCGGCGCTCGGTCTGGACTTGCCGGTCTCGACCAGGCTGACGTGACGGGCCGAGACGTCGGCGGCGATCGCGAGATCGAGCTGGCTGAGCCGCCGGCGCTGCCGCCACTGCCGCAGCAGCTCCCCCACCGTGTACATGATCGCCGATGCTACTCCTCGTGGCGCCGTACGCCATGAAATGGGACTTCATCGACAACGGTCGCGACGGACGGAAACACTGCGTCCATGACTGCAGAGAACAAGAGCATCGTCCAACGCGCGCTGACGGAACTGGTCAGGACGGGTGACGTCGAAGCGCTGGCGCCGTTGCTGAGCGATGACTTCGTCCATCACCGGCCGGATTCGACCTCGTCGACCAAGGCGGAATGGCTCGCCGCCGTGCGCGCCGCGCTCGTCCCGCTCGCCGGCATGCGGGTCGAGATCCAGCACGTGCTGGCCGACGGTGATCACGTGGTGATGCACTCGCGGCGCCGGCTTCCTGGCGAGGAGCCGGGGATCGCGGTCGTCGACATCTGGCGGCTCGACGATGGGCTGATCGCCGAGGGGTGGGAGATCATCGAGCCGGTGGCGCAGGCGGCCGCCCATCTGGTGTGGTGGGAGTCCGCTGATCGCTGACCTGGCTGCCAGGCCGGTGTTCGTCGAGGGCTGCGGTGAGCAGGGCGCGGGCTGACCAGCGCATGGTGTCGGCCGCTTGCCGGCGGGTGAGTCCGGCGATGTCGGTGAGCCAGATCAACGACTCGATGCCGGTGGCCGAGCGTATGGTCACGGCCAGCCGGTGCAGGTCGAGGCCGGGGTGGGTGTGGGCGAGCGGGGCCAGGGCGTCTTCGATCCAGCCGATGGCCCGCCCGCCGCGCAGAGGCGGCTGGCCGGTGTCGGGGTGCAGGGACAGGCGCAGCGAGGTGCGCAGTTGCGGTTCCCAGTCGAGGGTGAGCTGGATGAAGGCGGTCATCACCAGGTCCAGCCGGGCCTCGGGGTCGGCCGGCGGGTCCGGGGGGAGCAGGGAGGCCTGTTCGATCTGGGGATGGACGGCGGCCAGCAAGGCGTACTGGTTGGGGAAGTAGCGGTAAGCAGTGGTGCGGGAGATCCCGGCCGCGGCGGCGGCGTCCTCTACGGTGGGGTCGGCGCCGTCGGCCAGCAGGCGGCGGGCGGCCTCGACCAGGGCTCCGCGAGTGCGGGCCTTCTGCTGGTGCCGGCCGGTCAGCTCATATGGTACTGACATGCCCATCATGGTACCGTCGTCCCATATAGCGGTGTGGCGAACCCTGCGAGGTGTCCATGAGCGCCGATCCCGCGGTGACGAATCCGGATCTCTACACGGTGGTCTTCGAGAACGAACGGGTGCGGGTGCTGCGCTACCGGGACCGGCCCGGCGACGCGACCAGCCCGCACGGCCACCCGGACAGTGTGATGATCACCCTGTCGTCCTTCACCCGCCGCCTGGCCGCCGGTGATCAGCAGGTCGAGCTCGCCCTGGAAGCGGGGCAGGTGCGCTGGCTCAGCGCGCAGGAGCACGCCGGGCAGAACATCGGCGGCACCGAGACACACGCGATCTTCGTCGAGCTCAAGGAATCGGCGAGTGTCGTCTCCACCGGAACGGCACTCGGTCCGCAGGCGTGAGGCCGGGGCCGGGTGGCGAGTACGGCACGAAGCCGATGCCCGGCTCGCGGAGCACCGGCAGCACCCGCTCCTCGACGTCCCGGGTCCACAGCGAGTACTCCGACTGGACGGCGGCGACCGGGCGCACGGCGTGGGCGCGGCGGATCGTCTCCGGCCCGGCCTCCGACAGGCTGAAGGAGGTACGGCTGTCACCCCCGAACGGGCGTCACTCCCTCAGCCGCGCGGACGACGAACTCGCCGTCCGCTACGAGGTGGCCGTTCTCGCCGAATGGGTGTGACCGGCGTCATCGAGAGCGATCCAGTAGCGGCGCTTCACCCCGATTTCGGTGCTGCGCACATCCTCCAGGACGCCGCCGTTTCTCTCGATGGTGCGTGCCGAACCGACGTTGTCGTCGTCACAAGTGAGAAGGACTCGGTCCAGACCGAGCCCCTGCGCCTTGCGCAGAACTGCTCCCAGCGCCCACGTGGCCACTCCTTGTCTTCTGGCAGAAGGCCGGATGCTGTAGCCGATGTGTCCGCCGACTTCCAGCAGAAAGTCGTTCAGATAGTGCCGAAGGTCGATGGCTCCGAGGTAGGTCTCGCCGTCGACGATCCACCAGTGGGTGGCGTGAACGCGTTCTTCGCCGACAGGCAGCGACGGGTCTGACTGCTGGTGCAGCCGCTCGACCCATGAGGCGAACACTTCCGGACTGTCGAGGTCATCGTCATCAACCAGCCGCAAACCGGCCCCGTCCTGGTGCGCACCAGGCGGCCACTCGTCGCGCGCTGCGAGCCACGAGGAATGCAGCCGTCCCGTGGGAGCGATCAGTTCGGTCATGCGATGGACGATAACAGCACGGTTCAGGCGCCTGAGCGCCGGAACAGGCGGGCGCCCGCGAGCAGGCAGAGCGCGGTCAGGACGAGCGTCACGGCGGCGCCGACCAGGATGGTGGCGCCGGTGTAGTGGCCGAGGAAAGCCTCGCGTACCGCATCGACGGTGTAGCGGAAGGGCACCACGCGCGACAGGCCGTCCAGCCAGCCGGGGGCGAGGCTCATCGGGAGCAGCAGGCCGGACAGCAGCATGAGCGGCATGCCGGCCGTGTTCGCGATGGCGGCGAACTCCGGCGGCGTGGCGACGTTCATGGCCAGCCCGTACGACAGCGCCGACAGAGCGGCCGCGAGCACGCCGACGAACAGCAGCCCGATCACGATTCCGGCCAGCGGCGCACGCAGCCCGAAGGCCAGGCCGAGGAGCACGAGCAGGACGGACTGGGTCAGCAGTTGGACGACGTCCCGCAGCACGCGGCCCAGCAGCAGGGCAAGCGGGCGCACAGGCGTGACCCGCATGCGGTCGATCACGCCGAGGTTGCGGTCCATCAGCAGGCCGAGGCCGACGAAGGAGCCGCCGAGCAGGGCGAGCTGGACCAGCACGCCGGGCACCAGCGCCTGCCAGGACGAGCCGCCGATCCCCAGGTCGAACCGGGTCAGCAAGGGCCCGAACAGCGCCAGGAACAGCAGCGGCTGCAGCATGCCGAAGAACAGGTTGGTCTTGGAGCGGAGCGTGGCGCGCAGGTAGCGGCCGAAGATGACGGCGGTGTCGCCGAGGAGAGTCATGGTTCTCGAGTCTTTCGGATGGTTCAGATCTTTCGGGTGGTTCAGATCTTTCGGGTGGTTCAGATGGCGATGGGCTCGTCGCTGGTGGCAGCGCGGCCGGTGATGGAAAGGAAGGCGTCTTGGAGGCTCGCGGCGGGATTTCCGGTGAAGCGGCTCTTGAGGTCGGCGGGCGTGCCTTCGGCGACGATCTCGCCGGCGTCCACGACCACGATGCGGTCGGCGAGCACGTCGGCTTCGTCCAGGTAATGGGTGGTCAGGAACACCGTGGTTCCGTGCTCGGCGCGGATGCGCCGGACCAGGTCCCACAGCTCCGCGCGGCTGCCCGGGTCGAGCCCCGTGGTGGGCTCGTCGAGAAAGAGCACCTGCGGCCGGTTGACCAGGCCGAGCGCGATCTCCAGGCGCCGGCGCTGGCCGCCGGACAGAGCGGCGGTGGGCCGGTCCATCAGGTCGAGCAGCGCCAGGTCGTGTGCCAGTTCCTCGGCCCGCTCGCACGCCTCGCTCTTGGACAGCCGGTGCAGCCGGCCCTGCGTGACGAGTTCCTCTCGTACGCCGCACGCGGGATCGAGGCCGCCGGACTGCGCGACGTACCCGATGCGGCGCCGCACGCCCGCCGGATGCGCAGCAGGTCGTGCCCGGCGATCTCGACCGACCCGCCCGTGGGCGGCAGAAGCGTGACGAGCATGCGAAGCGTGGTGGTCTTGCCGGCGCCGTTGGGTCCGAGAAAGCCAAGGATCTCGCCGGGCGCCACGGTGAGGTCGATGCCGCGTACGGCGTGCACGGTTCCGCTCTTCAGCTGGAACGTCCGGGTGAGGCCCCGGGCGTGGATGACGGATGAGGACATGCCGTAGAGGAAACCACACTCCAGTGCAAAATTGCAATTGACTTTAATTTTGGTACGGACTCCACCGCGCTGGGACCCACCGAACTCGTCGGCTGCACAGGGAGCCCGGGTGCCCGCCCAGAGAATCCAGGGGCATACGATCACCGCTGTGATCGCCTGGTTCCTTGTTGACGCGTTCGCCGAGCGTCCCTTCACCGGCAACCCCGCGGCAGTCGTCCGGCTCGGCGCTGCCGCGGATGAGGGGTGGATGCGGCGGGTCGCGGCCGAGCTGCAGCAGCCCACCACCGTGTTCGTCTGGGCGGATGCGGACCGGTGGCGGATCCGCTGGTTCACCCCGACGCACGAGCTGCCGCTGTGCGGACACGCCACATTGGCCGCCACCCATGTGCTGGATCAAGACCACATCGTCTTTCACCACGGCGGCGGCGCACTGAGCGTGCGCCGCCATCACGGGCGTATCTGGCTGGAGTTCGGCGGCGTCGCGGTCACCGAAGGCCCGATCCCCCAGGACGTGCTGGATGCGCTCGGGCTCGCGGAGGCTGCGGGATTCGCGAGCAACGACGCCGAGTACGTCGTCACGCTCGACACGGCCGCGCAGGTGGCGCAGATACGGCCGGACATTCAGCGCATTCTGCGCCTGCCCGTCGGCCGGGTGATCGTGACGGCGCCCGGCGGCGAGGACGCCGACTTCACCTCGCGCGTCTTCGTGCCCGCCCACGGGCTGGATGAGGATCAGGTGACCGGTTCGGCACATGCCGTGCTGGGACCGCTGTGGGCGGCCCGTCTCGGCCGTACCCGGCTGGAAGCGGTCCAGGCTTCGGCACGGCGGGGGCGTCTGGCGCTGCGGATCGAGGACGGCCACGTCCATGTCGGCGGCCATGCCGTGACCGTCAGCCGTGGCGAACTGATGGACGCGACTGTCGCCGGACCGGGCTGAGCGGGCCCAGCCGCCAAGATAGGTAGTGTGGCGGCGTGTCGAGTGGCGGGCTCTTTGCCGGGACAGGGGTGTTCTACGCGCGGTTCCGTCCGGGCTATCCGAAGGTTTTCTTCGACGATCTGGTCCGGCGCTTCGGGCTCGACGGCTCGGGGCGCCTGCTCGACCTGGGCTGCGGCACCGGCCAGCTGGCCATTCCGCTTGCCGGGCACGTCGCGGAGGCGGTCGGTGTCGATCCTGAGCCGGACATGCTCGCCGAGGCCGCCCGTCAGGCGCTCGCGGGCGAGGTCGGCAATGTGACGTGGGTGCGCGCCAGTTCAGCGGACCTGCCGGACACGTTGGGACGGTTCCGGCTGGTGACCATGGGGCGCTCGTTCCACTGGATGGATCGTGAGCAGGTGCTGGGAGCGCTGGCCGGCATGGTGGAGGACGGCGGCGGCGTGGTGATCGCCAATGACGGCTGCCTGGCGCGGGCGGTCGTGCCGTGGCAGCACGCCATCGAAGAGGTGCAGCACCGTTTCATAGGACCCCAGGTCAGCGCCGGCGGGACACCGGCCAGGCCGCACGGAGCGGTGCTGGCTGACTCAGCGTTCCGGGACGTCACCCGGGTGGTCCACGAGTTCGAACGGTCGTGGACCACGGACCGGATCATCGGCTACCTCTACTCGACCTCGCTCCCCCTGCGGCGGCTGCTCGGCGATCGGCGGCCCGCCTTCGAGCAAGAACTCGCCGACGCTCTGCTGGCGGCCGATCCGAGCGGGCGTTTCGTCGAACCGGTGACACTCGAAGTGCTGATTGCCAGGTAGCCGGCCGGTTCCCGGCCTGGCGGCCAAGCCGGTGATCGACGTCCACGTGCGCGAACAAGGCAGCTTCTCCCCTGCTGGCACGCGACTACCTGCGTGTCCACCCGGACGCCGCGGCGGAGTTCGCGAGGGTGAAGCGGCGGTGCGCGGAGGAGTTCCGCGACGAGCGGCAGAAGTACGTCGCCGCCAAGGACCCGTACGTCCGGGACATTCTGCGACGTGCCGACGCGTGGGCCCAGAGGACCGGCTGGAGACCCGGTCCGAGCGACGCGTGAGCGGCGCCCTGGTCAGTGCGCCACGGTGACCACGATCTTGCCGAACTGGATGTTGGACTCCATGTGCCGATGCGCCTGCACGATCTCCTCCAGCGGGAACAGCCGGTCCACCACGGAACGGAAGGCCCCGGTACGCAGGCCGGATGCGACGAACGCCGCGGCGCGGCGCATCCGCCCGGCGTTCCTGGTGATCTCGTGCACCGTGTACGTGCGCAGGTTCAGCGCGGGCATGCCCAGCTCGAACCCCGGATAGGGCGTCGGCTGCCCGCTCTGCCCGCCCCACAGGAACAGCGTCCCGTCGGCGGCCACGGCCCTGGCCAGGTCCACCACGCCAGGACCGGCGACGGCGTCGAAGACGTACTCGGCGCCCCTGCCGCCGGTCAGCGCCAGCACCCGTTCCGCCACGTCCTCCTCCTCGGAGACGATCACCTCGGCCGCGCCCTCCTCGAGCAGCCGCTGCCGCTTGGCGCGGGTGCGCGTGACGGCGATCGGCGTGGCGCCCACGCGGTCGGCCGTGTGGATCGCGGCCAGGCCGACGCTGCTGGAGGCCGCGTTCAGCACCGCCACGTCGCCGGCCCGCATCCCGCCCACCTCCACCATCGCGCCGTACGCGGTGAGGTAGGGCATCCACACCGAGGCGCCGGAGACGGCGTCCACCCCGTCGGGGCGGTGCAGGAGGGCGGACGCCGGCGCGATCGCCCGTTCGGCGTACATGCCGTAGTCGTTGTACGAGAAGGACGGCACGACGCTGACCGCCTGCCCCACCTCGAAACCGGTCACCCCCGGTCCGACCGCCTCGATCACACCGGCGGCCTCCGAGCCGAGCCCGGCGGGCAGGTGCTTGACCGGCTCGATGTACCGGCCGCTCCGGAACAGGGCCTCTGCCCGGTTGATCCCGATCGCGTCCACCCGGAGCCGCACCTCCCCCGGCCCCGGCTCGCCTGTCTCCACCTCCTCCAGCCGCATCACCTCGGGCCCACCGATCTCGTGGAACCGCACGGTCCTCGCCATGCCAACCATCCTTCGCTCGCTGTGAACGCGACTCACTCAAGCGCATAAGTACGATCGCTGTCAAACTTCGATGCCTGTCGTACTATGGGGCCCATGGGACGCACGCCGCCACACCCCGAGGTGTCACAGTTCGACCTCCAGCAGGTGCTGGAGGCCCTCGTCGATCCGGTACGCCGGAGCATCGTCACGCAGCTCGACGCCGCCGGCGAGGACATCAAGTGCGGCGATTTCGACATACCGGTCAGCAAGTCCACCGCCACCCACCACTTCAACGTGCTGCGCGAGGCAGGCCTGATCCGGCAGTACTACGTCGGGACCTCGCGGATGAACACTCTGCGCCGCGCCGACATGGAGGAGGCGTTCCCAGGGCTGCTCGACGCCCTCACCAGAGCGCGCTGACCTCCTGGCAGCGGAGCCGGAGCAAGGCTTCCCCGGGGTTGTTTCTGTACCTACTAGTATGTACGCTCGCAACGTGGACATGAGAGAACGGCTGATCGAGAGCACCCGAGAGCTGCTGTGGGAGCGCGGGTACGTGGGCACCTCGCCGAAGGCCATCCAGCAGCGGTCCGGGGCGGGCCAGGGCAGCATGTACCACCACTTCCGCGGCAAGCCCGACCTGGCGCTGGCCGCGATCGCCCGCAGCGCCGACGACATGCGCGTCCGCGCGGAGGCGGAGCTCTCCGGCTCCGCGAGCCCGCTCCAGCGGATCACCGTCTACCTGCGCCGGGAGCGGGACGCCCTGCGGGGCTGCCCGGTGGGCCGCCTCACCCAGGACCCGGACGTGATGGCCGATCCCGAGCTGCGCCGCCCGGTCGAGGAGACGTTCGCCTGGCTGCGCACCCGGCTCGCCGGGGTCCTCGCGGACGCGCGGTCACAGGGCGAGCTGGACGCCTCGCTCGACCCGGCGGCCACCGCCACCGCGCTCGTCGCCGTGCTGCAGGGCGGTTACGTGCTGGCCCGTGCCGCCGGCGACGCGGAGGTGTACGCGCAGGCCGTTGACGGCGCGCTCGGCCTGCTCGCCGGCCACGCCCGCTAGGGCCGTACGGAAAAAATCCTTAGAAAGGACGAAATCATGCCCTTTGTTCGTATCGATGCGCTCCGTGCAGACGAGAAGCGGCTGGACGCCCTGGGCCGGGCCGTACACGATGCCCTGGTCGACGCCATCGGCATCCCGCCGGACGACAGGTTCCAGGTGCTCACCGGCCACGACGGCACACACCGCATGATCCGCTACGACGCCGATTACCTCGGCGTACACCGGGACGACGACCTCGTGTTCGTCGCCATCACGATGCGCTCGGGCCGCACGGCGGAGCAGAAGCAGGCCCTCTACCGCAGGATCGCCGATCTCGCCGAGGAGTACGCGGGCACCGAGCCGCGGAACGTGTTCGTCACGATCAGCGAGAACCAGCCGATCGACTGGTCGTTCGGCGACGGCGTCGCGCAGTACGCCGAGGCCGGCCTATGAGCCCGCCTTCTTGGCGGACGCGCGCCCGAGCTCGGCGAGGCGGGTCAGGGCGGGCAGCGCGCCGGCGATCGCCCGGCGCTGCTCGGCGGTCAGCTGGGCGACCAGCGGGGCCAGGTGGCGCATCCGGTCGTCGTGGCGGGAGCGCCCGATCCGGCGGCCCGCCTCGGTGATGTGGATGAGGACCGCGCGCCCGTCACTCGGGTCGGGACGGCGCTCCACCAGCCCGTCGCGCTCGAGCCGGGTGACCAGCTGCGTGATGGCCGGCTGACTGACCTGCTCGGTCCTCGTCAGGTCGGTCAGCCGCATCGGGCCGCCGCCGAAGGCGAGGGTGTCCAGCACCGACAGCGTCGTGAACGACAGCTTCTCCAGCGTGGGGAGGCGGATGTAGAAGCGGTTGAAGCTCTCGATGGCCGTGGCGAAGGCGTCCACGTCCAGGTCGTCGTCATCGGGAAGGTCGTCCACCCCTCCAAATATACATCGAAAATTTATATAAGATGCTTATGATGTAGGCCCGCGAGAGGAGATACATATGACTGTTCGTGTTGGTATCAATGGCTTCGGGCGGATCGGGCGCAACGTCTTCCGCGCTGCCGCCGCCCGGGGCGCCGATCTGGAGATCGTCGCGGTCAACGACCTCGGCGACGTGGCGACCATGGCCCACCTGCTGGCCTACGACTCGATCCTGGGCCGTTTCCCCGGCGAGGTCGTCGCCGAGCCGGGAGCGATCCGCGCCGGCGACGCCACGATCGAGGTGCTGGCCGAACGCGACCCCGCCGACCTGCCGTGGGGAGACCTGGGCGTGGACGTGGTGATCGAGTCCACCGGCGTCTTCACCAGCGCCGCCAAGGCCCGCGCCCACGTGGACGGCGGAGCGAAGAAGGTCATCATCGCCGCCCCCGCGAGCGGTGAGGACGTCACGATCGTGCTCGGCGTGAACGACGACGCCTACGACCCGGAGCGGCACACGATCATCTCCAACGCCTCCTGCACCACCAACTGCCTGGGAGTGCTGGCCAAGGTGCTGCACGACGCGGTCGGCATCGACTCCGGGATGATGACGACCGTGCACGCGTACACCCAGGACCAGAACCTCCAGGACGCCCCGCACAAGGACCTGCGCCGTGCCCGCGCGGCGGCGCTGAACATCGTGCCCACCTCCAGCGGCGCCGCCAAGGCCATCGGCCTGGTCCTGCCCGAGCTCCAGGGCCGGCTCGACGCCTTCGCCCTGCGGGTGCCCGTCCCGACCGGCTCGGTCACCGACCTGACCGTCACCACGCGCCGCCCGACCACCGTTCAGGAGGTCAAGGAGGCGTACGCCGAGGCCGCCGCCGGCCCGTACAAGGGCCTGCTGACCTACACCGAGGCGCCCATCGTCAGCACCGACATCGTCACCGACCCCGCCTCCTGCGTCTTCGACGCCCAGCTGACCCGGGTGCTCGGCTCGCAGGTCAAGGTCGTCGGCTGGTACGACAACGAGTGGGGCTACTCCAACCGCCTCATCGACCTCGCGCTGCTGGTCGGCGGCACGCTGTAGAAGCTCGTTGCTCGCCTGGCGTCTCCTCGCGCCGGAATCCCGCGAGGAGACGCCAGGACGAATCCGCCGGGCGACCGGCTGTCAAGGGGTGAAGAAGCGCCGCAGCTCCTGCACCACCCGTTCCGGCCGGCCGCCGCGGTCGGCGTTCCAGGGTGCTCCGTGGTCCAGGCCGGCCAGTTCCACCCGCCTGACCCGTGGCAGCACGTGCTCCAGCGCTGTCAGAGACGCCTTCTGATAGGGGACGCTCCTGGAGCCGCCGAGCAGGAGGACCTCGGCATGCATGGCGCGAAAGTCCTCCAGCCGTCCCTCCATCTCGATGAGGACCCCGACATCCTGCAAGAGGGTCGGTGCGAGGTCCCGCATCGGCACATACTGGCCGGATCCGGTGCGATCCTCCCTCCGCATCCCCTGCTCGCTCCCCAGCGCGAGCAGGCGGCGCGGCATGGCCCGCATGAAGGCCGGGCCCATCTGGGCGCCCTTGAGGGCGGTGACCAGGGCGTCGGCCGTCCTGCCCACGGCGAGTTCGCGCTCGAACCTGGCCAGCCAGGCGGTGGGAGCGGTGAACGCGCCAGGCTCGTAGACGGCGAGCTTGTCGACGGCGTCGGGCAGCGTCAGCGCGGCCTGCAGCGCGATGGTGCCGCCGACGCTGAGGCCGAACAGGTAGCGGGCGCCGGTCTTCGTGATGACCGCCTCCAGGTCCGCCACGTCCTGCTGGATGCCGTGGCCGGGACGGTAGGGTCCGCTCATGCCACGCCCGCGGCGGTCGGGCAGGTAGACGGTGTACGTGTCGGCCAGTGCCTGGGCCTGCTGGATGTGGTTGTAGGCCGATCCCATGCCGCCGTGGGAGATGACCAGGCCGGGACCGCGGCCCACCTGGTAGTAGCCGATGGTGGTGCCGTCGGCGGAGGTCACGGTCAACTCGTTGATCTTGTTGCTCAAGGGGTTCTCCTTGGGGACGGGAGACCCGCGTATCCTCGGCGCGCCCCCTCGACGGCGATCACGGCTGTGCTGCCGTAGATGTCGGCGCCCCGTACGACGCCTGTGGCCTGGCGTCCGTCACTGCCTGCCGCCTCGGCGACGATCGTGAAGCCGGCGGTCGGCCGCCGGTCGGGTGACGTCCCCTCCGGCCTGGCCGCCCGCCGCGCGATTCACGACCGCCTCGACGGCGCCCGCCCTACACCGTCCTCATAGCCCACCTGCCAGGCGTTTCGACGGAACGCCCTGGCGTAGCTCAGATGACTTCTCGATGCCGTAAATTACACTTCAAAAAGAAGAAGTAGTAACTTTCAACAGAGGGACTCTCATGACCGTTTTCGTGCTCGTGCATGGTGCCTGGCATGGCCCGTGGGCCTGGGACCGGGTCACTCCGCTGCTGCATCAGGCCGGCGCGCACACCGTCACGCCCGCCCTCACTCTCGACGGCGACACGGGACTGCACCGGCACGCCGACGAGGTCGCCGCGGTTCTCGACGCCCTGGCCGACCGGCCAGCGGATGACGTGGTCCTGGTCGGGCACAGTTACGCCGGCCTGGTGGTCCGGCAGGCCGCCGACCTCCGGCCGCACCTGGTCAGCCAGGTCGTCCTGGTGGACGGATGGGCGGGTGGCGACGGATCCAGCCTGTTCGACCTGGCGCCCGATTCCTTCGTGACGGCGATTCGTACCGCCGCCGAGGCCCGCGGAGGCGGTACGACGGTGCCGGCTCCTCCCCCGGCCGCGTACGGCATCACCGACCCGGCGGATGCCGCCTGGCTCGCCGACCGGCTGACGCCCCAGCCGTTGCGGACCTTCACGGAGCCGACCCGTTTGACGGGGGCGGTGGACAAGGTCCCCGGGACGGGCATCTACTGCCGGCCCGTGACGTACCCCTTCGACCGGTTCGCGGCCGAGCTGGGCTACCGGTCGATCCCTCTGGACGGACCCCACAACGTGATGCTCAGCGACCCCGAGGCGCTCGCCCGGCTTCTCCTTCAGGTCGCCGACCACCGTGACCACGGAAACGAGAATTGAGGTGGAACGGAGCTACAACCAGTATTGCGCGACCGCGCGCACCCTCGACATCGTCGGCGAGCGCTGGACGCTGCTGCTGATCCGCGAGCTGCTCACCGGCCCCAAACGCTTCGGCGACCTGCAGCACAACCTGCGTGGCCTGGGGACCGGCCTGTTGGCATCCAGGATGAAGAGCCTGGAACGCCACGGACTGGTGCAGAAGGTCACGCTTCCCCCGCCGGCACGCACGCCCGCCTACGCTCTGACGCAGGCCGGCGAGGAGCTCGGCCCGGTGGTGCTGGACCTGGCCCGCTGGGGCCTGAAGTGGGCGATGGAGGATCCCCGCGACGAGGAGTCCTTCCATCCCGGCTGGGCCGTGCTCGGCCTGCAAGCCTGTTTCCAGGCCGAAGCCGCCGCCGGGCTACGCGCGATCTACGAGTTCCGCGTGGGGGGCGAGACCTTCCACGCCCGCGTGCATGACGGCACCCTGGAGACGGTCCACGGGCCGGCTCAGTACCCCGATGCGACCATCACGACCGACGATCAGACCTTCCGCGACATCGCCGCGGGCACGGTCACGCTCGCGGGCGCGCTCGAGAGCCACGCCGCCTCGGCGACCGGTGACCGTGACGCCCTGCGCGCGCTGCACACGCTCTTCCGCCTGCCGTCGCGCACACCTCAGTGATGCCCGGCGTGCTGAATGGCGAGGCGGACGGGGGCGTTCGCGGCGCCGTACCCCTGATATCCGGCCGTACGCTGGACGATCTCGAAGAAGACGCGTCCTACGGTGACGGTGTACAGGTGCAGGAACTCGCCGTGCTCGTCGCGGTCGTACAGCACGCCCAGCTCCCTCAGCTCGGGATCGACGTCGTCGTGGCGGGCCTCGAGGTCGTCGTAGTAGTTGGCGGGGATGGGCAGCAGCAGGTCCGGGTGCTCGGCGCGCAGGCGGCGGGCGATGGCCACGATGTCGTCGCAGGCCAGTGCGACGTGCTGCCACCGGAGGTCTTCCGTGCCGACCTGGGCGAGGTTGATGACCATCCGTACGCGCCCGCCGGGGTCCGCCATGGCCTTGCTGCGCAGCAGCCCGTACGGGTCGGGCACCTCCAGGCTCTCCTGCGGGCTCAGCCCGAGCACGCTGCGGTAGAACAGCTCCGCCTCGTCGAACTGGTGCCACGGCTGCGTCAGCGCCACATGGTCGATCCGGGTGATCTCACCGGGAACCGGCCCCGAAGGGCCGAAGCCGTCGAGCCAGGCGGTGTCGCAGAAGAAGATCTGTGTGCCGTCGGGGGCGGCGACGGCGTCCAGGCGCGCTTCCCTGGGCGCGCGCTCGCGCGGCAGCACCGGTGACAGCAGCGACTCCGCGTGCTTGACCGCCGCGCCGGGGTCAGGGCTGTCGAGGCCGATGGCGACCAGCGCGGGGTCCCCGCCAGTGGCGCTGCCGGTGGCGCTGCCGGTGGCGCTGCCGGTGGCGCTGCCGGTGGCGCTGCCGGTGGCGCTGCCGGTGGCGTTGAGCAGCAGCCGCGCTCCGCCCTGCTCCCACAGCTCGACCGGTTTCGTGGCATGTGTCCCGGTACGTGCGAAGCCGAGCGCGCTGAGCACCCCACTCAGGGAGCCCGGGCCGGCCAGCTCGGCGAAGGCGAAGCCGGTGGGCACGGCCGGGTGTGCGGCTCCGTACAGGGTGTCCTCCAGGGCGATGAGCGAGCGCATGCCGTCACGCGCCGTACGGCCGGTCTCGGCCTGGCGGAAGTGGTCGTTGAACACCTCCAGCGACAGCGGCCCGGCGTAGCCGGCGTTCAGCGCGTGGCGGACCAGCCCGGCCACGTCGAAGCCGCCCTGGCCGGGGAAGCAGCGGTAGTGGCGGCTCCACTGCAGCACGTCCATGGCGAGCAGCGGCGCGTCGGCGAGCTGCAGGAAGAAGACCTTCTCCCCGGGGATGGCCTCGATGCCGATCGGGTCAGAGCCGCGCGAGAGGATGTGGAAGCTGTCCAGACAGGTGCCCAGGTTGGGGTGGTCGGCCATGTGGACGATCCGCCAGGCGTGCAGGTACTCGTTGACGTGCCGTCCCCAGGCCAGCGCCTCGTACGCGATGCGGATCCCGTGCTCGGCGGCCCGTTCGGCCAGCAGCCGCAGCTGGGCGGCCGCCAGCTCGTCGTCGCCGGCGGCCTGCGGCGAGACGTTGGAGCAGACCAGCAGCAGGTCGGCGCCGAGGCGCTCCATGACGCGGAACTTGTGCCCGGCGCGGCGCAGGTTGCGTTCGAGCCGGTCGGCCGGGACCGCCTCGAAGTCGCGGAACGGCTGGTAGAGGTCGATGCCGAGCCCGAGGTCGGCGGCGCGGGCCCGGATCTCCTCGGGCGGCAGCGGGCAGGTGAGCAGGTCGTTCTCGAAGATCTCCACGCCGTCGAACCCGGCGGCGGCGATGGCCTCCAGCTTCTCGATCAGGGTGCCGCTCACCGACACGGTGGCGATGGACTTGCGCACGTCTCCTCCTCGCAGACAGTTCAGACGGTCACCAGGTCGGTCAGGTGGGCGAGCATGCGTTCGGCGTCGGGCTCGCGGCCGGTGAACAGGCGGAAGGCGTGCGCGGCCTGGAAGACGACCATGCCGCCGCCGTCCAGCGTCCGGCAGCCCATCGCCCGCGCCTGTTTGAGCAGCTCGGTCTCCAGCGGCCGGTACACGATGTCCGCTACCCACAGGCCTGGATGCAGCACCGACGCCGGAAGCGGCAGGCCGGGGTGGTGCGCCATGCCGGTGGGCGTGGCGTGCACCAGCCCGTCGGCCCCGGCCAGCAGCGACGGCAGGTCGTCGCGGCCGGCGGCGCGTGCCCGCCCGGCGCCGAAGCGGGAGCCCAGCTCGTCCGCCAGCCGCGCCGCCCGGGCATGGTCGGCGTCGACGACCGTGATCCGGTCGGCGCCCAGGGTGAGCAGCGCGTGCGCCACGGCCGCGCCCGCGCCGCCCGCGCCGAGCTGCACCACCCTGCGGGTGACGGCGTCGGGCAGGCCACGGGCGAACGACTCGGCGAACCCGGTCCAGTCGGTGTTGTGCCCGATGGCGCACTCGCCGTCGAAGACGACGGTGTTGACCGCGCCGAGCATGCGGGCGTCCGGTGACAGGTCGTCCAGGTGCGGGATGACGGTCTGCTTGCACGGGTGGGTGATGTTGAGCCCGTCGTAGCCGAAGCGGCGCGCGGTGCGTACCAGCTGTCCGACGTCCAGCCCGAGCCGGTCGGTGTCGAGCAGCCGGTAGACGTAGTGCAGCCCGTGGTGGACGGCCTCCCGCTCGTGCAGCGGCGGGCTGAGCGAGGGGCCGATGCCCGAGCCGACCAGCCCGGTCAGGAACGAGGCCATCAGTTCTTCCTCTCGAGCGGTAAGACAGACGCCTCCTAATGTACGTACTAGTGAGTTAGTTGACCAGAGAGCACGCTCACGCTCACCGCGCGGGGCCAGGAACTGCTGGCCGCCTGCGCCGAGGCAACGGCCGAGATCGACGCGGAGCTGACCGAAGGGCTCCCCCCGAGGAGGCGGAGGTGCTGCGCGGCGCCATGCGGAAGCTGGCCCGCCGCAACGGACTGCCCGCCGACTGGGCATCCCGGGGCAAGAATTCGCCAGGTCATGGTGATCCGCGGGTTGTACCAGCGTGGGGCGGCCCCCGCGCGGTATGACGACCCCAGCGAGTGATCGGGGGGAGCCGGTGGTGAGGGCCTGGGTGGCGGTGCTCGCGGCCGCCGCGGTGCTGGCGGGCGGTTGCGGCGGCGAACCCGGCGGGTCCGGCGCCGGCCAGGGCGGGCCCGGCCCGCGGACGGCCGCGCCGGCGCTCATCACGATGGAGCCCGTCCCGCCCGCGGGCAGCGGGGAGCTTCCCGAGGCCGAGGCCCGGGTGGGCCTTGACTGCCAGACGATGCTGCGGAACCGCGATTTCGAGGCCGGGGCCGAGAAGATGGGACGGGTGGCGTCCTCCGGCGCCGCCACGGACGGCGAACGGGCCATCGCGCGGGTCTGCGAGGCGGCGGCGAACGCGAACATGAAGAAGTTCCACAAGGCCATGCGTATCGCCGACCAGGCCAAGGGGGATCTCGACGCCCTTCCCCCCGCGCTGCGCATGCAGGCGCTGGAACTCCTCTACCACACGGAGCTGGTCAGCGCCGCGGGCGTGGGCGACACCGGCAAGGCGCGAGAGGCCTTTGACCATCTCACGGAGCTCGGGCGCGATCCGAGCAGCTACGTCGGCGACGCGTGCGCGGTGGCGCCGGACCCGGCCGCCTTCCCGGAGTGCACGACGGCCACCGCGACGGCCACCGGGTCCCCGCCCGCTGAGCAGGGATCACCGGCGCCCCGGCCCGAGGAGTCGAGCACCGAGCCGACAGGTCCGGTGGAGGAGACCACCTCCCACGGCAGTGTCACCGAGCCGCCCGGCGAGGTGACCTCGGAGCCGGCGGAAACCGGAACCGGCGGTCCCACGTCGAGAGAGTCGTGAACCCCGCGCGCACGCCTGCCTGATCCGCTCCTGCACCCGTCATCGCACCGCCACGACCTGGTCGCTCGCGGTGACGGCCGCGCTCGGAGCCGTCGCTCTCGGGTGATGTACAGCTGGTCGCTGGACATCAGGTTCAACCCGCGGCAGGCGCTCTCCCCCGCGGGCCAGGATCGCCCAGCGCAGGGTCTGCGCGGCGCTCCTGCCGGTGCTGCCGTTGCGGGCGGTCACCGACCACGCGCGGCGGCGGGGGCAGGAGACGGCCGACCGGTACAGGGCCCACTCGGCGATGCTGCGGAGGGAACGTCATCCCCTCGCGCCCACGAGGGAGCTGGAGTCGATGACCGGCCAAATCTCGGCCACCTTGCCGTCCTCCATGCGGAAGATGACGCAGGCGCGCACCTCCAGCGGCTTGCCGGTGGGCGGGAATCCGAAGAAGTCTCCCTCGTGCGTGCCGTGCAACGTCCACCGGGTGGCCACCCGGTCGCCTTCGGCGATCATGTCCTCGATGTCGAAGCGCATGTCGGGAAGCGCCGAGCGGAGGTAGCGGGCGGTCCGCTTGAGCGCCTCGGGGCCGGTGACGTCGCCGCCTCGGGGCGCGAAGCCGGGGCCGACGATCTCGTCGGCGACGTCGAGGTCGTCGGCGTTGAGCACCTCGTCGTAGAAGCGCTTGATGACATCCTTCATCGTGCCTTCCTTCCGATAAGCTAGCCACTAGAGAGCCATATCTCTAGTTTTCCTAGACACTTTGAACGCTAAGGAGTTTCGATGGCGATGTCAAGGCGTGCCGAGCTCGTGGCCCAGTTGCTCGACGCGCTGCGCCGTACCAACGCGCTCTCGGTGGCGATGAGCCAGGGCGCCGCGGAGCGGATCGGCGTCAACACCACCGACCTGCACTGCCTCAACCTGCTCAGTGACGGCCCGCTCACGGCGAGCGAGCTGGCCAGGCGCGCGGGCATCACGACCGCGTCCGTGACCGGGGTGATCGACAGGCTCGAGGCGGCGGGGTACGTGCGGCGCGAGCGTGACAGCGTCGACCGCCGCAAGGTCGTGGTGACGCTCCTGGCCCAGGAGGCCGCGCAGGTGATCGCCCCGGTGTTCGCCCCGTTCGTACGGGCGTGGCGCGGCGCGATGGACGGCTACACCGACGAGCAGCTGGAGCTGATCGCCGACTTCCTGGGCAGGACGGAGGAGGTCTTCCAGTCGGAGGTCGGGCGCATGCGCGCCCGGTGACGGCGGGAGGGGCGAGGCGTCAGGCCATCCGCCGAAGGCTGCGCAGGACCCACGGCGGGCAGTCGGGATGCGCCTCGGCCTCCTCGATGGTCAGCCAGATCAGCTCGGCGACCTCCTCAGGAGCGGCCGCCACCGGGCGGGCCCGCGGCGGCAGCTCGCCGCGGAAGACCACGTTGATCACTGGGTCGCCGTCGTCGGTCACGAAGAAGGCGCTGTCCACGTAGGTGAGGTCGGTGCCCGTCAGGTCGACGCCGACCTCCTCCGCGACCTCCCGGCGCGCGGTCTGCTCGAGAATGCCGGCCCCGGCCCCGGCCCCGTCCGCCTCAGCCTTGCCGCCCACGCCGGCCAGCGTGCCGGCGGCGTGGGCCTCCTGGCGGCCGCGCCTGATGAGGAGCCAGCGGCCGTCCCGTTCCAGGAAGACCTCGACGTTGACCACGAAGGCCGGCCGACCGGCCCGGGTGGTGCAGGGGGTGATCGTCATGGGGGAACACTATGCCCGCGCCTCCCTGGGCCGGAAAGGCGCGGGACGGGTCAGGCCCAGCCGTAGACCGAGCGGATGGCCGCCGCGATCTCGTTGACGAGGCTCATGTTGTTGCCGTTGGCGAGGATGGCGTAGCCGGCGCCGAGCTGCGGGTAGCCCTTGACGACCGACTTGAAGCCGTAGTTGGAGCCGTCGTGGGTGTAGGAGAAGCTCTGCGTCCCGGAGCCGGCGACGAAGAAGCCGCGCCCCATGGTGGGCTCGGGGCCGGGGGTGAGCAGCGTGCGGACGGAGGCCTTGGTGAGCGGCCCGGCGATGTCGCCGGAGGCGGTCCACGCCTTGTTGAGGTAGCACACCAGGCGGCTCAGGTCGAGGACGTTGGTGTAGAGGCCGGCGGCGGCCGACTCGGGGTAGCGGTTGCGCTTGCCGGGGATCACGGCTCCGGTGGCGGTGTGGCCCGCGGCCAGCTCGAAGCCGGGCGACAGCGCGTACGAGCTGTTCTTCATGCCGAGCGGCGCGAACACCTCCTTGTCCATGTACTGGGCCAGCGTGAGGCCGCTCTTCTGCTCCACCATCCGCTGCAGCAGCACGAAGCCGGCCCCGGAGTAGTGGAACTCCGCCCCGGGGGCGGTGGTGAGCTCGATCTTCGGGGAGTTGCCCTCACCGTTCATGACCTGCAGCAGCGTGGGCACGGTCGCGTCCGGGCCGTAGCCGGCGAAGCCGCCGCCGCCGGCGTCGAAGCCGGAGCACGCGCCTGAGGGGGAGGTGGAGCCGCGGCCGATGACGCCGCCCCGGTGGGTCAGCAGGCGGTCGATGGTGGGCACGGCCGTGCTGGAGACGCACGAGCGGCGCGGCAGCGTCCAGCCCAGGTAGGGGCGGATGTCGCCGGTCAGGGGCTGCTTGAGTGTCTGCATGAGGCGCAGCACGCCGACCGAGGCCACGGCCTTGCTGACGGAGGCGGCCTGGAAGGCGGTCTCGGGATGGGCAGCGGCGCCGCTGCCCGCCTCCAGCCAGCCGTACCCGGTGGACCAGGCGATCTTGTTGCCGACCACCACCGCGACGGCCACGCCCGGGGTCTTCCAGGCGCTCATCCGCTGCCAGATGGTGGCGCCGCCCACCGCGTTCTCGACCTGCCTGACGCGGTCGGCGGGCAGCGCGGGCGCCTTGCCGCGTGAGCCCAGCGACCAGCCGCCGCTCGGTGAGAAGGCCAGGTGGTGCAGCTGCCAGCCGCCGGCGTCGAGGGAGCTCATCTGCTTGAAGCAGGCGTCGTCGACGGCGCGCGCGTAGAACTGGTCCTGCGCGACGACCGCCCATCCGCCCGTCTTGGGGAAGGCGACGCGGGTCACCTTGCGCCCGGCCTGCGTCAGGTTCCGCATCATCTGGTAGCACTCGTCGTCGATGCCCCGGACGAAGAAGGTCTGGGTGTCGGCCACCGCCCAGCGGTTGCCGCCGGCCGGCGGGAAGGCGACGTCCACGACCTGGCGGCCGGCGGCGTAGCTGTCGCTGATGCGCTGGTGGCACTCCTCAGGCAGGCCGCGCGCGGACATCCCCTTGTCACCGGTGATCACCCAGCGATCGCCGCCTTCGGGCGGGAAGGCCACGCAGTGAACCTTTCCGCCCGCTTTGACCATCTTTTCGAGCTCGGCGAAACACGCGTCGGGCACGCCGCGGGCGAAATAGCGGCCATCCTGCGTGACGATCACCCATCCGCCTGACGGTGTGAACGCGACAGCGGTGATGCCGTATGGCGCCAGCTCGCCCATCTTCGACTTCAGCTCGTCGGGGACGCCGCCCGTGGCGAAGGGATAGCTCGCCGCCAGGGCGGGCCGGGCGAAGTCCACGGTGGCGAGGCCGGCCGCGCCGGTCAGGGCGAGAAAGCGTCTGCGGTCCAACGGGGGAACTCCTTCAAGCGCTGATCACAAAGTGCGCTTGCATCATGGCAGACCGCTGAGGCTGCCTAGACCGACGGCGGACCCTGCTCGACGCGGCGCAGCACCGGCGCGAGCCGCTCGTTGTCGGGGCTGTGGATCGACTGCCGCTCGTCCCACCAGGTGGCTCCGGCCTCCTGCAGCGGCCCGAGCAGGTCGCGGGCCTTGGCCGCCCCGGCAGGGCTGACGCCGCCGACGACGATCTCGAAGGGGCTGTCGTCCTGGCGCTGCTCGCGGACGTACGAGACCAGCTCGCGGACCTGGTCGGCGGGCGGGTTGTAGCCGTGCGAGCCCGGCCCGAACAGCGGGACCGCGCCGTCCCAGCGGGCGGCCCGGCGCATGGGCCTGCGGTTGGGCCAGAAGCCGGCGACCCAGACCGGTGGGCGGGGGTGCTGCGCGCTCGGGGGCAGCAGGGCGACGTCCTCGGCCCGGTAGTGCCGTCCGTGATGGGTGACCGGCTCGCCGGTCCAGTAGCGGGCCAGCAGGTCGAGCCCTTCGTCGAGGCGCTCGGCGAGCTCCACGGGGTCGGTGGGCTCGCCGAAGCTGCCGTACTCGTCCTCGATCGGCCCGCCCAGGCCCGCGCCGAAGATCACTCGCCCGCCGCTGAGCACGTCGAGCGTGGCGACCTGGCGGGCGAGCTGCTGCGGCCGCCGCCGGGCGACCGGGGTGACCAGGGTGCCGAGCTTGATCCGGGTGGTCGCCAGGGCCGCCGCCGTGAGCAGCATCCAGGGATCGCCGAACGGGCGGGGCCGGCTCTTGTGGTGGACGACGTGATCCCAGACGAACAGGGCGTCCCAGCCCGCCTGATCCGCCGCGACGGCCAGCGAGGCCACGGTGCGGGGGTCGGCGAAGTCCCCGAAGTTCGGGATGTTGATCGAGAAGCGCATCCCGCCATGGTGGTCGGCCGTGGCGGGATGTCGCAAACCCATTAAGGGGTGTCGGCGATGTCGTTGGCGGCCACGTAGCCGAAGGTCATGGCGGGTCCGATGGTGGACCCGGAGCCGGCGTAGCTGTGGCCCATGACGGCGCCGCTGGCGTTGCCCGCGGCGTACAGGCCGGGGATGACCGAGCCGTCCGCCCGCAGCACCCGCGCGCGGGCGTCCGTACGCATCCCGCCCTTGGTGCCGAGATCCCCGGGGACGATCTTGAACGCGTAGAACGGCGGCAGCCACAGCGGGGCCAGGCACGGGTTCGGCTTGTTCAGCGGGTCGGCGTAATAGCGGTCGTAGGCGCTGTCGCCGCGGTGGAAGTCGAGGTCCTTGCCGGTCGCCGCGAACCCGTTGAACCGGGTGATCGTGCCGCGCAGTGCGGTCTGCGGGACGCCGATCTTCTGGGCCAGCTGCTCGATCGTCCACGCCTTGTACGCGGCGCCGCTGTCGAACCAGGAGCCGGGCAGCGGCAGCAGCGGCGCGACGTCCTTGAACAGGTACTTGTCGCGGTAGTTCTGGTCGACGATCAGCCAGGCGGGGATGTGCGGCGCGCCGGGGGTGTTGCGGTCGTACATGACGTGCACGACGTCGCTGTAGGGGGCGCCCTCGTTGACGAAGCGCACGCCGTTGCCGTTGACGATGACGCAGCCGGGCAGGGTCCGTTCGGCCAGGCAGAAGTACGGCTGGTCGGGCAGCGGGATCATCGGGCCCCACCAGGAGTCGTCCATCAGGTCGAGCGCGGCGCCGGCGCGCTCGCCGGCCTCGATGCCGTCGCCGGTGTTCTCCTTGGCACCGATGGTCCAGCTCGTGCCGATGGGCTGGCGCTGGAACTCCGCGCGCATGGCCGCGTTGTGCTCGAACCCGCCCGAGCCGACGATCACCCCCCGGCGAGCCCTGACCGCTCCGCCGGGCGTGACGACGCCCGTGACGCGGCCGGACTCGATGAGCAGGTCGAGCAGCGGGGTGTTCAGCTGGACCGGGACGCCGGCCGTGGCCAGCCCGGCGCGCAGGCCGCCGGCCAGGGCCTGTCCCATGGTGAGCGGCTTCTGGCCGTGCAGCGCGGCCTCGGTGCCCCGTGCCAGGCAGGCGGCGCTCACCTCGAGGCCCTTGGCGTTCACGGCGGCCAGCGTCAGCCACTTGTAGTCGGCGCTGTAGACCACCAGGCCGGCCGGGGTGGCCATGTAGGGGCCGTTGAGCCGGGCCAGCTCGGCGCCGAGGATGTTGCCGTCGAGCTGGGCGGGCTCGATGGAGCGCCCGTTCGGCATCCCGCCGGGGAACTCCGGATAGTAGTCGGAGTAGCCCTCCATGAAGCGGAAGCGCAGCGGGCTGTTCCGCATCACGAACGAGATCATGGCGGGCCCGGCGGCGAGGAACGCCCGCTGCCGCTCGACGGGCACCGTGTCGCCGACGACGCGGGCGAGGTAGGCGGCGGCCTTGGCCGGGGTGTCGGGCACGCCGGCTGCGAGGACGACCTCGTTGCACGGGATCCAGATGCCCGCGCCCGACCGTGCGGCCGAGCCGCCGTACGTGGGGGCCTTCTCGAGCACGACGGTGCGCAGGCCGCGCTTGGCGGCGGTCAGCGCCGCGGTCATCCCGGCGGCGCCGGCGCCCACGACCACGACGTCGTACTCGGCGTCGGCGCGGGCGGGCGCGCTGCCCAGCGCCGTACCCGCCACCAGGGCGCCGCCTGCGACGGCGGCCCCTTTGAGCAGGGTGCGGCGGGTCTGACCTGCGGGGGTCAGGGTGTTGCCGGATCTCCTGGTCTCGACCATGCCGCCAAGCATGCGCTTGGTTGTTTTGCCTGTCAATGCGCGGGGTGTTGACGTGACCGCCGATGCCTGGTGCCATGACCGGGGATGGTCTCTACCAAGCAAGCATTTGTGCGGAGGAGATGTGATGCGACGCTTGGCCGCCGTGCTCCTGCTGCTCGCCGCGGCGCTCGTGGCGCCCGCGACGGCGGCGTACGCCGAGACGTGCTCGGCCACGCTCCCCCACCCTGACGGCCACGGCATCACCTGCCTGCGCGTCGACCGGCACCCGCAGGGCGACGGGTCCGAGCTGCGCGACGTCACCATGACCTCGACGGCGATCTTCCAGGCGGCCGGCGGCACCCCGGCGATCGATCCGCTCGCCCATGAGATCACCGTGCGGGTCTACCTGCCGCCCGGGTACGACCCGGCCCGGAGCACCCGCTACCGCTCGCTCTACCTCATCAACGGCGGCGGCGACAACTACACGGTCAGCTCCTCCGGGGTCTACGACTGGCCTTCCGCCGATCCGGCGGTGCTCGTGACGCAGGGCAGGTACGCGCCGTTCAGTGGCAGACTCGGCCTGTACGCGGGCGGCTGCAAGACGCTGCCGCGCGACTCGTCGGGCGCGTACGTGCTCGGCGACGGCGACGACCCGGCCCCCGCGGAGTGCGGCTACAGCACCACCTCGCCGGAGAACACGCAGGCGGGTGGGGTCAACGAGGCCATACTCGGCTCGTACGCCAGTGTCTTCGACCAGACGCTGACCGGCCTCGGGGTGCGCCACCGCTACTGCTACGGCACGGGCGGCCACGACTGGAACTCCTGGCCCGCCGTCCTGGTCGACTTCCTCCAGTACGCCTACGGCACCGCCCCGGCCCGCTGCCCCAACGCCTGACGCGGTGATCCGCCGGGGCCGTTGCGGCGAATACGTACCGGGTCCATTCACCGATCTGGAAGGAGGCGCATCATGGCTCGTTGGCGCCGATTCGTGCTGACCCTGACCGTCGCGTTGTTCGCGGTGGTGGCGGTGGCGACCGCCGCGTCGGCCGGCATCCAGGGCAGCGGTTTCTGAGCCGCCCGCGAAGGGACGGTCAGGGGTCGCCCTCTGGCCGTCCCGTCAGGGTCACCAGGCCACGTGGAGCGAGCGCACCCCGTACACGACGTTGAAGGAGCGGAACTCGGCGGGCGGCCCGGCCTCGCGCAGCCCTGGGAAGCGCTCGAACAGGGCGGGGAAGGCGATCTGCATCTCCATCCTGGCCAGCGGCGCGCCCAGGCAGTGGTGCACGCCGTGGCCGAAGGCCAGGTGCCCCATGTCGCCGCGGGCGATGTCGAGCCGGTCGGGATCGGAGATGAAGTCCGGGTCGCGGTTGGCCGCGGGCAGCGCGCACACCACCAGGTCCCCCGCCGCGATGTGCCGGCCGGCCAGCTCGACGTCGGCGGTGGCGACCTTGACCGTGCCCGTGTGCACGATGCTGAGCCAGCGCAGCAGCTCCTCCACCGCCGCGCCGATCCGCGACGGCTCCTTCCTGAGCAGCTCCAGCTGGTCGGGGTTGCGCAGCAGGGCCAGGGTGCCGAGGCCGAGCATGTTGGAGGTGGTCTCGTGGCCGGCCAGCAGGAGCAGCCCGGCGATGCCGATGAGCTCGTCGGTGCTCAGGTCGTCGCCGTGCTCGCGGACGAGCATGCCGAGCAGGTCCTCGCCCGGCTCGGCCCGGGTGCGGGCGACCAGCTCGGCCATGTAGGCGCGCGACTCGAGCTGCGCCGCCGCCCGCTCCTGCGCGGGCAGCGAGATGTCGAGGATCTTGCCGGTACGCCGCTGGAAGTCGTCCCGGTCGGCGTACGGCACGCCCAGCAGCTCGCAGATCACCAGTGACGGGACCGGCAGGGCGAAGGACGGGACCAGGTCGGCGGGCGGGCCTGCGGCCTCCATGGCGTCCAGGTGCTCGGTGACGATGTCCTTGACACGCGGCTCCAGGCGGCGCATCCGCCGCATGGTGAACTCGGGCGTCAGCATCCTGCGCAGCCGGGTGTGCTCGGGAGGGTCGAAGGCCAGCAGGTTGCCCGCCCGCAGCTTCTTGATCTCCTCTTCACTCACCGGCGGCATGCCGGGCGCCCTGAACACGGCACGCTGGGCGTTGCTGAAGCGCGCGGGGTCTCCGAGCACCTCTCTGACGTCGGCGAAGTGGCTGACCATCCAGGCATCGAAGCCGAACGCCGTCTTCACCCGCTGGACGCGCTCCCCGTCGCGCGCCGCGGTGAGCTCGGGATCCGGGTCGAACGCCGCGCGCCGCATGTACAGGGGCAGGGTCACAGACTCGCTCATACCGGCTCCTCGAAGGATCGGACTGTCGCCGCGAAACTGATAGAAGTCTATCGCTTGGTGCTCCGCATCACGCGAACAGCAGCGCCAGGCCGAGCGTGAACAGCAGGGAGTCCAGCCGGTCCAGCAGCCCGCCCGCCCCTGCCAGCCACGACGCCGAATCCTTGGCCCCCGCTCCCCGCTTGACCATCGACTCCAGCAGATCGCCCAGCGGCGCGCCCACGACGACGGCCAGCGCCAGCGGGACCGTGAGCGCGCCCAGCGCCGCAAGCACCCCCAGCCCGGCGGCGGCCCCGGCCGCCGCCCCGCTCCACCGCTTGGCAGGCGACAACGGCGACAGCGCGGGCCCGCCCAGCAGCCGCCCGCCGAACGAGGCCGCGATGTCGCCCACCGACACCGCGACGAACACCGCCAGCACGGCATCGCCGAGCAGCACCACTCCCACCAGCGGCAGGAACCACACCACTCCGAACACGCCCAGCGACGCCCGCCTGAGCCCGCCCGCCGCGTCCCCGGACAGCAGCGGGACGAGGACCACCGCCAGCACCCCGGCGATCACCGCCTGCACCAGGTACGCCGGCGCCAGCCATGCCACCAGTGGCGTGGCGGCCACCGCCGCCACGAGCGCCACGCGGTCGGCGACGGCCAGCTTCAGCAGCCCGCCGTACTCCAGAGCGCACACGATCCCCGCCGCCACGGCCAGCGCGGCGGCCCCGCCTCGACCGGCGTACAGGGCGGCGACCACCACGGGCACGGCCACCGCCCAGGCGCACCAGCGCAGGATGTATTCGCGCCTGCGCGACAGGGCGACGGCGATCCCGCCGACGGCAAGCGCTCCCGCCACGTACGGGACCGCTGTGGCGGGCGTGATCATCCGGCGTCCATGACGGCGGCCACCGTTGCGGCGACGCGTTCGTTGGCGTCCGCGTCGCGTACCGAGACGCGAACGGTCCTGCCCTCGAAGGCGGGCGACAGCGGCGACAGGTCGCGCAGGAACACCCCGCGCCGCCGGCACGCCGCCACCAGCCGGGCCGCGCCAGGACCGCCCCGGGCCAGCGTCAGCAGGACGAAGTTGGCCACCGACTCGTGGACGCCCAGGCCGCCGTCGATCGCGGCCAGCTGTTGCGCGAGGTCGGCACGTAACGTACGCGTCTGAATCCAGCGTGCGCCGTAGTAGCCGGGGTCGCGCAGCGCGTGGACGGCGGCGATCTGGGCCGGCAGGCTCACGCCCCACGGCGGGGCCCAGCGCCGCACCCCGGCGACGATCTCCGCCGGGCCGGCCAGATAGGCCACCCGCAACCCGGACAGGGCGTACATCTTCGACATCGACTTGCACACCACGACGTTCTCGGACGCGGCGGCGTACGTCTCCAGCGAGGGCTCACCCTCCACGTAGCCGACGTACGCCTCGTCGAGCCAGAAGCGCGTGCCGTCCGGCGCGTCCTCGATCACCCGCCGCAGGTCGCCCGCGTCGGTGTGCACCCCTGTGGGGTTGTTGGGGTTGACGATGACCACCAGGTCGTAGCGTTCGCGCAGGGCGTCGCGGAGCCGGTCGAGGTCGATCCGCCAGCCGTCGGCCCGCCGCAGCGCGAACCGGTCGGCGCGGCAGCCGATCACCCGCTCGGCGACGTGCGCGTACTCACCGTAGGCCGGGTCCAGCAGCAGCACCCGCGACGAGCCGTCCAGCCAGCCGCGGAACGCGCGGAAGATCAGGTCCGACGAGCCCGCCCCGGTCGCGACCGCCGGCTCGGGCAGGCCGCGCCGTTCGGCGATCTCCTCCACCAGCCCCTCGGGGTAGGCCGGAGGAGAGGTACGCGCCAGCCACCCCTGGTCGTCGGCCAGCGCCTCCACCACGGCGGGCGCGGGCGGGAACCAGGCGTCGAGCACATCGGCGGGGACCACGTCCCCGCGCGCCTTCACCGTGTCGAACCGTCGGCCCAGCACGCCGATCGACGCGCCCCCATGCCGGCAGCCGCCCGCGCCACCGCCCACGCCGCCGTCCACGCCGCCGGGCACGCCGCCGGGCACGCCGCCAGGCAGGAACGGCATGTCCAGGCTCCAGCGCACCCTCGGCTCGAGCGCGCGCAACAACGGCCCGTACAGCCGCAGCGCGCGGGAGGCCAGCTCGTGCACCTGCCCGGACAGCACTTCGAAGGTGACGGCGCCCGACCGCACCCGCGTCCCGATGCCGCTCAGCCCGGCCGCCACGTACATGCCGAGGATCTCCGACCGCCCCAGCGCCACGACGGTCCTGCCGCCGTGCTCGGCCACCCAGCGCAGCGCCGCGTGCATGAGCAGCGCCGCCGCCGCGCTCCCCCGCCAGCGCGGCGCCACGGTCAGGATACGGATCTCGAACAGCCCGTCCTGGCCGAGCAGCGGATGACCGTCGCGGGTGAGGTACTTGTCGATGGAGTAGCGGCCCGCCCAGGGCGGCGTCACGCTGACGAACCCGACGGGTTCGCCGTCACTGGCGGCGATGAGGTAGACGTTGCCGCCGTCGAGCTCGTCGGTCAGGCGTTCGGCCTGGTTGGGGACGTGCTGGCCCAGCTCACGCGCGTAGACCTCGTGCCGCAGCCGGTAGATCCACTCGCGGTCGTCCGCCGTTCCCGGGCGTATTTCCAGCATGGTCATGCCTATCCGACGTACACCGCGACCAGCCGGTTTCCGGGCATGCGCCCGGCCCTATGCTCTGCGTGTGACAACTGAACGCACGCGTGACGACGCGCCGCGGCCCGTGCCGAAAGCCGGGGATCGGCTGCGGAGGGCCGGCTGGGGAGCGCTGGCACTGTTCCTGGCCGCGTTCGGGGCTTTCGAGAGCGTCAAGTACGGTCTGCCGACCACGGTCGCCGCGCTGGCGTTCTTCGCGCTGCCCGACCTGGCGCGCCTGGCCGGGGTCCGCCCGCCCGGGCCGCTCCATCACGCCGTGCACCGCGTGTGGATCCCGCTCGTGGTGGCGGTCGGCTACTCCATGGGGCCGATCGTGTGGCCGCCGCTCTTCACCGCCGCCCTCGGGTGGCTGACCCGCATCGCCCTCGAGCGGGCGCTCGGACGCGGGCTGGCGTCGCGGCCGCCTGCCCGCTAGGCCTGCTCACTGACGCGGGTGGAATGCCCGGTAAATGTCCGGCTGTTGCCCTCGACCGGCACGCGGCTGACGCCCGACACTTACGAAGAGCCGATATTCACCGCGAGCGGCAATGCACGTTCACAACTTCGAAAAGGAGAGAGGTGCGTTCAGTGCGTGCAGCGGTAAAAGCGAGTCGATCGCCGAGGAGGGTGTCAGCGTGGGCGGTGGCCCTCGCCACTCTCTTCTCCCTTCTTTCGATCGGGACCTATCCGGCAGCGGCGGCATCGGCCCGTCTCGTCGCCAACCCGGCGGTAACCCCTGAGAGCTTGGGGACCACCTTCGGCAACGACTTCTTCCCCCGCACCGACGCAGGCGCCGCGGCAGCGCAAGCAGCTGTTCGCGACCATTGCGGGGATAACGTCTGTGTCATCACGGTCCAGGCATCCACCAATCGCTTCGAGGTGATGTGGCTAGGGGGCTGCACCACCTGGCATCTGTACAACTTCTGGGGCTACTTCCACGCCAAGAATGGCGGATCATTGAGGGTCGACTTCCTCAACTCGGCACGTCAGACGATCGGCAGCTTCAAAGGCGGAAAATTCGACGTCGTGTATTGGGACCCGATCTATTACATAAGGACCTGTAACAGGTGACAGACCTTGACCGGCGACGTACCTGAAGATCAGCCGATCGTGGCCTGACCTCTGCCCCGGCGACAAGACGTTCCTGCCTGTCGCCGGGGCAGTCGGCATGTGGGGTGCTTTCAGCGCTCGAGCAGGTCCCGCAGGGCCTTGACGATGTCGGCGGGGGCTTCCTCGGCCATGAAGTGCCCGAAGCCGACGGTGACATGCCGGAGGTCGGTGGCCCAGGCCCGCCAGAGCGCGGCCGCGTCGTAGCCGAGTGCGGCGCCCCAGTCCTGCTGGAGCACCGTCACCGGCATCCGCAGGCGACGTCCGGCGTCCCGGTCGGCCTGGTCGTGCTCGACGTCGATGCCGGCCGAGGCGCGGTAGTCGGCCACGATCGAGGGGATCGCGTGGCGGCAGGCCTCCAGGTACGCGGCGCGGACATCGGCGGGGATCGCCTGCGGGTCGCCGGTCCAGGCGTCGAGGAAGTGCCCGAAGAAGGCGTCCGGGTCCGCCGCGATGAGACGTTCGGGCAGGCCGGGCGGCTGGGCCATCAGGTAGAGGTGGAAGCCGACGGCCGCGGTGACGCCGTGCATCGCCGCCCACATGTCCAGGGTCGGCAGCACGTCCAGGCAGGCCAGCTGGGTGACCGCCGCGGGGTGGTCGAGCGCGGCGCGGAAGGCGACCAGGGCGCCGCGGTCGTGCCCGGCCAGCGCGAATCGCTCGTGGCCCAGCGCGCGGGCCAGGGCGATGACGTCGGCGGCCATGGTGCGCTTGGCGTAGGTGGCGGGGCCGGTCTCGGCGGGTTTGTCGCTGGCCCCGTACCCACGCAGGTCGGGGCAGATGACGGTGTGGCCGGCCGCCAGCTCGGGGGCGACGTGCCGCCACATGAGGTGGGTCTGCGGGAAGCCGTGCAGCAGCACGATCGGGCTGCCCTCGCCGGCGACGGCCGCGCTGAGCGAGACGCCGTCGCCGACGGGGACGCGGTGGTAGGTGAAACCTTCGATGATCACGATGGCGCTCTCTTGTGTCGGGGTCGGTTCCGCTGGGGTCGGTCCTCAGGGTGCCGGGCGCGAATGAGCATCCGATGAGCGCGCTACCGTGACCTGGGGGTGACCGTGACGTGCGGGTGGAGTTCGGGGTGCTGGGGCCGGTCGCGGCCTGGGACGGCACCGGGGGTGCGATCGGCTTGAAGGGGCCGCGGCACCGTGCGGTGCTGGCGCGGCTGATCGTCGCCCGGGGACGCGTGGTCCCGGTCGCCCACCTGGTGGCCGACCTGTGGGAGGATCCCCCTCCCGACGCGGTGGGCGCGCTGCGCACGTTCGTGGCGGCGCTGCGCCGGGCGCTGGAGCCGGCACGTCCGCCCCGCGCGCCCGCCCGGTTGCTGGTCACCGAGGGGCCCGGGTACGCGTTGCGCGCCGAGCCGCGCACGGTGGACGCCTGGCGCTTCGAACGGGCGGTTGCCGCCCCGGGGCCGCCTGAGGAGGTTCTCGAGCGGCTGGAGGAGGCGCTGGGGTGGTGGCGCGGGCCCGCCTACGCCGATTTCGCCGACGAACCCTGGGCCCTTGTGGAGCGCTCCCGGCTGACGGAGCTGCGGCTGCACGCCGTCGAACGCCTGGCCGAGGCCCGGCTGGCCCTGGGGCTTGCCGGGGCGGCGGTGCCGGATCTGGACGCGCACGTGGCCGATCACCCGTGGCGGGAGGAGGGCTGGCGACTGCTGGCTCTGGCGCTGTACCGTACCGGCCGCCAGGGCGACGCGCTCGCGGTGCTGCGCCGGGCGCGTACGCTCCTGGCCGAGCATCTGGGGGTCGACCCGGGGCCGGCACTGCGCCGCCTGGAGAACGACATCCTCCACCACGCCCACCACCTCAGCCCGAGCCCGGCGGATGCGCCGGACTCGGGTGCACCGGACTCGGGTGCACCGGACTCGGGCGTGGCCGAGACCGGAGCTGCGCAGCGGGATATGCCCAGATCGGGCGCGGCCGAGACCGGAGCGGCGGAACCCGTTATGGCGGAAGCCGGTGCGGCCGAGACGGGCGTGGCCGAGGCGGTGTGGGCGCGGGCCGCCGTAGCCTACGACCGCAGCGCGCCGCCGGGCGCGCGGGCCCGGCTGGAATCGACGGTGGCGCTGATGCGTGGGCTGGCGGTGACAGGGGGCGGCGGCCTGCTGGCGGCTCGCGAGCATCGGGTGGCGGCCATCGCGGCGGCGGAGGAACTGGGCGACGTGGAACTGACGGCCCGCGTCATCGGCGCCTACGACGTTCCGGCGATCTGGACCCGCCTCGACGACCCGGACCAGGCTGCACAGGTGATCGCAGCAGCCGAACGCGCCCTGAGCGCCCTCCCGCCGGACCCGCACGACGCCGCGTCCGGCCGCCCGCCGCAAGCGGCTTCTCCCCCAACGCCCACCGCAATCCCGACCAGCCGTGCCGCCCTCCCCGCGAACGGCGCCGTCCTCTCGCAGGGGGCACGTGATGCGGCCCGGGCTCGCCTGCTGGCCACCATCGGCCTGGAGTCTCGGGGCGCCCGCTCGCCGCGTGGCCCGCAGGCCGCTCAGGAGGCGGAACGGCTGGCGCGCCGCCTGGATGAGCCGAGGCTGCTGGCGTTCACGCTCAACGCCGTGTTCATGCAGACGTTCCACCGGGCGGGGCTGGCCACGCGGCGGGACGCGATCGGCGCCGAACTGATCGCCCTGTCGGCGCGGTACGGCTTGGCCACCTACGAGGTCCTCGGGCACCTCATCCGGCTCCAGGCCCGCTGCGCCCTCGCGGACTTCCCCGGAGCCGACGCCCACGCCCGCACCGCGGACCGCCTGGCCGAGCGGTACGAGCTGCCGCTGGTGGGCGTCTTCACCCAGTGGTTCCGAGCGCTCCGGCTCGACGCGACCGGGCAGGCCCCGGTCGAGGAGGTCGAGTCCGCCTACCGCGCCGCCGCAGCCCGGCTCGACGGCGCCGGCATGCCGGGGCTGGAGCACGGACTGTTGCCGCTCGCCCTGCTCTGCCTGCGCCTGCGCGGCCACGCGCCTTCCCCGTCGCAGCCGCCTCCGCGGAAAGGACTTGCCGACGAGGACGCCCACTCACTTCGCGCTGTGCCGGACGGGAGCAGCAGCACCGGCTCTCTCCGGGTGATGGCGGACGAGGGCGCCGACTTCGGCCCGTACGAGCCGTGGGCACGTCCCGTGCTGCTGCTCGCCCAGGGCCGCCGCGATGAGGCCGCGGCGAAGCTGCGCCGCCTCCCCGAGCCTCCCCGGGATCTGCTGCTGGAGGCCATGTGGTGTCTGGTCGCGCGGGCCGCCGTCGCGGTCGGCGACCGGGAGGCGATGGAACGGGCCCATGCGGCGCTCGCGCCCGCGGCGGCGGAACTGGCCGGGGCGGGCAGCGGGCTGCTCACCCTGGGACCGGTCTCCCGCTACCTCGACGACCTCGCCGCGGCCCTGCGCCGCTGACCGCACCCGTTCGTCGGTGCCTGATAATCGCTGGCGGTCGCATCACCATGTCCACGACAATGGCGCGGTGTTGAGCAAGCGCGCCTATACCGACGCCGACCTGCCCTGGCTTCAGGAGTGCGTGGCCGGATGGATCGCCCGCGCGGGCCGGTGCGGCTACGACCACATCGGCGAGCTGCCGCACCGGATCTACGAGAACCTGCGCGGCCGCCGCCCTGTCGGCGAGGTCGTGCACGTGTGGGAGCACGCCGGCGAGCTGGCCGGGCTGACCGTCAACACCCGTTTCGGCAACGCCTTCGACGTCTTCGCCGCTCCCGGGCTGCGCGGCTCCGAGGCGGAGATCGCGATGATCGAGGACGCCTGCGTGACCACCGGCCACGGCGTCGACGAGGTGCTCACCGACGTCTTCGACTGCGACCACGTACGCATCGAGCTTCTCGAGCGTCTCGGCTTCACCCGCTTCCGCGTCTGGGACGACATACGGGAGAGGCCGCTCGCCGACGTCCCGCCGGAGCCGGAGCCTCCCGAGGGCTTCACCGTCCGCGGGGCCCGCCTGTCCGACGCCGACGGGCTGGCCGAGGCCCACAACGGCGCCTTCCAGGCGGGCTGGACCGGTGCGGAGTACCGCGACGAGGTCATGCGCAAGCCCGGATACGACCCGGCCCGCGAGGTCGTCGCCGAGGCTCCCGACGGCCGCATCGCGGCCTTCGCCGTCTACTGGGTCGACACCCGTAACGGCCTGGGCCACTTCGAGCCCGTGGGCACTCACCCCGGCTTCCGGCGCAGGGGCCTGGCTCGCGCGGTGATGCTGCACGCCATGCACCGCATGAGCTCGCTGACCACCGTCACGGTCAACCACAACGCGGAGAACCTCGCGGCCCGCAAGCTTTATGAGAGCCTCGGCTTCACCAAACGCCACGAGACGTACGGCTACCGCCGCTGACGCCCGGCAACGCGGCACCTCGAGCGCCGGTGGCGCCCGTCACGGGACCACCGGCGCGCTGATCATGCGGGCGTCAGACGTGCACGCCCCGTGAATTGATCTTGAACGAGTCGCCACCAGTCAGGCACCCGGCTATGACCGAACATTACCATCTGATTACTTTCAGCAGTCGCCGATCGGCCCAGGAAAACCCAGCCGATGTCGAACTACCAGCCCGCGATCAGCACGGCTACACCGCCGGCGTTGGCCGGTTACGGACGCTGGCGACCTGTAATGAGCTGCTCGCGCGCGTGCTGCTCGCGGGCGCGCCGGTGCCGCCGCAACTCGCCGAGCAGCTGCGGCCGTTGGTGGCGCCCCGCTACGTGGTGTCGGTGCTGCGCGTCCCCGGCCCGACGGTGTCCGAGCAGACCGGTTCCGCCCGCGCACCCTGGACTACCGGCTGCAGCGCGTCCGCAAGGTGACCGGCCTCGAACCCGGCTCCACCCTCGGCGTACGGATGCTCAGCACGGCGGTTGCGCCTGCTGGCCCGGTGAAGAAATCCAGCCGCTATGGGCACTCCCACCCCGAGGCGACGTCGCCTCCCACACCGTGGCCGGGGGCCGAATGGTTGCGTCAATGGCCCCGATCGAGCCCGCTCCTGGGAGGGCGCGTGAGGGCGGTGCAGCAGGCCAGCAGGGCCAGCGCGAACGCCGGCAGCCAGGCCAGCCGGGCGAGCACCCAGGCAGGGCTGTCGGGCACGGTGTGCAGGCCGGGCAGTGGCCGGTCGGCGAGCAGGCCGAGTGCGGTGACCGCGATCATGGCGGTCTGGTGCCACAGGTAGATCGGCATGGCCGACAGGTTGGCCATCGCCACGGCCGCCCACGCGGCGGGGCGGGCCAGCACGCGGCGCAGCGGGCCGAGCAGCAGCAGCGCCGCCCCGCATTGGGCCAGGCCGAAGGCGACGGCCGCGAGGGTGGGCGGGGACTGGTTGGAGATGGGGGCGCCGGGCACGCCCACCATGGATGCCGGGTAACCGGCCCACAGGACGAGCGCGGCACTGGCCGTGGCGCCGCCGATCAGCAGCGTCCATCCGGTCGCCCGGTCACGCAGGCGGCCGCGGCTCCAGGCCGCGCCCAGGCAGTACGGCACCAGCCAGCCGGCGGCGACGTTGACCCAGCCGATCCAGCCCGGCCCGCCCACCCCGAACCTGACGAGGTCGACGAGGTCGACGAGGGCGACCACGGCGAGCGGCCACGCCGGGTGGAGGCCGGTGACCAGCGGGGTCGCCGCCGTCAGCGCGGCGAAGACCAGCAGGAACCACAGCGGCGACCACACCAGCTTGGCCAGCGCGTTCACCGTCTGCAGGTCGGCCCCGAAGGCGAGCATCGCGGCGGCCGCCGCCGCCCAGACCGCCAGCACGGCGCCGACCGGCCGGAACAGGCGGGCCGTGCGGCCGCCGAGCCACCGCGCGTAGGACAGGCCGCGGGCACGGGCGCGGGTGTGGCTCGTGGCGGCCATCTGCCCGCCCACGAGGAAGAACAGCGCCATGGTCTGGAAGAGCCACGAGGCGGGCGCCAGATAGGGCATGTGCCGCAGCGGGCTGGCCACGTACAGGGTGCCGCTGTCGGCGACCAGGGCGCTCACCAGCCAGTGGCCGAGCACCACGCCGCCGATGGCCAGGGCGCGCAGCGCGTCGACGCCGCGGTCGCGGCCGGAGGGGGTCGCCACCTCGATGCGCCGGAGGAGGTCATGCTGCACGGCGGGCCTCGACGGGGGCGTGTCCGGAGACGGGGGCATGTCCGGAGACGGGGGCATGTCCGGAGACGGGGGCATGTCCGGAGACGGGGGCATGTCCGGAGACGGGGGCATGTCCGGAGACGGGGGCGTGTCCGGAGACGATTGCGGCGATGTTCCGCAGCGGCAGGGAGCCGGCTTTCAGGTAGTCGCTGTGACCGCCGTCGCCTGCCGCGAAGACGCGGGCGCCGAAGCCCGGCGAGACCGGGTCGGCGCCGAACCCGAGGGCGCCGAGCCGGACGTGCGGCACACGGGCGACCCAGTCGCCGCCGGCGCGGCCGGCCCAGACTTCCGCCCGCGTACGCAGGCCGGCGACGTGCTCGACGGTGACGCCGGGGCTGCCGATCAGGATCAGCCGCTCGACGTCCAGCGCGGGCGCGGCCCGGCCGCAGACCACGGTGCCGTAGGAATGGCACAGCAGGGAGACGCGGGCGGCGGGCCTGGCCGCGCCCAGCTCCCGTACGAACGCGCGCAACGCCGGAGCGCCCTCCTCGGCGCGGCCGGCGGTCAGCGACGACAGGCTGACCAGGCTGGGCGTGCGGTAGCCGAGCCAGCCGACGACCGCGGACCGCTCGCCGAGCTGCTGCGACAGCCTCAGCGCGCCGCCGCGCAGGAGCCCGTACTTGTCGAGGGTGGTGTCGCTGCCGGGGACCAGCACCACGATCCGCTCGGCCGCCGCGAGGTCGCCGAAGACCTCGACGGCACGGCCGCCGTCGCGGCCGTCGAAGGAGAGAAACCGGCGTCCGGGATCGGCCATGGCGCGCAGCAGCGCGGCCCGCCGCAGGTCACCGTGGTCCGCGGCCATCCGTTCGGCCGCACGAACGGCGTCCCGGGTCGCCGCGTACCGTACGGCCAAGGTCTCGGGGGTCGCGGCCCGCAGCGGGGCGAGCGGGGCGGGAACGGGCGCGGGGACCGCGGCGGGGCGCGCCGCGCCGGTCACCGGCGCCGCCACCGAGGCGGAGACGAATGCGGCGAGCAGGGTACGGCGCAGACGGGGCGCTTTGACATCGATCACCCGATCGACGGTGCCGCAGGCGGTACCCGCACCACATCGAACCGGCGTCTGCATTCGCGCAGGTGCCGGGATACCACGGTTGTACGACCGTGGTCCGATGCGGAGGCGAGGGGGACGCCGATACGATCCTGGGCATGCACGTGACGCCGCCATTGCCGCTGCTCAAACGGGTGCCACCGGGCGCCTGGACGGTCGTGGCGTGGTTTGGCGGCCTGGTGTTCACGTTCCTGGTGCGGGTCAGGCTCCCAGGGGAGAGCGAGCCCGGCGTGTGGCCCGCGGCCCAGTTCTTCCGCTGGGACGGGCTGACGAACCTGGCGGTGGCCACCGCGGTCGCGCTGTACGGCTGCGCGCTGCTGCGGCGCCGGCCGCTGACGGCGCTGTGGCTGCTGATGACCGGCTCCGTCCTGGCCTGCCTTCCGCTGGCCGTGGGAGCGATTCCGCTGGCCCAATACCTGGCGGTCGACGTCGCGATGTGCTTCATCGCGGCCGGCGCCGCGCGCCGGACGGGGGTCGCCGCCCTCGCCGGCGCGCTGATCGTCCTGGCCGCCTACCTGGCCACGCGGATGCTGGCCGGCTGGCCGGTCGGCCTCTCGGCGGAGCTGGCCGTGGCCATGACGGTGGTCATCGCCTGGCTGATCGGCCACTCGGTGCGCCAGGCGCGCGAGCACGCCGAGACGCTGATCGCCAAGGCCACCGTGCAGGCCGCCACCGACGAACGGCTGCGCATCTCCCGGGAGCTGCACGACACGGTCGCGCACAGCATCAGCGTCATCGCCCTGCAGGCCGGCGCGGCACGCCGCGTCATCGACACCCAGCCGGCCAGGGCGAGCCAGGCGCTCGGCGAGATCGAGACGGTCGGCCGGGAGACGCTGTCCGGGCTGCGCCGGATGGTGGGGGCGCTGCGCCACACCCAGGAGGACCGGCCCCACGACGTGGCCGAGTCGCATCCGTCACGCGGCCTGACCGAGCCCCACCCATCACCCGACCTGACCGAGCCCCACCCATCACGCAGCCTGACCGAGTCGCATCCGCCGCCGGGCCTGGCCCAGCTGCATCCGTCACGCGGCTTGGCCGAGCTGCATCCGTCGCCCGGCCTGGCCGACCTGGACCGGCTGGCCGCAGCGACCACGGACGCCGGCGTCCGCGTCGAGGTGCATCGGCGGGGCGAGCCGTACCGGCTGCCGCCGGAGATCGACATCTCCGCCTACCGCATCGTCCAGGAGGCGATCACCAACGTCGTGCGCCACGCCGGCACGGGCTCGTGCCGGGTGTCCGTGGAGTACGGCGACGGCGAGCTGGCCCTCGAGGTCCTCGATGACGGGCACGGCCCGCGTCGTGCGTCAGGCGGCGGCTACGGCCTGGTCGGGATGCGCGAGCGCGTCAGCCTGCTGCACGGCACCTTCTCCGCCGGCCCGCGGCCCGGAGGCGGCTTCCGGGTGGCGGCCCGCCTGCCCCTGACGGCCGCGGTTCGATGACCATCCGCGTCCTCCTGGCCGACGACCAGCCGCTCATTCGCACCGCCCTGCAGATGGTCATCTCCGATGCCCCCGACCTCGAGGTCGTCGGGGAGGCCGCGACGGGGCTGGAGGCCGTCCAGCTGGCCGGCGAGCTCCGCCCCGACGTGGTGGTGATGGACATCCGCATGCCCGGAATGGACGGCATCGACGCCACCCGGCTCATCACCCGGGGATCCGGCCCGGCCCAGGTCGTCGTCCTGACGACGTTCGACGAGGACGACAATGTCTATGGCGCGCTGCGCGCCGGCGCGTCCGGGTTCCTCGTCAAGGACATGGCGCTCGACGACATCCTCGCCGCGATCCGGGTCGTGGCCGCCGGCGACGCCCTGATCGCACCGGCCGTCACCCGGCGGCTCATCGAGGCGTTCGCCGACCGCCCCGGCTCCGCTCCGGCGCCGCGCGAGCTGGAAGGCATCACCGAGCGCGAACGCGAGGTCCTGACCCTGATCGCCCGCGGCCTGTCCAACAACGAGATCGCCGTCGACCTGTCCATCAGCGTCGCCACCGTCAAGGCGTATGTGACCCGGCTGCTGGCCAAGCTCGACGCGCGTGACCGGGTCCAGCTCGTCATCATCGCCTACGAGGCGGGACTGGTGTCATCGTCCAGGTGACCGACCGCTCGCCACTCCTCCCGGAGAGACGGCCGGGACGTCCTGGGCTTGCTGCGGTCAGAGCGCGGCGACGCGATTGCCGAGGCGGCTGGCGCGCCGATCCCCAGGATCACGCGATCTGCTCGTGATGTGCCAAGGCGCGGCGGAGGTAGCCGTGCCGGTGGGCGGGGCTACCCGTGAGCGAGGCCATCGCCGACGAGAACACCACCGACCGGAGCCTCAGCGACCACTGCACCGTCTTCCTCCCCGGTCTACGGCGCCGATGACCGCCCCATCGAATCCGAGATCACCAATCGCCCCGATCCTGGGCCGCAGGTGATCCACGCCACATGAAGTCCCAGTCGTTGCCCGCGCCAGACACCGGACGTACGCTTCGTCAAGTACGTACTTTACGATCCTCTCGGAGTTGGCATAGATGGATCCCCGGGAACGCGAGTTCGTCGACCGGATGGGGCTGGTCATGGAGCGACTCGGCGGGACACGGACGATGGGCCGCCTGTACGCCTGGCTGATCATCTGCGAGCCGCCGCACCAGTCCCTGACCGATCTGGCGGCGCGGCTCGGCGTGAGCAAGACCGCGGTCAGCACCGTCGCCAGGCAACTGGAGATGGCCGGAATGGTCGAGCGCGTCCCCACGTCGGGCCGCGAGCACCATTACCAGGTGGTCCACGGCGGCTGGGAACACGTCATGCGGGTCCAGTTCGCCCTTCTCCGACCGGCGGTGGAGGCGTTGGAGTTCGGGCTGTCGATCGTCGGCGACGATCGGCCCGAGCAGCGGGCGCGGCTGCGGGACACCAAGGAGTTCTTCGCCTTCGTCGAGTACGACGGAGAGCAGTTCCTCCAACGCTGGCAGGAGTATCGCGAGAAAACGGCAGCCGGCGACTGAGGGCGTCGTGCCCGCGCCCTGAAATGCTCGACCGCCGCGCCTCACGTACACCGATCACAGGTTCACGACCAAGGGAGGGGCGATGACCGACATCGTCAAGCGGTACAACATCCCCGAACAGCTCTTCTGGCTGCACGGACCGCGATCGGGCCCGCCGGTCGAGTACGACGCCGCCACCGGGATGTGGAACGTCTACGGCTATCCCGAACTGCACGAGGTCCTCAGCGACCCCGCGACGTTCTCCTCCGACACCATGCGCGTGGTACCCGAGGCTCTGAAGCCCAAGGACTTCTCCTTGAAGGGCTTCATCACCCAGATCGACCCACCGGAGCACGGCAAACTGCGCAAACTCGTCAGCAGCGCCTTCACCCGGAAGGTCGTCGCGGATCTCGAACCGAGGATCGCCGCCCTCACCCACGAACTGCTCGACGCGGCACAGGACCGCGGCCGGCTGGAGCTGGTCACCGATCTGGCCTACCCGCTGCCCGTCATCGTCATCGCCGAACTCCTGGGCGTGCCCAGCAGCGACCGAGCTCTGTTCAAACAGTGGGCCGATGGGCTGTTCCAACGCGACACCAAGGTCTCACTCGCCGAACCCGCCGAAGATCAGCGTGTGAACGTCGAGACCTCGCTGAAGCCCTGGAGGGAGATGTCCGACTATCTCGCCGGGCACGCCGCCGAACGTAGAAAGCAGCCACGCGCCGACCTGCTCACCAAGCTGGTCGAAGCCGAGGTCGACGGCGAGCGCCTTCCCGACGACCAGGTGGTGAACTTCGCCATCATCCTGCTGCTCGCCGGACACATCACCACGACGATGCTGCTCGGCAACACGGTGCTGTGCCTGGACGCCTATCCCGAGCAACAGGACAAGGTACGGGCCGACCGCTCCTCCATCCCGGACGTCATCGAGGAATCCCTGCGCCTGTTCACCCCCTTCGCCGCGCTCGGCCGCTCCACCACCCGCGAAGTCGAACTCGGCGGCGTGACCATCCCCGCCGATCAGATGGTCATGACCTGGGTCGGAGTGGCCAACAGAGATCCCCGCCAGTTCCCCGACCCCGACGTCTTCAACCCCGACCGCGACCCCAACCCGCATCTCGCCTTCGGCCGCGGCATCCACTTCTGCCTCGGCGCCCCGTTGGCCCGCCTGGAGGGACGCGTCGCCCTGAACATCCTCCTCGACCGACTCAACCCCCTGCGCACCGATCCGGACGACCCGGTGGAGTTCATGCCGACGCCGACCATGACAGGCGTCCGCCGTCTTCCCCTGATCTGACGACCCCGGCCACAACTGCCCGGAGTCCTGTCGGGGCAGTTGTGGCCGGAAACGCACCGTGGACCGGAAAAGGCGTCCTCGCCCGTGAAGCGAGGGCGCCGACGCCTCCCGCTCCCCGGTCCGACCCAGCCCTCCGGCGTACTACCTCTTCCTTACGCGTATCAGACGGCCACCAGGTGCCGTAACCGCCGCGCCTCCTGCACGAGCCTGCTCGACCCCCTACGGTCCGCCAGCGCCGCCACGTCCGGCAGCTCGGCACGCGCCCCAGCGATCCTGGCCGCCCTCGCCCCCGCCGCCAGCAGGTCCGCCACCCCCGCACGCGGCCGTTCGCCCTCCTTCGGCAGCAGTCCCGGCAGCAGCCGTACGACCACCTCCCACACCGTCTCATGCGCTCCCGCCTGCGTGGCGTCGTCGAGCGCCGACACCACCCGGTTGAGCTTGACCAGGCCCCGCGTGACCAGTGTTGTGACCGCCTCCCCCAGCGCCGCCACCGGGACCTGCCCGCGTGCCGCCAGCGTCAGCAGCGCGTCGGTGGCGGCGGCGCGGTTGGTGGCGTTGGCGTGGCCCATGCCGCAGGCCAGCACGTGGGCCATGCCCTCGCCGATCGGGCCGTCCGCGTATGCGAGGCGCACCAGCGCCCGGGTGGGCAGGGAGGTGGAGTCCATGTTGGCCCACACGTTCCAGACCATGTGCGCGGCCACGATCTCACGGTGCGATGGCATGGCGAGAGACCACCCCTCGAGCGTGGACCCGTGCCCGGTCTCGAGCCGGTACAACTCGCGGATCGGCTCGATCTGGTACAGCTCGCGGAGCGGCTCAGGCAGGTCGCCCGGCGCATCAAGCACGGTCTCGAGGACCAGCATCGATCTCCCGTACGGCAGGCGATGCTCCGCCACGAAGACCTTCACCCCCGCATCGGGCAGACCGCCGCCGCGCATCCAGTCGGCGCACGCGCGGCCCGCCGCCGAGGACAGCCCCTCCGCTCTCCGCACGCACACCTCCGGGATGTCGCGGGGCAGCCGCAGCAGGGCCTGCGCCAGATCGACGGGAAGCGCCCGCGCGCCCGACGTCTCCAGCACCTCCAGGCGATCGAGCAGCACCTCGGGATCGATGTGGCCGGTGCCGGCGGTGGGTGTGGCCAACAGGACCGGACAGTCGCCGCCGTCCTGGAACGACCGCGCGAGCTCGTGAGCGCGGCGCAGGCAGAGCCGGTCGAACGCGCGCAGCTGCCGAGCCTCCCTGGCGGCGGTCTTCGACAGCCGCCGGCTGTCCCCGGGCGAGGTGAACGCGAGGAGGGCCCGGCGCACGGCCTGAGCAGGGCCGTCCTGGAGCCGGCCGCCGAAAAGACCGAAGAACCCCGGATCGAGCGTTTCGCGCCAGGGACGCAACGCCTCGTGAAGCGCGTCGGGCGCCCGCCGCGCCCACTCGACCAGCCCGGCCAGGAGGAGTTCGAACGTGTACGGGTCCAGCTCAGGGGCGGCGGCCTCGCGCACGAGCTGCTCCGGCGAGGCGATGGGCGCCGGCATCGCCGGGCCGTCCCCGACCGGGGGAAGGGGGACGAACGTGACCTCCTCCGCCTCGATGCCGCCCCCGTACGCGGCCGAGACCTTCTCCCGCAGCTCGTCCGGAAGCCCGGCCGCCGCCTGGCGGACCGCCTCACGGCCTGGCTCACCGGCCTGGCGGGCCACCTTGACGGCCAGCCGCACGGCGCGTTCCTGCAGCGCCAGCGTGTCCTGCGCGAAGATCAGGGACAGCGCGCCGAGCACGGCGTCCACCCGCCCGGCGTCGCGCAGTACGGCATCGCCGGCCCACGAGACGGCCGCGCGCAGCAGCTTCTTCTCCGGCCGGAACGCCAGCGCCTGCACCGCCTCGGCGAACAGCTCCTCCTCCAGCCGCCCCGCCTCCTCCAGCCGTCGCAACTGCGCCAGGGCCAGATCGGCCACGGGAACCGGCCCGGCGGGCAGCAGCCTGACGTAGTCTCCGGCCCGCTCGGCCGACTCGTCGATGTCGAGATCGAGCCGGTCGTGCAGGATCGCGAGGGCGGCCGTCGCGGACGGCCCGTCACGCAGCAGCCGCCCGATGAGGCCGTCGATGACCGTCTTGCGCTCCAGCAGGCCGTCCTCGACGAGCCGGGTGATCGTGCCCACCTGACCGTCGATGGCCTCGCCCAGGCCGTCGATCTCGAAGAGCCGCGGCGCGAACGCCGCGAACAGCGGGTCCGTGGCCGTCGGACCAGAGCCGAGCGCGCGTACCCAGCCCACCATGAACGCGTCACCGTCCGGCGGCTCGATGCCGGTCTCGCGTACCAACGCCGCGGTCACCGACCAATAGCGCAGGTCGGGCAGGCGCATCCGCTGGGCGAGGCGGCGCGCCAGGTCCGCCTTCCACTTGGCGGGCCGCTCGCGCATCAGCTCGAGAATGAGCTCCTCATCGCCTCGCAACCAGCCGAATTCGCGCCTGAACAACCACGTCGCGACGGCCGCGGCCCCACCCAGACACGCGACCCCCGCCAGCAGCACCGACCTGAGGTGCTCCCGCCAGATCGACCAGTCGCCCCCGGGCCCCGACGCGGCCAGGTGCGCGGGCAGCAGCTCCGCGACCGCCTTCCGGTCGTCCGCGTCCAGCTCGCCGAGCAGGCGGATCACCTTGCCGCTCTCGCCACGCGCGGCCAGCTTGAACAGCCGCTCCCACGCGCGGTCACCTCTCCGGCGGGCCGGGAAGAAGATCGGGCGCACGACTACACCTCCGCTGCGTCAGCCAACGCGGCGACCCTAGCGGGTGCCCACGACAATCTCGGGCCCCGCGAGGGCGGCGGCGATCGGCTCGGCCGCCGCCTGATGCGGAATGCCGACCGCGCGGCCAGGACCGTACGCGACGAGCCCGGCTGACCAGCGCCTCATCGTCCAGCGGAACGTCCGGCCGGATATGACCCCGTCCCGGGGTTGACTGCTTCGCCTTTCATCCCTTTGATGAGGCGGAGTGAACATGGGGAGCCACCGCGAGGCCCATAGGGCGCGTCGGCAACTGGTGCTGTACGACTCGCGGGCGGGCCGACGATCTGGCAAGGCCGCTGGCCGTTCGGATATGGTCCACCCCCCGAAGCGGCAAAACCGAAGCGATCAAGGCTGGTATCTGACACATGACGGCATCGCCTGGACAGAGTGACCTGATCGACGACATCCAGGGCCGGCTGGAGAACTGCGGGTGGCAGGCCGAAAGCGGCGAAGGGTGGCGCTGGGTCGACCACGCCTACCAGAACGACGACGCGACGCTCCGGATCAGGTATCTGCCCGACGGCGACGTGATCCGATTCGATTTCGAATCCGAGGAGCACCTGGCGCGGCTCTCCATCTCCTTCGAGGACTCCCTGGACCAGATTCTCGATTTGCGGAGGTCGTAGTCGATCCCGCCGGCCAGGTCGGCGGAGAGCGTGTCACCGAGGATCGGGCTGGACAGCCCGGCGTCCAGGGCCCTGGCGTGGAGAGTGAGCAGCAGCGTTTCCCGGATCAGCCCGAGTTCAGGTTGCCGGCGGTGCATGGTGGTTCTTCACCGGCGTAGCGAATGGCGGGCCAGGCGTCGTCTTCGATGCGGTAGGAGGAGGTGCGATCACCGGTCCTTGTTCGAAGGTCGCATCCTCCTCTGCTGATCGTGTGCCGGCTCACTGCGTCATGGCGGCCACCGACTCGTAGGTGGGTGTCGGGGAGCCGCGTCTTGCGTAGGTAAAGGTCGAAACCAGTCGATCGCGAGCGCCATGGTCTCCTCCAGGCCTGGGCCGGTGTGGAGGCCGAGCACGGCGCTCCAGCGGTCCTAAGCGAGCGAGTCCAGTTCGTCTGCTCGCCGGAGATCCTTGGGGCGGCCTATGGCGCGGCGCATCCGGATCAGGTCTTCTCGGGAGACGTAGTGAACTTCGAGGCCACTGGGGTCGACCACGGTGATCGCGCGGTCGAGGAACTCGCGGACCCGAAGGCCGCCCCAGGGCAGCTCCGGGGTGCAGCAGTCGCCGCCGGCTCCGGGTGAGGTGAACTCCACTTTGGGGCAGAGAAAGGAATCCGGGTGAGTTGCTACGGGGCTGCCCTTTCCGTCAATCAGGTGGGCGTTGACGGAGGCGAAGGCGGCCGCCAGGGCTGGGGCGTGGGCCGGGAGGCCGTCCCAGAGCAGGTCCAGATCGCCGGTCAGTTCGGTGGATCCATGCATGATGCCGGCGACCTGCCCGATCACCACGGCTCGGACGCCGTGGCGATGGAGGGCTTCGAGCAGCGGGAACGGGTCGAACCCGAGGGCACCGTCCGTGCCGATCGTGCCGACGTCGTCGTCGGCGTCCTGGTGGCCCAGGCCGGTGCCCGCTCGGTTCTGAGCCAGTTCACGGGTGCGCCGGGCGGCGGCGCGGAGTCGTTCCAGCGGTTCGTCGATCATCTTGACTCATGTAACACCCGGCCACACCATGACGCACTCGAATTTCCGCGCGGCCTTCCCACTAGTCTCTGATCACCGTCGGCACCCGAACGAACGAGACGCTCCATGACCCACCCAGATGTGACAGAACTCCGCGAAAGCTCGCGTCGGCGAGCCGCTGACCGGCCCAAGGGGCCTGCGTTGAGCCAGGTGGAAGATGTCCGCGGCCCGAACGGCATCCCGCTGCGCCACTACCGGCCGGCCGAGCAGCCACGGCCGCTGGTGGTGTTCGCGCACGGAGGCGCCTTCGTGCTCGGCGACCTCGACACCCACGACCGCACCTGCCGGCGCATCGCCGACATCTGCGACGTCGAGGTGCTGGCCGTCGACTACCGGCTCGCGCCCGAGCATCCCTGCCCCGCGGCCATCGACGACGTGGCCGCCGTACTGCGCTGGGCGAGCCCGGCGGCGGTGGCCGGCGACAGCGCGGGCGGCTACCTGGCGACCATGGCGTGCCTGCGACTGCGCGACGCCGGCGACGCCCTGCCCGGTCTGCAGATCCTGATCTGCCCCAACACCGACCTGACGCTCTCGCAGCCCAGCGTCCTCGACAAGGGCACCGGCCACGCGCTCGATGCCGACTTCCTCGCCTGGGCCATCACCTGCTGGACGCCGGACCCTGCCGACCGCGCGCCCGCCAGCCCGCTGCTGGCGCCAGACCTGCACGGCATACCCGACGCACTCATCGTGACCGCCGAACACGATGCGTTGCGCGACGAAGGCGACGCCTACGCGCATCGGCTGGCACAGGCCGGCGCGCACGTGGTGCACCGCCAGGAACCCGGCCTGGAGCACGGCTTCATCCAGAACATGGACCTGACCTCCCCCGAGGCGGCCGCCGCCCATAAACGGCTGTTCGACGACATCGCCGGCCTGATCCACAGATGAGCCCGGGAGCGCTGCCGGGGCCGCGCATTCCTGGGTGATCGGTCAGGGGGTCAGCAGGGCCTTGACGGCGCGGCGATCGTCCATCGCCCGGTAGGCCTCCGCGGCCTGCTCCAGCGGCAGGACGAGGTCGAAGACCTTGCCCGGGTCGATCTGCCGGTTCCAGATCAGGTCGATCAACTGCGGCAGGTACTGGCGGACCGGCGCGGGGCCGCCGTGCAGATGGACGCGGGAGAAGAACAGCTCCTCGCCGTCCAGCTTCACGCCGTGGGCGACGCCGACGTAGCCGACGTGCCCGCCGGGGCGGGTGGAGCGGATCGCCTGCAGCATCGACTCCTGGGTGCCGACCGCCTCGACGACAGAGTGCGCGCCCAGCCCGCCGGTCAGCTCCTTGATCCTGGCCACGCCTTCGTCGCCGCGCTCGGTGACGATGTCGGTGGCGCCGAACTCACGTGCGAGCTTCTGCCGCGGCTCGTGGCGGCTCATGGCGATGATCCGCTCCGCCCCTAGCTGCTTGGCGGCCAGCACCGCCAGCAGACCCACCGCACCGTCCCCGACCACGGCGACCGTCTTGCCCAGCCCGGCCTCGGCGGCGGTCGCGGCGAACCAGCCGGTGCCCAGCACGTCGGAGGCGGCCAGCAGGCTCGGGATCAGGTCGGCGTCCGGCATACCCGGCGTGGCCACCAGCGTGCCGTCGGCCAGCGGGACGCGCAGCCGCTCCGCCTGGGCGCCCATCGCGTTCATCCACTCACGCTGGACGCAGGAGGTCTGGTAGCCGGCGCGGCAGATCTCGCAGGTGTTGTCCGAGGCGGAGAAGCCGCCGACCACGAACTGGCCGGGCCTGATCGTGGTGACCTCGCTGCCGACCTCCTCCACGATGCCCACATACTCATGGCCGATCGGGGAAGGGCCGTCGATGGGCTCGACCCCGCGGTACGGCCACAGATCCGAACCACACACGCAGGTCGCGGACAGCCGGATGACGGCGTCCGTCGGGCGCAGGATCTTCGGGTCCTCTCGCTCCTCCACCCGGAAGTCACCGGGGGCGTGCATCAAGACACCACGCATGGCTTACTCCTTATTCTGTGCTGACTACCCAAGGTGATCGAATCCGTGCGGGCGACGCCGACGGAACGCGGTCAGCCGGCCAGGCTTCCCCGCCGCAGACCGGCCCCAGCCTGGGAGTACCCTCCGCAATTCCGAACGCACCCTTGGCAAAGGGGCGCCACCGCATCCATGGAACCGGCATTGCCGGCCCGTAACCAGGTTCTGATGAAGGGTGTACTGGCAGTACATCCCTTCAGCTCAGCGCTGGACGTACGGTCGGGGTGTGGACAATCGTGACGAAGCCCGCGAGTTCCTCATCTCGCGGCGCGCCAGGATCACGCCGAAGCAGGCCGGGCTGCCGCCCGGCACCCGGCGCCGCGTGCCCGGGCTGCGCAGGAGCGAGGTCGCGGCCCTGGCCGACGTCAGCGTCGAGTACTACGCCAAGCTCGAACGCGGCCACCTCGCCGGTGTCTCGCCGAGCGTGCTCGAAGCGGTCGCACGCGCGCTCCGACTCGACGACGCCGAACGGGCCCACCTGCTTCACCTGGCCCAGGCCGCGGAAGGCTCCGACGCGCTCGCGCGGCCCCGAACACGCTCCAGCAGGCATTGGATGCCGCACAAGAGCCTGCAGTGGACGCTGGACGCCATCACCGCCGGCCCCGCGTGGGTCGCCAACGGCCGCCTCGACGTGCTCGCCGTCAACCGGCTCGCCCGCGCCTTCTTCAGTGACGTCTACAACAGCACCATGCCGCCGAACATGGCCCGCTTCCAGTTCCTCGACCCCGCCGCCCGCCGCTTCTACCCCGACTGGGACCACATCGCCGACATGACCGTGGACCTGCTGCGCACCGAGGCCGGCCGCAACCCCCACGACAAGGACCTCCACGACCTGGTGGGAGAGCTGTCCACCCGCAGCGACGCCTTCCGCACCCGCTGGGGCGCCCACAATGTCCTTCGCCACGGCACCGGCGTCAAACGCTTCCGCCACCCGGTCGTCGGCGACCTCACCCTTGCCTGGGAGGCCCTCGCCATGACCTCCGAACCCGGCCTCACCCTCACCGTCTACACCGCCGAACCCGGCTCACCCTCCGAAGAGGGCCTGCGCCTGCTCGGCTCCTGGGCCGCCTCCCAGGACGACGCCTCGCCCATCCACCGCCTCTGACGCCGCAAGCGGCGGGCACCCATCACCGCACAGACGGGGAGATGACTGATATGGCACTGATTCTGGTGACCGGGGCATCGAGCGGGCTCGGGCACGACACGGCGAACGCGCTGGCCGACGAGGGGCATGACGTGGTCTTCCACGTCCGCAATCGGGCCCGTCTGACCGACGCGGGTGACACCTCCCGGTGGAAAGACGTCGTCGTCGGAGATCTCGGCAAGCTTGACGAGATCCGCGGCGTGGCCCGGCAAGTGTCCAGGTTCGGCCGCTTCGACGCCGTCATCCACAACGCCGGCGTCCTGCACTCTCCCGACGTGACCACCGTCAACATCGTCGCGCCGTACATGCTGACGGCCCTGATGGACAAACCGGCCAGGCTCGTCTACCTCAGCAGCTCCATGCACCGATCCGGCTCCACCGACCTGCGACGGCTGACCGACGGCACCGCTTCCTACAGCGACAGCAAACTGTGGGTCACCACCCTCGCGCTCGCCCTCGCGTCACGGTGGGCAGACACCTCCAGCCATGCGGTCGACCCCGGGTGGGTCCCCACCCGCATGGGCGGTCCCGGCGCACCGGACGACCTGATCGCCGGGCACCGGACCCAGGTGTGGCTCGCCACCCACCATGACGTGACCCCGAGCACCGGCGGGTACTGGTACCACCGGCAGACGCAGCCGCCACACCCCGCCTCGCAGGACGAAGAGTTCCAGGCTCGCCTCCTTGAGGTCCTGGAAAGTCACACTGGCGTCCCGCTCGACTGACCGCGCCCTCCGCCGCTCCGGGGCGAAGAGCGCGGGTCAGCTCGATCGGCGGGCGACGGCGGGCATCAGGACGAAGGCGAACAGCGCGCACAGGATGCCCGTTGCGGCGCAGGCCCACCACAGCGCTTGGGCCTGGAACAGGACGGCGCCGACAGCGGGCCCGGCGAAGCGGGCGATGGCGGTGGTCCAGCCGTACAGTGCCTGGTACGTGCCGTGCGAGCCGTCGGGGGTGAGGTCGGCGATCAGCGCCGCCTCGAAGCCCGCCATGCCGATCTCACCGATCGACCACAGCACCACCGTGGCCACGTAGTGCCAGGGCCGGTCGGCCACGCCGGTCAGCGCCAGGCCGGCGCCCACCACCGCCATGGAGACGCCGAGGACCGGCAGACGGGGCAGCCGGGACAGCCAGGCGACGAACAGCGGCTGGAAGATCACCACGATGGCGCCGTTGACGGTGATGAGCAGTCCGTACAGGGAGGCGGGGAGCCCGTCGGCGGCCAGGGCCAGGGGCAGCGCGTAGGAGGCCTGGGCGTACAGGACGAGGCCGATCAGCAGGAAGATCAGCGCGGCGATCAGCACCCGGTCGCGGGCCGCGATCGCGTAACCGTTGCGCGCGGACTTGGGCGCGGCTCTGTCGTGGCCTGCGGGGATGCCGACGTACACGATCACGGCGAACGCGACGCTCGTGGTGACGTCCAGGACCACCAGGAGCCAGAACCCGTGGGCGAGCAGCAGCCCGGCGATGGCGCCGGCGGCGGCGGCGCCGACGTTGACCGCCCAGTGCATGAGCCCGAACGCCTTGGGCCGCAGGTGCGGCGGGGTGGTCTCGGCGACCAACGCTGAGGCGGCGGGCCGGTAGACGTCGCCGGCCAGTCCCATGGCCACGGCGGCGGCCATCAGCCAGGCCAGGCTGCCGGCCGCGCCGATGAGGATCAGGCAGGTCGCGGTGGCCAGCAGGCCGCCGATCAGGGTGAGGCGGCGGCCGAACCGGTCGGCCAGGTACCCGCCGAGGGGCTGCCCGCCCAGACCACCCAGCCCGTACGCCGAGACGACGGCGGCGATCTGGCCGGCCTCGTACCCCCGGCCGGTCAGGTAGAACACCAGGAACGGCAGCACGACCCCGCCGAACCGATTGACCAGCTGGCCGGAGAACAGCAGCCAGAACACCTTGGGCAGCCCCTGGAAGACGGTGGGGCGAGCGGGAGCCGTGATCGTCATGACTGCATGGTGCGGGCGGGCCATGGCGCGGGGCGACACATTCGGTGTGCGCCGAATCAGCCGTCCAGCAGGGCCTGGGCGCGCGGCGTCCGGACGTACAGCATGGACCGGCCGACGCGGTGCTTGGTGACCAGGCCCGCCGCCAGCAGCAGGGTGAGCTGCTCGGAGACGTTGGCGGGAGACAAGCCGGTGCGGCGGGACAGGTCCGTGGTGGAGGCCGGCGTGTCCAGCTCCGCCAGCAGCAGGGCGCGGGAGCGGCCGATGACGGCGGCCAGCGCGTCGGGGGCGGGGGCCGTGCCGCGTTCCCACAGGGTGGCGATGGCGCGCACCGGATAGGTGATGATCGGCTGGCCGGGCGAGTCGGTGCGGTAGAACAGGCCGGGCCAGACGAAGATGGACGCGGCCAGCAGCAGCCCCTCGCCGGCCAGCACCCGGGACATCTCCTCGGGGCGCTGTTCCAGGTGCAGGTTGCGGCCTTCCCAGCGGATGGCCGGGTGCATGTCCGCGAACACCCCGGCGGGGCCGTGTTCGGCGTACTGCCTGGTGCGATGGAGCAGGTCGCCTTCCAGGAGGGTGCGCATGCGCGGCCAGTGCGGGGCGATGGCGAGCTGCCAGTAGGTCTCGATGGCGTGCACCAGCCGTTCGAGACCCGCGGCCGGATCCTGGTGCAGCTGCGCGGCGCAGCCGGTCAGCGGGCCGAGCTCGCTCGCCATGCGGTCGAGGTCGGCGCGGATGACTTCGTGGGGGGCGGCGCGTAACACCGCCAGTTCGCCCGTCAGGTCCGGGGTCGGGCCGGTGGGGACGGGACAGAGGAAGTCAGGGATGTAGCCCCGTCCGGTGACGAGATCGAGCAGCGGCGCGAGCTCGCTGCCGAGCTGTGGGCGTACCTGCTTGAACCAGGGCAGATGCAGGGCGCGCGTGCCGGGCGTGCGCAGCGCGTGGATGCTGGTGGCGACCTCCCGCAGCGGGGAGAAGGCGAACCTGAGGAAGGACAGGTCGTAGGCGGAGAACGCCAGTGTGAGCATGCCCGGGGACTCCTTGGATTCGGCTGCGGCCGAATGTATCGCAGAGGCCCCGGGCCGGACCACACACGACGTCCTGCTGGGGGGGCGGGACGTACGACTACTGGGCCGGCTCGGACTCCAGCAGGTCCGCGACGGTCGCCGGGCGGTCCAGGAAACCCAGGTGTGATGACGGGAGCGAGGCGGTGCGGAATCGGTTGCGCGGGGTCAGCGCGTCCGCCTCCCGGATCATCCGGTCCTGCAGCGGCAGCGGGACGGCGCAGTCCGCGGTGAGACGGACGAAGGTGCGCGGGACGCCGCCCCATCGCGCCGGGTCCGGGCGGGCGTCGGTGAAGGACAGGATTGCGGCCTCGTCGGGCTCGCATTCGGCGAGGATCGCGCGCAGGCGTTCGTCGGTGCCGTCGGCGAGGAACGCGGCCTTGGCCGTGGCCAGGAACGCCGGGTCGGCCGAACGCCAGTTGGTGCGCAGGGCGCCGGTCTGAGCCGGGTCGCCCACCTTGGGCAGGGTCAGGACGAGGCTCGGAGCACCCTCCGGGGTCCTGTACATGTCGTAGACCGTCGGCTGTGCCGTACAGCAGAAGGCCGAGATGTAGACCAGGCGGGCAAGCAGGTGCGGCACCGCATCGGCCACTTTGGTGACGGTGATCCCGCCGAGGCTCTGCCCGACCAGGACCACCGGCCCGTGCGGGGCCAGGCGCCGTACGGCGGCGGTGACGTGCTTGACGTTGGCCGCGAGCGTCACCTGCGCCAGCGGTGAAGGGGCCGCGGCGAACGCGGCGAGGTCCTGCGGCGCCTGGTACGACGCCGGGAAGAAGGCATCGGGGCCGTGCCCGGGCAGGTTCACGGCACAGACGCGGTGACCGCGCTGGGCGAGTTCCGCCGCGACGGCGCTCCACACGCCGGCGTTGCCGTTGCTGCCGTGTACGAGCACGAACGTCCTGGTCCTGGCGCCCCGGGCAAGGGGGCCGCCGAGCAGCCCCAGCCCGCCCACGCTCGCCGCTCCGCGCAGCAGGGCGCGGCGGCCGACGGCGCTCATCGCGCGCCCTCGACCGCGCGGCGGACCTGCCGGCTCAGCAGGGTCACGGCCAGAGCGACGAGGACCAGGCCCTGTACGGCCTGCTCGATGCGGACCCACAGGGGGAAGGGGCTGTCAGGCAGCAGCGCCAGGGCCGCGATGCCGAGGGATCCGACGATCGAGATCCACAGCAGGCGGCGGTACGCGCCACGGCTGCCCCGGCCGAGCTGGGCCGCCCAGCGGAGGCTGAACAGCGCCAGGATCAGGACACCGGTGGCCCGGATCCACACGACCGCGTTCACCGCGGCCGGGTCGGTGATACTGAGCACCGCGGTCGCGGCGATCAGCCCCGCGCTGAGGACCGTGAAAAGCTGCAGGAGTCGCAGCGGCGTTGTCGTCATGACATCGACGGTAGGGACGAGGGCGGAAGTCGGGCATCGGGCTGGACCCATGACCGGGTGGGGCCGGCCCCACCCTTGATGCGATGAAAGGGGGACGGGGTGCGGCGTGGCGGTGTGTGCCTTGCCCTGCTGGCACTCAAGGTGCCCGCGGTGGCGTTGCTGGCGGTGCCGCCGCTGGCGTTGACGCACCTGTACGGCGCGCTTTCGTTTCCCGCACTGGTCCTGCTGGTCCTCGGCGGCCGCCGCCTGGCCACCGTCAGCCGGGCGCTGCACCGGCGCTGGACGGACACGACGATCCCGTCGCCGTACCCGCCCCGGCCGCGGATCGAGCGCGCCGAGCAGGGCTGGTACTGGACCGGGTACGACTACCACCGGGGCCGGCCGCTCGCCACCGTGTCGCTCTGGTTCAACTGGGTCGCGCGCGACCCGGCAACCTGGCGAGATCTGCTGTGGCTGGCGCTCGACCCGGTCGCCGGCACGATCCTGCTGCTGCCGGGCGTGCTCGGCTTCGCCGCGCCGCTGCGCCTGCACGCGCGGTGGACCCACGCGCTGCTCGCCCCGACCGGCCACGCGCGGCTCACCGACCGGGTGCGGCAGCTGACCGACACCCGCGCCGAGGCCCTCGACGCGCAGGCGGCCGAACTCGAACGCATCGAGCGTGACCTGCACGACGGCGCCCAGGCCCGCCTCGTGGCCATCCAGCTGACCCTGAGCATGGCCCAGCGGACGCTGCGCGAGGACCCCGACAGCGCCGACGAGCTGCTGTGCGAGGCGCGGGCCACGGCGGCGGCCGCCGTGGCGCAGCTACGTGACCTCGTGCACGGCATCCGCCCGCCGGTGCTGTCCGAGCGCGGCCTCAGCGACGCGCTGCGCCTGCTCGCCCTCGAGCACCCGCTCGCCGTGAGCGTGACCGCCGACCTGCCCGGACGGCTGGTCCCGCCGCTGGAGTCCGCGGTGTACTTCGCCGCCGCCGAGCTCCTGGCCAACGTGGCCAAGCACGCCCAGGCGGGCAGCGCCGCGGTCCACGTCGTCCGCCGTGGAGGTCTGCTCCGGCTCGCCGTCACCGACGACGGCGTCGGCGGCGCCGATCCGGCTGCCGGGACCGGCCTGGTGGGCGTGGAGCGCAGGCTGCGGCCGTTCGACGGTACGCTCATCGTCGACAGCCCGCCCGGAGGCCCGACCACCGTGACCTTGGAGGTGCCGTGCGCGTTGTCCTCGCCGAGGACCTCTACCTGCTGAGGAACGGCATCGAGCGGATGCTGCACGCGTACGGCATGCAGGTCGTCGCCGCCGTCGACAACGGCCCCGACCTGCTCGACGCGCTGCTGACGCACCGGCCCGACGTGGCGGTCATCGATGTGCGCCTGCCCCCGACGCACACCGACGAGGGCCTGCGCGCCGCGATCACCGCCCGCCGCGAGGTGCCCGGGCTGCCGGTGCTCATCCTCTCGCAGTACGTCCAGCAGCTCTACGCCCGTGAGCTGCTCGCCGACGGCGGCGGGAGCGTCGGATACCTGCTCAAGGACCGCGTCTCCGACACCGACGAGTTCGTCGACGCCCTGCGCCGCGTGGCCGCCGGCGGCACCGCCGTCGACCCGGACGTGATCGCCCGGCTGCTCGCCCCCGACCGGGCCCCCTCAGGACTGACGCGACGCGAGCTGGACGTGCTGTCGCTGATGGCGCAGGGACTGTCGAACGCGGTCATCGGCAAGCGGCTCTTCCTCAGCGAGGGCTCGGTCAGCAAGTACACGACGCAGATCTTCGCGAAGCTCGGCCTCGAGCCGTCCCCGGACACCCACCGCCGGGTCCTGGCCGTCCTGGCCTACCTCGACACCAAGCCCACCTGACGCCACTCCCACGGCTTGTTCGACGAGCTCAGCCGGTGAAGTCGGCGGCGTGGTCCCGCACCCACCGGCCGTAGGCGCGGGCGGGCTCACCGGTCACCTTCTCGATCGTGTCGGTGGTCGGCGCCGGACGTCCGACCGCGTCACGCGAGTGGCGGATCACGGAGTCGGCGACCTCCGGCGACGTCCAGCGGCTCAGCTCCGCGCGGTGTTCGGCCAGGTCCTGCACGACGAAGCCGACCGGGCGGCCGATCGCCTCCCCGATCAGCTCCGCCTGCCGTCTGCGCGTGACCGACTCCGGCCCGGTCAGCTCGTACACCGCTCCCTTGTGCCCGGGCTCGATCAAGGCCCGCGCCGCGACCGCCGCGATGTCGGCCTCGTGCACCGGAGCGGAGTGCGCGTCGGGGAACGGGTCGCGTACCACCCCTTCGGCGCGTACCGTCGCCGCCCATGGCAACGTGTTCGTGGCGAATCCCCCGGGCCGCACGAACGTCCAGGCCACGCCCGAGCCGGCCACCGCACTCTCGGCGTCGCGGTGAAGGCGGGCGATGGCGTCCTCCGCGTCGGCGCTGGCGAGCAGGGCCGACAGGAGCACGATGTGCTCCACCCCGGCGGCCACGGCCCGCTCGACGAAGCCGTCCACGCCGCGCGGCTCGGCGTACATGAAGAGCTTGGTGACGCCGGCCAGGGCCGGAGCGGCCGAGTCCGGGTCGGCGAGATCGCAGAGCACCGCGGGGAGGGCGGAGGCGGCGGGGTTCCGGCTGGCGGCGCGCACCTCCTGCCCCGCGGCGAGAAGCTGGTGTACGAGGCTGCGCGCGACGTGACCGCGCGCTCCAGTGATCAGGATCGTCATGCGACCAGACTGGCCGGGCCGCAACGGCGACGGGTAGGCACGGGCGGGCCTGGGACTCGCGGTACCAGTCCGCTGGGCGAAGATGGAGCCATGGAGTGGAGGCCATGAGCAAGCGCACCGAACTAGCAGATTTCCTGCGCAGCCGGCGGGCGCGGCTCCAACCGGAACAGGTGGGGCTGGCGCCCGGCCACCGCCGCCAGACGGCCGGGCTGCGGCGCGAGGAGGTCGCGCTGCTGGCCGGCATCTCGGTCGACTACTACATCCGGCTGGAGCAGGGACGCGGGCCGCAGCCGTCCGAGCAGGTCCTGTCCGCGCTCGGGCGCACCCTGCGGCTGACCGGCGACGAGCACGACTACCTGCTGCGCATCGGCGGCCGGCCTCCCGCGCCGCGCCTCGGAGTCCCGGCCGGGCCTCCCCCGAACGTCCTGCGCCTCCTGGAACGGCTCGGCGCCGTCCCAGCCATGGTGATCAACGTCTGCTGGGACGTGCTGGCCTGGAACCGCATGCTGGCTGCCCTCATCGGCGACCCCTCCGACGTGCCCGCCCGCGAGCGCAACACGCTCCGCTGGCTGTTCGGCTCGCCGACGCTGCCGCCCGACCATGCCGAGTTCGCCCGCCAGGCCGTCGCCGACCTGCGGGCCAGCGCCCGCCACCCGGACGATCCGGACGTACGGCGCCTGGTGAGCGAGCTGTCGGCGGCCAACCCGCTGTTCGCCGAGTTGTGGGCCGAGCTTGAGATCGAGGTGCCGCGAACGGTGACGAAGCGGGCGGTTCACCCCGTGGTGGGAGAGATCGAGCTCGACTGCGAGATCCTGCCCCTGCCGGGCGGCGAGCACCGCCTCGTCCTCTACACCGCCGCCCCGGACACCCCCTCCCACCACGCCCTCCAGGCGCTCTCCTCGATGGCCGCACCCTGCCGGGGACAAGGTGATCCGCTTACAACATGATCAGCGCGATGACGCCCCGGCCACGGTCGCCCGCCTCGGTCAACCAGCGCGTCTGCCACGTCATCGCGGTTTCGAACCTCTCGAACGCGTCGAACTCCTCGGCGGTCTTCTCCATGGCGTCGCGAAGGGCGGCCCAGGAGATGTCCGCCCCATGCCGGACGGCCCGGAGTACGGTGGCCGGGCGAAGCCCGTAGACGACCGGGGCGGCCAACGGCACGGAGGCGTCCACGCTGAGATCGTCGTGACGCGTGGGCGCTCCAAGCGACTCCGGGTACAGCAGGGCCACCAGCGCGTCGGCGGGCTGCCGGATCGCATCGGGCAGGCTCTCGCGGAATTGCCGGTAATACCACCCGGCCTCGACGAGCGGCATTCCCGGCCCGGGCATCCGACGGCGGTCCACACCCGGAATGCCGCCGAGCTTGAGATCGACCGGCTTGCCGGACTTTCGCGGCTCGGCCCGGACCTCGCCCCGTTCGTCGCACCGCAGCACGTGCGCGCCTCGGGGCCGTACCCAGAGCGCGCCTTGCTCGTCCCAGGAGAAGGCGCAGGCGGTGCCGGCGAAGGCGGCGTCGACCAGCTTCCGTACCCGCCACGGCCGCAGGCGCAGATCGCCGCCGTCAGGGTCTCGCCAGCCGAACCCCATGCTCCCGGCGGAGGCACACGCGGCGACGACCGGCTCCCAGTCCACGATCAGTCCGACCGCATCCGCTCCCACGCTCGAGCTTGTACGGATCAGCAGCTATGAGCGGCGGCGGCCATCAGAAGCATCCGGCAGGGCCGCCGGTGCGGGCCCTGCCGGATGCCTTCCATCAGTCCCTGCAGGGGCTCGAGGACCAGCTGATGTAGCCGGAGAGCCTGCCCCAGGTCGAGACCTCGCCATCGCAGAATTCCGTCTTGACCCCCACCAAGTTGGTGCGCGCGGCGTCGGAGAAGTACTGAGTGTTGCACTCGTAGCCGGCCGGGCAGCGAGGGGCGGCCTGCGCGGCGGACGGTACGGTGGCGAGCGTGGCGGCGGCCAGGACCGTGACGGCCAGTACGCGACGGATCATGAATTGTCCTTCCTGATCGCGGGAAACGGCGGGGAATCAGCTACAGGGGGTTTCGGACCAGTCCTTGTATATGGTGCGCACGCCCCATGCGTAAGAGGAGCCGTCGCAACCCTCGACGCTGCCGCCGACCACCTGGCTGCCGATGCCGTCGGAGTAGTACGTGGTGACGCATCGGGAGCCGAGCGCGCAGGCCCTGGCCTGCGCGGGACCGGCGGGGAGGGTGACGAGGGCCGTCGCGGCCAGCGCCGCGGCGATGAGTGTACGACGGATCATGAAGAGTCCTTCCCGAACGTGGAACAGGGGGTGCCCCGACCCTCGTGACACGGCAGGCAGGCCTGCGCGGTCGGCCGGGGAGCGGACAGACGAATGCGGGTGGCTGGAGGAGCAGGCAAGGCCCATGGAGAAAGCCTTGCCGGAGGCAGACGGATGCTCGGTCAGAACAGAGAAGGTCTGGCAGGGACCGCGCATGCCCGGGTTACGGGTGATCCTGCGACTTCATGCGCGGCCCAGCCGATGATCGAAATGATGCGTCCTATGGGACGAAAACGCAAGGGGGGCTCATATTCCACCACGCCCCGTAGAACAACGATCACGTTTATCGCATAAGCCGGGCGACTCATCGCGCGTCCCTGGTTTCCGGAACGCTGAATAGTGATTTTCGGACCCGCTGGGCGGGTGATCGCCTGGTCAGCGTCAAGCCTCGCAGGGCGACGGCCCGATCAAGCAGTGCCATCTGGGTCTTTCCGGAGGCTACCGTGGCATGGCACGCGCGCCGACGACGCCCTCCGAAGTAGCCACTTTCTCAATGCCTCGTCGTCAACTCGCTGATTGACACTGTCATTGGCTGATTAGCTGAAGTTCGTCTTCCTTTTGCGGTAATCATGTTGCAAGACCGACATCTTCGCAGAGAGCACAAATGCGGCAGGCCGACCATGCTTTTTATGGCGTATTGACCACTCGTCTTGACGGGGCCTATATCCCAACCACTGCTGAGCAACTTGGCCGTGCCCGTCACGAGTCCGTGGACTGCCGGGCGCGGTGGGCCCGGAGCTTGTGGCGGTTGCCGCAGCGCTCCATCGCGCACCAGCGCCGGGCGCCGGGTCGGGACGTGTCGACGAACACCAGCGGGCAGTTGTCGCTCGCGCACTCGCGGATGCGCTCGGAGAGCGGCCCGGAGAGCAGTTCGATCATCTCGCGCGCCAGCGTCGACAGCGCTTGCGTGGCCCGTACCGGCGGCGCCCACCCCGCGGTCGTGCCGTCGGCGGCCAGCTCGGGGATCAGCGGCGCCTCGGCCGCGGCCCGGTTGATGGTCGCGACGGCCTCGGCGGGGAGGGGGCCATGCGCCGCCCGGGCGTGCGCCGCGTCCCAGATCGCCTGGCGCAGGGTCTTGGCCTCGGCCAGCTCGCGGGTCGTCACGGGGACCGTCATGACCGCGGCCAGCGGCGGCTGGGCCAGCCATTCGCTGAGGTCGGCAGGCTCGTGGAGGGTCTCGAATACCGCGTATTGGCCCTCGCCGCCCGTGTGGGCGAAGTCCAGGCAGACGGCGCCGGCGTCGAACCGGAACGACCCGCCCTTGGGGTCGTGCAGCACCCGTCCGGTTGCATTTGCTCGCATGAAACCACTATAAGTGGTGTCGCGAGCGAAACCGCTTTAACTGGTTTCGCCATCAGAGGAGGAGGGCGACACATGGGCGTACGGCACATCAATCCCGAGGGACTCCATCGCAGCCCGGCTTTCAGCCAGGCCGTCGTGGTCGAACAGCCGACGAAGACGATCTACATCGGCGGGCAGAACGGCGTCGGCGCCGACGGAAAGGTCGTCGGTCCCACGGTCGGGGAGCAGGCCGGGCAGGTGTTCCGCAACCTCGCGACCATCTTGGAGAGCGAGGGGGCGAGCTTGGCGAACATCGTGCACTGGCGCATCGCCGTGGTGGACGGCCACTCGTTCGACGAGGGTGTGGCCGCCTTCCGGCAGGTGTGGAACCCGGCCGACCCGCCGCCGGCCATCACGGTCCATGTCGTGGCCGGCTTGGGCCCCGGGTTCCTCGTCGAGATCGACGCCGTCGCCGTCGTGTGACGCCTCGAGGGCCGGACATCCACCGATCATCGGGTTGGCACCGACCGGCAGCGACGACGGCGGGTCGGCCTGAGCTCCTGCAAGCCTTCACCGGAGCCCACCTGGTGGTGGTCGCCGGCCTCATTCACCGGCTCCACGGCCACGTCCAACCCTGGTTGACGCGGTCCTCCTCGCCGGACACGCGATCTACCGCGCCCTGCGGAAGAGCGGGCGGATCGCCGATCGGGCCGTGGGATCCGCGTGCGCCGCGCCCTTTGCGGTGGGGCGTGGTTCGCAGGCTGGGCCGCCGTGGCCGTCGTCCTGGTCATGGTGATCGCCATGGCCACCTCTGGTCTCACGAAGGCGCGCACGGCGGCATCGGCGAGCTAGCCGCCCGACAGCGCCTTGACCAGGTCGTCGATGACAAGGCCCGCCGCCAAGGGGGGCGCCGCGGAGGACCTCGTCGGGCTGCGCGCCCGCGTCGAGGCCTGCCTCCAGGGCGCGGCCCTGGCCACCGGCTGCCAGGCACACCTGACCCGGCCGGAGCCCGACTACCTCGACTTCCGCGACGACGGCGGCCTCGCCCGCCTCTACGCGGCCAACGCCAGAGCGCTGGGGCGGCCGGAGCCCGTGGAACGGGAGCCGTTCGCGATGACGGACATGGCAAACGTGTCGCACGTCGTGCGGGCCATCCATCCCATGCTCGACATCGGCTCGGGGGACGCCGTGCCGCACGATCCCGCGTTCGCGGCCGCCGCCGTGTCCGCTACCGCCGACAGGTCTCTCCTCGACGCTGCCGTCGTCCTTGCTCTGACAGTCGTGGACCTCCGGCCCGGCGCCTTTACGTTGTAGATTTATAGACCCCTTCGAGACGTGGCAGGGCATGCACCAGACGCCGGACCTCGCCGGAACAGCGTTCCCTATCTTCTTCCTGGAAATGAGGCACATACGTCGGCGTAGGTCGCCTGCTCCACGAGAGATGCAGCAGCCACAGCACGCAACATGGGCGGGCGTAGCGCCTTGGCCCTCCGTTCAGGAATCCCGCCGGCGAGCGCCGCGTCCACCAGCGCGAGTCTCAACCACTCCGGGTCCGTAGGGCGACCATCGTCGCGCGCGATCAGCAGCTCCCCGGGCGACCTGGGCGAACTCCGCGCCCGGAGCCAGGGAATGACCCACTCGGGTACCGGGAAGGTCACGACATCCCGCTGACTGTTGCGCACGGTGATCAGCACGAGCGACTTGCCGGAGCCATCGCCTACGGCATGCAGGTCGTGACCGGTCAAGCTCGCCAGCGCGTCCGCGCTGGCCCCTGTTGCTTCGAGCAGGGCCACGGCCACAGCCTCCGCCAGGCGACCGTCGGCTGCCAAGCAGGAGGCACCACGGCGTAGCTGCCGCCGTTCGTCACGGGTCATCGCGCGCGGACAGGTGGTGTCCGACGGCGTGGCCGCTTGCGGGAGAACACCGGCTGACCAGGCGAAGCGGTAGAAGGAGGACAACACGCGGCCTCTCGCGGTGACCGTGGCGCTTGCGAGAGGCTTTCCTGGAATGCGTACACCGACGGTGAGCGCCCCGGACCGGGCCTGCCGGCAATAGGTGTCAACGTGCTCTCCGGTGACGGCGAGCAGGTTGAGGCCCGGCTCGACCGTATGCAACCAGCGGAGAAATGCGGCCAGGATCTGCACGCGGGCGCCTCTCCCGGCCACGCTGGGTCGTTCCTGCAGCCAGTCGGCCACGGTTCGCCACGCGAGAGGGTCCAAGGCGTCGATGAGGTCCACGTCTGCCTGGGACACCTGTCCACCGTCGCCGCGTCGATGACGCAGCCGCAACCCGGCGATCCCGCCGATGCCGGGGGGTCTTGTCAGGCGCGGCGAGGCTCCGGGCACGCTCTGACCCGTACCTTCGCTGCTTGCCGGCGCATAGGCCCCGGTGTCCGCGAGCGAATTGCGGTCCTCGGTCGGCGCGGCTGACATGCTCACCACGTGCGCAACGAGAGAAGGGCGATGGTGAAGAGCTCCCGGCCTCGCTTGGCTCGATCTTCCGCGCGCCGGCAAGTGGAGCACCGCACGGGGCTACCGTCCGTTGTGCGGACATCGCCGCGGCCGGCCCCTGCGGGCCGTACGCCATCGCACGCGCGGGCAGAGCTCGCCGGAACTGCTCGGCTTGATGCCCGCGGAGGAGCCGTGGTGATCATGGCTGTGGCCGTCGCCTTTTCTCGGCGGCCGCAGCCGCTCATCAGACCAGTCATCATGTGGATCTTCTCATGAATGGAGAGGATCGCATTGACGCCGGCTGTGCGGCCTCTCCTGCCTGCGCTTCGGACGGCCAGAGGATAGGAGCGGCCCACGACGCGGGATTGCGGCGCCGATCGCCAAGATCGAGCGATCCCCCGCAGTGGCATTGGAAATGCTCACCAGGTGGGGTCATCCCCGGCCGGCGACTTCCCGCCGTATGTCAGCGGCGACGTCAGGGCGGCGACGGCCCGGTATCAGAGCGGTCGGCGATGGTGGAGGACATACAGCGAAACAACGCAGCACAAGGAGCCCATCATGCAGAAGTTCGACACCCCCGCCGCCATCTCCGCTGTCCTGGACATCCCCGCCGGACGCGTCCGCTTCGTCGCCGCGGACCGGGTGGACACCGTGGTCGAGGTCCTGCCCGCGAACGCCGCAAAGAGTCGTGATGTGAAGGCGGCGGAGCAGACCACGGTCGCATACGCCGACGGCGTCCTGCGGATCGAGACGGCAGCGGAGAAGAACCAGTACTTCGGCCCGTCCGGGTCCATCGAGGTGACGGTCCAGCTGCCCGCCGGCTCCCGCGTCGAGGCCAAGGCGGCCAGCGCCGAACTGCGGACCGTCGGCCACCTTGGCGATGTCGTCTTCGACGGCGCGTACAGCCAGATCACGATCGAGGAGGCGGCGAGCCTCCGCCTCACCGCGGTCGACGGCGACGTCGAGATCGGCCGGCTGGGCGGCCCCGCGGAGATCAGCACCGCACGGGGCGACATCCGGATCGCCGAGGCCGTGGGCGGCAAGGTTGTGCTCAGCACCCAGTCCGGCGACATCTCGATCGCCGCGGCCGCCGGGGTCTCGGCCGCCCTGGACGCCGGCACCAGCCACGGCCGCATCGCCAACGCCCTCAAGAACAACGGCACCACCGAACTCGACATCCACGCCACCACCTCCAACGGCGACATCACCGCCCGCAGCCTGTGACCCCCAGCTTCAAGGACTGTGGTCATGGCGCACTATCCAACGGATATGCCTCTTGTACAGAGGTCTCAGGCTGATGGGCCGGACCTGAGCTCTGCCCATCACTGCAGGCCAGAGGCATATCTCGTGGAGTCCGCCACCCCGAAGGAGGTGTACGGCAGCTTGGTGAGCTGACTGAGGATCCAGTCGCGATTCCCGCCGGCACCCACCTCGCTGTAGGAGGCGGCCCCTCCGCAGCTGGCGGCCTTGAGCACGCCGGCCTGCATCAGCGCCCCGCCGACCGATACCAGAAGCGCGCTGACCCGGCTGATCTCAGGTGGGTCCGACGTCGTCATCGGCCCGACCACTTCGTCGATGTCGCTCGAGCTGATCGACCAGGTCAAAAGCGCCGGCGTGGTGCAGATCTCACCCACAGCCACCGATGACCAGCTCACTGACGTCGACGACGGCGGCCTGTACTTCCGCATGGTGGCACCGGATTCCGTCCAGGGCGACGTCCTCGGAGGTCTTATCGCGGCAGACGGCAGCCGGCGGGTGGGCGTGCTGGCGGTGGACGACGCCTACGGAAGCGGGCTGAGCGGGCGCATTCGCAGGTCGCTGGGGAACCGTGGCCTCACCCATGTTCATGCCGAGACCTACGACGTCTTTGACGCGAGCTACGCCACCGAGGTGGGGAAGATCAAGGCCTGGGCCCCGGACGCGATCGTGGTGGTCGGCCGCGGTGAGACGGCCGCGATCGCGCGAGAGCTGGTGCGGCAGGGGCTGGGCGTCGACCGGCACAGGTGGTACTTCGTGGACGGCAACCTGTCCTTCTACGGGACCACCGGCAGCAGCGGCCTCCCGCGGGGCACCCTCACCGGGGTCAAGGCAACCCTGGCGGGAGCCGAGGTCACCGACGCCTTTCGGCGGCGGCTGGCATCCTTCGACCCGGGGGTGACGGATTTCAAGTACGCGCCGGAGGCCTACGACGCGACGATCGTCGCCGCGCCGGCCGCTCTCGCCGCAGGGCGCGACGATCCGAAAAGCATCGCTCGCGCCATGGCGGACGTGACCAGGGGCGGCGAGCGGTGCACCGACTTCCGCACGTGCGCCCGGCTTCTGGCCTCGGCCAAGGACATCAACTACGACGGGGCAAGCGGCCCCATCGATCTCACCGACAAGGGTGACCCAGCGAAGGCACCGATCGGGATTTACCAGTACAAGGATGACAACACGTACATCAGCGTCTCCAACGAGATCGCCGAACTGCTGACCTGAAGTCCCCACCTTCCCTGGGCAAGCCACATGGCACCGAGATCCACGCGTCACTGCGGCACTTGAGCAGCAAGCGAACGGCCAGTGGCGTCAGCGAGCGGTCGGGGTTCGGGTTGCCGCCACTGGCCGTTCCGATGCGGGTGCCCTGCGCAACGCTGCCGGACGGCGAGACCGTACTGACCTGGGGCCGCCTGTGCCGCCATGAGGCCGAGCCCTAAGATCCGAGGCGTGGCCAGATACTTCGATCTTCATCCGGACAATCCCCAGCCTCGCTTGATCAGCCAGATCGCCGAGATCCTGCGGGCCGACGGGCTCATCGCCTACCCCACCGACTCGTGCTATGCCCTCGGATGCCGACCGGGCAACAAGGAGGGCCTGGACCGGATCAGGGAGATCCGGGGCCTTGGCAGCGACCACCACTTCACCCTGGTATGCCGTGACTTCGCCCAATTCGGCCAGTTCGTGCATCTGAGCAATGCGCTGTTCCGCCAGGTCAAGGCGGCGACTCCCGGTGGTTACACGTTCATTCTGCCCGCGACCAAGGAGGTTCCGCGGCGGCTGCTGCATCCCCGGAAGAAGACGGTCGGCGTCCGCATCCCTGATCACGTCGTCACCCAGGCGCTGCTGGCCGAGCTCGGCGAACCGCTGGTGTCCAGCACCCTGCTGCTGCCCGACGAGACCGAACCTTCGACGCAGGGCTGGGAGATCAAGGAGCGGCTCGACCACGTGGTGGACGCGGTCATCGACTCCGGCGAATGCGGCGCCACGCCGACGACCGTCGTCGACTTCTCGCAGGAGGAGCCCGAGATTCTCCGCCGGGGCACGGGAGACACGTCCCTGTTCGAATAGGCGCCCGGCAGTCGTCTCGCCGACCGCCGTCAGCCTCAGAAAGGGATTTTCGGGGCAGGTTCCCTCGGTACGGACGCCTTCGCGGCCGTCAGGAACGCGCCCAGCAGGAACGCCGTCGCCACCAGCAGGGCGGCGCGGTACCCCGCGTGCGAGGCCGCCAGCGCGCACGCCCCACCCCGAGGCCGCCGCCGAGCATGCGTACCGACTGGAACAGTGTCATCGCCCGGCCCATGACCTCCGGCCCGACCGCCGCGAACGCCGACACCTGCACCGCCGTCACCGCCTGGCCGAGCACCAGCCCCACCCCGAACATGGCGCCCGCAGCCCCCACTCCCCCGGCTCGGCCAGGGCGAGCACCGCGACCAGCGCCGCGCCGCCGAGGCCTCCAGCACGTCCTGGTACATGAGCGGGAACACGAAGAGCATGCCCAGCAGGCCCGCCACCGCCAGCGCCCGCATCCGGCCAGGTCAGAGCAGTTCGACGTACCCTTCGGTGCCGTTGAGCCGGATGAGCTGCCCGTCCTCGATGCGCTTCGTGGCGTTCTCCACGCCGACGACCGCGGGCAGGCCGTACTCCCTGGCGACGACCGCGCCGTGGGTCATCACTCCCCCGACCTCCATCACCACTCCCTTGACGGAGACGAACAGCGGCGACCAACTCGGGTCGGTGAAGACCGTGACGAGGATGTCACCCTCTTCGACGGCGGCCTCGTCCATGCTCAGCACGATCCGGGCCCGCCCTTCGACGACGCCCGACGACACCGCGATGCCGGCCAGCGCGCCTTCCGGCAGGGCGCCGGTGTCGTACTCGCCGGAGATGACCTCGCCCTCGGAGGTGATGACGCGCGGCGGCGTGAGCTTCTGATACTCCTCGAACGCCGAACGCCGCTCCTCGACGAGGGCGTGGTCGAGCCGCCCCGTCCGGGCCACCTCCCGGAACTCGTCGAGCGACAGGAAGAACACGTCCTCGGGCTCCTTGACCACTCCCCGCTCGGCGAGCCGGGCGGCCTCGGCGAGCAGTGCCCGCTTGTAGAGCTCGTACCGCTGGAGGAGGGCGTGCTTGGAGTACTCGCGGTAGCCGATGAAGTGGCGGATGAGGCTCATCCGCCGCGCCGCCTTCTTCGCCTTGCGTTCGCCGCCGGGCAGCGCCCTGAGGCGTTCCAGCAGGTCGGCGATCGTGCGCTCGGCCTCGGCGCGGCCCCGCTCCGCCTTGCGGGCGCGCTCGCCGGGCGCGTAGTTCCTGACGTTGCTGAGCAGGAGCGGAACGAGCTGGGTGGGATCCTCGCTCCACCGCGTCCTGGTGATGTCGATGTCGCCCGAGCAATGCATCCCGTACACGCGCAGATAGCGCTCGATCGCGTCGCGGGCCTCGGGACCGCCCTCCAGGCCGTCGAGCCCGGTGAGGAGCGTGTCACGGCCGGCCCGTTCGAGGTGCTCGATCACCGCCGGGTACGGACGGATCGCGTCGGCCACGTCGAGCAGGTCGAGGCCCATGGCGGCCACCACGTTGTGGTCGGCGGACTGGGCGATGGCGTCGGCGGCGTTCTCCACGCCGAGCCAGGCCTTCATGTGCTTGTTGACCCAGTTCACCGCCTGGATGCCGACGAAGGCCGCCGCCACGCTGCGCGGGTCGAACGTGAGCCGGGCCAGCACGTCGTGGTCGTCCAAGATGTACGCGAACAGCTCGTCGCCCGACTTTCCGGCGATGCCCTTCCGCAGCTCCTCGACCGTCCGCTCGTTCTCGGCGATCAGCTCAGGCACGACCTTGGCGTCGTCCTCGCCGGACAGCTTCAGGTACTGGCGGGCCAGCGGCAGCAGCCCGCCCTCGCCGAAGTCCAGCATCGAGGTCTTCCCGTGGGCCAGGTCGCGGACGAAGTCCTTCCTGGCCAGGACCTGGCGCAGGGCGTTGGCCATGAGGACGTCCACCTGGCCGAGGCTCTTGAGCGTGACCGCGCGGGCCCACGGCGAGGACAGCTCGGGCGACACGTCCTTGTAGAAGCGGCCGCCGGACACCGTGCCCGCCGAGCGGCCCAGCCGGTCGTGTAGGAGGGCGAAGACCGACAGGCCGAGGGGCTTGAAGGCGTCGGTCATCATCTGGCGGTGGCCGTACGACATGAAGACGTGGTTCTTGCCGTCGGTCACGGCCGGCACGGGGTAGAGCGTGGTGACGGGGCGGCTCTGGAGGATCTGGAAGTCGCCCTCGACCAGGCCCCACTCGATGTCCTGGGGGCGGCCGAAGTGGCGCTCGATGCTGCGGCCGAGGCGTTCGAGGCGGACGATCTGCTCGTCGGTCAGGGTTTGGACGTGCCGGCGCGCCGGTTCGATCTCCCGCTCCTCGGTGCCGCCGTCCGGGGACGGGCGCAGCTCGACGCTCTGGGTCACGACGTTCCGCGCGATGATCTCGCCCGCGCGCACCCGGTAGTTGTCGGCGTTGGCGACGCCTGACACGAATGCCTCCCCCAGGCCGAACCCGGCGTCGATCGAGACCACGTTCCGGTTGCCCGTCACGGGGTCGGCGGTGAACATGATGCCCGCCGCCTCGGGGAAGACCATCCGCTGCACGACCACGGACACGCGGACCGCCCGGTGGTCGAAGCCGCTCTTGATGCGGTAGGCGACCGCCCTGTCGGTGAACAGCGACGCCCAGCAGCACCGCACGTTCGCGAGCACCGCCTGCGCTCCGCTGACGTTCAGGTACGTGTCCTGCTGCCCGGCGAACGAGCTGGACGGCAGGTCCTCGGCGGTGGCGCTGGAGCGCACGGCCCACGGCCCGTCTCCGAGCTCGTCGAGGTGGCGCAGGATGTCGCCCTCGATCTCGGGCGGCACGGGCAGGGTCTCGACGGCCGTCCTGAGCCGCGTGGCCGCCTCCGCGATCCCGCCGCGGTCGTCCGCCCGCAGCCCGGAGAGCCCGTCGATCAGCCCGGCGACCGTCCCGTCCGACTCCACCACCGCGCGGTAGGCCTCGGTGGTGACGCAGAAGCCCGGTGGCACGCGCGCGCCCTCGACGGCGGTCAGCTCGCCCAGGTTGGCCCCCTTGCCACCGACCAGGGGGAGGAGGGTCTTGTCGATGTCGTGGAAGCCGAGCACGTATGCACCCATGGCGTCATCCCGTCTGCCTGTCATGGCTAATTAATATACAGAGCTGTACTGTATCTTAATCATTCGGCAGGCCTTCGTGGAGGTAGGCGTCAAGAGCGGCGGCTCCGCTCAGCATGGCGCGGCCGCGCGCGGAGAGCCGGGCGTGCCAGTCGCGCAGGGTCGCCTCCAGGGGCGTCAGCCCTCCGGCGGCGCGCACCTGGGCGAGCAGCGGCGCGATCTGCTCCAGCAGGTAGCCGCCGCGCCTGAGCTGGTGGGCCAGCCGGGCGTCCCGCACGTCCGCGGCGGTGTAGACGCGGTAGCCGGTTTGAGGGTCGCGGCGCGGATTGACCAGCCCGGCGGCCTCCCATTTACGCAGGGTGGCGGGCCTGATCCCGAGCTTTCTGGCCAGCGGGCCGATGAAGGTGACGCCGCCCGGCCCCGGCCGTTCGGCGGGCCCGTCCTCGGAGGTCAGGTCGCGGAGCGCCCGCTCGACGGCCAGCAGCGTGCTGCGGTCCTCGAGCAGCTGGGCGTGGCTCTCGTCGATCAGCCGCAGGGCCTGCTCGACGGCGCCGCCGTTGACCTCCTGCATGATCGAGGTGGCCGTCTGATGCCCATGGCCGGGCACCAGGGCGAGGAACGCGCGCAGGGCCCCCGCGTGGGCCGGGGTGTAGGCGCGGTAGCCGCTGGGCGTGCGCGCGGCCGGCGGGAGGATGCCCGCTTCTTCGTAGTTTCGGATCGCCTGGGTGGACAGGCCGTGCTCACGCGCCAGGTCCACGGGTCGGAGTCGCTCACGGGGCATCGGCAAAGTTTACACAGAGAGTTCAACGATACGGTTGAAGGCATGGCTTCCGAGATCCTTGCCGCGGCCCGGCCCTTCGACAGCGCCTCGATCACCGGGCTCCTTCCTGCGCCGCCCCGCCTGCTCGGCCTGGGTGAGCCCCTGCACGGCGAGGAGGCGCTCCCGGCGCAGCGCAACGAGGTCTTCCGTCAGCTCGTCGAGCACGAGGGGTACCGGTCGATCGCGATCGAGAGCGACTGCCTCGCGGGTCTGATCGTCGACGACTACGTCAGGGAGGGTGTGGGGACGCTCGACGACGTCATGCGGCGCGGGTTCAGCCACGGGCTCGGCGGGTCGGCCGCGAACCGGGAGCTCGTGGCGTGGATGCGGGCGTACAACCGCGACCGGCCGGCGTCCGATCGGATCCGGTTCTTCGGCTTCGACGGCCCGCTCGAGATGGCCGGCCCCGGCAGCCCCCGGCAGGCGCTCGCCGGGTTGCACGGCTACCTCGCCGCCCATCTCGACGTCCTGCCCTTCGCCGACCTCGACGGGCTGCTCGGCGCCGACTCCCGGTGGACCGACCCCGCGGCGACCATGGCCCCCGCGCGGTCCGTCGGCCGGTCCGGCGACGCGGTCGCGCTCCGCCTCGTCGCCGACGACCTGGTGGCCCTGCTCATGGCCGAGTCGCCGCGCCTGATCGCCGCGACCTCACGGGAGGCGTGGTGGCGGGCCTCCTTGTACGGGCGCACGGCCACGGGCCTGCTCCGCTACCACGCCGGGATGGCCGACCCGTCGCCGTCCCGCGTCGCGCGCCTCATGAGACTGCGGGACGCGATGATGGCCGAGAACCTCCTGGCCATCGCGCCGCTGTACGGGCCGGCACTGGTTTACGCGCACAACCGCCACCTCCAGCGCGACAGGAGCGCCTGGCGGACGGCCGGCTGGCCGGGCGGCGACCTGCTGCTGGAGTGGTGGAGCGCGGGCGCGATCGTCGCCGCGCACGTGGGCGCCGAGTACGCCTTCATCGCCACGGCGCTCGGCGCGGCGCCCCACCTCGGCATCGCCGCTCCCCCGCCGGACACCCTGGAGGGCGTCCTGTACGCCGCCCTCCCCGAGAACCGCCACCTCATCGACTCCCAGCGCCTGAGCACGGTCATCGCGGACGCCGGACTGGCTCTCCGCACCTCCGCCAACCACGGCTACTTCGCCCTGGACCCCGCCCAGGTGGGCGAGACCGACGGGATCGTGTTCATCAGGGACGTCACCCCGGCGGGGTGACCCCACCGAGCATGGCCGGCGCCGCGCTGCGCGCTCTGGATGGGCGGAGGTACAGGGCGTGCGGGGCGTGCCGGTTGGCCTGCGATCAGAATGGGCCGGTTGTGTGGTGCGCCTGCCGGTACGAGCGCCGCACGGCGGCATGCCGTCGTGCGGCATGCTGTTGGAGACGGTCGACTGTCCGGCCTGCGGCCTGTCGTGTGATCGGGACTGGGCCGCCGCCGAGCGGATCCTCACGCGCGGCCTGCTCGGCCAGCACGCCACCCGTACCCACCGCGCCACCGGAGCCCGCACCACCTCGGTAAGCACGTTGATGACCTCCAGCCGTGTGCCCGACCGGCGCACGGTGCCCGCCCCATTCCTCCCAGGGAAGGGACAGCGTCCGGCGGGCCAGGCACCCCAGGCGACCCACTCACCAGCGGGACGTACAGGGCTTGTATGCGATTCTCAGCACAGGACCGGCTTCCACCGCGTCGCAGCCACCCCGGTACTCGCGCTGGGCGAGTACCGGGACGGCCCGCCACGGCCACGCCCACCCAATTTGCCGAAAATACTCAGGTAAACACAGAAAATCGCAGATGCTGATCACATGGACGCCGCTCGTATGGACATCGCCTCTGCAGGCACGCTCTGGGACGCCGATCCCGGCTGGCTCAACACCGCCTCCTACGGCCTGCCACCGCGCAGCGCCTTCGAGGAGCTCCAAGCCGTCCTGACCGACTGGCGGCACGGCAGCAGCGACTGGAAACCATGGGACGCGTTCGTCGGCCGCTCCCGCGAGGCCTTCGCCCGCCTCGTCGGCGTCTCGGCCGGCGATGTCACCATCAGCTCCACCGTCTCCCAGATCATGTCCACCGTGGCCACGGCGCTGCCGCCGGGCGCGCGGGTCGTGGTGCCGGAGATCGAGTTCACCAGCAACCTGTTCCCGTGGGCGGTGGCCGCCGAGGTCGAGACCGTGCCCGCCGACCGGCTGGCCGACGCGATCGACGGCTCCACCGCCGCCGTCGCCTTCAGCCTCGTCCAGTCCGCCACCGGGTACGTCGCGCCGCTCCGGGACATCGTCGAGGCCGCACGGGCTCATGGCGCGCTCGTCATCGCCGACGGCTCCCAGTCCTGCGGCTGGCTGCCCGTCAGCGTCGAGGGCGTCGACGCGCTGGCCTGCGCCGCGTACAAGTGGCTGATGGCGCCGCGCGGGGCCGCTTTCGGCTATCTGTCGCCCGGCCTGCGCGAGCGCATGCGCCCGCTGGCCGCCAACTGGTACGCGGGGGCCGACGAGGGCGGCTCCTACTACGGCCCGCCGCTGCGGCTGGCGGCGGACGCGCGGGCGTTCGACCTGTCGCCGGCCTGGTTCTCGTACGTCGGCGCCGCCCCGGCCATCGAGCTGCTCAACGAGCTCGGCGTCGAGCGGGTCCGCGACCACAACGTCGGCCTCGCCAACCGGTTCAGGGCCGGACTCGGCCTGGAGCCGTCCGACACCGCCATCGTCTCCGTGGACGCGCCGGGCGAGCGGCTGGCGGCGGCCGGGATCCGGGCGGCCGTACGGGCGGGAAAGGTACGCGCGAGTTTCCACATCTACAACACGGCCGACGACGTCGACCGCGCGCTGGACGCCCTGACCTGACTCCGAGGGCTTGCGGGTGTAAGGAGCGGAGGCTTTAATACCGCGCGGCGCGGGGCAGGGCGCCCCCGCCGCCGACGAGGAGAGTCCCGTGACCGTTCCCGCAGCTCCGGCCCTCACCACGAGAACCCTCCTTTCCGGCGTATCCGTGTTAGCGCTAACCCACGGCCGGAGCCCGCGATGAAAGTTTCGTTTTTTCAGGCATTGGGAAAGCGCTTACCACGAAGGGAGTCAGCAACGTGCGTTTACGACTGGCCGGCATGGTGACGGTTCTCGCCCTGGCGATCGGCGGCGTGCCCGCCCACGCCGCACCGCCCACGAAGCAGATGGAGGACCTTGACCGCGGCCTGGTCAGCGTCCGGTCGGGATCGGGCAACCTCGTGTCCTGGCGGCTGCTCGGCACCGACCCCGACGGCGTGGCCTTCAACGTGTACCGGGGCTCCACCCGGGTCGCCTCCAACCTCACCGCCTCCACCAACTACCTGGACAACGGCGCCGCCGCCGACGCCTCGTACACGGTCAGGGCGGTGGTCGGCGGGACCGAGCAGGCCGCCTCGCCCGCCTCGCTCCGCTTCATCGGCGGCTCCTACCTCGACGTGCCGATCCAGCCGCCGTCGGGCGGCACCACGCCGGACGGCGTCGCGTACACCTACAGCGCCAACGACGCCAGCGTCGGCGACGTGGACGGCGACGGCCGGTACGAGATCGTGCTGAAGTGGGACCCGTCCAACGCCAAGGACAACTCCCAGTCCGGCTACACCGGCAACGTGTACGTGGACGCGTACCGGCTGGACGGCACCCGGCTGTGGCGCATCGACCTGGGCCGGAACATCCGCGCGGGCGCCCACTACACCCAGTTCCAGGTCTACGACTACGACGGCGACGGGCGGGCCGAGGTCGCCATGAAGACCGCCGACGGCACCAGGGACGGCCAGGGCACGGTCATCGGCAACGCCTCGGCCGACTACCGCAATTCGAGCGGGTACGTCCTGTCCGGCCCCGAGTTCCTGACCATGTTCAACGGCCAGACCGGCGCCGCGATGTCCACGGTCACCTACGACCCGCCCCGCGGCACCGTCTCGTCCTGGGGCGACTCGTACGGCAACCGGGTGGACCGGTTCCTGGCCGGGACGGCGTACCTGGACGGTGAGCGCCCCTCGCTGATCATGGCGCGCGGCTACTACACCCGCTCCGTGATCGCGGCCTGGGACTTCCGCAACGGCTCGCTCACCAAGCGCTGGACGTTCGACAGCAACTCGGCGGGCTCGCAGTGGACCGGTCAGGGCAGCCACAGCCTGTCCGTCGGCGACATCGACCAGGACGGCCGGGACGAGATCGTGTACGGCGCCATGGCCGTGAACGACAACGGCACCGGCATGTGGACCACGGGCACCGGGCACGGCGACGCGCAGCACCTGGGCGACTTCGACCCGGCCAGGCCGGGCCTGGAGTACTTCAAGGTGAGCGAGTCCGGCTCGCAGCCCTCCTCGCTCTACATCGACCCGCGCAACGGCCAGATCCTCTGGTCCACCCCCGCCAACGGCGACAACGGCCGCGGCGTGGCCGGCGACATCTCGACCGTCAGGGTGGCGAGCGAGTTCTGGTCCGCCCACGACGAGAACCTGCGCAGCGTCACCGGCAACAACGCCGGCCGCAAGCCGTCCTCGGTGAACTTCCTCATCTGGTGGGACGCCGACCCGCTCCGGGAACTGCTCGACCAGACGAGGATCGACAAGTACGGCACGAGCGCCGACACCCGCCTGCTGACCGCCTCGGGCGTGCACTCCAACAACGGCACCAAGGCCACCCCGTCGCTGTCGGCGGACCTGTTCGGCGACTGGCGCGAGGAGGTCATCTGGCCCACGAGCGACAACCGCGCGCTGCGGATCTACGCCACGACCACGCCGACCGACCGGCGCATCTACACCCTGATGCACGACCCGCTCTACCGGGTGTCGGTCGCCTGGCAGAACACCGCCTACAACCAGCCGCCGCACACGAGCTTCTTCATCGGCGACGGCATGCCCACCCCGCCCCGGCCGAACATCTACGTCCGCTGATCTTCGCTCCAGGTCCACAGGAGCAGCACCCCTCCATCGGAGGTGTCCCATCCACTCGGCGACCGCCTTCGACCGCTCGCGTCCTCGATCAAGAGCGGTCGAGAGCAGGCTCGCGATGCAGTGCCGCATCGCGCGCATGCCGCCCTCGCGGAAGGTGGCCCTCGCGGAAGGTGGCCTCGCGACTCTCCCTTCGGGGCCACCTCAGCGCGTCGGGCGACGTGCCGCGGTGAGCGGCCAGACCGGCGACGGCCTCACTTGCCGACACCACGTCGATCATCCAGCACCGCTTGCGGAGCGCCGGCCAGCGCAAGCACCGCGTAGTTCCGGCTGTTGAGGCGGGCTCGTTGCCAGCGCGGTCGCCGGCGTATGAGAGTGCGCCAACGCGCGCACTGAAGCAGCTCAACGCCTTAAGCAGCTATCGGCCTTTCAGCAACCGCCGAAGTAATGGGTGCCGAGAGCTGTCCAATTGCGCATACGCCTGGCGCGAAGGCGCATGCCAACAGGTAATAGTTCGTTCGTATTTGTCGCCGATGACATCGTCCACCTGGACGCGCATCAATACTTCCGCGACCTTGCTCGCAGCCCTGCTGTTGAGGGAAAATATTTCGAGACCGGTATCCGACGGACCAGATGGCGGGATCGCCGCTCCTTCGCCCAGCGCGAGAATGAAAAAGTCATCGCGGAACCTCAGCCCAGTTCGTTGAATGGCCGCAACCGCATCCCACCATGACACCCAATGCTCACCCGCCGGCACCGCGCCGACGATCTGAACTCGATACACCACGCCAGAGACGATCGCACGACCAGGGCCGCCGTTCTTTATATGGACCGTCCATCTGGAGTTCCTGACATATCTGCTCGGATCGTCATACGCAGTCCAGGTGATTGCCGCAGCCATGGATTTGGATAACTGGACACGCGCGATCATCAGCGCAGCCAGGATGCTCGCCATGGCGGCCGTGCTCGACGAATCGAGAATAACGAACCTCCACGGCCAGGAAGACCTCGCGGTGGCAGGCAGATTGCTCTTCACGACTTCCCAGAGCAGATTGCCCGCCAGCCCTGACAGTATGATTCTCGGAAGAGTCCAAACACGGAAGCTTCGCTTGATCAGCCGCTGAGGACCCATCTGCACCATGGCGTCAGATTAAGCCGCGGCATGGGCCCGCGCCATCAAAGCTTCGCCCGCGCCGGCGGCGCATGACGGAGCCGGACTCAACCTCGCCGGTCCACAGCGGCAGGCCGGCTGTGCCGAGAGTCGAGACTGCCTTGCGGATCGGGGCAGACGCCGCAGCAGTGACAGGTGACCCAGCGGGCCGCATCAAGGCCGGGCGTGTGCGGGCCGTACCCGTCGACCATGGGGCGGTACCCGCGGAGGCGACACCCCAGCATGAGCCGAGGCACCTTGTGGCCCCAGAAACCGCGGTGGACGAGCATGCCGCGCTGGCGGCCGCCCCGCTTGAGGTAGTCGATCGAATGCCGCCGCATGAGCGCATCTCCCAAGGCCGATTACGTGAAATCCAGCGCCGGCGGGTGATCCGAGTGTGACGGCGCCTGCCCGCAACTGCGCGAATCCCCAACAACCAATCCAGACCATCACTAAAGTGATCAAGTCAAAGATCAGGAGCACGATGAACCGAACGAACGGCCTACGGATCGGCCGGTCGGCGCTGGTAGTGGCGCTGGCGGGCGGGCTCGTGCCGGTCGCCGTGGCGCCCGCCGCGTTCGCCGCCCGGAAGGCGACGCTGGGACCGTACGGGTACGGCAACCTGAAGCTCGGCATGAGCGCCACGAACGCGAAGGCGACCGGGAGAATCGTCCGCAAATCAGTGGGTGACCACGCCGGATGCACGGGCTGGGACCTGAAGGAGAACCCGTACCCCAACTACCGGGTGGGGATGTACATCTCCAAGAAGTACGGCCTGACCATGATCGTTTCGCCATCTGACCTCAAGACGCCCCAGGGCATCGGCATCGGGGCCACCAAGGCGCAACTGAAGGCCGCCTATCCCGACCTGCGGCGTGGTCCGGGCGGCTATCCCACCGCCAGCGTGCCGGGCAACAAGAAGGCGCTCTACCTCTTCTACCTGTCCTACAAGACCAACCAGGTCGGCGGGATGTCCCTGATTCTCGCCAAGGGCGACTGCCGCAAGTACTAGGGCCCTGCGGCCTCGGCGAGGTGACTGCCCCGGCGCTGGTCTGCTCCTGGGCGGCAAACAGCTTTCTCCTCCCAGCGCAGGCCCCGGCACAGAGACTCACATCCACAGCGGATGCCTCTCCGACTACGTGATGAAATCTGTAGAGTTGCCCGTCGTGAAACTTGGATGCCTCGTTGCCATCGCATGCGCGGTCGTGGCACCTCTTGTCGGGCTTTTCTTGCTCTTCAGCATTCCGGCTTGGTTGAACGACAGGAAGCTTGCAAACCTGGAGGACCGTTTCCTCGCCTATCCGTTGCCGCCTGACACCGACTTTGCGGATTACAGCGCTGAGGGTTCCATCGCCCTACGAGGAAACGGGAATCACTGCGACTACCAAGTCCGAATCAAGCTGTCCACAACCCTCTCCGAGGAAGAAGTGGTCCGTTATTACGACGCCGCCGGCATCGCTGGAGTCGAAGTCGAAAGGGCCCCCTTGAGGGTCTACTTCGATAGATCCTCGGACAAGGCCGCTGACGGCAACATGAAGCACTTCATCGTGGAGCTGTACGACAGCACGGATGCCGGCCTCGACCTCCGCTGCCACTGAGATACTCCTTAGACCCACGCGCGACGGTGGAACGCTTCAGCCCGCGTTCTCCAGCACCGCGCCGGATGTCTGCGCTCCTCTTCGAAAGGCGAGGGCCAACGCGAGGAGAAACACGCACCCCGCGACGGGCACCCATGACAGGCTGAGCGACGGAATGAAGATCGCCGCGAGCTCCGCCCGATCGAGCACGGTCGCTGCGGCGAGCCTGGACAGCATGGGGCCGGCCAGACCAGAGACGAGCACAAGAGCGGCGAGCCAGGCGATCCGGGCGGCATTGCCCCTTGTGAAAGGTTGCTGATTCATAAAAGTCTTGAGCAGGCCGCTCACCAGCAGGGCAGCCACGCCCGCGCAAAGACCGCTCAGCAAGACGTCTGCGCGCGAGAGCACCTGTTCGGTAACGGTGGAATCCCACATGCTCAGGGACAGCTCTCCCTCGCCGAGTACGGCGCCGGCGGGGAGTTTCACACCGCTCACCCGAAGGTGATCGGCGACTTCCGTCGTGGGTGCGACGCGTATAGTGATATATCCGCGAGCCTGAGTGGCACCGTTGATCGCATACGCGATGCCCCAGATCGCCGCAGCGGCTCCAGCAAACCTGAGCGCGTAGTTGGTCAGGTTGACGAAGATGCGCTCCATGAGTGCCCACCAGACGTGTAGATTGCCGTCATTATCCGTCGCGGCAATCACTGTGCATAGGCGATGGAATTCTTCAGCATCGCACTCTGCAAGCAGGACTGCTTCAGCTGGAGCACACCCCGCTTTACCTACACCTCCCCCGAAGCGGCCCACCCACCTTTGTGCGGATGAGTGGGCCGGTGGGTGCGGGCCGTCAGGCGCAGGTGTAGCCGGACGGAAGCGCGGTGTCGCCGTTCGGGCGGCTCGCCTGGAAGCCGACGTTGGTGATGCTGGCTCCTGGGGCGACGGTGCCGTTGTGGCTGGCGTTCTTGATGGTCACGGTCTGCCCCCTGACGGTGGCGGTGCCGTTCCACGAGCCGGTCAGCGTGTGCCCGGCCGGCAGGGTGAAGGTGACCGTCCATCCGTTGATCGTCGAGGTGCCGGTGTTGGTGATGGTCAGCGGCTGGATGACGTACCCGGTGGACCACTGGGTCTGTACGGTCGGGACGGCCGTGCAGGCGCCGGTGGACGTGCCGGGCTGGGTGGCGACCTGCGCGGTGTTCGAGACCGGCGAGGTGTTGCCCGCGGCGTCGCGCGCCCTGACCTGGTAGCGGTAGGTGGTGCTCGGGGCCAGGCCCGTGTCGCTGAACGAGGTCGCGGCCGAGGTGCCGACCTGGGTGAACGTGCCGCCGCTCGTGCCGGGCGCGCGCAGGATGTCGTAGCCGGCGACGCCGTTGTCGTCCGTCGAGGCCGTCCAGCTGAGGCTCGTGCCCGTCGACGTGGTCCCCGAGGCCGTCAGGCCGGCCGGGGCGGTCGGCGGGGAGGTGTCGCCACCGCCGGTCGTCGTGGTGAAGGTGACCAGGGGCGAGTTGCCGGACAGGTTGCCCGCGCCGTCACGCGCCCGCACGTACACCTGGTACTGGGTGCTCGCGGTCAGCCCGGAGAGGGTGATCGAATTGGTGGCGGACTGGCCGAGTTGCTGGTCGGTGGCGCCCACCTCGCGGTAGACGTTGTAGCCGGCCAGGCCGGAGCCGCCCTGGTCGGTGGCGGCGGCCCAGGTGAGCGTGGCGCCGGTGGTGGTCACGTTGGTCGCGGCCGGGGTGCCCGGCGTGCTCGGCGGGGTGGTGTCGCCGGAGTCGCCGAGGACCGGGGTCTGCCAGTCTCTCCACTGGGACAGGTTGCCGGACGCCTTGGCCGAGATCCTCATCGCGCCGGGAGCGTTGCCCGTCTTCAGCAGGAACTTCTGGATGTTCTGCTGCAACGGGGTCCGCCATTCGGGCCGGTTGGCGCAGTGGTTGCCGTCCTGGATGTCGGACCAGTAGGTGATGTTCTCCCCCGCGCCGAGCGCCTTGTAGATCTCGGCGCCGCCCAGGGCCGCCACGCTCGCGGATTTGGGGCCCAGGTTGGTGATGTGAGGGTTGTCCATGATGAACAGTCCGCGCGGCGCGAACATGCCCACGATCTCGTGCGTGTCCACCGGCAGCCTGGTCGGGCTGCTCGTGAAGGAGCCGAACGCGTCGCCCAGCCACGGCTGCTCCCCGTAGGCGCTGCTCAGGCTCTGGGCGCCTTCCCCGGGGATGCCGCGGAAGATGGGCACACCGGCGCTGCCCGACTCGATCGGCATGGTCAGGGCGATGCGCTGGTCGAAGGCGCCGGTCACGAAGGCGCCCTTGCCGAACCGCGAGCATCCCGTGACGCCGGTCGCGTCCGCTCTGAGGATGCTGCCGTCCGACTGCTCGATGACGTCGATGATCCGGCTCACGCCCCAGCCCCAGGCGAGGAGCAGTCCGGTGCTGCTCGAGGAGCCGTAGATGCTGTAGAAGGCGCCCTGCTTGTTGTTGCGCGGCGTGCCCTCTTTGCCGACCGCGTACGGGTCGTAGTTGATGACGGCGGCGCCGGCGGCTTTGATGGCGGCGGTGTCCGCTCCGAACCCGCCGAAGACGACGACGGCCGGGAAAGGTCCGGAGCCGCTGGGCAGGTCGACGCTCGCCGAGAAGCTCGAACTCTTGCCGTTGTGGCTCACGTTCACGGTGATACCGGTTCTCGAGACCGTCCCTGTGACGCCGGCCGGCTTCCCGGGCTTCTCGCCGTAGACGAACTTCTCCGCCAGTTTCTTGATCTCCTCCCGCCGGCACCGCCACTCGGATCTGGCGGAGATGCGGGTGCCGTCCAGTTTCTTGAAGGGATCGGGAAGCCGGGTATCGGTGGGTAAGGATCCCGCGTCGGGCAGGCCGGTCACGGCGCAGTCGGCACCCTCGTCTTCGACTCCGGCGGCCGCGGCGGCCTTGGTGGACACTCCCGTCACCGCTCCGGCGACCGAGAGCGTCGCCGCTACCGCCAGGGCAACCAAGCGGATGATCACTTGGGCACTCCCTTCTGGATGGGGTGTTGGCGATCAGTCTGGAAAGCCCTTCGAAATGTGTCAACGAAGATCCGAAATGTTTCATAGATCAGTCACATATCCGCCCGCACGAGCTGCGAATACACCCGAATGAGCGCCGAAACTTTCGGGGTCGGGCGTCCCCGGTGAGAAGCATGGGCTGCGGGGTAGTCGCCAGCCAGGCACGGGAACACGTGCCGGATCGGGGGGCTGATGCTCGGGCTGCCTGACGGAGTCCGCGGGTGTCTCTTCGACATGGACGGCGTGCTGACGCGCACCGCGACCGTGCACGCCGCCGCGTGGAAGTCGATGTTCGACGAGTTCCTGCGGCGGTGGGCCGGCCGGACGGGGCAGCCGTTCGTGCCGTTCGACGCCGTCGCCGACTACGACCGCTACGTCGACGGCAAGGAGCGGCTGGACGGCACGAGGAGCTTCCTGCGGTCGAGAGGGATCAGCCTGCCCGAGGGGTCGCCCGGCGATCCGCAGGACGCCATGACCGTGCACGGCCTGAGCAACAGGAAGAACGCGCTCGTCCAGACGGTCATCGACAGGGACGGCGTGGAGACGTTCCCCGGCTCCGTCCGGTACGTGCTGGCCGCCCGGGACGCGGGGCTGCGCAGGGCCGTCGTGTCGTCGAGCGCGAACACCGAGCGGGTCCTGTCGGCCGCCGGCCTCACCGGCCATTTCGAGGCGCGCGTCGACGGTGTGGTGGCCCAGAGGCGGCATCTCGCCGGCAAGCCGGCCCCGGACATGTACCTGGCGGGAGCCGAGGCGCTGGGGCTGAAGCCGTCGGAGGCGGCGGTGTTCGAGGACGCGCTGGCGGGGGTGGCGGCGGGCCGGGCCGGGCGGTTCGCCTTCGTCGTCGGCGTCGACCGGACCGGACAGGCGGACGCGTTGCGCGACCACGGCGCCGACATCGTCGTGAGCGACCTCTCCGAGCTGCTGGACCCGCGCGATGAGGCGGCGCGATGATCCGGCATCCGGCGTTCTGCGTCGAGCCGTGGTCGGTGCGGGAGTGCCGGCTCGACCTGGACGTGCTGGCGCAGACCGAGTCGGTGTTCGCGCTGTCCAACGGGCACGTCGGCCTGCGCGGCAACCTCGAGGAGGGCGAGCCGTACGGGGAGCCGGGCACCTATCTCGGCGGGTTCTACGAGGTGCGGCCGCTGCCGTACGCCGAGACCGCCTACGGCTATCCCGAGTCCGGGCAGACGGTGGTGAACGTCACCAACGGCAAGGTGATCCGGCTGCTGGTCGACGACGAGCCGTTCGACGTGCGGTACGGCACGCTGCACGAGCACGAGCGGGTCCTGGACCTGCGCGCGGGGACGCTGACCCGCAGGGCTCTGTGGAGCTCGCCGACCGGGGGTCAGGTGCGGATCACGTCCACGCGGCTGGTGTCCTTCACCCATCGCGCGGTGGCCGCGATCCGGTACGAGGTCGAGGCCGTGGACGACTCCAGGCACGTGGTCGTGCAGTCGGAGCTCGTCGCCAACGAGACCCGCCAGTACACGAGCGGAGACCCGCGCGTGGCCGCCCCGCTGGAGTCGCCGCTGGTCCTGGAGGAGAACCTGCCGGCCAAGGACGGCGTGGCGATCATGGTCCACCACACCCGGGCCAGCGGCCTGCGGGTGGCCGCCGCCATGTGCCACGAGATCGACGGGCCGGACGGCACCCGGATCGACGCGCAGGGCAGCGCCGACGTCAGCCGGGTGACCGTCGCCACGCGCCTGCCGCCGGGCCGGCGGCTGCGGCTGGTCAAGTTCTTCTCGTACGGCTGGTCGGCCCGGCGTTCCCGGCCCGCCATGCACGACCAGGTGGTCGCGGCGCTGGCGGCCGCCCGGCTGGTCGGCTGGGACGGGTTGTGCTCGGATCAACGGCAGTTCCTCGACGCGTTCTGGGAGAGCGCGGACGTGGAGGTCGAGGGCGACGCCGAGGTGCAGCAGGCCGTACGTTTCGGGATGTTCCACCTGCTGCAGTCGGCCGCGCGCCTGGAGGACCGCCCCATCCCGGCCAAGGGGCTGACCGGCTCGGGCTATGACGGGCATGCCTTCTGGGACACCGAGATCTTCGTGCTGCCTGTGCTCACCTACACCTACCCGCGGGCCGTGGCGGACGCGCTGTCGTGGCGGAGGTCGACCCTGCCGATGGCGGAGGCGCGCGCCACGCAGCTCGGGCTGTCCGGGGCCGCCTTCCCGTGGCGGACGATCCACGGCGAGGAGTGCTCTGGCTACTGGCCCGCCGGGACCGCGGCGTTCCACATCAACGCCGACATCGCCCACGCGGTCACGCACTACGTCGACGCCACCGGTGACACGGCGTTCGAACGCGACACCGGCCTGCCGCTGCTGACCGGGACGGCCCGGCTGTGGTGTGCCCTCGGCCATCACGAGAGCGATGGGCGGTACCGCATCGACGGCGTGACCGGTCCCGACGAGTACAGCGCCGTCGCCGACAACAACGTCTACACCAACCTGATGGCCCAGCAGAACCTGCGTGAGGCGGCCGAGGCGGCCGCCGGCCATCCCGATCTGGCGGCGCGGCTCGGGATCACCGAGGAGGAGATCACGAGGTGGCGGGACGCGGCGAACGCGATGACCGTCTGCTATGACGAGCGGCTGGGCGTCCATCAGCAGAGCGAGGGCTTCACCCGGCACGGAGTCTGGAACTTCGCCGCCACGAAGCCGGACCAGTACCCGCTGCTCCTGCACTTCCCCTACTTCGACCTCTACCGGCGGCAGGTGGTCAAGCAGGCCGACCTCGTGCTGGCGCTGCACCTGCGCGGCGACGCGTTCACGCCCGAGCAGAAGGCCCGCGACTTCGCCTACTACGAGGCGCTGACGGTTCGCGACTCGTCGTTGTCCGCCTGCACCCAGGCAGTGATCGCCGCCGAGGTGGGGCAGCTCGAACTCGCCGGCCGTTACCTCGGCGAGGCGGCCATGATGGACCTGGCGGACCTGGAGCGGAACACCGTCGACGGACTCCACATGGCCTCGCTGGCCGGGGTGTGGATCTCCCTTGTCGCGGGCTTCGGCGGGATGCGCGCCGGCGAGGGCCGGATGTGCTTCGCCCCGAGGCTGCCGCCGGGCGTCACCCGGCTGGGCTTCCGGCTGCGCTACCGCGGCAGTCTGCTGCACGTCGGCGTCACGAGCGAGACGACGAGCTACCGGCTGCTGGAGGGCCCGCCGATCACGTTGACCCATCACGGCGAGCCGTTCCCGCTGCGCACGGAGCCGGTCACCCTGCCGAACCCGCCGGCGCCGGCGCCGCGGCAGCAGATCCACCAGCCACCCGGCCGTGAGCCCGCCTCCCGCCGGCCTTCATGACCGGCCTCCCACCGGCTGGGCGGAGCGCTGCCCGAGCCGGCGCAGCGGCCGGACGCCTTGGGGGCCGCCCTCGGAGAGCGGCGCTTCTCCCGTCTCCATGATCTGCTTGAAGCGGCGCAGATCATCGCGGATCTGCTGCTCCGGGTACTCGCCGAACATCCTGGCCACCGTGGCGCCGACCGCCCGGCCGCGACCGCGGTACTCCAGCGTGACGTGGACCGCCGTACCGCGCCCGGCGGGGCCGTCGGTGAACCTGACCGAACCGCTCGTGGCGACCATGGAGCCGCGCACCGACGCCCAGGCGATCAGCTCGCCGGCCTGCTCGTCCAGGATCTCCGCCTCCCACTCCACGGTCGCCGTCGGGACCCTGGCCCGCCACCGCGAGCGGCGCTCCGCCGTGGCGCCACGGCGGCCGTCGCCGCGACCGCCCTCCGGGGTCTCCGGCCCGGGGCTCTGGAACGGCGCGAGCGGCGCGAGGCTCTCGAACGGCCTGAGCGGCCCGAGCGGCTCGCCACCGCCCTGCCCAGCAGGGCCAGGTCCAGCACGTCGCCCACGACGCGGCTCCAGGTCCACGGCCCGGGCCGGCGGCTGCCCAGCAGCGCCGCCCCGTGCACCAGCTGCCGCGTGCCCACCATGCGCGTCACCGTCCTGGCCAGGCGGGAGTCGTCGACGCCGCTCAGGCGGTTGATGGTGCGCGGCGCGGCCAGCTGCACCGTGCCCAGCGCGAGGCTGACCCAGCCCAGCGCGCGGGCCAGGGTGTCGGATTTCGTGCTCATGCGTCCCCTCACATGACTGCGTGCCGTACGAGCGGCGGACGTCTCCAGGCCATGAAGGTTTCGCGTGGCGCGATCAGCTCGTGCCGGACTCCCCCGCGCTCCGGCCAGTACCCGATTGACCTGCTATGACACCCTCAGCCGAGGGGAAGGCGAAGGACGAACCGGCTGCCGTGGGGGCTGTCCTCGATCTGGAGGGTGCCGTCGTGCGCCTCGGCGATCTGCCGGGCGATCGACAGGCCCAGGCCGGTGCCTCCGGCGTCCCTGTCGCGGGCCTTGTCCAGCCGGGTGAAGCGCTGGAAGACCAGCTCGCGCTTGTCCGGGTCGATGCCGGGCCCGTTGTCGACCACTTCGAGTATCGCGACGCCGTGCGGGTAGCGCTGGGCGTCACGTTTGCAGCTCGGCTCACGCCGTACGTGGAAGGCGACGGTCGTGGCGGCGTGCCGCTCAGCGTTGTCGATCAGGTTGGTGAGCAGGCGCGACAGTTGAAACCGGTCGCCGGTCACCACCACGCCGGGCTCGAGCGCGTACTCGAACCGCTTGTCCGGCTTCGGCCGCCTCTCGCACTCCGAGGCCACGAACTCGGCCAGGTCGATGGGCTCGCGCTGGCCCGCCCTGCCCGCCTCCAGCCGCGCTATGGTCAGCAGGTCGCCCACGATCGCCTCGAGCCGGTCCAGGCTGGACAGAACGGTGTTGCCCAGCCTGGGCACGCTGGTCTCCTCGGGCGCGTGCAGAGCGTCCTCGACCTCGGCCCGTATGGCGGCGATGGGGGTACGCAGCTCGTGGGAGGCGTCCGAGGTGAAATGGCGCTGCTGGTTCATCGCGGTCTCCAGCCGGGCCAGCGTCCGGTTGACGCTGTCGGCCAGGTCGTGGATCTCGTCCCGGCTCGGCGGGAGTGGCACCCGCCGCTCGGGGCAGGTCTCGGTGATCCTGTCGAGTTCCGCCCGGATGGCGGACACCGGCCTGAGGGACGCGTTGACGATCCGGTGGCCGATCCCGGTGATCGCCACAGCCATCAGCACCGCCGCGCCGATCACGATCCCGGCCAGCCACGGATCGACGTACGGAGGAATCAGCGGGGAGGAAGCGTAAACGACCCAGTCCTGCCCCTCCCGGTACGCGGACTGCGCGACCACCATGTGGCACTCGCCGGAAGGGAAGACCTGGCCGCATACGACGCCAGTGATGATCTTCCTGCCGTCGGGGTTGAAGCTCGACATCGCCGGCTTGCCCCGCAGCGGCGGCGTCGATGCGACGACCCGCCTCGTGGCGTCGACGATCTGCAGGTTGCGGCCTCTGTGCTCGACCAGCGGCGTGCCCAGCTCGTTGTGCTCAACCTCGTGGGCCACCCGGCCACCGGCCGCGGCGAGCTCACCGACGAGGTTTCCCATCTCGAACCGGTAAACCGCGATCATGACCGTCGCAGCGAGGAGCGCCGACAGCAGCGTCGCCACCACTCCGGTGAACAGCGTCATACGCTTCGTAATCGACAGGCGTCGCTGAGTCTTCATCTGCCAATCCCCTCACCCAGTCGAACACGCGGCCCGTAGCAGCCTGTGCACGGGGGGTTCGGGGATTGGCATCGGAGCGTCCAAGACCTCGCCAAGTCTGGGAGGCGGTGGAACGGCAGGCTCAGCGGCCGAGCGGGGTGATGGCAGATATCCGTACGGCGAGCTCGGCCAGATGGGTCAGCCACACGTCTTCGGAGGGGTCGGGCACGACGACGATGACGTGCTCGATGCCCAGCGCGGCCAGCTCGGCACAGCGCTGGACGCTCTCCTCGACACTCTGGCCCTCGGGGATCCGCATGTGAAGGGTCTTCTCGATCTCCTCGTAGGGCCGTCCCAGCCGTTCGCAGTGGGCGCGCAGCACGTCGAGCTTGTGCCGCACGTCGGCGCCGAACAGGAAGTTGCAGGCGTCGGCGTACTGGGCGACGAGGCGGAGGGTCTTCTTCTCCCCGCTGCCGCCGATCAGGATGGGCGGGTTGCCGCGCGGCGCGTCGAGCGTACGTTCCAGCTGATAGTGCCGGCCGTGGTACGGCTTGTCCTGACCGCTCCACATCTGCCGGGCGATCTGGAGCGTCTCCTCGAGCCGCTCGAACCGCTCGGCCAAGGGCGGGAAGGGGAGCCCCAGGCCGCGGGCCTCGGGCTCGTACCAGGAGGCGCCGATGCCCAGGACGGCACGGCCGCCGGAGAGCGCGTCCAGGGTGCTGACCTGCTTGACCAGCAGCCCGGGCGCTCGGTGGACGGCGCCGGTCACGAGCGCGCCCAGGCTCACCCGGCTGGTCAGGGCGGCGGCGTAGGACAGCGCGCCGTACGCCTCCAGCATCGGGTCCTCCACGGAGCCGAAGTTGGGGATCTGGAAGAGATGGTCCATCACCCACAGGCTGCGCAGACCCGCCTGGTCGGCGCCTCGGGCGACGGCGGCGAACCTGCCGGCGATGGCGGCGTCGCCGCCTGGCCAGGTGAAACGCGGGCAGGTCAGACCAAGGTCCATGGGAGGACTCCTTCATTCGGGTGAACGGGGGCGCCCGCCGCAGGCAGGTCGTCACTGCGTTTGCGGGCATGAAAAAACCCTCTCGCCTGGGCTGTGCCCGAGGCGGAGAGGGCTCCGTGGAAGTCATTATCTCACGCCCACCGCCGCACGTTCGACAGTCTCGACTACTTTATGTGATATATCGATAGCAGTAAGTGACAATCGGGGGCTCTTGTGAAGATCGCGTGCGTTGGGGGCGGACCAGCCGGCCTGTACTTCTCGATCCTGATGAAACGGGCCGACCGGGCCCATGACATCACCGTCTACGAACGCGACCCGGCCGGATCGACGTACGGCTGGGGCGTGACCTTCTGGGATGAGATGTACCAGAATCTTCATCTCGCCGATGCGGAGTCCGCGCGCGCCATCAGCGAGAACATCGTCCGCTGGAACAGCTGGGTCACCCACCTGCACCGCCGCGCGACGTTGACGGTGGACCACGGCGAAGAGGGCTTCGGCATCGGCCGGCACCAGTTGCTGGCCATCCTGGCCGAGCGGGCCCGTTCCCTCGGCGTGCGCATCGAGTACGAGCACGAGATCACCCACGAGGACGAACTGGCCGGCGCCGACCTCATCGTGGCCGGCGACGGCATCAACAGCACCCTGCGCGAACGCCACGCCACCCACTTCGGCACCCAGACCACCCTCGGCCGCAACAAATACATGTGGCTCGGCACCACCAAAGCCTTCGACTCCTTCCTGTTCGCCTTCGTCGAAACCGACCACGGCTGGATCTGGTGCTACGGCTACCCCTACAGCCACGACCACAGCACCGGCGTCATCGAATGCTCCCCCGAAACCTGGAAAGGACTCGGCCTCCACCAGACCCACGAAGCCGACAGCCTGGCCCTGCTGGAAAAACTCTTCGCCGACATCCTCGACGGCCACCCCCTCCTCGGCCGGGCACTCAACGACGGCAGCGCACACTGGCTGAACTTCCGCACCCTGACCAACCGCACCTGGCACCGCGGCAACCTCGCCCTCGTCGGCGACGCCGCACACACCACCCACTACTCCATCGGCGCAGGCACCGCCCTCGCCCTCGGAGACGCCGCCTTCCTGGCCCACTCCCTGTATCAGGACGACCGGCTGGAGGCCGCCCTGGCCCGCTACGACCGGCGACGCAGAGCCGAGATCAGACGCATCCAACGAGCGGCCCACTACAGCGCCCAGTGGTACGAGAACCTCCCGCGCTACATCGACCTGCCACCGGTGGAGATGTTCGCACTGCTGGAGCAGCGGCACTCACGAGTGCTCCCGCACGTCCCGCCGCGGCTGTACTACAAGATCGGCCACCTGGTCGATCGGGTCGCGTCGCTGCGCAGGTCACCCGGAACGCCCGCATAGGCAGCGAACCTCACTGTCCATCCGCCTCGGCCGGGAAGAAGATCGTGCTCATCAGGTAAGGCCTGCGGCCCGGGGCGGGCTCGTTGCGTGCCTTCGAGACGAACACCTCGTACAGCGCGTCGATCATCTGGGCGAGCTCGTCCGGGCTGAACCAGTACGTGCCCTGCCGGTAGCCCACGAAGTCGGCGCTCGGGTCGGCTCCGTCCCGGTCCAGGTAGGCGTTGAACTCGGCGAGCAGGGCCGCCATGGCCGCGGCGAACCCGCGGCGGTGGTCGTCCAGGGACATGGACGTGGCGTCCTCGGCGTCGATCCTCGTGCGCTCGCGGCACAGCCGGTAATGCCGCTCGACGGCGCCGCGCACCCGCTGTTCGCCGGCGACCTCCAGCACTCCCGCCTCCGCCAGCACCCCGACGTGCCGGTACACGGTCGTCTTCGGCACGTCGGCCAGCCGGGCGCACAGGTCGGACGTGGTCAGGGCGTGCCCCCCGGACATGGCGTGCACGATGCGCAGCCGAACCGGGTGCAGGAGCAGATCGATCGTGTCCACTCCCCCATGTTCCCACGCCTGGTACCGTTACCAAAAATGTGAATGGTTCGACACGTGACGAGGCCTCAGCCGCGCAGCCTCTTCTCCGTCGTCCCGCACACCGGGCAGGCCGCGTGGACGGTGCCGGCGCGGAGCGCGGTGGCGCAGACCGCGCACGCAGCACGTCGTCGGGCAGGGCCGGCAACTGTGGCAGGAGCCGGGATCACGGTCGCGGGAGGCGACGGCCATGAAGTAGCAGTTCGGGGCGATCTGTCCCACACCCCATTCATCCGGGAAACGCAACCGGCAGCCCCGGATTCGCCATGCCGGCGGCACGTGTCACCGTGACTCGTGCACGTGCGGGCTAACGTGACAAGGTGAGCATCACCGCTGGTAACTACACGTTCGGCGCCGAGTCAGGCCGGCTTCTCGTCCATACGACCCGTACCGGGCTGGGCGCGAAGGCCGGCCATGATCTCACCATCGAGGTCACCCGCTGGCGCGGCACCGCCGTCGTCGACGCCGCCGACCCGGCCAACTGCTCGATGACGGTCGAGGCCGACGCCGGTTCGCTCGAGGTCAGGGAGGGGACCGGCGGCGTCAAGCCGCTGACGGACTCCGACCACGCGGAGATCGAGCGGACCATTCGGGAGAAGATCCTGCAGGTGCGGAAGCACCCGACGATCACGTTCCGATCGACGCGGGTGGACGGGACCGCGCAGTCGTTCCGCGTCGAGGGCGAGCTCACCCTCGTCGGGGTCACGCAGCCCGTCGAGGTCCAGGGTTCGCTGACCGACGAGCGCGTGCAGGGCTCGGCGACCGTCGTGCAGACCCGATGGGGCATCCGGCCCTACTCGGCGCTGCTGGGCGCGCTCAAGCTCAGCGACGAGGTCGGAGTGTGGTTCGACGTCGGCCTCGTACCGAAGCTGTGATCGGGCGGCCGTCCGCCGCCATCACCCCGTTGGAGGCGGCGCGGTGGGCAGGTTGGCGTACTCTCCGGCTCTCAGCTGGACCGGGACGTTCACGCGTATGGGTGCGGCGCCGCTGAAGGCGAAGGTCATCGGCACCGTGGCGCTGCGCACGCCGCTGACGGTGCCGATGGGCTTGTCGCCGGTGCCGACGGGCTGGTTGGGAGGCAGCGTGATCGGCCCTGCCAGCTGTACGGAGCCGCCGCCGTCGACGGTGATCCGGTCGAGCCGGGCGGGCCGGCTGCCGGAGTTGATCAGGACGGCGTACAGGGCGAGTTGCGGGGACGGCGAGTCCGGGTCCGCGCCGTCCAGGAGGAAGGCGTTGCGCAGGTGCAGCACGCCTTGCAGGTCGGCGTTGGCCCCGCTGTTCGGCGCGTACGTCTGCGACGGGTACGTCCCCAACGACGTGCAACCGGTGGCGGCCAGGGCCATCCCGATCATCGCAGAGCTGATGGCACGCATAGCCACGCCTCCCGTCGTCACCAGTGGTAATCGCTTCGCTACCCGCTGATGACCACCCGAAGCATGGTCAGGCCACCCAAAACCGGCAGATCACGAGAACGCCGCGCTCAGGCGATGAGGGTCTGGAGCAGCTCGCACAGGGACTGCTGTTGCGCCGGGCTGAGCGCGGCCAGCGGGGAGTGGGTGTTCAGACGTTCCAGGACGTCGATCCGGCGGCGTTCGCCCGCAGGGGTGAGGACGACCTCCTTGGCGCGCCGGTCGGTCGGATGGGGCCGGCGCTCGATCAGGCCCTGCTGCTCCAGCCGGTCGAGGACGAACGTGGCGTTGGAGGCCTCGCAGACCATCCGGTTGGCCAGCTCCCGTGCGGTGATCGGGTCTGAGAGCTCCCGCAGCGCGACCACCTGGGCCGGGGTCAGCGCGAGGTCGTCGGCGACGCGTCGTACGTGCGCGTCCAGCTGCTGGGTGAACCGGTGAGCCAGCCGGCACACGTCCCGGTCGATCTGCGTCTGCGTCACCGCGTCGGCCCGTTCGGTCATGGTCGGAGAGTCTAGCGAACATGATTCGAGTCATGATAGTTATGACTCGCATTACTTGAACTCGAACTATCGTGTGCCACGTCGAACGGAGAAGTCGTGCCCCGGACACTCGGAGTCATCGGCAGCGGAATGATCGGTTCTTCCGTTGCCCGCCTGGCCGTCGCCGCAGGTCTCGAGGTTGTCCTCAGCAATTCGCGAGGGCCTGAGACGCTCGCCGAGCTGGGCGGGCGCGTCCGGGCAGCCACACCGGACGACGCGGCACGCGCCGGAGACCTGGTGGTGGCGGCCATCCCGTTCAACGCGTACGACCGGCTCCCCGCCGACGCGCTGGCCGGGAAGACGGTGCTGGACACGGCGAACTACTACCCCGAGCGGGACGGCCACCTGACCGAGCTGGACTCCGGCGAGCTGACATCGAGCGGCCTGATCCAGCGTCACCTTACGGGCTCTCGGGTGATCAAGGCGTTCAACACCATCACCCCGCACCAGCTGGTCTCGCTCGCCCGGCCCGCGGGCGCGCCGGACCGCAGCGCCCTGCCCATCGCCGGCGATGACGCCGCGGCCAAGGCGGAGGCCGCCCTGTTGATGGACGTCCTCGGCTACGACGCGGTGGACATCGGCACGCTCGCCGACAGCTGGCGCAGTGAGCCGAACACGCCGGTGTACATCGAGCCCTATCTCGGCGAGGTGCCCGCCATGAACGTCGAGGCGTTCCTCCGCTGGACGTTCCAGACGCCTGGCGTCGCCGTCCCGGCGGCGGAGATCCGCAAGCTGGCCGAGGTCGCGGTCCGCCAGGCGGCGGGAGAGGCCAGGCTCCCGAGTGACGGGTGACGCTCGTTGAGGCCAGGCTCCCGAGCGACGGGTGACGCTCGATCAGGCTTGGCTGAGCGCCGCCGCCAGCTCGGCATTGCGCCGGGCGAACTCGGCCCATTCGGGCGGCGTGACGGCGCTCGCCCGGGCCACGGCCGAGCGAGCGCACTCGCGCTGGTCCCATCCGTTCAGGCGCCCGCCGCGGATGGCAAATGTGACGGCGAGCCCGTCCGCCCACCCGCATACGTCCTGGTCGCCGCCGCCTTCGACGGTGACGCGCTGCACGCTCGTCACCCATTCGAGCGCGACCAGCTCTTCCTGGATCCGGGCGGCCAGCTCGAAGGTGAGCGCCGCTGCCGCACGGTCGCGCGCCGCTGTCAGCGCCTCACGCGCGGCCTCGGCGTCCGTCCCGTCGAGCGTGGAGATGACGGCCTCGGCGAGCCGCTCCCTGAGCTGCGGGCCGATGCCGCGCCTGGCCGCGATGTCGCGTTCGGCGCCGGCGAGCCGGTCACGCGTGTACGACAGCGGGAACGCCCGGTGCAGCCCGGCGATCGCCTGCCGCGCTCTCGTCCCGCCGAGGTAGGGACCGAAGCCGACGCCCCCGTCGAACCGTGCGACGTGGCTCGTGCGCACCCCGGCGGTGCGCGGCCGCGTGTCGACCACGATGTAGATCGACGTCTCCGCGCCGCCGGGAGTGCGGTTCCAGGGGGGGCATCTCCGCTTCGAGCAGGTTGCGCTCGAGCCAGGCGGCCTCGTGCACCGACTCGCACGCCACCGCCTCGACCCGGGCGACCCGGGCGACCATCTTCGTCAGGTGCAGGCGATCGCGCAGGTCGCCCCAGTAGGAGCGCACCCGGCTCCGAAGGTCGGTGGCGCGTCCCAGGTAGAGGATGCGGCCATGCCGGTCACGGAACCGGTAGACGCCGGGCTCACGAGGCAGCCGTGCCGCCGCGCGAGCAGCCGATGATCCAGCTGACACCCGGCTGAGTCAAACATCGGCCGCCGAAGGTGTCAACGATCGTCACGCCGTGAGGGGCTCGCCACATCGCCGCTATGAGATCGCCACATTTGCAGTATTGGTCCTGTCAAACCGATAGTAAAGGTGATCATCCTCGCTCTAAGATCACTTTCATGATGATTCGCCGGACATTACGGATGATCACCGCTCTCACCGCGACCTGCGCCGTCGCGCTCGCCGGGGGTGTGGGGACGGCCCAGGCCGAAGAGTCCCACGTGTCGTCCCAGAAGCAGCTGCTGTTCTACAACCACGCCTACAGCGTCGTCGACCGGGAGACGGCCGACGCCGTCGAGAACTCCGCCTACCTGCGGGAGTTCGCCAACTTCGAGGTCCGCACCACGACCGGTGGCGGGATGACCTGGAAGGGCCGTTACCTCAAGGGCCGCGAGACCTACATCGAGCTGTTCGGTGAGGGCGACCTGCCCGGCCAGGACGCCCTCTACGGCTCCGCCGGGCTGGGCGTGTCGACCGAGCGCACCGGCGACCTGGCCAAGGTGACCACGCAGCTGGCCGCCCTGGGCATCAGCGACCCGGCCAAGTACCGCCAGACGCGGGACTTCGGCGATGGCGTCCCGATCCCGTGGTTCGACACCATCCGCACCACGGGCGACCAGTACGAGGCCTTCGACCCGTGGGCGATGGAGTACTTCCCGGAGTACTTCGCCGACCCGCGCAGCCAGACCGAGCCGGCCAGTTACGACGGTGACGTCAGCCGCGAGCGCTACCTGCCCGACGCCTACGCCGACCATCTGATGCGTGACATCCGGTACATCAACATCGGCGTCCCCGCGCGCGACCTCGCCAACACGGTCCCGCTGCTCAAGGCGGGCGGGTTCGACGTCACGGTCACCGGCGGCGGCGCCATCGCGACGGGTGGCGGCACCACCATCCAGCTCGACTCCGTCGCGCGTGAGAAGGCGGGCCTCAAGCAGGTCTCCATGTCGCTCAACCAGTCCGTGGCGACGCGGCACGAGGAGCGGATCGGACGTTCGACCCTTGTCGTGGGCCCGGGCGCCAACGCCGAGTGGACCTTCGACGCCCCGCAGTAAAGCCCCCTAGCACTTCCTTCACACGCCCGGCAGGCGACGACGTCGATCGTCGCCGGCCGGGCGTCGTCGTTCACCCGCCGGAGGCGAGGGGCAGCGAAGCTCTGTGATGGCTGATCCCTCATTGTGTGATGAAACGATGACAACGCGGTTGACCACCGGATTCGTCTGATTGCCTACCGATCATGCGACCGACGAACCGCTCCCCTGGCTCCCCGTTCCCCCGAGGATCTACCGGCCGCCGCCGTGCCGGAGTGATGGCGGCCGTGGCCGTCGCGGCCGGGGCCACGCTGGCGGCCTGCGGCGCATTCACCGCCGCCCCCGGCGACGGACCGGCCGCGAAGGACCAGCACGCCGGTCAGGCCGCGACCAGCGTCAGGGTGCTGTGGATGGGCGACTCCATCGCCGGCGCCGAGGCCCCGGCCGTGGAGGCCGCGCTGGAAGCCAGCGGTGTGCAGGTCAAGAACGCCACCTCTGACGGCAGCGGCAACGTCGTCGCCGGTGATCACCCGGTGACGGCCGTGGCGGCCCAGGACACGTGGAAGACGCTCAAGGAGAATCTCGCCTCGTTCCGGCCGACGGTGATCGCGTACCAGATCACCACCTACGACTGGGGCACGTCCCGCCAGCAGCTGGCGGCCTACCAGAAGCTCTCCCGGACGGCGAAGGACGCCGGCGCCCGGCTCGTCGTGGTGTCAGCCCCGCCGTTCAAGATCGACGACTTCTACCGGCCCCACAAGGACGCGATCAAGAGCGCGCCCGCGATGGCCGCCAAGGTCACTGATGTTCGCTACCTGGACGCCTCTGAGCTGTGGGGGGACGACTACGCCGCCGGCAAGGCCCAGCGCGCCCAGGACGGGGTCCACTCCTGTCAACAGGGATCGGCGGCCTTCGCCGCCTGGTTCGCCAAGCGGCTCGGCGAGCTGGCCGGCTTCACCCCTGCCGCCCCCGCCGTCTGGGCCACCGGGCCGTGGACCGGCGACGACCGCTTCGCCAAACTCGGCTGCGGCTGATGGGAGCGACGACGTCAGCCCCGCGCCGCGCTCATGTCGGCGCGCTTGACGGGCTGCGCGGGCTCGCCGTCACCGCGGTCCTGCTGTTTCACGCCGGGCACCTGCGCGGCGGGTTCCTGGGCGTCGACCTGTTCTTCGTCCTGTCCGGCTTCCTGATCACCGGCCTGCTGCTGGAGGAGCTCGGCAGGAGCGGCGGTCTCCGCCTGGTGGCCTTCTGGGAACGCAGGGCCCGCCGTCTGCTGCCCGCGCTGACCGTCATGGTCATCTCGACACTGCTGTCGGCCTGGGCGTTCGCCGGGCCGGACCTGGTGAGGTACGCCCTCCAGGACGCGCCGTGGGTGGCCGCCCAGTGCGTGAACTGGCACGTCATCGGCGAGCAGATCGGCTACTGGAACGCCTCCGGCACCCGTCTGTTCGCCCACCTGTGGAGCATCGGCGTCGAATGGCAGTTCTACCTGGTCTGGCCCCTGACGGTGGCACTGGCCGGGAGAGGGCCCGGCGGGCACCGGCGGGTGGCGCTCGTCGCGGTGGCCGGTGCGCTCGTCTCACTCCTGCTCATGATCAGGCTCGGGGCCGCCGTGGACACCACCCGCGCTTACGAGGGCACCGACACCCGGGCCTTCTCCCTGCTTCTCGGCGCGGCCGCCGCCACCGCCCCCGTCCGGGCCGCGGTGAGCGGCCTGTCGCGCACCGCCGTGGACGTGGCGTGCGTCCTGCTGCTGTGCGGTCTGTCGGCCTCATGGCTGCTGACCGGCGGGGAAAAGGACCCCGGCCTGTTCCAGGGCGGAATGTTCGCGCACTCCCTGGCCGGCGCCGCGCTGATCGCGCTCCTCGCCCACGCGCCGGACGGCCTGGCGGGCCGGGTGATCGGCAGCACCGTACCGCGCCTGCTGGGCGAGCTGTCCTACAGCCTGTACCTGTGGCACTGGCCGATCTACCTGCTCCTGCCACGGCCTCTGGCCGGGCTCGACGGCTGGGGCTGGACGATCGTCGCGGCCGGGCTGTCACTGCTGGCTGCGGTAGTCTCGAAGGCCACCGTCGAAGATCCGATACGGCTGCGCACCGGCTGGGCCACCGGGCGGCGCGGATGGGTGGCTGTGGCCGCCGCGGCGGTGCTGGCGGCAGGGTTGTGGGCAGCGATACCGCGGCCGCAGCCCGGCGCCGGGACGGTCGACGTGAGCAGACTCAGTCAGTAGTCATCACCGGACAGATCCGCCAGGAAACGAGGGAGCGGACACATGCCAAGGGTCTTACGCCACCTGGCGGCCGTCCTGGCCGCGGCGGCGACGGTGGCGGGCTGCGGGATCAGCGACACCGATGCACGCCCTGCCGGTGACCTGGTCCAAGGCGGCCTGACCGCGAACCCCGCGGGTTCGCTGCGGGTGTACTTCGTCACGCCCCAGGGCACCTGGCCGGTCTCCCGGCCGGCGTCGGCCGGTGCCCGGTTGCAACAGGCCATGGACGCGCTGCTCGACGGCCCCACAGCGGCCGAGCGGGCCCGGGGGCTGATCACGCAACTGCCCTCGGCGCCTCAGCCGGTACGGGCCAGGACGGCCAAGGGCCGCGTACAGCTGCATCTGCCGTGGCTGGTGCGTGACCTGCGCCCGGCGGCGGTGAGCCAGCTGGTCTGCACGGCCGCCGAGGCTCCAGGCGTCGGCGACGACCCCGTCATCGAGGTGTTCGAGCCCGGCATGGCAGGCAGGCCCTGGCCGGTCAGGTGCGACGAGAGCGGGTCGGCCGTCCCGGCTGAGCAGGGAGCCGCCTCGTGACCCGCGTCCTGCTGATAGAAGACGACCCGGCCGTACGCCGGGGCGTGAGCCTCGGCCTGCGCCACAGAGGCCACGAAACCCTGCTCGTCTCGACCGGTGAGGACGGACTGGCCGAACTCGTCGCGAGCGCGCCCGACATCGTCCTGCTCGACCTCATGCTGCCCGGCATGAGCGGCCTGGAGACCTGCCGCCGCATCCGCGCCTTCAGCCAGGTGCCCATCGTGATCCTGTCCGCGCGCGACGACGACGTGGACGTGGTCGTGGGCCTGGAGGCCGGCGCCGACGACTACGTGATCAAGCCTGCCAGCAGCGAGGTCATCGAAGCCCGCATGCGCGCGGTGCTGCGCCGAACCACCCAGCCCGCCTCCGCCGACCAGGCCCGCACCACCCACGGCGACCTGTTCGTCGACCGAGTCGCCCTGCGCGTGCTCAAGCACGGCGAGCAACTCGCGCTGGCGCCGACGGAGCTGAAGCTGCTGCTGTTCCTGACGGCCGCGCCCGAACAGACCTTCAGCCGTCAGCAACTCCTGGAACAGGTCTGGGAACACACCTTCTACGGCGACTACCGGCTGGTCGACGCGTGCGTGATGCGGCTGCGAGCCAAGATCGAGAACGACCCTCGCAACCCCCGCTACATCCAGACCGTGCGCGGCTTCGGCTACCGGTTCGGGCCGCTGTGATCCGCCCTGCCCGAGCACGCGGTCTGCGGGCCCAGCTGGTCCTGGTGTTCCTCCTGGTGTCCACGATCAGCGCGCTGACCGCCGCCGCGGTCACCTACCGCCAGGGCCATGCCGCGATCGTGGACCGCGCCCAGGCCGACGTCCTGCAGGAGCTGCGCGCTCACCTTGCCTCCCGAACGCCCGATCTCCCGGCCGACCCGGCCGAGACGGACCTGCGCAGACTGGCCCGGCAGCTGGACCTGGCGGCGGGCACGCGGGGCTGGCACACCGCCCTGTCCTATCGCGGCGGCCCGCTCATCGCCGCCGGGAAGCAGGCGCCGCCGCTGCCCGCGCACCTGCGCGACCAGGCGGCCTCGGCGCGCACCGCGCTGGCCCAGCGCTTCCACCACGCCCGGACACCCTGGCTGGCCGTGGCCGTTCCCGTCACCGCCGCCGCGCGGCCGCACGGCCCTTCGCCGCTCGTGGCCTACGCCTCTGTCTCCCTGGCCTCCCAGCAGCGGGACGTGGACAGCCTGGCGGCCGCCGCGCGCGCCGGAGCCCTCCCCGTCGCCCTGGCCTCCGTCGTCCCCGCTCTGCTGGCCGCGCGCAGACTGCTGAGACCGGTACGGCGGCTGCGCACGGCCGCCGAGCAGATGGCGGGAGGCAGCCTGGACACCCGCGTGAGCATCACCGGTGACGACGAACTCGCCGACCTCGGCCGCACCTTCAACACCATGGCGGCCACGCTCCAGGCCGACGCGGCCGCGCTGCGCGACATGGAAGCGCGGGCGCGCCGGTTCGCCGCCGACGTCTCCCACGAGCTGCGCACGCCGCTGGCGGCCATGGCCGCCGTGACCGAAGTCCTCGACGCCGACGCGGCCTCCGGCCGCCTCGCACCGCTCACCGCCGAGGCGCTGCAGCTGGTCTCCGACGAGACCCGCAAGCTCACCCGCCTGGTCGAGGACCTGATCGAGGTGTCCCGCTTCGACGCCGGCGCCGCCGTGCTGAATCTGGACGACGTCGACGTGAGCCAGCTCATCGCCAAGACGCTCGCACTGCGGCACTGGCACGACCGGGTCCGGTCCGACGTTCCGCCGGCTCTGCGCGCTCGCCTCGACCCGCGACGCGTCGATGTCATCATCGCCAACCTCGTCGGCAACGCGCTACGGCACGGCGGCCCGGCGGTGCCGGTGCTCGTCCAGGTCCAGGCCGGCGCCGATCAGCTCGCCATCACCGTCTCCGACGACGGGCCCGGTATCCCCGCCGACCTTCTGCCTCACGTCTTCGACCGGTTCACCAAAGGCGACGCCGCCCGTGCCCGTACCGACGGCAGCGGCCTGGGCCTTGCCATCGCCAGTGAGAACGCGCGCCTGCACGGCGGCACTCTCACCGCGGCCAACGCCCCCGGAGGCGGAGCCGTCCTGACCCTCACCCTGCCGCGGAACCAACCGCCCAATCTGTGGCAAACTTGAACTATTCCAGATTAGGACGCTATGTTGGCCGTATGGCGTCTGACTTCGAGGCGCAGTTACGAGCAGTCTCGTTGCGCGTGACCCGGCCGCGGTTGGCAGTGCTCGCCGCGCTGCGCGATCATGCGCACGTCGACACCGACACGGTGATCGCCCTGGTACGAGCCCAGCTCCCCAGGGTCTCCCACCAGGCGGTGTACGACGTGCTGCGTGCGCTGACCGATGCCGGTTTGGTGCGGCGCATCGAGCCGGCCGGTACGACCGCCCGCTACGAGTCACGCGTGGGGGACAACCACCACCATGTCGTGTGCCGCTCCTGCGGCGCGATCGCGGACGTCGACTGCGCCGTCGGGAACGCCCCCTGTCTCACCGCCTCAGACGACCAGGGCTTCGTGGTCGAAGAGGCGGAGGTCGTCTACTGGGGCACCTGCCCCGACTGTGCGGCCAGACGCATTGACCAGTGACCCGGTAGTTCGGAAGGAAGCAGATGAGCGACACCCAGGACAACGGCCCCTCCAGCGCGCAGGGCGTGGACGAGAAGGCGGCGGCCGGCTGCCCGGTCGCGCATGACTCCGTGACCGCGCGTGGCAGCGAGAGCGAGAACCCGGCGATCGACTCGCCGACTCCGAAGACCGGCGGTCGTCCGCGCACGAACCGGGACTGGTGGCCCAACCAGCTCGACCTCTCGGTGTTGCGCGCGCACTCGTCCAAGGGCAACCCGCTGGCAGAGGGCTTCAGCTACGCCAAGGAGTTCGAGAAGCTCGACGTCGAGGCCCTCAAGCAGGACATCACCGAGGTGCTCACCACCTCGCAGGACTGGTGGCCGGCCGACTTCGGCCACTACGGCGGCCTCATGATCCGGATGAGCTGGCACGCCGCGGGCACCTACCGCATCCACGACGGCCGCGGCGGGGCCGGTGACGGCGCTCAGCGTTTCGCCCCGCTCAACAGCTGGCCCGACAACGCCAACCTGGACAAGGCCCGCCGGCTGCTGTGGCCGGTCAAGCAGAAGTACGGGCAGAAGATCTCCTGGGCCGACCTGCTCGTCCTCGCCGGCAACGTCGCCCTGGAGTCGATGGGATTCAAGACCTTCGGCTTCGGCTTCGGCCGCGAGGACGTCTGGGAGCCTGAGGAGATCATCTGGGGTCCGGAGGACGCCTGGCTCGGCGACGAGCGCTACGTCACCGACACCGAGATGGTGCCGAACGTCGGCGCGACCGAGATGGGTCTGATCTACGTCAACCCGGAGGGTCCCCGCGGCAACGCGGACCCGGCCGCGGCGGCGCATTTCATCCGCGAGACCTTCGGGCGGATGGCGATGAACGACGAGGAGACCGTCGCGCTCATCGCCGGCGGCCACACGTTCGGCAAGACCCACGGCGCCGGCGTCGCGGACGACCACGTGGGGCCGGAGCCCGAGGGCGCGCCGCTGGAGGCGCAGGGTCTGGGCTGGCTGAGCACCCACGGCACCGGCAAGGGCGCTGACACGATCACCAGCGGTCTCGAGGTGACGTGGACCGACCGGCCGACGCAGTGGAGCAACCGTTTCTTCGAGATCCTCTTCGGCTACGAGTGGGAGCTCACCACGAGCCCCGGCGGCGCGAAGCAGTGGGTCGCGAAGGACGCCGAGGCGATCATCCCGGACGCCCACGACCCGTCCAAGAAGCACAAGCCGACGATGCTCACGACCGACCTGTCGCTGCGCGTCGACCCGGCGTACCAGAAGATCTCTCTCCGCTTCCTGGAGAACCCGGACGAGTTCGCGCTGGCCTTCGCCAAGGCCTGGCACAAGCTGCTGCACCGCGACATGGGTCCGGTCAGCCGCTTCCTCGGACCGTGGGTCCCCGAGCCCCAGCTGTGGCAGGACCCGGTGCCGGCCGTCGACCACGAGCTCGTGGGTGACGCCGACATCGCCGCCCTGAAGGCGAAGGTCCTGGAGTCCGGCCTCACGACCGCCCAGCTGGTCTCCACCGCCTGGGCCTCCGCCGCGAGCTTCCGGTCCACCGACAAGCGCGGCGGCGCCAACGGCGCCCGGATCCGCCTCGAGCCGCAGCGCAGCTGGGAGGTCAACCAGCCCGAGCAGCTCGCGACGGTGCTGGGCACCCTCGAGGGCATCCAGCGCGAGTTCAACGAGGCCGGCGGCGCGAAGATCTCGCTCGCCGACCTGATCGTGCTGGCCGGCTCGGCCGCCGTCGAGAAGGCGGCACGCGATGCCGGGGTGGCGGTGACGGTGCCGTTCCGCCCGGGCCGCACCGACGCCACGCAGGAGCAGACCGACGTCGAGTCCTTCGGCGTCCTCGAGCCGCGGGCCGACGGGTTCCGCAACTACCTGCGTGCCGGCGAGAAGGCCCAGCCTGAGGTGCTCCTCGTCGACCGTGCCTACATGCTCAACCTGACCCCGCCGGAGATGACCGTCCTGATCGGCGGCCTGCGTTCCCTCGGAGCCAACTTCGGGGCCACGCGGCACGGCGTCCTCACCGACCGGCCCGGCGTGCTCACCAACGACTTCTTCGCCAACCTGCTCTCCCCGGGCACCCGGTGGAAGGCGTCGGAGTCCGAGGAGCACGTGTACGAGATCCGTGACGTGGCCACCGACGAGGTGAAGTGGACCGCCACCGCGGTCGACCTCATCTTCGGCTCCAACTCCCAGCTGCGAGCCCTCGCGGAGGTGTACGCCAGCCAGGACGCGCGGGACACGTTCGTGACCGACTTCGTGGCGGCCTGGACCAAGGTCATGGAGCTCGACCGGTTCGACCTCACCTGACCCTGTCTCCACCCGACGAGCCCGGCCGATCCACCGTGATCGGCCGGGCTCCTCCGTCATTGGGTCCGGACGACGTGAAACCTCAGCGGGGGTGCCGCTGCAGCACCTCGTCGACCTGCGCCAGCTGCGCCGCCTCCAGCGGCCCGTGCAGCAGCGTGCCGGCGTTCTGCTCGGCGTGGCCGACCGTCTTGATGCCGGGGATCGGCACCGTGCGCCCACTGCGGGCCAGCAGCCAGCCGAGGGCGCCCTGGGCGAGGGTACGGCCGCCGGAGGTCAGGATGTCGCGGATCGCGTCCAGCATGGCGAGGAACTCCGGAGCGGGCCGGCCGTCCTTGAAGAAGGTCATCCACGCCGGGGAGTCGCCGCGTGCGTCGTCCGTCGGCAGCCGCGAGTCCGGGCCGTACTTGCCGGTGAGCAGCCCCATCGCCAGCGGCCCCCGGTTGACGGAGGCGAGCTCATGGGTGTCGCACACCGCCAGCATCGCCGGGGCGTCGTGCAGGACGTTGAGGTTGTGCTGCACGGCGGCGCAGTGCGGCCCCTTCGCGAACGCGGCCACCCGTTCGGGATCGTCGGTGCTCCAGCCGTAGGCCCGGATCAGGCCCTCGTCGACGAGCTCCTCCAGCGTGGCGACCATCTCGTCCACCCGCTCCATCGGCGCGTCCGCGACGTGCAGCTGGTAGAGGTCGATGTGATCGGTGCCCAGCCGCTCCAGCGACGCCCGGCACGCCTGCCGGATGTATCCGGGCGAGATGTCCTGGCCGGTGAGCGCCCGCGCCGCCGCGTCGAAGGTGAGGCCGAACTTGGTCGCGATCACGACCTCGTCCCACCGTCCGGACAGCGCCCTCCCGAGCACCCGCTCGCTGTGTCCGGTGCCGTACACGTCGGCCGTGTCGAAGAAGGTCACTCCCAGGTCGAGCGCCCGATGCACGGCACCGACTCCTCGTCGTCCACCTGCCCCCATCCGGCCGGCTTGCCACGGGCCATGAAGGGTCCCCCGATCGCCCACGCCCCGAACCCGATCGCACTCACCCGCAAGCCGCTACGCCCCAACGTCCGGAACGAATCACTCATCTCGCACTCTCCCTGACTTCGCGGAAACGACTCCGAGGAAGGCTGCCAGCTGGAGCGGACTCCAGGTCAAGGACGTCGATCATCGACTCGCGACGATCATCGCTACCCTTCGACAATGTCATTCCATCACCGATCGCTCGGCGTGGTGGCGCTCGCGACAGCCGCGCTGCTCACCACGCCCTCGATCGCGCAGGCGCACGAAGCGCCCACGGCCGCGGCGGAGCGGGTCTTACGGGTCTACAACAACAACATCGAGAACCTGGTGAGGAACAACGCCGACGGCACGTGCACCCGGATCTCGGGCCCGGACCACCTGACGTCGATGCTCGTCGACGACAACGGCAAGACGGGCACCTCCGGCGTGAAGGCTCCCGATCTCCTCATCGTGCAGCAGGTGCGTGGCACTGGACAGGCCACGGCCTACGCCGACCAACTCGGGGCCAAGTTCGGCTATCCGGCGGGCACCTACAAGGCGCTCGTGCCGTGGGACGACCCCGAGGAGTGGGGCAGTTCGCACAACTGCAGCCAGCAGGCGCTCGGCGACCTGAAGAAGAAGCAGACCAACGCCATCGTCTACAACACCAGAACGCTGAGCCTCGCGGCGGGTGACATCTCCAAGTACTGGAGCGCGGGCTGGTTGAAGCCCGGAACGGCGTACAACGGCGGGGCCGGGTGCACGCTGTACAAGCCGCCGGACAGCGACGACGGCGCCACCAACGCCTACAAATGGAAGCGCACCAGCGCTCTCGCGGCAAGGTTCACGATCAAGGAGACGGGGACGACAGTCTTCGCCGCGACGATGCACCTCCCGGAGCAGAACGGCGCGAACGCCTGCGCGGGCGCGGGCGACACGGGCATCGCGGGCTCCGGCATCCACGTCGGCGCGGACGCCACGAGCTTGATGAACGCGTCGACGATCCGCGTGATCGGGATCGACGCGAACCGCACGAACATCGCCTCCACCACACTCGGCGGCTTCGGCATGACCGGCTATGGAGCCAAGGCGACCGACGGGTCCAGGAAGATCGACTACCTCTTCGTCAAGGGCGCCGTGCGGCCGTCGAGCATTGATCACACGGTCGGCAGTACGAAGTCGAACCATCTCGCGCTGTACGGGTTCATCGAGTACTGAACCCCTGTGGCGCCCGTGAACGCCGAAGCGGGGCGGCCCCGGCTCGACGGGACCGCCCCGCAGTAAGTGCGGGCCTCACTCGCCGAACGTGACCCATCACAGCGATTCCAGGCCGCGCATCGCGATGTCCACGGCCCTCCCGGTCGACGCCAGATACTCCTGCTCGGCCTCGCCGTGCATCTCCAGGCTGGCCAGCCCAGCCGCCTGCACCGCACCCATGAACGCGCCGGTCGCCGCCGCGGCGCTGATGGGATCCAGCCGGTCAGGGAAGGCCTTCAGCAACGCGTCGGCGATCCGGCGTTGCGCGTCGAACATCACGTGCAGGGCCTTGGCCTGTACGGCGGGCACGATCGCGAGCAGCCTCTGGTAGAGATCCTTCAGCTCCGGGTTGTCGGTCCACGGCCCCTGGGTGAGGTAGTGGGCGATGACGCGGTCGTAGGTCCTGCGCAGCACCTGCGGCACCGTGTCGTCCGGCGCCCGGTCGGCGATCACCTCCAGTGCCAGCCCGTAGTACCGCTCGACGTCGGCGAACAGAACGTGCTCCTTGCTCGGGAAGTAGTTGAAGAACGTCTTGGTGGCCACGTCCGCCGCAGCGGCGATCTGCGCGCCGGTGGTCTGTTCGTAGCCCTGCTCGGTGAACAGCCGGATTGCCGTGCGGATGAGCAGGTGCCTGGTCTCTCGCTTCTTGCGTTCGCGCCGCGTCTCCTCCATAGCTGCAATCTTACACCAGAAGATATTTACACTGTTGTATGTTTGCACACAGTGGTGGTATGCAGGAGCAATGATCCAAGGAGCATTACTGCCTCGCCTGGCACCCGCGATCGGACTGTTCTTCCTGGCACCCCTGACCGCCGAGTACCTGATGGGCAACGCACCGATCACCCACGTCCAGAACCTGCTCGGCCTGGCCCCCCTTTACGGCGGCGGCGCTCTCCTCATCCGTGAATTCGCCCGCCGCACCGGACGCGGCTGGCCCACCATGATGACCCTCGCACTGGCCTACGGCATGATCGAGGAGGCCTACGTCACCCAGACGCTGTGGGACTCGAACTGGGTGGTCGGCGCGCACACCCTCGAATACGGCTTCATCCCCGCGCTCGGCCTCGCCGGACCATGGACGCTGTTCATGGTCGGCGTGCACACGGTCTTCAGCATCAGCGCACCGATCGCGGTCGCGGAGACCCTCGCCGGCTCGCGGCGCACCACGCCATGGCTGGGCAAGGCCGGCCTCACCATCACGGGCGTGCTGTACGCGGTCGTCGCCCTGGGCGCGGGCATCGCCCAAGCCGTCTACGGCCACCATGCCTCCGCGCCCCAGCTCATCGGCGCCGCTGTCGTCATCGCCGCGATCATCGTCGTCGGCGTCCGCCTCCCCAGGCGCACCACCGACCTCACCCCGCTGCCCGGCCGCGCCCCCAGCCCGTGGGTCGCCGGTGCCCTCGCCATGGTCGCCGGAGCGGTCTTCGTGCTGCTGTACGCGGTCGACCCCACCGGCTTCACGCCCTGGCTGGCGGAGGCGATCCCCCTCCCGGCGTGGCTCAGCGTGATCATCTATCTGGCCCTGTTCGTCACCGTCGCCACGATGGTGGTCCGCTGGTCACACCGCGCCGGCTGGTCGCAGGCCCACCGGCTGGCACTCGCCGGCGGCGCCATGCTGACCTACGCCTGGCACTCCTTCCCGCAGAGGAACATCACCCCGACGGTGCCGCCCACCCGACCGACCAGCCTGGCGGAAGACCTGACCAGCAACGCCATCCTCACCGCGGGCGCGGTGGCCCTGCTGCTGGTCGCCGCCCTGCGGCTCCGTCAACCATCGTCCACCGGTACGGGGGACGTTCAGCAGAGCCAGCGATAAAGGGCCGGACAGCACCGCGCTCGCCGGGACCTGGCCGCTGCGCACGCGCGGCTTGCCGTAGGTGAGGCGGGTCAGCGCGCGCCCGGCTGTGGCGCTTGTTGCCGGCCGGCGACCGTGGCCGCCTCCTGCCAGCAGTGCCGCCGCGTTGGCCGGGGTCGCACCGCCGTCGGCACCGGTCAGGACGGCGACTGCGGCGACGGGCTGCCGTCAGCCAGGCAGTCGGCGTGGTCTCGAACCCCGCCGGGGGTGACGACGCAGAAGCCGCGGCCGCCAGGGTGGGGTGACAGCGGCAGCGGGCCTGGATGGAGGTCTTCTCGTCCGCGCTGATGACGTACTCGTCCGTCTGAGGGGTTCGCCCCGGCCAGGTGCGGGCGTACAGGTCCAGCACGCGGCTCGCCTCGGGTGCGAAAGGGCACAGCCGGTACCAATGAGTGAGCCGCCGCTGGCTCGGCCCTTATTACCATGACGCGTGACCAGCAGAGAGGAGCACACCCGTGACAGACGCGACGTCCTTCCTGCTCGAACGCCTACACGCGGCCGGTCTGACCGACGTCGTCGCGGTCGAGCCAGCCACTGGAGGCCTCGCCGCGACCGCGGGGCTCGCGCGCCGCGGTGACGGCACGTCGGTGTTCGTCAAGGCATTCGGCGAGCCGCCGTCGGACCACGCCTTCGCCGCGGAGGCCGAAGGGCTCACCGTGCTCCGCGAGGCGGGCAGTGTCGCCACGCCCGAGATCATCCTCGCGGACCGCGACCTGCTCGTGCTGTCCGCGCTGCAGCCCCGGCCGGACACTGAGGCCTTCTGGGAGCAGCTCGCGCATGCGCTCGCCCACCTGCACACCACCACGCGGTCCTCCCGATTCGGGTGGCATCGGGACAACTGGCTGGGCCGTCGTCGGCAGATCAACACCTGGGATGACGACGGGTACCAGTTCTTCGCCCAGCACCGTCTGCTGCGCTGGCTCGGCGAACGTCGCGTCCAGGAGGCGCTCGACGTCGCGGACCGAGCGGCGCTGGAGCGGCTGTGCGACCGGCTGCCCGAGCTGCTGCCGGTCAGCCCCGCGTGCCTGACGCACGGCGACCTGTGGGCGCTGAACGTCATGGCCACCCCCGACGGGCGGCCCGCGCTGATCGACCCCGCCGTGTCGTACACGTGGGCCGAGGTCGACCTGGCCCACCTGTGGACGACGGCGCCGCCGCCCGAGGCGCACGTGTTCTTCGAGCTGTACGCCGAGCTGACCGGGCTCGACCGCGACTGGCGCGAACGCATGCCGATCCTCCAGTTGCGCCAGCACCTGGCCGTGATCGCCCAGTTCGACCCCGACTGGGGCGCCGCCGATCTCGTGCGCGCCACGCTCGCCCCGTTCCGGCAGCGGCCCTGAGATCAGCTGATAGCCGCCGCACGACACCGGCTCCGGAGCCAACCCTCGAAGGACTTCCGGAGCCGACCACTTGGTCACCGTAACTTCGGCAGGCCGGACCAATGAATTGTTGTTCGTTTATGGACGTGCGTCCGGCAGGATTCGAACCTAATGACTCCGTACGAACCCGAGTTTCGCCTACTCGGGCACTCGCCTCAGATGCCTAGATTCGAATCGGAGCTTGACTCCTGACCGCAGGCCGTGCGTATGGGGCGAGGGTCTGGCGGGTGGCGGTCGGCGGGGACCGAGCCAATGCCTGAGTCGATACCGGACCTGGAGTCCTGTGCTAAGGCCGTGCACCTCGGTCTCTCTCGATCGCCGCCCGTCAGTCGCTTCTTTTGGTCAAGATCGTGGCGTGAGCCAGTCGCAGGAGACACCGCTCGTATCTACCCGGGCGCTGGAGCCCTTGCGCAGAACGCGGACCTGCGGCGGGCTGGGGCCACGAACTGCTGATCGGATGTCGAGCCGTCGAGCTCTCTCATTAGGGCGTGGCGTGCCCCTTGCGCGGCTCACCTGAGCCAAGGATCGAACGAAGGAGGCGCCGGTGACGGTGACATGCGGAATCGACTGGAGCGAAAGGCACCACGACGTCGCTCTGGTCGATGAAAGCGGCAAGCTGGTGGCCAAGCGGCGCATCAGCGACGATGCCCACGGCTGGCGGGTCCTGGTCGAGCTGCTGGCCGAGCACGGCGACCATCCCGACAACCCGATCCCCGTCGCGATCGAAACCGGGCGTGGACTGCTGGTGTCCTGCCTGCGGGCCACCGGGCGCAAGGTGTATGCGATCAACCCGCTGGCCGTGGCCCGTTACCGCGAACGCCACACCGTCGCCCGCGCCAAGTCCGACCACGCCGACGCCATGACCTTGGCCAACATCCTGCGCGTGGACGCGGCCTGCCACCGGCCGCTGCCCCAGGACTCCGAGCTGGTCCAGGCGATCGCCGTGCTGGCCCGCGCGCAACAAGACGCCGTCTGGAGCCGTCAGCAGCTGGCCAACCAGCTGCGATCCCTGCTGCGCGAATACTTCCCCGCGGCATTGCAGGCCTTCCACGTCAAGAACATCGGCCTGACTTCCCGCGAAGCCCGCACCATCCTGCAGGCGGCGCCGACGCCCACCGCGGCCGCCAAGCTCACCGCCCGCAGGTTGCACGCCCTGCTGCGCGCCTCGGGCCGGCAGCGCAACATCGCCACCTGGGCCGACCGGCTGCAGGCGCTGTTCGGTGAAGAACACCTTCGCCAGCTCCCACTGGTCGAAGAAGCGCTCGGCCGCCAGGCCCAGGCGCTGCTGCTCCAGCTGGATGCAGCATGCCGCGCCGCTGACGATCTCGCCGACGCCACCAACGAGGCCTTCCACCAGCACCCGGATGCGGCCGTCATCACCAGCTTCCCGGGCCTGGCCGATCTCACCGGCGCCCGGGTACTCGCCGAACTCGGCGACGACCGCTCCCGCTTCGCCGACGCCCGCGCGCTGAAGGCCTACGCCGGCGCAGCCCCGATCACCCGCGCCTCAGGCAAAAGCCTGGTCGTCCACCACCGCAAAGTGAAGAATCAGCGCCTGGCCGCCGCCGGCTACCTCTGGGCCTTCGCATCCCTACGAGCACCAGGCCCCAGAGCCCACTACGACCGGCGACGCGCCGAAGGCGAGCGACACTCCAGCGCGCTACGCAACACCTTCAACCGGCTGCTCGGCTGCCTTCACCACTGCCTGCAAAAGGGCGTGACCTACAACGAGGATGCCGCCTTCCCACCACGATCGAAGGCCATGGCTTGACAACTTAGGCAGATCGGATGTCTGCACGTTCCGGCTCCTTAGGCCGGTGCCTCTCCCGTTGGGCTACGGACGCTCTGAACAGCAAAAAGCCGCCCCTTGAATACCCGGCGGCCTGCGATCATCCGCTGCGGACCTCACCCAGGGGCCGACCGGCGAAGACTGGGCTCCAGCTTTCGCGCGAGGATTTCGAAACGCAGGGCCGGCCTTTCTCCGTATCGTTTTCCTGAGTGGACGAAAGACATTAGCGGGCGGCAAGGCGGCGTGCCACTTATGTGCGCGGCACTCCTGTTGACAAGGGTCTGGCAGCGGCTCATGATCGCGATCGAGACGCTCTCCGCATCTCGTCGGAGAAAGGCGAAACCATGCGCTTTGCGAGACGACTGGCGGGCGACGCACTGGCCGCCCTGCTCCTCCTCCCCCTCATGGGCGGGCCGGCCGCGGCCTCCTCGACTTTGCTGACGGGGCCGTGCCTGGTGACGTACACGGTGTCGGTGTGGGCGACCGGGTTCTCGGCCGACGTCGCCGTCACCAACCGCAGCGTTCCGCTGCCCAACGGGGTGGTCACGCTGATCCTGGACGACGGCCAGCGGCCCTCTGTCTGGTGGGGCGCCAACACCAGCATCGGAGGCTCGGATCCGCATATGACGTTCACGCTGCCGGCGTTCCATCCGGACGTGGCGATCGGCGAGACGTACCACTTCGGGTACAACGCGACCTACACCGGCGCGTACGACCACGCATACGCCTTCAGGCTGGGCGGCCAGCTCTGCGACATCGAGTACGTCACCCTGTGATCATCGCGGTCTGAGCCGCTCGGTGATCTCCGGCCAGGCGGTGACGTCGGCGCGCTGTGGCTCTCCCTCGAGCACCAGCCCCTGCTCCTCGTGCTCGCGGCGGGCTGCGGTTCCGTCCGAGCGCCGGGCACTGCCGACGGGTTCACCGGCCGCGCCAGTGAGGTCGCCGAACACTGGCAGAGTTCGGCGGAGCGCGGGCCTTGGATCGAGGGGTTCGTCCCGCTGCGGAACCTGACCCTGGAGCCCGATTGGGGACGCATGCCCCGGCGGGTCGGGCGGATCATGATCAACAGCGCCTGGAAGCTGGAGAACGAGCTCTCGGCCGAGGTGCCCGCCCCGGTCGAGCTGCGCTGGGCCGACGGGAGCACGCTGAGTGTGCCGGTCCTGGCGCCCACAGCCGCCTACGCCGGGCTGACCAGGCCCAAGTCCTTCGTCGACGAGGAGTGCCCGGCCGACAAGGGCTGCCCGCCGCTGCGTGTGATCGCGGTGGCGAGGGGCGAGGCCACGATGCCCAGCAGCGGGGTGCCCCTGCTACCGCAGAGCGTTGTCTACCTGGTCGAGTTCCGGAACTACGACCCGCGCCGCTCTTAGTCGTGATCGGCCGGCATCTTGGACATCGCACTGTCAGGCCGGGCTGTCAAGATCCGCGCGCGGAGGTCACCTGTGATCGCGAAGGAAGGCGGAGATGTCGGCGCGGGTCGGGTAGTTCCTCAGGGGTGCAGGCTCACCCTGGAGAAACGCCGTGATGACGTCGGCGGCGCGCTGGTTGTTGTCGTCGAGGCCGTTCCACATATGGTGTCCGACACCGGGCATGTACTGGGTCCGCTCGACAGCGGGGTCGGCGGCGAGCACGGCGGTCTCCCATTGCCGCACCTGTGACGAGCATTCGGCGATCATCAGCATCGCGGGGGTGCGGGAGCGTTTCAGCTCGGGAGCGATGGAGGGCGAGTCCTTGATCGTCTGCTGGATGCGGAGGCTCGCGGCGACGCTGAAGGAGAAGTTCTCCGCGGTGTTCTCGGCAGGGATGCGGCCGGCGTCCCGCTCGCAGTAGGCGGAGGCGGTGTCACCGCCGAGATCGGCGGCCTTGACCGCGTTGACACCTTCGGCCTGCGTGATAAGGCCGGTGCCGGGCGGGAGGAGCCCGAGTTGGATGAGGCCGAACGCGACGGCGTACCGGGGGATGCGCGTCGCCTGCGGGCCGGTCGGGGCCGGCGCGAGACCGCGCGCGGACGGCCGTCCCGGTCTCCCGCTGATCAGCGCGGTGGGGCCGTCCATGGGGCCGGGTTCGGCGATGATCGCCCGGTGCACGCGGACGGCCACGCTCGGGGTGGCCAGGGCCCGGGTGAGCACGACCGCGCCGGCGGAGAATCCGAGGACGTCGACCGGGCCCTTGTCCAGGCGATCGATGAAGGCGGCCAGGTCGCGTACGGACCTGGAGATCGTGTACTGCTCCATGGGCAGCAGGTCACTCCGTCCGCCGCCGGGCTGCTCATAGGCGTACACGTCGTAGCCCTGCCCGGCCAGGAGTCGCAGGAATCGGTGGTCGAGCACGGAGATGCCGCGGACGGGCCCTCCGTGGAGATACACCAACGGCGTGGGGCGCCGGGGGGCGCCGGCGGCGGGCGGATAGTGGTAGACCGCGACCCGGCTTCCCGTGCTCAAGCTCCAGTGCCCCGTGGCCACGAATGGCAGGTCGGGCGGATACTGCCGCGTCGTGGGGACGGTGGGGACGCAGACCGACGCCGTGAGCACGGCGGCGGCGACCACCGGCGCGAACGGCCACAGCCGGCCCGGCCACCTGCGGCCGCGGCCTCGCCACAGTGCGGCGATGATTCCGGCTCCGAGGGTGGTCAGCCAGGCGGCGAGCCCCGAGCGCGCGCCGTCCGTCAGGACGATCAGCGCGAGGAACAGCCCGGTCAGACCCACGGCGGCGAGCACGGTCAGGATCAGACGGCCGATGAGGCGGAGGGGGACGGCAAGAAGCATCGACAGTTTCCAAACGTTGTTTTGAAACGATGTTTGGAAACGTTAGCAGCTCGGCTAGGCTGGTCGTCGTGGCAAGGCCGAGAACGAACGACGACACCGTGAAGGACCGCCTCATCGAGTGCGCGACCGAGATGTTCGCGACCCGTCCGATGGAGTCGATCACCATCCGCGCCTTGGCCGCCGCTGCCGGGACCGCGACCGCCGCGGTCTACTCGCTGTTCGGCGGCAAGGACGGGCTGATCTCCGCAGTGCGTGACAGAGCGGTCGCCGGACTGTCACAAGATCTTTCGGCGGTGCCGGCCTCCGACGACCCCCTTGCTGACCTCTACGCGCTCGCGGTCGCGTACCGGCGATGGGGACGTGAGCACCGCCACCTCTACACGGTGTTGTTCGGCGGCGTGCAGAGCTTCGACCCGTCCGGCGACGTGGGTGCCGACGATCCCGTCAGGCCGCTCATCGAGGCGATAGATCGCGCTCTGTCGGCTTCCGTGCTCTCGGGCGACACCATCTCCATCGCGCTCTCACTCTGGGTGACCCTGCACGGGCTGGTGACGCTCGAACTGGCCGGGGCCCTCGACACCGCCACGGCCGAGGCCACGTTCCGCTCGACGATCCCCGCCACGTTCCGCGGCTGGGCCGCCTGACCCCGCTCGGCCTTGAGACCCGGCCCAGTGAGCCTCCTGCCGTACCCGCGCCTGCTGACATCTCCGATGGCACGATAGATGGCGGCTGAAAGCGGCGGCTGAGACGCCTGCCGTCGATGCGCACATGCCCAAGCACCCCCGCTTGGGTAGGGGGTACTCAGGCGCCGGACCCCGCCCACGGCGGACGCTTCCTTGTAGCAGCGCTCCAAGGGAGGAAACCATGGGCTTCAGTCGGTTCAGTCGGTTCAGGCGTGAAACGAGAAAACCTTTAACGTTCGCCGTGCTCCTGGCGCTGCTCCTGGCCTGGATCCCGGCGCTTGCCGCCCCCGCAGCCGCAGCCGCCCCCGGCATCAAACTCACCTTCAAGATCGAGTACCTCCGCCAGATCGAAGACCCCGACAGCGGCGGTCTGGGCGACGGCGACTACTACCCCAAGGTCAAGATCGCCGACGGCCCCTTGGAGACCGGCCCGAGAATCGAGGACGACGAGTTCGAACCCTTCGGCCTGCCGGAAGCCCCCAACGGCTGGACCTTTACGAAAGACGACCTCCCGGGCGACAAACCAACCGTGGACATCACGGTCACGCTGTGGGACTGGGACGACGGGCTCAACACCAACGACGACCGGATGGACATCAGCCCCCGGGACCAGGACCTGGAGCTGAACCTCGTCTACGACGTGCGCTCCGGCACGTTGTCGGGCGACGACATCGTCTTCGGCAAGCCCTGCGTCAAGTCCGACGGGCAGACCGCCAAGGGCGAGACCTGCGTCGAGGGCGACGGCGACCACGGATTCCCCCGGAACAACGACGGCCGGATCACCAGAATCGGCATCACCGCCACCGCCGAGATGCCCGACACCGACGGCGACGGCATCCCGGACATCGTCGAACTGACCGGCATCAGGAACCGCAGCGGCGACGTCATCGCTGACCTGCCCACGCTCGGCGCCGACCCGTGCCGCAAGACGATCATCCTGCAGCTCGACTACATGGCCGACACCAACCCGACCACCCGGCACTCTCACCAGCCCAAGCCCGGCGCGATCACCCTGGTCCGCAACACCCTCGACGCCGCTCCCTTCCCGGCCACGAATCCATGCCCCTATCCGGGGACACATCGCGGCGGCATCGACTTCGTCTACATTCCAGGAGCCCAACTCGCCGAACAGCAGCAAATGGGCCTGAACAGCAACGACTACCGGAACGCACGAAACGCCGACTTCCCCGCCGAGCTGGCCCGTTACGCCCACTACGCAATCTTCGCCCACGACCTCCTCGGCGACCCGGGAACCTCGGGCCAGTGCTGCGAACCCACCCGGGACAACAACAAGGACTTCATCGTCACCCTCGGCTCATGGCGGACCATGTGCGTGGCCGACTTCACCCGCGACTACGGCGGCGACGACACCCTGCAAACCACCGCAGGTGGTGACGACGTCACCGTCGGCACCCAGATCCACGTCGGCGACAACCGCCGGTGCGACACGACCAGTGCGCACAGTACCGACATCCAGGTGCTCACCCCCGGCACGGGCGACGCCGACGCGAAGGTCGGCACCGAGCAGGACCAGGCCGGCACCATCCTGCACGAGCTCTTCCACGCCCTGGCCCTGCGGCACGGCGGCGACAACAACGACAACTACAAGCCCAACTACCTCAGCCTCATGAACTACTTCTTCCAGACGGGCATCCCGAACAGCCCGCCGCCGCTGCTGGTCAACCAGCTGCGCGACTGGAAGGTGGGCGCGGTACGTCTAGGCCTGTCCGACGGCAAGCTGCCCCCGCTGACCGAAGGGGGCTTGAACGAGTCTGCGGGTATCAGCGACGGCACGGACTGGACGTTCTGGTGGACCGACAACCTCGCCAACCCGGGCAGCGGTTTCCGTCCGCTCCGGGCGGGCGCCGGCAACGGGCCGCTCAACTGGAACGACAACCGTACGACCGGCACCAACGTCCCGATCATCGACACCAGCAACGTGAGCGTGGACATCAACGCCGGGAACGGTCTGACCACCCTCAGGGATCACGACGACTGGCCCGCGATCAGGTTCCGGGCGCAGTCCCCCGACCGCCTGGGCTGGGCGTGCAGCAGCTGGCCCGCGTCCTCGCCCACCTGCGCCGGGGCCGGTGGCAGCGTGGAGAAGGAACTGGACTTCGCCGCCGTGATCCGCCAGGAGATCTCGTTCTTCAATTTCTATGACCCCGATATCGCCACGAAGAAGACCGTCGACAAGGCCGACGCCGAGCCCGGCGACACCCTCACCTACCCGGTCAAGCTGGACAACATCGGCACTGGCCAAGCAACCGCGATCGTCCTGAAGGACACTCCGCCGACCGGCGACGCTCAAACGCGCCAGGTCGGACAACTGGGCGCAGGTGGTACGAGCACAGAGACGTTCACCTACGAGATCCCCTGCGATACCGAAGACGCCGCCGTGCTGACCAACAAGGCCGAGGTGACCGCGAAGGACCTCGCCGGCGGAGCCGAGGCCAGAACGGACAACAACACCGCGACCGCCTCGACCAAGGTCCACGCCCCCAAACTCACCCTCGAAAAGCACGCGACCGCCACGGTCAACGCCGGTGAGGCGATCACGGTCGACCTGAAGGTCGCCAACGTCGGCAGCGCCAAGGCCACCGGCGTCACCTTGACCGACACGCTCCCGAAGGAGGTCTACTACAGCCAGGCCCTCGACCAAGGCACAGGTCCCCGTCCGACCGAGGTCACCCGCAACGCCGATGGGACGACGACGCTGACGTGGTCGCTGGGCGAAATCACCGCGAGCGCCACCCGGTCCGTGCAGTTCACGGCCAGGCCCAGCCTGCTGTTCACCGCCGGGGACAAGCTGACCGATCAGGCTTCCGTGACGTACGGCAACATCAACGGCTGCGCCTACGAGCCGGTGACCGCGACGGCCACCACGACGGTCACCGAGGTCACGCCCACCCGTGACCCGCGCTCGCACGGCTACTGGAAGACCCACCCGGAGGACCGCACAGCCGAGTTGCTGGCCCGAGTTCAGGCCACTTACCAGCAGTTCGACAGCTCGGGTAACGGGGCACTGGACAACTCAGAGGCCGGGGCCGTGCTCTCGGCGGGTGGTCCGCAGCCAAATCCCGCCACGTTCCAGCTGCTGGCGACCTTGTTCGACCTTGCCGCGCGGCAGATCAACGCCTCCACGCAGATCGACAGCGCGCTCACCCGCAAGCTCGGGACGCGCACGGTCGGAGAAGCCGTCCGGTACGGCTTCGCCACCCTGGCCCTGCCGGTCAACAGCTCGACAGCCCAGCGGTACTCCGACACCACCACCCTGCTAGACGAGATCGTCAACAACAAGAGCGAGGTTTACTGAAGATCCGCGGAAAGCCGTGGCCTTCGGGCCAGGGATGAATGCGGTCGCCGTCTGGGGATGAGCCGCCGCAGGCGGGACAGGAATCCTTGCCTTTGACGGCGGGATGCAGGTCAATGAGTTCAGAAGGGGCCACAGCTACGTGGACCCCTAGCGCCAATGCCGGTTAGTCAACGATCGGGCGTGTGCGTCAATTCAGCGGAAACGGACAACGGAGCTCCTGCTAGAACAGTGTCGACCAAGATCACGGTTCGGCGCGGGAGCTCCGTTGGAAGTTCAATCTGTCATGCCCGGTGAGGTTGTTGTGGCTTCCGGGGCTTTGCTCTCGGTCCTCTCGGGGAGCTGACCCAGCTCATCCCGTTCGAGATGGGCGATGAGGCGTTGCGGGAGACGCGAACGGGGCAGCGGCGGATGGGGCAGGGGGTACTCAGGAACGTATCCCGGCTGCTCATCGCATCGGCGCGAAGCGTTACGCGATAACACGATTCTAGTTGAGCCACATTATGCAGTCTTGACAGCACTTAACGTCAACGATAATTGTGGAGGCGTTCGTCCCACGGTTTACCGTCCTTTTCGTCGGACACGACAGGGAGAATTTCTGCATGTCGGAATTCATCAACGTCCTCATCGCCATCGACGCGGAAACCATTCTCGAAAGGTTCGGCAGGAACAATGATCCGAACGGGCCGACGTCGATCCCCGACAGCAGCAACCTAATCTATATGACCACCAGGCAGAACCAGCTCGGGAGCACACCGGGCAGCGAGTTGACGATCAACGCCTCCCCCATGGACATCATCAGGTGGCGCGAGACGACACTGTCCCTGAATGCCGAGTACACCGGAATCCTCTACAGGTTCAACACCCTGGCCGGGCAGGATCTGATCAGCACCCCCGCACCGAGGTCGGTGATTCTCAGCGAGCCACAACCGAACAGTCACGACCCGTTGAATCCCACCACGCAGAAGATCAACAGCTATTACTGGGAGTGCGAGATCTTGGACACGGGGACGGTTACCTACAACTTCAGCTTCATGATTCTCAATCACAAGGGCGAGAAGCAGGGTTACTACTGCTGGGACCCCTTCATCAATATTCAGCCCTGACCTGCTCAGCAAGGCACTGGAGCGGGCCTTTGGGGTAAAAGGCCGGCGACCCGCGACGGGTCGCCGAGGTGGACGCGCGGCCAGGCCGCGCGTGTCGCCGTGAGGCCGTGCCAATGGCGGCCGGGCCGCGTTGTGTCGCGGCGCAGGCCCGGTTGTCAAGCGCGGGATTCCGTGCGCCCGGCCGCTCACCCCGGCGGCTAACACGCTGCTGGCCCCAATGCGCTTGATCCAGTGCTGACAGTAACGCAGGCGCCACGGTCCTTCCAGGGCTGCGAGGACTCCTTGCCGTTCCACTTGCCTTCGGGGTCCACACCCGAGCGTGGAAGACGAAGGTTGCCCTCGGGATCTGCTCGACCGAGCGGACGTTGACGCCGGGGCCGTTCAGCCAGCGCTTGAGCGCATCCACCTCGGCGGATGACTCCGGCGGTTACTTCTCCGGACTGCGTGATGCGACGACGGCACCCCCGGCGGATCATCCAGCCCGGCCACCAGCCGCGCCCACACCTGCCGGTACTCCATCCCGGCGAACCGCCCCGCCGCCAGCAGCAGATACACCACCACCCGCGACGGCAGAGCCCGCACCCGCCGCTCACGCCCACCCGCCTCGGCCAGCACCGCATCGACCATCTCGAACGGCACGATCCGGGTCAGCTCCCCCACATGACCGGCAGCGAACACCCCGGCCGCAGTCGCGCTCGATGCGGCGATGTCGATAGCGGAGGCCAAGGCGAACCTGGAGACTGTCGGCACAACGGAGATCCAGTTCTTCGACGGATGGTCGTAGAAGATCACCCGTTCTACTGGATCTCCGTTCTCATGTCCCGGGGATCAGCCGAACCTCGGGACACACGCCATCACCCTTAACTTTCTGGCATTGCCCCAAGCGCGGGAAGCGTCACCTGGGTGGCTTCCCGCCCGGCGGTGGCCGCCGCCTCGAGCGCGGCGGCCACCGCCACGCAGTTGCTTGTGCAGCCGATTCGCTGCCCGCCGACTGACTTACGAGCTGCTGCGCCGACGTGGGCGTTCAGCCGGCGAAGGTCACCCTCCTGCGGTGCGGCCGGATCGATCCCTGGCCGATGTCCTTGTGATGCTTGATCAACTCCAGGCTTCTTGGCCGGCGACTATCGCTCTCATCCGCCATCTATCGTTCACAGCCTCAAGGGGCTGCTGCCAAGTCCGCTGACAGCTTGCGCCGGGTCAGCCTCGCCCCAGCAGGTAGCCGGTGGCCACGGCCCGACCGCGCCGCCTACGTGGCACGTCGGCTCAGGCTGTCACCGGTCCCGACCTGACCGAGTAGACATCCCTGTCGTCATGGTTGACGCGGTGAACCAGCGCGCGGCCTGGGCGGCCAAACGCCTCCGCCCCCGGCTCAGCCTGACCCTGTGCGGGCGTCAGACCGGGTGGGCTCAGCGCACCGGTTCACAAACCGCCCTGCGGCAGTGGAGGATCAGGGACATGGCGAAAGAGTACCGGTATGCCGACGCCGTCAGGCTCCTGGGCGGTGCGGATCCGGCGGTCGCGACGATCGACCTGTGGCTCAGCGTCGGCACACTCGGACTCTGGGACATGATCGACGCCAAACAACAGTTCGTCCAGGTGGGCAACGCTCTGCTCGGCCGGTGGCGCGAGTGGCGCGCCGGCCGCGAGTGGCACAGCCGGACCGAACGCATCGAGGCCGCACACACGATCCTCGTCATCACGGCGTTCTTCGAGGCGCTCGACGCCATCGATCTGCCGTTCAGCGCCCAGGACCTGCGAATGAGCAAGGAGGAGCAGACGGAGCTGGCCCGGCGTTCGGGCCTTGACCTGTCACATGGCCTCGCCTGTCCTTCGCCCTACCTTCCTTTCGAGCAGGCCAAGCAGGCTGTCCTCGGGTTCTATGAGAGGTGCGGCCATCGCCTGCGGTCGTTCCTCAGAGGGCTGCGGGTCTGGGACGAACTGGCGCCGTCGGAGCGGGAGAAGATCATCGCCCAGCTCGAGCGGACGCTGCCGAAGGCGGCGGTCCGTCGTTACGAGGACCGCTACCGGAGCTTGGCGCTCGACGTCCCGGAGTTCGCGCTCTGGGTGGGGATGATCGAACATCAGGCGACGAGAGCGGGTCTGTCCGAGCTCGAGCGGCTGCTGTCACTGGTCAGCTCGGGTGCCGCGCTCCCGAACCAGTTGACCACCCTGAGCAGGCTCCACCGCGCGGCCTTGAAGGAACCGCTGGCGGCGACGAGGGGATCGGATGAGACGGCCACCGCAGCGCGGCTGCCGACCGTCGAGGAGGCCTACATGACGCCTCGCTTCCGTGCGGGCGAGGTGCGCCACTCCACCAACCCAAGCGTCGAGGCATGGTGGGAGGATCTGGAGGTCCGTGAGGACCTGCCTCGATTCCTGGCCGGCTTTCTCACCCGATCCACGGCGAGCGAGGTGCCGTTCGTCATTCTCGGCCAACCCGGCGCGGGCAAGTCCTTGCTGACCAAGGTCCTGGCCGCCCGGCTACCGGAGGGGCGGTACCTGCCGGTTCGGGTGCCGTTGCGGGAGGTGGCGGCGAACGCTGACATCCAAGAGCAGATCGAGCAGGCCGTCTACCGGCTCAGCGGTGAGCGGCTGGAATGGCCGGCTCTGGCCAGGAGCGCCGTGGGCGTCCTGCCTGTGGTCCTGCTCGACGGCTTCGACGAACTGCTGCAGGCGACAGGGGTGCGCCAGTCCGACTACCTCGAAAAGGTGGCCAGGTTCCAGCGCCGCGAGATCGACGCAGGTCGGGCGGTCGCCGTCGTCATCACCTCGCGTACGGCTGTCGCGGATCGGACCGCGTTCGTCCCTGGCACTGTGGTCGCCCGGCTCGAGCCCTTCAGCGAGGCGCAGATCGACCGGTGGCTGACCGCGTGGAACGCCAAGAACGACGCCTACTTCGCCGGCCGGCGGATCAAGCCGCTCGCTCTCGACGTCGCGCTCGCCCAGCGGGCCTTGGCCGAGCAACCGCTGCTTCTGCTGATGCTCGCCCTGTACGACGCCGACGGGAACGCACTGAGCAAAGACGTGGCGGAGTTCCGGCAGACCGAGCTCTACGAGCGGCTGATGCGTCGATTCGTGGAGCGCGAGCTGGAGAAGGCCTGCCCGCGCGACCAGGTACCGGCCTTTCTCGAACGGGAGATGCTGCACCTGTCGTACGTGGCGTTCGCGATGTTCAACCGGGGCCGCCAGTGGGTGACCACAGCCGAACTGGACCAGGATCTGTCAGGACTGGAATTTCCCGCACAGGTCCGGACCGGCACCTTCGCCACTCCGCTCACGGCCGGGGAACTCTCCGTCGCGAAGTTCTTCTTCATCCACCGTGCCCAGGCCACCCGCGACCACGACGTGGTGCAGACCTATGAGTTCCTGCATGCCACTTTCGGCGAGTATCTCATCGCCCGGCTCATCATCACGCTGCTGGCCGACCTGGCGGTCAAGGAATCGGGCCTGGTGGTGACCGAGGTCGACGACGCGCTGCTGCAGACGCTGTTGTCATGGTCGGCATTGTCGTCTCGTACCACCATCGTCTCCTTCCTGCGGGAACTGGTCGAGACGAAGGGGGCCGGGGATCGCTGGGGTGAACTCGTCGTACGGCTGTTCCGCCGGTTGGACACGCGTTTGCGCGTGCCGTACCCGAACTACCGCCCGGGGACGGCGGGCCTTGCCCGGCGTCACGCCTACCACTCCGCCAACCTGATGATGATCGCACTGGCGTGCGAGGGCGTTCTCAGGGCCGGTGCGTTGCTTCCGGGGCACGAGGATCCGCTCACCGAGTGGCGGCGCCATGCGTTGCTGTGGCGCTCGCAGTGCGCGGCCGGCGAATGGGCGAGTCTGAGCAACACCGTGCAGGTGGACCTCGTCTCGTCCCAGGACGGCGCCTGGGACCTCGAGCTGAGGCTCGACTTGAGTGGCAGGACGCAGCCGCCGGTCCCTGTCGGCTGGATGGAGAACGCGCCGCTCAGCGACCATTCCTCCGCTGATGCACGGGCGATCTGGCATGGCGTCTTCCTCCCTCCCCGATCGCCTTCCGTCGAGGCCGCGCCCGAGGCGTCGCCGGGGTATCCGGAGCCGGCTGCCGAGGCGCCGAACCTGCTGCTGGACCGCGTCGCCGAGGTGTGCGAGGCCCGGCACGAACGCGCCACGATCCGCAAGGTGACGGCCGAGCCCCCGTACCTGCTGATCACCGTCCCGGAGGACGGATTCGTTCGCCAGTATCTCATCGGCGCTCACCTCGGCCGGGTGGCCGAGACCGATGTGGAGGCGTTCCTGCGGCACGTGCACGCCGCCGTGCCTGGGCCGGGATCCGAACTGGTCTATCAGGGGCCGGCGCCGGCCGACGAGGTGCGCGACTACGCCACGCGCAGAGGGATCAGGCTACGCAGCTTCATCGAGTTCCAGGGGCTGCTGGACCTGTCGGACTATGTGATGGAGCAGACCAGACGGCTGCGCTCCGACAGACGCTACCCGCCCGGCCTGTACGTGCCGCAGCGGTGGCATGCCGTGGACCAGCCCGGTTCGGTCGTCAGCGAGGACCTGGTCGGGGAGCTGATGCGGCTGCTGGCCGCCGACCACGGGCGGTTCACTCTGGTGCTGGGCGACTTCGGTCGCGGCAAGACGTTCGCGCTGCGCGAGCTGGCCCGGCGCATCCCGGGCGAGGTGCCGCACCTCACACCGATCTTCATCGAACTGCGCGCCCTGGAAAAGGCGCAGTCCGTGGACGCGATGGTGGCGGCGCACCTGGCCGCGCACGGTGTGAAGCTCATCGATCTCAACGCGTTCCGCTACCTGCTGCGGGAGGGGCGGATCGTGCTGTTGTTCGACGGCTTCGACGAGCTGGTGACGCGAGTGAGCTACGAACGGGCGGCCGATCACCTGGGGACGCTGCTCGCCGTGGCCGAGGGCAAGACCAAGATCGTGGTGACCAGCCGCACCCAGCACTTCAGGTCACACGGTCAGGTCCTCACAGCCATGGGCGAGATGGTGGGGGTCCTGCCGCAGCGGCGGGTGCTGAGCGTGGAGGATTTCACGCCGGCGCAGGTGCGGGCGTACTTGCTCAACCGGTACGGCGACGAGGCGGCCGCCGAGGACCGATTCGCGCTGATTGGCGGCATTTCGGATCTGCTGGGCCTCGCTCAGAACCCGCGCATGCTCAGCCTGGTCGCCGACTTGCCCGGCGAGCGGCTGCGCATGGTGGCCACGGCGGGCGGCGCGATCAGCCCCGCCGGACTGTACGAGGAGATCCTGAGCTCGTGGCTGGCGTTCGAGGAGCACCGGGTCAGGGTCCCGGGCTCGGCGGCGGCGCTGAGCATCGAGGAGCTGTGGCAGGCGGTGACGGCGCTGGCGTTGCGGTTGTGGGAGTCCGGTGAGTCACTGCTGGGCGTGGAGGAGCTGACCGAGATCGGCGAGACGCTGACCGACCTGGCCGGCGGGCGGGTGTCGGCCGCGCACGCGGCTCACGCGGTGGGGTCAGGCAGCCTGCTCGTGCGGACCGAGGAAGGCATGTTCGGGTTCATCCATTTCTCGGTGCTGGAATGGCTGATCGCCCGGTACATTGCTTCCGGAGATCTCGCGCCGCTGTCGCACCGGTCGCTGTCGGCGCTCACGGTGGAGTTCCTGTGCGACCTGGCCGACGTGCGGTGGCTACTGGCCTGGGTAAGGCGGACGCTGGCCGATGCGGACGCCGACGACATCTCGCGGTCGAACGCAGTGAAGATCTCTATCCGCCTGCGCGAGCCCGCCACCGCCGACCTCCGGGGTGCTCTGCTCAGCGGCGAGGACCTGTCGTACCGGGATTTGTCCGGCGTCGACCTGAGCGGGGCGGATCTCACCGACGCTCAGCTCGTGGGGACCAACCTGGCGCGGGCGGTGCTGCGAGATGCCCGGCTCGTGGGCGCCCGGCTGGACGAGGCCGTTCTGACCGGGGCCGACCTGCGGGGGGCGGATCTCACCCGGGCCAGGCTGGCCCGGGCCGACCTGCGTGACATCGTGACCGAGGGCAGCCGTTGGGACGGCGCGGCGCTGATCGGGGTGACCGCCTCACCTACGCTGGCCGGCGACCCCGCACTGCACGGCGCCGCGATCGCGCCGGATGAGCCGATTGCCGCCGAGGTGGCGCCCGCACTGCTCGGCGTGTCGTACGGCTATCACCCTCAGAGCAGCCGCCTGCCCGAGCCGATCGCCTACCACCCCGACGGCAACACTCTGGCCGTGGGCAGCGACGACGGTGGCGTGCTCATCTGCGACGCCGTCTCCGGGGCGCCATTGCGCACCCTGCACGGGCACCGGGGGCGGGTCTACAAGACCGCGTACAGCGCCGGCGTGCTGGTCACCGGCGCCGCCGACGGCACGGTCCGCCTGTGGGACCCGGCCGCCGGAGAGTGCCTGCGGGTGTTCACCGGGCATCCCGAGGGCGTCTGGCCGGTCGTGCTCAGCCCGTCCGGTGAGCTGGTGGTGGCCGGTGGCGCCGACGGCGTGGCGCACGTGTGGTCGGTGCGCACCGGGGAACAGGTGGCTGCCCTGCCCGGCCACACCTCCCCCCTTCACACGGCCGTGTTCGCCGATGACCTGGTGGTGACCGGCGATGCCGACGGCGTGATCCGGGTTTGGGAACTAGGCGCCGGCCGCGTGCGGCACGAGCTCGCCGGTGACCACGGCGCGGTCTATCGGCTGTTGCTCAGCCCGGACGGGCGGCTCCTGGCCGCCGGCGACAGCGAGGGCGTGGTCCGCCTGTGGGACCCGCACGAAGGCTCGCTCATGCGGGAGTTCCGCGGGCACACGGGCTCGGTCTTCACTCTGTCCTTCGATCCCACCGGGCGGCTGCTGGCCTCAGGAGACGCCATGGGCGCGATCCGGCTGTGGGACGTGGCCGGCAACCCTACCCGTGAGGCTCTGCCGGGTCACGACACCGCCGTCCATCAGGTCCTGTTCAGCCCCGACGGGGAGGTGCTGGCCAGTGGCGACTCGGGCGGAGTGGTGAGGCTTCATCGACTCGGCGGCGGGCGGGTGGAGCTGAACGGGCACGCCGGCTCCGTGTGGCCGTTCGCGTTCCGGCCCGACGGCGGGCAGCTCGCCACCACCGGCGACGACGGCACCGTACGGCTGTGGGACGCGGTCACCGGCCAATGTCGGCGGGTCCTGCGCGGGCACGGCCGGCGGATCTCGTCGGTGCACTTCAGCGCGGACGGCTCGATGCTGGCGACCAGCGGCAACGACGGCGTCGTGCGCGTGTGGGAGCCGCGCACCGGGGAACGGCTGCGGGAGTTCACCGGCACCTCCAACCGCCTGGCCTCGGCGGTGTTCTCCCCTGCCGGGCCGTTGCTGGCCACCTCGAGCAACGACGGGGAGGTGCACCTCTGGGACGCCACCACGGGTCATCACGAACGCGAGATCAACGCCGGGACCGACCAGATCTGGGCCGAGGCGTTCAGCCCCGACGGCACCATGCTGGCCACTGCCAATGACGACGACTGCGTCAAGATCTGGCACCGCCCGACCGGACGGCTGGTGGCCGACCTGACAGACCACCGCGGGCGCGTGCGCTCGATCGCGTTCAACCCCGATGGGCGGCTCGTCGCCACCGGCTGCGACGACCGTCTCGTACGGCTGTGGGACGCTGAATCCGGCACGTTGCGTACCTGGCTGACCGGCCACGACGACCGCGTCTACGCAGTCGCCTTTCACCCGTCGGGAGACCGGCTGGCCAGCGCCGGCATCGACGGCACGGCCCGCATCTGGGACGTGACCACGGGCGAGTGCCTCGCCGTGCTCCGGGAGGGGGCCGAACGGCTGTGGGCGGCCGACTTCAGCCCGGATGGGTCGTTGCTCGCCACAGCCTGCGACGACCACGTGGTGCGCCTGTGGGATCCGGTGTCGGGTCGCCGGCTCCATACACTGACTGGGCACACCCGGCGCGTGTCTGCGGTGGCCTTCTCGCCGTCCGGCGATCTCCTGGCCAGCGCCGGCGATGACGGCGGCGTCATCGTGTGGGACGTCGGTTCCGGCGCGCCGCCGGCGCGGCGTGCCACCCTGCTCGGCCTGCCGGACGGCTGGGTCGCGTTGAGCCCCGACGGCCGCTACAAGCAGATGGGTGAGGCGTCCGGCCAGTTCTGGTTCGTCGTCGGCATGCGCCGGTTCGAGCCTGGCGAGCTCGACGCATACCTTCCCTCGGTCCGGCAGGTCCCGCTGAACGAGCCCTTCTAGATCAATTGTGGTGACTGCGCGTTTTCAGCGGGCGATTCCCGAACTGAAGCGCTCAGTCACACTGCTCAAACCGCTTGCCCTCTGGGAACCAGGAGCGCGGCTTCGAGAACGAAGAACAAGAAGCACAGGAACCTCGTACGGGTGGGCTCGATCTCGCGGAGTTCCTCGGGGAACAGTTCGCGGGCTTCCGGCGCAAACGGCGGTTCGCTGATGACGCTGATGCGAAAGCCCGCCGCGGTGAAGGCTTCGGTCATCGCGTGCAGGGGCCGGTCCCAGAAGCGCATCTGGACGGTCTGCCCGCCCATGGTCCATTCGTCGGTCCGGCTGCGGGTCTCGAAGTACTTGGGCTTCTCCCCGGCCATGTGCTGAAAGAGAGCGACGCTGAAAGGATGGTCGACCGAGACGAGGAGTCTGCCACCAGGCTTCAGCACGCGTCGCAGCTCGGCCAGGGTCGGTCCCCAGTCTTCCAGGTAGTGCAGCACCAGGGACGCGATGACGTCGTCGAACGCCTCATCGGGGAAGGGCAGTGGGCCGGCCAGGTCGGCGACCTGCAGATCCGCGTCGGCGCCCAGCCGGCGTCGGGCCTGCTCCAGCATCCCGGCGCTCGCATCGACGCCGGTCACGATGGCACCTCGATCGCGCAGCTCGGCGAACAGGGGACCCGAGCCGCAGCCGGCGTCGAGGATGCGCCGGCCGGCCACATTCCCGGCGAGCTCCAGCATCGCGGGCCGCTCGTAGTACGCGTTTGCGAGGCTCGTCGCGTTCTCGGCCGCGTACCCCTCGGCGATCATGTCATAGGTGTTGAGTGCGGAGGGGTTTGCGGCCTCAACGTGATCTTCGGGCGTGGTAGGCATGCGGGCCATTTTGGCCCAGCAGTCTCGACGGCACAGACAAACGGCAGATCTGGATCAAGCATGCAAACGGCCTGACATCCCTCTCGCCGGCGAAGACAGCAGATCGAGCCGGACGGAAGCAGCCTCTCCTCGCTCCTCGTATGCGCGGAACTCGCTAACTCAAGCGCACATCCGCCGACTCAGGCGCTCAGTCAGACCCGCCTGGCGGAAACGCGGGGCCACCTATCGTTCCCAGACGGGCCAACCAGGGCCTGTTCGGGGTTCGGATCACGAGGGGTTGTGGATTCGTCTGCGCGGTGCGGTCCGGCCCTGATAAGCCATGGGCATGGCGCGTGGCGACCTCACGGACGAGGAATGGGCGTTGATCGAGCCTCATCTGCCGCTGGGTGAGTGAGGCCCGATCCCGGATCTGCGGCAGCAGTTCAACGCGGTGATGTGGCGCTTTCGCTCGGGCAGTCCGTGGCGGGGCCTGCCCGCGGAGTACGGCTCGTGGTCCACGGCCTATGACCGGTTCCGGATATGGGCGAGTGCGGGCGTCTTCCAGCAGTTGATGCAAGCGGCGATCGGCGAGGCCGCGGCCCGCGGACAGGCCTCGATCATCCCGGGTCGTCATCAGACATGGTCACCGAGAAGCGACCGGACCGCTGTATAGGCCCGTGATCAGGAGAGCTTTGCCGTCCGCCACTGCCACCCGGATCATTCCCGCGGAATGCTCAGGACGGTTCTCCATGACCGGGAGCTCGTCGTATCCGTCGACGAGGTAGGCCTGCCGGTAAACGTCGTGGAGATCGAACGATACGGTCCGCGCGGTGGTCATGCCGCCAAGAATACGATCATGAGCTGACATTCCCATGGTCTAGGCACCACGGGCGTCCGACGCCTCCCGGGCAGCGAGGAATTCATCCAGCAGCGTGAAGAGGACCTCGATAACCTTGGCTTCCTCTTCGCGGGACAGATCCCACCGCTCCCACCCATCAGGGAGAGCGATATGACGCACTTGGCCATGCCAGCCGTGGTTGCAGTCCTGGCCTCGCCGAGCTACCAGCCACTCCCGCCAGCCATGCAGGCCAGGACCTCCATGCCGCAGCGCGTGCTGATCATAGCCGTCCAGAAACCCTTCCACCCCAGCGAGTCTCGCCCCCGCCACGAACATGCCCAACCGCTTGGCCACGAAAGCGAAGTATTCGCGTTCACTCATCGCCGCCAGGTCCGTCGTCACCGATCCTCCTCCCGACGCCACCGCCAACCTGATCTTGATGACAAGTATCGCTGGCAGGTGACAACTATCTCCATGCCTCGCGTCGTTGAAGATGACAGCGGGGCTTGTGGCCGACCTGGACGCTGTCATTTAGATCAGCGCCTCATCAGGCCGTCCGAGCGACATTCAAGATGACAGTGCGGCCCAAATATTGTTCGGTAGTTGGTTGGGGTAGTCCTTCAACTGCCCTGCTCCGAGAGATCGCTGAACCGGATCATTCATCTCATCCCGCCGGGCGCATAATCATGGAATTCCACGTCGGCGGAGCCGGAGGCGGCGTCATGCCGATGTTTCCACGATCCTAGAGAGAATCCAGTGAACGAATCGCTTGACCTCGCGTGAGTCGAACTCGGTAGCGGGTAGGCATCGCTGGCGCTCAAGGGCCGACTGGACCAACTCATGGCCCGTCATCGACACGCGGTGGAGCGCCCACTGGCCACCGTCGATTTTGGACACGAGTGTGCCATCCGTTGCGAACCGCCAGGCACGACATGCATTGAGCACTGCGTATTCACCGGGTGCGTGTTCGGCAGCCCAGCGCAACTCGGCCACCAATTGGGCCATGACCAGATCATGGGCGACTGGAGCGAATACCTCGGCCGGGGCTCGGCCGGGTCCGACCAGGCGACCAGCCTGGTGGCATACGGCAAAGTGCAACACCAAGTCGGGGTCTCCCCCGTGCCCGTGACCGTCGACGACCTTGGTGTCGTCGGGCGCTGTGGTGACATGGAGCTCGAATGGCGGCTGTGTCTTGGGGCGAAGGGTGACCGGGAGGGTAACGACGCTCAGTTCCAGCCCGCGAGCAGGGCAAGGCAGGCGATCGTTGCTTAGCCGTCCTGCAGCGGCTGCCTGTTCATCTGTCGTCATGGGATGCGCACAGACGACAAGGACGTCGATGTCGCTGCGTCGCGCGTCGAAGCCACCGAGCACTGCGGAGCCATGAAGATAGACGCCCACCAGGCGCGAACCAAGCACCGCGGCCATCGCGGATGCGACGTCTCTGACGTAGTGGTCTGACAGAGAATCCATGATCGGGACTATAGAAGGCCGTAAAACTACCGACACGTTCGACGTCACACGTCTGCTCGTCCAGGCCGGGGGCTTCTCGCGGCATGGCGGCCGCGAAATGCTGTAGCAGCTTCCCAGGGCCGTAGTCCTTCGTCGGCCAGGAGCAGCGCAGCCTCGGGCAGGTCCAGGTCTTCGACAGCCTCGATCGCCCTGCACGTCTCCGGCGTCGTAACGACGCCGTACGCCAGTGAACGGACATCGCTTGACGCTCCCTACATCCAGCCCTATTGCCTCGGCCATCGTCCACGGCGGGCATCCGTTCCACAGGGCCATCCGATCGACCCACGACCAGAACGACTCGCCGTGCGCCCGTGCCACCACCAACGCCAGCCGCCGAGGCCAGACCCCCATGCCCTCCTCCATCCGTCCGGGACACCTGTCTGGCGTCGCTGAAGATGACAGCGGGGCCTGCGGCTGACCTGGGCACTGTCATTTCGACTGGTGTCGAAATACCGGCATTCGCGTCATCGAAGTTGGCAGTTCCCAGCCGAAGATCAAGTGTGGAGGAGTTCGGACTCGGCAGGCGCGTCGAGCCATCGGCGCAGCGCGGTTGCGGCCTCGGCGATGTCGTCGGCGCCCATTCGCCAGTGCAGTGCGGTTCCTCCCTGCTGTCGGAAGGCGGCGCAGTTGTCCTCTCGGTCATCAATCAGCAGCGCGTCGTGGAAGGTCATGCCGCGTCGGCTCAGCCAAGGCCAGAAGAATGTGACGGGATCTTCGCTCTTGAATGCTGCGACGTCGCTGGAACAGATCATGTCGTCGCAGACGAAGGCCCACTGGGCCAGCGTTGCTGCCGAACGGTGGCCTGCCGGACGCCGGGTCTTGCGTACCCGCCTGAAAGTGTCGGCGAAGCAGTCCATGTTGTCGGTGGCCACGACGATCGAGGCACTCGTCTTGACCTCGCGGAGCAGCTTGAACAGCGGAACGTTGACCCTCATCCGGGCGCAGTCGGTCAGGAGCCGGCGCTGGAGGAAGTCGTCGCGGAACCGGCGGTCCAGCTTGATGCCCAGGCCTGCGATGACCTGAGCGGAGGACAACTCGCCCTTCATCCAGGCGTGGACCCCCTCGCCGGTGAAGACCGGCGCAAGGCTCTCCACGAGTTGTGAGTGAAGCGGATGCCGGGCGTTGTCTCGGATGGACGCCCAGAAGGGATCGCGGGAAAGCACACCGTGCCAATCAACGAATACCACCTTCTCTGGGAACGGCACTTGCTTCATCGCCTTGTTTCCACCCGTTGGCGAGCATGTTGCGGCATCAGTGAATCTGAACGCCGTGCGCCTGAAGCCGAGAGATGATCAGCTCTCGGAGCTCGCGTTTCTGAGCGGCTCTGTCGTGATGTCCCACACGGTCACCGGATGCAGCCCAGCGCTCGAGAACGTCGATCGCGAGCAGCCATGGGGCGATTGTGAGTTCGGGTTTCACGACCTCGTCCGGTGGCGGCCACGAACCGGAGCCCGGAACACCGGGCGTCCAATGAGCGATCTGATCCCAACCGGCCCTGCGGATGCTGCGCGCAAGATCGGCCTGTCGGCGATCGCCATCTACTGTCTCGACGCTGGCGTCATTGTCCATGGATGCGTCGATGAGCCCCCACTGGCGGAGAGACATTGCGATGATCAGGCCGGCGCTCATGTTGGCATGGTGCCGAGATCACGAAGGGTGGTCAAGGTGATCAGTAGGCCCCCGGTATGGCGGCGCCAAGGGCAGGGCGGCGCAGGTGCTGTGGGGTGATCACGACGCCGGTGATCCGGCTGGCGATTGCCAGGGCCGCCGGGATGGGGTTGTCGATGCGGTCGTCGGCGGCTGGATCAATCCCGAGCTCACGAAGGTGTCGATTGAGCCGGTCAGGATCCGCGCCACGCCTCTCGATGGGGAAGGTGGGGTTGATGTCGGTGAGGTATTCACCGTCTACGGCGTAGGCGAGGCGGTGCCGGGCGGCGTAGTCATGGCGCATCACCGCCACGGCTTCTCCGCCGTCGTGGGATAGAGGGCAGAGGGCCTCCATGTGTGAGGCTCGCCAGCCGCAGTCCTCGATGGCGATCGTCCAGTCCTCGATTCGCCTCACGGTGATGATCTCCGGCCCTTCCGGCTGGGAGTAGTCCTCGTCCGTGATGACCCGGATGTCCTCGTCTGCGGCCCCGATCCGGCGAAGCACCTCATGCTCGTCCAGTCCGCGAACGAAGACGATGGTGTAGATGTCGCCGAGCCCGCAGCCTTTTTCCCACCTGTAATCTTCTGGCGACGCGCCGGGAGTTCTCGCGGTGGCGTGGACCATCTCAAACGTGCTCGCCTGCTCGAGGATTTCGGGATGGGCGGCGAAGAAGGCATCGGTGATTTCTGGAGCTATCCGGCCACGCTCACTGACCGGGTAGCCGTTCGCTTCTGCCCAGTCCCGGATCTGAGTGCGGCCGAGCTCGGGCGTCCGGTAGGTGACGCGGAGGGGGGTGAAGTCGGCATCGGACATGATCAGAAACTACCGATAGATTTGATGCCCTGTCTGCCCTGCGCTTCTCCCGGCGGGCCGGCCCTGAGGCGATGTAACCCTCTCCCAGGGGCGTAGTCCTTCACCGGCCAAGAGCAGAGCAGCGCTGCCTCGGGCAGGTCTAGGTCGTCGACGGTTTCGGCCAGGTGCAGGTGATGAGGCGCGCCGGGTTCACAGAGGGCGAGCGGTTTGAGCAGTGCCGGGTCGACGTATCTGATCTTGAGGTGGTCAAGGATCCGGTTGGTGACCGCGGTGCCAGAGGGTGCCGGCCCAGGGGTCGTAGCGGCGCTGGTCCATGAAGGAGCGCAGCGCGTCCAGCAGGGTGCCGGTGAAGCTGAGCTCGTCGATGATGAGTATCGCGGCGGCGCTGAGCAGCGGGCCGGGCTGGTAGGAGAGCAGTTCGGGGCAGCGCGGGCAGAGATCCACCAGCAGCGTCCGATGCGCGGGACAAACCGCAGCCCAGCCCAGCTTCCACCAGACCGGCCGCACGCCGCCCGAAGCCGCCAGGCACGCGGGGCATACCCGGCTGCCGAAGAACTGCACCCACTCACGGCCCTCGGCCCGGCGCACTGACTCCTCGTCGCCCACGCGGACACCTGCCAGATCCAAGACCGAGCCGTCGAACACCTCCAGATGCATCCCACGCACTGTCTCGGAGCTCACGCCTGTGGCGGCCTCGACAGCTCTGCGCGTCTCCGGTTTCGTGACGACGCCGTTCGCCAGCGATCGGACGTCACTCGCCGCGTGTACATCCAGCCCCAACGCCTCGACCATCGCCCACAGCGGACATCCGTTCCGCAGTGCCATCCGATCCACCCATGACGCGAACGACTCGCCGAACGCCGGTGCCATCACCAGCGCCAGCCGCCGAGGACAGACCGCAGGCATCTCCCGGTGAGGCTGTGAACGATAGATGGCCAATCTGGGAGCGGGCGGCCGGCGGCCATCAAGTCGCTGGAGGGGCCCAAGGCTCACATGGGTGTAGCTCGTTCTGGGGGAGCGGCTGAGCTGGGAATTCATGGTGGGGGGTGGCCAGATGGGCGGCGTTGCCAGGGACGGCCATGTGCCACGTCCGCTTTCCCTCAGTCGACCGCGCCTGCCGCCGAGTAAGTGACGAGGGTCTGATCGGGGTTGTCTGCGAGTTGCAGCACGACGTGGCTGTAGTTGAGTGGCCCGAGTCTTGGATGGCGGAGCTTCTTCGATCCGTTGCCCACCGCCGCGACGTCATGCCGCGGCCACCACTGCCGGATCTCCTCGCTGTCCGCCTTCAACTCCTCGATCAGGGCCGCGAAGCCAGGATCGTCTGGGTGCCTGGCCGCCGCCAGCCGGAACCGGCCGAGCATGGCCCGGGCCTCCGGTTCCCATTCGAGATACACCGTTCGGGCGTGCGGCGCGGTGAACATCCAGCGCACGAGGTTGCGCTCGCCCGCAGCCGGTGCGTCCCAGTCGGCGAACAGTTCACGCGCGGCGGGGTTGGAAGCCAGCACGTCCCAGCGGCGTCCCTTGACGATCGTCGGGAACGGCTGGAGCCGCTGTACCAGGGCGACCGCTTCGGGATCGATCCACTCCGCCGGTGCCGCGGCGGCCGCAGCACCGAGCCCATCCTCACCGCCGCGAGCCAGCACCCGCAGGTACTGTCGTTCTGCGCCGGACATCCGCAGCGCGTCGGCCAGGGCGTCCAGCACCTGAGCCGAGGGCCGCACAGGTCGGCCCTGCTCGAGGAACGTGTAGTACGTAACGGACATGTTGGCCAGCAGCGCGACCTCCTCGCGGCGCAGTCCCGCCGTGCGCCGGCGGCTTCCGGCAGGCAGACCGACATCGCTGGGACGCAGGCGCTCGCGCCGGGACCGGAGCAACTGCCCCAGGGCCTGCAGATCACCGATTGCTGGCATAAAGCGCAGCCTAGTCATGCCAGTACCAGTAACAGGCTGCTCTGGTTACCAGTTTCGGCCTCGCCCATGCTGGACCCATGACGATCATCCCGGAAACCATCACCATCCCCGTGGCCGACGGCACCTCCTTGCCCGCCTACCTGGCCCGCCCGGCCGGCCGCGCCGCCCCGGTCGCGGTGATCGTGGCGCACGAGCTCTTCGCGGTGAACCCCGACATCCGGGGCGTGGCCGATGCCTTGGCGCAGGCCGGGTACCTGACCCTCGTGCCGGAGTTCTATCACCGGCACGCCGAACCCGGCCGCTGGCTCGAACGCACCGACGCTGGGCGCCGAGAAGGATTTGCCCTCCTGCATCAGTTGCGCCGACAGGACGCCCTGGCCGATGTGGAGGCCTGCCTGAGCTGGCTGGGCGCGCAGCCAGACATTCAGCGAACCGCGATGATCGGCTTCAGCGCCGGGGGCCACCTGGCCTACCTGGCAGCCTGCCGACTGCCGATCAGCCACACCGCCGTGCTGTACGGCGGCTGGCTGCCCACCACCGATATCCCGATGAGCCGGCCCACCCCCACTCTCGACCTGACCCCTGGGATCAGCGGCCGACTGATCTACCTGGTCGGCGAGGACGACACACTGATCGACGCGGGCCAGCGCGGCCAGATCCGCGGCGCACTGGAGCAGGCCGGCGTTGAGCACGAACTGGTCGTTTACCCCGACGTCGGTCACGCGTTCTTCTGGCCCGGCACGCCGGCCTTCGACCAGAAGGCCCGAGACCACGCCTGGAACCGGATCCTGAGCCTGCTCGCTAATTCTTGAGACTCCCTCAGAACGAGCTACACCCGGCTCACATAGTGGATCCAGGCCCGCCGCGCAGGCGTCGCACGAGGTCGTCGGCGGCCTCCGGCCACTGCGGAAAGTCGAACGCGAAGCCCGCTTCGAGCAGGCGGCCGGGGACGACGCGGCGACTTTTCAACAGGAGTTCGGTATCCGAGCGCAGCGCGAACGCGCCGAGCTCGGCCATCCACTTCGTTGCGGGCAGGCCCACCGGAACACCCAACGCGGCGCGCAGCACGCGCATGAACGTACGTTGCGGTACAGGGACAGGAGCGGCGAGGTTCACCGGCCCGGCGAGGTCATCCCGGTCGGTCAGGAACTCGACGGCGCGGACGAAGTCGCGGTCATAAATCCAGGACACGTATTGCCCACCGCCGGCGACCGGGCCGCCAAGTCCGAGGTGCACGAGCCGCAGCAAGACGTCGAAGACGCCGCCGCGGTCGGGGCTCATCACCATGGCAGCGCGCATGCTGACCTTGCGCGTGTGCGGGGTTTCGGTTTGCTCCTGCGCCCGCTCCCACGCTTTCGCGATCTCAACGCTGTAGGCCCAGTAGCCCGGCACGCCCGGTTCGGTGCCGCCCAGCACGCCGGTCACCTCGTCGTTGGGGGCGTCGAAGCGGTGGGCGTAGACGGTGGCGGTGCTCATCTGCAACCAGACCCGGGGAGGCCGTACGGCGGCCGCGACCGCCTCACCCACCACCCGGGCGGAATGCACCCGCGAATCCATCATGGCCCGCAGATTGTCCGGCGTGTAGCGACAGTTGACACTGCGTCCGGCCAGGTTGATCACGACGTCGCTACCGTCGATCTCCTTCGCCCAGGGGCCAAGCGTCTCGGCATCCCAGTGGACGTCGCGATCGCGCACCGGCCGCCTGGTCAGGATCACAACGTCATGGCCCGCGGCGGCCAGCGCGCGACGGAGGATGGTGCCTACCTGCCCGGTTCCCCCGGGTATCACGATCTTCATCCGGCTTCCCCCCAAGGCGAATGGGACAAGCCTAGCGCGCTGGCTGAACACGTTCAAAAGCGGCTCATACCGCGACAGCAGTTCGGTGCCACAGGCCTCGATCGCGTCCAGCACAGGATCGGTGAGGGTCCGTTCCGCAGGGCCATCCGATCGACCCACGACGCGAACGACTCACCGGACGCCGGTGGCACCACCAACGCCAGCCGCCGTGGCCAGACCGCCGCCATCCCGGTTCGAACCTCCTGCCGTACATGCCGCTACTGCCAACTTCGATGGCGCGCTTCCATGTCCACTTCCAGTTGCCGCGACGGACTGTCGTCTTCAAAGCCGTCAGACAACAACACCCGCCCCGCGGCCCCAAGCCTTGACATATCAAATGAACGGTTTTTTGATATCGCCATAAGCCGCACCACAGGCCCCGAATCGGCGTCTAATGGAACGGAGATGACCACAGAGTCAGGCGAGACCCAGACAGGAACGAGGCAATGAGAGTACTGATCGACTCCGGCCGTTGTCAGGGACACGGCCGCTGCTACGACCTCGCCCCCGACGTGTTCGGCGAGGACGACGAAGGCTACGGGACGGTCATCGGCGACGGCTCCGTCTCGCCGGGCGAGGAGCCTCATGCGCGCCTGGCCGCGTCCAACTGCCCCGAGCGGGCGATCGACATCGAGGGGGCCGCGCGATGACCGTGGACGACCGCTTCGGTGAAGACCTCGAAGAGACGCGCAGGGAACGGTTCCTCAACGGCCACCGGACCGAGATCGTCACGGATCCCGTCTCCGACTGGGCGACCGACTTCTCCCACGTCGATCCGCAGTGGGCGGCCGACCCGTACTCGATCCAGGACGACCTGCGGCAGCGCTGCCCGATAGCGCACACCGAGCGGTTCGGGGGCGTGTGGCTGCCCACCCGCTACGAGGACGTGGCGGCGATCGCGTACGACACCGAGAGCTTCACCTCCCGGGCGATCGTCGTGAGCAACTTCAAGCCGCCCAAGGACCTCGCTCCGGTGGGCCCCGTACCACCGATCTCCTCGGACCCGCCCTTCCACCACGACGCGCGCAAGCTGCTGCTGCCGGCCTTCACCAAGACCGCCGTCGCCAGGCTGGAGCCGGCGACCAGGGCGTTCTGCCACCAGCTCATCGACGCGTTCGAGGGGCGGGACGTCGTCGACGCCGCCCGTGACTACGCCCAGCACATCCCGACGCGGGTCATCGCCGACATGCTCGGCTTCCCGCAGGAGGACGCGCCGATGTTCGGCGAGTTCGTCGAGAGCTCGCTCGAAAGCATCAACCGGCCGCCGGAGGAGCGCATCGAGCGGCTCACCCAGCTGACGGACTACCTGATCGCGCAGATCCGCGACCACGTCGACAACCCCCGCGACGACCTGACGACCTACCTTCTCAACGCCGAGCTGTTCGGGCAGAAGCTCGATCCCAACCACGTCATCGGCACGATCAACCTGCTGCTCATCGCCGGCATCGACACGACCTGGAGCGCCATCGGGGCGTCGTTGTGGCACCTGGCCAAGACGCCCGCCGACCGCGAGCGCCTGGTGGCCGAGCCCGGGCTGCTGCCGACCGCGATGGAGGAGTTCCTGCGGGCCTACGCGCCGGTCACGATGGCGCGGCTGGTCAGGGAGGACGTGCGCTGGAACGGCGTGGACATGAAGGCCGACGACTGGGTGCTGCTGCCGTTCCCGGCGGCCAACCGCGACCCGGCCCAGTTCGACCGGGCGGGCGAGGTGGTCATCGACCGCGAGGTCAACCGGCACGCCGCCTTCGGCCTGGGCATCCATCGCTGCGTCGGCTCCCATTTGGCCCGCATGGAGCTCCGCGTCGCCCTCGAGGTCTGGCTCGAACGCGTCCCGGACTTCACCCTCGAAGACCCCTCGGCCGTCACCTGGGCCGCCAGCCAGGTCCGCGGTCCCCGTACGCTGCCGATCCGCATCGGCTGATCCGAGCAGCCGTAAAGTTCTGACGCCGCGGAACTCACGAGCTCCCCGCAATACGGAAGGGGAACGTCCGGAACGGGGCCTAGCATGCCGGGCATGACTGAGGACACCGTTCCGGACACCATCGCGGCCGAGCAGGTGACCGTCGTCCCCGCCAACGAGGCGTCCTGGGACGACCTGGCCGCGATCTTCGGCACCGACGCGGGCCGGTGCCAGTGCCAGAGGTTCAAGGTGGTCGGCTGGATCTGGCGCGATTCCACGCAGGAGCAGCGGACCGCGATGCTCCGGGCGCAGACCGCCTGCGGCGATCCGGACGCCGTGGCCACCAGCGGGCTGGTGGCGTACGTCGGGAACGAGCCCGCCGGCTGGGTCGCGGTCGAGCCGCGGACGGCCTATCCCAAGCTGCGTACCTCTCGTGTCCCGTGGGCCGGCCGCTCCGAGGACAAGGACGACGACGGTGTCTGGGCGGTGACCTGCCTCGTGATCCGCAAACGCTATCGGGGCCGCGGCCTGACCTATCCCCTCGCCCAGGCCACGATCGGCTTCGCCCGTGAGCACGGAGCGCGGGCGCTCGAGGCGTACCCGATGATCACGCAGCCGGGCAAGGAGATCACCTGGGGCGAGCTGCACGTGGGAGCCCGTCAGGTCTTCGAGGAGGCCGGGTTCGAGGAGGTCAGCCACCCCACCGTACGGCGGGTGGTCATGCGGGTGGACCTCTGACCGACCTTCTGACCGAGCATCAGACGACAGGGCGACGCGCGGCGAAGAAGCCACCCCAGCGTTGCATGGCCATGCATTGGTATGTATATACTTCTACTCGTGTCCAAGATGCTCACCTCCCTGCCTGTCGGCGAACGCGTCGGGATCGCCTTCTCCGGCGGCCTCGACACCTCGGTAGCGGTCGCGTGGATGCGCGAGAAGGGTGCGGTGCCGTGCACCTATACCGCTGACATCGGCCAGTACGACGAGCCCGACATCGGCTCGGTGCCCGGTCGCGCCAAGGCGTACGGCGCGGAGGTCGCCCGGCTGGTCGACTGCCGGGCGGCCCTCGTGGAGGAAGGGCTCGCGGCCCTGGCCTGCGGGGCGTTCCACATCCGCTCCGGCGGCCGCACCTACTTCAACACCACCCCGCTCGGGCGGGCCGTCACGGGCACCCTGCTGGTGCGCGCGATGCTCGACGACGCGGTGCAGATCTGGGGCGACGGCTCCACCTTCAAGGGCAACGACATCGAGCGGTTCTACCGTTACGGCCTGCTCGCCAACCCCTCCCTGCGGATCTACAAGCCGTGGCTGGACGCCGACTTCGTCAGCGAGCTCGGCGGCCGCAAGGAGATGTCCGAGTGGCTGCTCGCCCACGGCCTGCCCTACCGCGACAGCACGGAGAAGGCCTACTCCACCGACGCGAACATCTGGGGCGCGACCCACGAGGCCAAGGCGCTCGAGCACCTCGACGCGGGCATCGAGATCGTCGATCCGATCATGGGCGTGCGGTTCTGGGACCCCGCCGTCGAGATCGACGCCGAGGACGTCACGATCGGCTTCGAGCAAGGGCGGCCGGTCACCATCAACGGCAAGGAGTTCCCCTCCGCCGTCGACCTGGTGCTGGAGGCCAACGCCATCGGCGGCCGGCACGGCATGGGCATGTCCGACCAGATCGAGAACCGCGTCATCGAGGCCAAGAGCCGGGGCATCTACGAGGCGCCGGGCATGGCGCTGCTGCACGCGGCGTACGAGCGGCTGGTCAACGCCATCCACAACGAGGACACCCTCGCCTCCTACCACAACGAGGGCCGCAAGCTCGGCAGGCTCATGTACGAGGGCCGCTGGCTGGACCCGCAGGCGCTGATGCTGCGCGAGTCGCTGCAGCGCTGGGTCGGCGCGGCGGTCACCGGCGAGGTGACGCTGCGGCTGCGGCGCGGCGAGGACTACTCCATCCTGGAGACGTCCGGGCCGGCCTTCAGCTATCACCCGGACAAGCTCTCCATGGAGCGCACCGAGGACGCCGCGTTCGGGCCGCTCGACCGCATCGGCCAGCTGACCATGCGCAACCTCGACATCGCCGACTCCCGTGCCAAGCTGGAGCAGTACGCCAGGCTCGGCCTGGTCGGCAGCGGGCACCCGACGTTGATCGGCGCTGCTCAGGCGGCTGCCACGGGGCTGATCGGCGCGATGCCCGAGGGCGGGGCCGAGGCGATCGCCTCCCGCGGTGAGGACGTCGAAGTTCCGGACGACGACGAGCTGCTCGACCACGCCGCGATGGAGTCCGGCACCGACTGACCGGCGCGACAGAGCGCTCATCCCGGAGCGGGGCCGTTCCGGGATGAGCGCGAGCGTGGAGGCGACGGGGTCGAGCTCGTCGTCGACGACCTTCTCCCGCACCACGGCGCCCGGCTCGGCGTGCAGGACGACGAGTGTTACCTCGGTGGAGCTGGCTAGGGTACTGATCATGGCTGATGATCTGCATAGTGAGCCATCCCTGGGGAATGAGAACTTGGCCCGTGGGCAAGCCGATGAGAGGCTACGACTCCATGAACGGAGTGGCCACGATGGCGGTGGACGGCCGCCCTCACGCCATCACCGCCGGCGTTTCGGTAGCCCAAGTCTGGGACCTGATCACCCGTGAGCAGGTAGGCCGGGAGCTGATATTTCCCTCGGGGATCGGTGCACTGGCTGTGGCATCGGATGACCGCTTGGTGGTGGGCGGCGGCGAACTCGTTGTACTGACTCGCCGCTGACCGCATCCCGATCGACCTGCGGCTCGAACACGGCTCCGCGATGATCGCCCTGCCGCCCGGCGCCGCCGCGAACGCCGACAGAGTGCGTACCGGATGGGGCAGGGTGACGTGGACGCGGCGGGCCGGGCGCGCCCCAGCGCACTGCATATGAACGTCACCGACCGGATCACCTACGGCCGCTTGCGGATCCGGAACTCGCGCAGCCGATGAGGGCGTCGATGTCCTTGGCCTGGGAGTGTGAAAGGACGGGAAAAGTCAGTCCCGACCGAGCCACAGGTCGGGGCCGAACACCTCGTAGTGGATGTCGGAGCCTGGTACGCCGCGCCGGAGCAGCTGGGACCGGAGGCCGCGCATGAACGGCAGCGGCCCGCAGAGGTAGGCCACCGTCCGGGCGGGCAGGTCGATCTCGCTCAGGTCGACGAGGCCGGTACGGGGAGCCGGCCGGCAGTCGCAGTCGCACGACTCCTCGTACCAACGGTGCAGGACGCCGCGGGGCAGCGCGTCGACCAGCCGGGTGAGCTCCTCGCGGTGGGCGTGGTCGGCCGCGGTGCGGTCGGCGTGGACGACGGTGACCTGACGCGTGGACCGCGTGGCCACGAGGTGGTCGACCATGGACAGGATGGGCGTGACGCCGATGCCGGCCGAGGCCAGCAGCAAGGGCGTGTCACCTGGGGACAGGGTCAGGTCACCGAACGGCCTGGAGATCGTCAGCTGGTCGCCTTCCCGGAGATTGGCGTGCAACCAGTTCGACACCTCGCCCTCCGGGTCGTCGCCCCCGCCTGCGCGCTTGACGGTGATCCGCAGGTCGCCTCGTTCGGGGGAACGGGAGAGGCTGTACTGCCGGATCTGGCGGGCGCCGTCGGGGAGCGTGACCGCGACGCTGATGTACTGGCCGGGCCTGAAGGGCAGCATGACCGGCGGCCTGAGGGTGACGGAGATCGTCTCGGCGCTTTCGGCGCGCCGGCTCAGCACCGTGGCCACGGTCCAGTGGTCACCCGGTTCGCCGAGGTCGGTCTCCAGAGCGATGAGCGCGTCCGCCATCAGCTGGTAGACCTCGTCCCAGGCGCTGGCCACCTCCGGAGTGACGGCCTCGCCGAGTACGTCGACGATGGCGGCGAAGAGGTACTTGCGGACGATCTCGTACTGATCGGGGGTGACGCCGAGCGAGGCGTGCTTGTTGGCGATCCTGGAGAGCATGGCCTCCGGCCGTTCGCCGGGGCGTTCCACCAGGAGGCCGGCGAAGGCGGCGATCGATCCGGCGAGCGCGCTGCGTTGTTCGCCGTTGGCCTGGTTGCCGCGGTTGAACAGGTTCCTCTGGAGCTCGGGATGCTCGGCGAACATCGTGGCGTAGAAACGTGCGGCGATGTCCTCGATGGCGCCGCCGATCACGGGCAAGCTGGCTCGGACGACCGCCGCCGACTCTGGAGAGAGCATGAGCCTCCTTAATCAGTAAATGATCTTCATATTTGAAGAGCAAGGGAAACCGGATGGCCGCAGCTGCTCATTTGAGGCCGAGCAGGACCGGGCCGGTCGGTGAGGCGACCAGATCGGCCACGGTGAGCGGGTCGAGCGAGGCGTAGAAGGCCGACTGCGCGGCGCGCAGCGCGCCGCGCAGTCGGCAGGCCGCACGCAGCGGGCACGGGGTCTCCCCCTCACACGTCACGATCTCCTCCTCGCCCTCCAGCTCACGGACCAGCCAGCCGAGCGAGGCCGCCCGTCCCAGGGCGGTCAGCTCCAGGCCCCCTCCGTGGCCTCGGCGCGCCTCCACCACCCCGAGCTGCCGGAGCCGGGCAATGGCCTTGGCCGTGTGGGTGTAGGGGATGGACATCGCCTCGGCCACCTGTCGGGTGGTGAGCGTGGCACCCTGCTCCAGGACCGCCAGGCGCATGACGGCGCGGAGCGACAGATCCGTGAACTTCGTCAGTCGCACGCCACGATGCTAACAAATTTGATTATCATCTACCAATTAAGGATATTCCGGTCCCGTCATCGGTTCTGGACAAGGCGGTACTTACGTGATCTGACGGAGTTAGAGCGCCGACGATCAGAACAGGAGCACCTGGACATGAGCGACACGCTGCGACTCCACACCGCCGGCACGACCCTGTTGGAGCGGGCCCGCGGCCTGCGCCCGCTGATCGAGCGCGAGGCGGACGCGGCCGAGGCGCAGGGCAGGCTCACCGCTGCCGTCGTGGACGCCCTGCACGAGGCAGGAATCTTCGGCATCTGGGTTCCCGTGCCGCTCGGCGGCTCCGAGCTCTCCCCCCGGGAGCTCATCGCCGTCTTCGAGGAGCTCTCGTACGCCGACCCCTCGACGGGCTGGGTGGTCATGGCCACCACCCTGGAGAACGGCACGGCCGGCGCCTACCTGGACGACGACGCCGTCGAGCGGATCTTCGCGGGCGCGCGGACGCCGCTCATCGCGGGCCAGGGCACCCGGCCGGGCACCGCCGTACGCGAGGACGGCGGCTTCCGCCTGAGCGGGCAGTGGAGCTTCGCCTCCGGCATGCTGCACGCCCAGTACGCCCACAGCCTGGGCGCCATCGAGGGCACCGACGAGGTCCGGATCTTCATCACCCCGGTAGCGGACGTCAAGATGCTCGGCAACTGGGACGTCCTGGGCCTGCGCGCGACGGGCAGCATCGACTATGTCATCGAGGACGCCTTCGTACCGGAGTCGCAGACGCACGTCTTCGACCAGGACGAGCCGTTGCGCGGCGGCGCGATCTTCCGGCTCGGCCTGGTCGACCAGGCGCTGATCTGCCACTCCGCCTGGGCGCTCGGCGTCGGCCGCCGGCTGCTCGACGAGCTGGCCGGCTACGTCGTGGCGCGGACCGGGCGGCCCGGCCAGATCGCCGGCAGCGACGCCTTCCACGCCGACTTCGCCCGCGCCGAGGCGACGTTCCGCGCGGCGAAGGCTCTGGTGCACGAGACGTGGGACGACGTGGAACGCACCCTGGACGCGGGCCGCCACCTCGACGTGCGCCAGGACACGATGGTGCGGCTCTCTCTCAACCACGTCACGTGGACGGTCGCCGAGGTGGCCCGGTTCGTCTACGCGTCGGGCGGCACGACGGCCGTGCGCGACGGGCTGATCCAGCGGCTGTTCAGGGACGTTCACACCGGCACCGCGCACATCACCTCGAGCCCGCTGGCGCTCCAGGCGTGCGGCCGCGAGCTGGCGGGCCTGGCTCCGGGGCAGTCCTGGGCGCTCATGGCCCTGGAGTGATCCACTATTGACACTTTCCCGCCGAGCGGAAAAGATACGGTCGTCCGTACAACTTAGGCGGGGATGGATGACCGACTGGGAACACAGGCTCGCGCTCGACCCGTCCGCCGCGGTGCCGCTCTACTACCAGCTGCGCGAGCGGCTGCGGGCGGCGATCCGCGACTGCGAGCCCGACACGATGATCCCCGCCGAGAAGGACCTCATGGCCTACGCGGGGGTGAGCAGGGCGACGGCCCGCCGGGCGATCGGCGACCTGGTGCAGGAGGGCCTGCTGGTGGCCCGGCAAGGGAGCGGGACCTACACCGCGCCGCTGGCTGTGGCCCCCGAGCTGGGCTCGCGGCCGGTCGGGTTCACCGAGACGATGGCGCGGCTGGGCCGCAAGCCCACGACGCAGCTGCTCAGAGCCGGTCTCCAGCACGCCGGGCCCGACGTCGCCGTCGCGCTCGGCGTGCGGGAGCGCCAGGAGGTCGTCTTCGTCGAGCGGCTGCGCCTGCTCGAAGGCGTGCCGTGCATGCTGGAGAGCGCCCACCTGCCCGTCGAGCTGGTCCCCGGCATCCTCGACGAGGATCTCACCGGCTCCCTGTACGACCTGCTGCGCACCAAGTACGGCCTGACCCCCGCGAGCGGCCGGGAGACGATCGGCGCGGTCAACGCCGACTACCGGCTCGCCGAGCTGCTGCGCGTCCCCATGGCCGCGGCCCTGCTCGCCACCGCGCGCAGCACGTGCACCGAGAGCGGGATCGCGCTCGAATACACCATCCGCCACGCTCGCGGCGACCTCACCGTGTTCTCCGTGGAGCTCAACGACGCCAAGAACGCGCTGATGGGCCAGTAGCCCCCATAACCGGGAGGTCGCGCATGACCAGGTTGTCCCGCCGTGCCCTGCTCAGAACCGCCACACTCGCGACGGCATCCGGCCTGCTCGCCGCCTGCGGCTCGGACCCGGCCCCCGCGGTCCCCGCCGACGGGGTGCCGCGGGGGAAGCTCTCCGTCTGGCTGCACCAGACCAAGGCGTACGACAAGGTGTTCAACCCGCTGCTGCACAGCTACGTCCAGGAGTTCGGCGGCGTGGACGTCACTCCCCTGTACGTGCCGGTCGACAAGCTCGACGCCAAGCTGCTGACCGCGTTCGCCGGCGACGTCCCGCCCGACCTGTTCAAGATCGGCGGCTGGACCGTCCCCGGCCACGCGCGCAAGGGCAGGCTGGCCCCGATCATGCCGAAGGCCATGGGCGTGGCCGACGAGAAGGCGCTGGTGCAGAAGTACGACGAGCATGCGATCGGCTCGCTGTCGTACGACGGCAAACTGTACGGCGTCCCCATCGACTACACGATCTGCTACCTCTACTACCGCAGGGACAGGTTCGCAGAGGCCGGGCTCGATCCGGACAAGCCGCCCACCACCTGGGAGGAGGTCGCCGAGTACAGCAAGCGGCTGACCTCGGCCGACGGCAAGAAGGTGGGCCTGCAGTGGATCCTGGGCAATCCGCAGTGGACGCTCATGCAGCTGCTCGCCCTGGTCAAGGGCAAGGGCGGCACGATACTCAGCCCCGACGCCGCCAAGGCCACCCTCGCCACGGACCCCGGGATCGAGGCGCTGCGCTACTACGGCGGGCTGGGCAACCCCAAGCTGTCGAACCCGTTATCCGGTTTCGGGCTGTTCGCCACCGGTGAGGCGGCCATGCTGGTGTCCGGGCTGTTCGCGATGGACCTGTTCCCGACGCTGAACCCCAAGCTCACGTTCGGCAAGGTCTTCGACATCGCGCCGATGCCCCGCTGGGAGTCGGGCCCGCCCGTCGCGCCCGCCTACACCTGGGGCTGGGCGGTCGCCAAGAAGTCACGGCTCCAGTACACCGCCTGGCACTTCATCGACTACCTCCAGCGCGAGGACGTCGCCGCCACGCAGCTCAAGGACGCCAGCCTGCTCACGCCGGTCAAGGGCTGGGAGAAGCTGCCCGGAGCCGACCAGAAGGCCATCGAGATCATGGCCGACTCGGCCCCCCACGCCGACTTCGGCCCGCAGACACCGGTCTGGAACGAGATGGCCAAGGCGCTGACCGACGCCGCCGACGCGGTGGCGTTCGGCAAGAAGACGCCCGAGCAGGCCGCGGCCGACTTCGACCAGGCGATGCGGATCGCCCTATGACGCTGTCGCTGGAGATCGCGCCGCGCGTCGCCCGGGTGTCGGGCAAGGGGCAGCGGTGGGCGGAGGCACGCACCGGCGGCCTGCTGGCGCTCCCGGCCGCCCTGTACTTCCTGGTCTTCTGGCTCGTGCCGTTCGTCTCGGCCGTCTACCTCAGCTTCACCAGCTACGACCTGGCCGGGACGCCGGAGTGGACGGGCCTCGCGAACTACCGCAGGATGCTGGCCGACCCCGGCTTCTGGAACTCGGCGAAGGTCACCGCCGTCTACACCGTCGCGTCCGTGGTCCCGTCGATCGTGTTGGGCCTGGCGCTGGCCGTGCCGCTGAGCAAGCCGGGCCGCTACAACGCCTTTCTCCGCGCGCTGATCATGATTCCGGCCGCGATGCCGCTGGTGGCCTCCTCGATGACCTGGTCGGTGATCTTCGCCGACAAGGGTCTGGCGAACACGCTGATCGGGCTGGCCGGCGCCGAGCCGAAGCCGTGGCTCACCGACGAGGGGCTCGCGCTCTGGGCCCTGGTGATCATGACCACGTGGAAGCACCTCGGCCTGTTCGTGATCATCCTGACCGCGGGCCTCCAGGGGCTGCCGCCGGCCGTCTTCGAGGCCGCCGCGCTCGACGGTGCGGGACCTGTACGGATCTTCTCCCGCATCACGCTGCCGCTGCTGCGCCGCACGCTGCTGTTCGTGCTGGTCATCGCGGTGGTCGGGGCCATGCAGTCGTTCGTGCCCGCCTTCCTGCTGACCAAGGGCGGCCCGGCGGGCGCGACGGAGGTGCTGCCGCTCTACCTGTGGGCGACCGGCTTCACCTTCGAGCGCATGGGCTACGCGTCGGCGATCGCGATGGTGCTGCTCGTGGCCATGCTGGCGCTCTCGCTCGCGCAGTTCCGCGTGCTGCGGGGAGGCGATGACGCATGAAGGTCGTGCTCACGCTGGTCGTGGCGGTGATGCTGCTGCCGGTGTACGCGATGATCGCCGTCTCCTCGGCCTCGGACGCGAACGACCTGGGCGGGCTGACGTTCGACGTCTCCCAGCTGGGCGCACACGTGGCGCAGCTGTTCGGCCAGGGCGGCTTCCCGCTCTACCTGCGCAACAGCCTGGTCCTCGCGCTCGGCGTCGCGGTGCTCGAGGTGATCCTGTCCGGCGCCGCCGGGTACGCGCTCGCGCAGCTCCGCTTCCCCGGCAGCCGCGCGCTGTTCGCGGTGATCGTGGGGACGCTGTCGTTGTCACCGATCGTGGTGCTGGTGCCGATGTACCTCGTCGTCAAGGCGCTGGGCTGGATCGACACCTTCCAGGGCATGATCGTGCCGTTCATGATGAGCGCCTTCGGAGTGTTCCTGGTCCGCCAGTTCGCCCTGGCGCTGCCGCGCGAGCTGCTGCTGTCGGCGCGGGTGGACGGGGCGGGCGAGCTGCGCATCTTCGCCCGCATCGGGGTCCCCCTGCTGCGGCCCGCGCTGCTGACGCTCTTCCTGCTGCAGTTCCTCGCGCAGTGGGACAGCCTGCTCTGGCCGCTCATCGTGGCCAACGATCCCGGGCTGTGGCCGCTGCCCGTGGGGCTGTCGCAGCTCCAGACCGAGTACGACTTCAGCATCGGCCTGGTCAGCACCGCCGCGCTGATCACGGCGGTGCCCCCGCTGGCGCTGATGTTCCTGCTGCAGCGCTACTACGTCGCGGGGCTGACGCTGGGAGGGTTGCGGAAATGAGCTCGTTCGGGAAGTGGACGACGGCGTACGGGCTGCCCGCGTTCGCGTACACGGCGGACCAGGAGCGGGACCCGCGCGCCGAGTGGGACCCCGTGCTCGACCCGCCCACGCGGCGGCACTTCGCGCACGTGGGCAACCGGCGGATCACGCTGGTGTCGGACAACTACGGGCTGAGCGACCTGTTCGACGAGCACACGGGCCTGCTGTGGCTCACCCGGGGAACCGGCGTGACCAGGGTCGGCGGACTTTCCACTGATATTTCGGGATCTGAGCGGATTTTCGGGCCGACCTTCGCCGTCGTCCGGGTGGCCGACGAGCAGGTGGCTCTGGAGCGCACGGTCCTCTGCCCGGAGGGCGAGCAGCCGTGGGTGCTGGTCCGGCTGCGGGTGCGCAACCTGCTCGATTCGCCCGTACGGCTGGAGCTGACCGAGGAATGGGCGGCCAGGCCGGCCAGGATCGAGCTCATCACCGGCGCCGTGGACACGGACGATCCCGGGCTCGAGCTGGAGTTGCTGGGCGGGGCCAGGACGCGGTCCGGACGGTTGCGGGTGCCGCTGGAGCTGGAGGCGGGTGAGGAGCGGGTGCTGGACTTCCGCCACGGCCTGCTCGACTCCGGGAGCGCGTCGTTGGAGGGCAGCCTGGAAGCGCTGCGTGCCCGGCTGCCCAGTGCGTCCGCCGCGCGCGCTCCGGAGGCCGAGCGGGAGATCCCCTGGCACGCCGCCCTGCTCACCGGCGCGGCCTGCGCCGACGGCGTGCTCGGCGGGCACACGCTCGACCAGGGCTCCTGCTACTCCTTCAGGCACGGGTTCAACGGCGCCGCCCGCGACCCGCTCCAGCACGCCCTCCCCCTCGTCCACATCGAGCCCGACCTGGCGCTGTCCGTGTTGCGCAACACGTGCGCATGGGGCGGACCCGACGGCGACCTGCCCTATGCGCTCGGACCGGGCAAGCAGCCCTGGACCGACCTGTTCCGCCCGTCGGACCAGAACCTGTGGGCCTTGTGGCTGGCCGCCGAGTACCTGAGCGCGACGGGCGACGAGGCCGCCTTCCGCGCGAAGGTGCCGTACCACCCGATCCACGGGGCTCCCGAGGTGCCGCTGCAGGAGAACCTGCGCAGGCAGTTCAGGTTCCTCACCGACACGGTCGGACGGGGCGAGCACGGACACCTCCGCATACTCAACGCCGACTGGAACGACATGGCCATCACCGAGAGCGGCGTGCCCCGCGAGGTGATGATCACCCAGGGCGAGTCCGTCCTGAACTCCGCCATGGCCGCCTGGGTCCTGCCGCGCTACGCGACGCTGGCCGAGCGGCTCGGCGACGCAGCGACCGCCGCCGAGGCCCGCAAGCTGGGCGAGGAGCTGCGCGAGCTGGTCGCGGGCGAGTGGAACGGGCGCTGGTACCGCCGCGCGTACGGCCCGGGAGCGGTCGTCGGTGACGACGATCTGTGGCTGGAGGTGCAGCCTTGGGCCGTTCTGTGCGGGGCCGCCCCACCTGAGCGGGCCGTGGAGCTGCTGCGCACGATCGAGCGCACCGCCGCCGCCGATTCCCCGTTGGGCGCCCGGCTGCGCTGGCCCGCGCGCGACGCGTACGGGCCCGGCGGGGTCGGCACGATCTGGTACGCGGTCAACATGACGCTCGTCTGGGCCGCCGCCGAGCACCTTCCCGAGCTGGCCTGGGACTGGTGGCGGCGGATGACGCTGGCCGCGCACACGGAGGCGTACCCGGACGTCTGGGAGGGCACGCTGTCGGGCCCCGACGCGTATCTTGCGCCCGAGACGGGCCGTCCCGGGCGGACGTGGGACCTCGCCGACGTGGGGGTCGCCATGCAGGCGTACCCGGTCGCGAACCTGCACAGCCACTCCCAGCCGCTGCTGGCCTACCTGCGGCTGCTCGGGGTCGAGCCGTTCCGGCGGCCGCGCGGCGGCGCGCGCTTCGCCTCCCGGGTGCTGGAGGTCGGGCCGTGACCCGGCTCGGGATCGACGTCGGCGGCACCCGTACCAAATGGGTGGCGCTGGAGGGGGACGCGGTCGTCGGCTCGGGCACCGTTCCCACGCCGCCCAGCCCGGACGAGACGGTGGAGCTCGCGGCCCGGCTGGCTTCGGAGCTGGCTCCGGACGCCGAGTCCATCGGGATCGGTCTCCCGGGGCACGTGGACCGCGCCACCGGAACCGCCTTGTTCGTCCCGAATCCGCCGGGCGACTGGGGCGGCTATCCGCTGGGCGCCCGGCTGGGGGCGCTGGCCGGGCTCCCGGTCTCCGTCGTGAACGACGCCCGCGCGTTCGCGCTCGCCGAGCTGGAGCTGGGCGCCGCCCGCGGGCTGGCCGACGTGCTGTTCGCCGTGCTCGGCACCGGCGTGGGCGGGGCCGTGGCGCTGGGCGGAGCCGTTCTGGTCGGGCCGCGCGACAACCTCGGCGAGATCGGGCACGTCACGGTCGCCCCCTGGGGGCAGGCCTGCTGCTGCGGCAACAGGGGCTGCGTGGAGACGTTCGCGGCGGGGCCCGGCATCGTGCGGGGCTTCTCCTCGGGAGCCACGGCGAAGGTCCCGGCGCAGAAGGTCCCGGCGCAGCAGCTCACGGCGGAGGAGGTCGCCGAGGCGGCCAGGGCGGGTGACGGGCGGGCGGCCAAGGTGTTCGAGCGGGCCGGATGGGCGCTCGGCGTGGCGCTGGGCGACGCGGCCTCGGTCTTCGGCGTCGGCTCGGTGGTCGTGGGCGGCGGCGTCTCCGGCGCGCTCGACCTCATGCGATCCGCCCTGGATGCCCAGCTTGCACGGAGACGACCGCTGATCGGCGACATCGCGGTGCTGCCCGCCGTACTCGGCCCGCTGGCGGGGGCGATCGGCGCCGCACTTTACGGGAGGAGATCTGGATGAAGTGGATAAACCGCGCCATGGAGCTGCTCGGTGCGATCGAACGGACACAGGAGGAGGCTCTTGCCGAAGCCGCTCGCATCGCCTCCAAGGCCATCCTCGGCGGCGGAGTGGTGCACACGTTCGGCACCGGGCATTCGCGGATGGGTGTGGAGGAGATGTTCCCCCGGTACGGCTCCTACCCCGGCTTCCATCCCATCGTCGAGCTGTCCACGACGTTCTACACCCAGGTGGCCGGCGCGAACGGGATGCGGCAGGCCATGTTCATCGAACGCGTCGAAGGGCTGGCCGACGCCATCCTCGCCAACTACGAGCTGCGGCCGAGCGACGCGGCGATCGTGTTCAGCGTCAGTGGGCTCAACGCCGTGCCCATCGAGATGGCGATGGGCCTGCGCAAGGCGGGCCTGCCCGTCGTGGTCGTGACCTCGATGAACGAGACCACGGCCGTCGAGCCGCACCATCCCAGCGGGACCCGGCTCGCCGACCACGCCGACGTGGTGGTCGACCTGTGCACGCCGGTGGGCGACGCGCTCTGCCAGGTCGAGGGGCTGGCCGAGCCGGTGGGGCCAGGCAGCACGCTGGCGGCCGTCTCCGTGGTCAACGAGATCAAGGTCCGCACGGCCGAGCTGCTCGTCGCGGGCGGCTGGACGCCGCCGGTCATCTCCAGCGCCAAGCTCGTCGGCGGCCCCCGCTCCGAGGAGCTGTTCGAGGCCGCCTACCTCGAACACGCCCGCCGTGCCGCCGCCGCGCTCAGGAAGCCATGAGCGCGGTGCTGGTGGCCGGAGCGGACGGCGGCATCGGCCGCGCCTGCGTGGAGGCGGTCGAGGCCTCCGGCACGAGCGCGTACGGCGTGGACCTCTCCGGCGGCATCGACATCACCACACCGGGCGGGGCCGAGAAGGCCCTGGCCGAGGCGCAGGCCCGGCACGGCCGGATCGCCGGCGTCGTCCACGCGGTCGGCATGTCCGGCAGGCGGCTCGGGGACGGCGGCGTGGCCGAGTGCACGGACGAGGCCTGGCACGAGGTGCACCGGGTCAACCACGAGTCGGTGTTCCGGCTGCTGCGCGCGGCGATCCCCGCGCTGCCCGAGGGCGGGTCGATCGTGGTGATCGGCTCGGCGCTCGGCACGTCGATCGACGACGACTTCCGCACGGTGGCCTACGCCTCGGCCAAGGGCGCGCTGATCCCGCTGATCAGGACCGCCGCCCGCGAGGCCGCGCCGCGCGGCGTGCGGGTCAACCTGGTCTCGGCCGGTCTCGTGGCCACGCCGATGAGCCTTCGAGCGCGTACGTCCGCTTCCGTCCAGGCCAGGCTGCCATCGCTGATGCCGCTCGGCGCGTCGCCCTGCCGGCCTGAGGAGATCGCGCAGACCGTGCTCTGGCTGCTGTCCCCGCAGTCGGGGCGCACCACGGGCGCGGTCATTCCCGTCGACGGAGGGTGGCATCTGCGGTGAACGTCCTGTGGGAAGGCGACGTGGTCGTCGCGGGCGGCGGCAGCGCCGGCTGCGCGGCGGCCGTCGCGGCGGTGCGTGCCGGCGCGAAATGCCTGCTGGTGGAGCCGGCGGGCTTCCTCGGCGGCACCGGCGCCGCCGTGCTCGACACGTTCTACGGCTTCTACGCCCCCGGCCCGGTCTCGCGGAGGGTGGTCGGCGGGATCGGCTGGGAGGTGTGCGAACGGCTCTTCTCCGCCGGAGCCGCCTTCGAGCGGCCCAACACGTACGGTGCCGGCACCGGCGTCACGTACGAGCCGGAGGAGCTCAAGCTCGTGTGGGACTCGCTCACCGCGGACGCGGACGTGCTGCTGCACGCGAGGGTGTGCGAGTACGTGCCGGGCGCCGGGGTCGAGGTGGAGACCGTGGCGGGCCGGTTCCTGGTCAAGGCCCCGGTGGTCGTGGACGCGACGGGCGACGGCGAGGTGGCGTGGCGGGCCGGGGCCATGCTGGAGCGCCCCGGCATGCGGTCGCAGCCGATGACGGCCACGTTCCGGCTGGGCGGGGTGGATCTGTCGGCCACCAGCACGGCGGAGCTGCACGCGCTGATGGCCGACGCCGACCTGCCCAGGCGGGAGGGCTCGGTACACAGGACCGTCAACGACGGGATCGTGCACACCAATCTGACCCGGGTGAGCGGGCTCGACCCGACCGACCCGTTCGAGCTGTCGCGTGCCGAGCGCGAGGGACGTGCGCAGGTGAGCGAGTACGTCCGCTTCCTGCGCTCCAAGGTGCCCGGGTACGAGTCGGCGGTGCTGCTGAGCACGTCCGTGCGGATCGGCGTGCGGGAGTCGCGGCGGCTCGTCGGGCAATATGTCCTGACTTCTGATGATGTGTTGGCCGGGAGGGATTTTCCCGACACGATCGCCCGGTGCGGCGCGCCCATCGAGGACCACGCCGCGGGGTCGGCCACCCGGTGGGAGTACGTGCGCGACTTCGGAACCTACGGGATCCCGTACCGGTGCCTGCTGCCGGTCGAGGTCGGCGGGCTGATCGTCGCGGGGCGGTGCCTGTCGGCCACGCACGACGCGCACGCCTCGGCCCGGTCGATGGGGCAGTGCATGGCGATGGGGCAGGCGGCCGGGGCTGCCGCGGCGCTGGCCGTACAGACCGGCGTGGAGCCGGCGGCGGTGGACGTAGAGCTGCTGCGCGCCCGGCTGCGCGAGGAAGGAGCGCTGCTGTGATGTTCCGTACGGTTCTGGGGGACGTCGAGGAGATCGGCGTCACCTATGCGCATGAGCACCTCTTCATGACCGGTGACTGGCCCGTCCGCAACGAACCCGACTACCGGCTGGACTCCCTGGACGCGGCCGTCACCGAGGTGGCGGCCGCCCAGCGGCTCGGGCTGTCGGCGGTGGTCGAGATGACGCCGCTGGGCTTCGGCCGCAGCCCGTCGCTGATGAAGGCGCTGGCCGAGCGCACCGGGCTGCACGTGATCGCGGTGACCGGCTTCCACAAGAGCACGTACTACAGCGACGCGCACTGGCTGCACCGCTACTCCCCCGACGAGATCACCGAGCTGCTGGTGGCCGAGATCGAGCTCGGTATGGACGAGTACGGGCTGGTCGGTCCCCTGGTACGGCGGTCGTCGGCCCGCGCAGGAGCCATCAAGATCGCGACCGCGTACCACGCGTTCGGGCGCGGCGTGGAGCGGCTGGTGGCCGCCGTGGCAGCCGCCGCTGTCCGCACCGGCGTGCCGGTCGTCACCCATTGCGACAAGGGCACGATGGGGCACGAGCTGCTGGACGCGCTGTCGGCCTGCGGCGTGGCGGCCGATCGGGTGGTGCTCGGGCACATCGACCACAACCCCGACGCCGGATATCTCACCTCATTGGCGGAGAGAGGGGCGTACCTGGCCTTCGACCGGCCGGGGCGGATCAAGTACGGTCCGGACAGCGACATCGTCGCGCTCGTCGCCGAACTGGCCGGACGCGGGCTGGGGCATCGGCTGCTGTTCGGGATGGACCTGGCCCGGCGCTCGTACTGGCCCGGGCTGGGCGGCGGGCCGGGGCTGACGTACCTGCTGGAGCGGTTCGTGCCGCGGCTGGAGGCGGCGGGGCTCGGCGAGACGGCCAAGTCGGCGCTGACCGCCAACCCGCACGCCGCCTTCGCGCTACGGCCGCCCCGCCGCTGATTTGTACGGACGACCGAACCATTCCAGGGATTGACCATGGGGTGCTGAGAAGGCCAGCGGCCGGCCGTCCAGGGCCACGACGCAGACCAGGCGGTCATCAGGCGCCTGCCGGGGAAGGCCGCGGTCCACGGACGGCAGGACGCCGACCGCCTCGTTGGAGACCCAGCGGCAGGGCAGGCGCCGCATCTTCGCGGCGAACGCCTCCCGCTCCTCGACGGACAGGTAGGCCAGGACAGCGGTGTGGAAGACCACCGGCGTCGCGTTCGCGGGGGCCTGCGCGACCAGGTCCTCGATCACCCCGTTGAGGTCCCCGTGTACCAGCTGCGGCGGCTCCTCCCGGGCGACGCTGACGGCGCCCCGCAGCCGCGGCAGCCGCTCGTGCTGCTCCGGCCAGACCAGGCACTCCAGCCATCGCACGTCCTCCGCGCTGCGCACATCGAGAGGATTGAGGTCCACGCCGGCCCGCCAGACCACCCTGGGCACCTCGGCGGGCAGCGGAACCGGCCCGTCCTCGCGGCACTCGAGCACGACCGGACTGTCGGCGGGCCCGACCACGTGCCCGCCGCCATAGCGGTACCGGTAGCGGTCCGGATACAGGCACAATCCGGCCGACGCACCGACCTCGATCAGCGCCAGGGGCTGCGGCAGGGCGGCGAGGACCGGCAGCAGCACGGCGCACCGGCCCGGCTCGTTCGTCTGGGTACGACGCTCGGCCATGGCCTGCCGCACCCGGGGCCACTCGGCCGACGTCCACGTACGGAACGCCTGGTAGTCCGCGACCGGGCCGCCGAGGAAGCGCACCACCCCGAACAGCAGGTTCGGCTGCCGCTTCGGCTCGGGCAGCTGCTCGATCAGGGCCAGCAGCTCGGCGTCCTCGGCGATCCGGCCGGCCAGCAGGTCGTAGGTCGCGGATTGCCCGCGTGCCTCCATGGCCCCGAAGCTCCTGTACCACTCCGCAGTGCTCATCGTCTCCTCCTCGTGCCTGGTCGAAGGGGTGATCGGCCTTGCCATGGTGCGCGAACTCGACAGCGATGGACAGCCCGTTTCCCTGGCTATCTGGGTGGAGCGGGTGCGCTCCTCGGCTGAGCGTAGTGTGAAAGTTGGTGGGGCGGTCAGGGAAGTTGCGCCCCGTCGGTAGCCCGCATCACCGTGACCATGCAGCGGTCGGGCATCCCTGCCGCATCTCATCTGGAGAGCCGGGATGCGTGCCATCGTCATCGAGAAATTCGGCGGACCGGACTGTCTGATCTACACCGAACTGCCCGACCCCGAGCCCCTCGCCGGTCATGTCGTCATCGCCATCAAGGCGTTCGGCATCAACCACGCCGAAATGCACATGCGCCGGGGGAGGCGCATCGTCTGATGGAGGCCAACCAGGCCAGGGGCAAGATGGTAGTCGTCAACGCCTGAACGGCAGCGGGCGCGGGTTCGAGCGCCCATGATCGCCGCGTTCAGCGTCGCCGGCGGGTCGCGTCCGCGTACGTCAGCGTGCGTCCGGTAGCCGGCCCATGAAGCCGCGGATCAGTTCGGCGACCTCGTCACCAGCACTCTCCAGCAGGAAGTGTCCGCCGTCGAGAAGGTGGATCTCGGCGTTCGGGACGTCCTGGGCGAAGGCGCGGGCGCCGTCGGGGCCGAAGATCTCATCGCCCCTGCCCCACACCACGAGGACCGGCGGCTGGTTGCTGCGCAGGTACTCGTGCAGTGCCGGGTACAGCGGCGGATTGGTCGCGTAGTCGCGGAACAGCGCGAGCTGGATCGCGTCGTTGCCCGGCCGGGACAGCAGCGCGATGTCGTGGTGCCAGGTGTCCGGGCTGACCAGACTCTCGTCCGGGACGCCGGTGAGGTACTGCCATCTGATGGCCTCGAGGGTGAGCGCGCCGCGGATCTTGCTCTCGGCCTCGGGCGTCTGCTCACGCTGGTAGTCCCGTACGGCCTTCCAGAAGCTTTCCACGAAGCCGGCGTCGTAGCCGTTGCCGCTCTGCGTGATGATCGCGGTGATCGCCTTCGGGTCGGCCAGCGCCAGCCGCCAGCCGATCGGGGCGCCGTAGTCCTGGACGTACATGGCGTAGCGCGTCACGCCCAGTTGCTGGAGCAGCCCGGCCGTCAGGTCGGCCAGGGCATCGAAGGTGTAGTCGAACTCGTCTGCCGGCGGCGCGGCGGACAACCCGAACCCGAGGTGATCCGGAGCGATCACGTGATAGCGATCGGCCAGCGCGGGGATCAGGTTACGGAACATGAACGAGCTGGTCGGGAAGCCGTGCAGGAGCACGATCGCCGGAGCGTCGGCCGGACCGGCCTCCCGGTAGAACAGCCGCTGACCTTGCACGGTCGAGTAACGGTGGTGAACGGCAGCCATACCTAACCTCCATAAGCAGTTTGATGGTTATGCCTAGGGGCGGCATGGGCTGTCCGCGCACGGCCGGCCTGCCTCTGAGGACGAGTGGCGAACCCTGCTCGACGTACGCTCGGCGCTTCAGGGCGTCGTTCGCGGAGACACGTCACCGGCGTCACTCACCTGCTTCCTCCAAGGTATGGCCTGCCAGCCGTCGCTCGTCGGCTAGGGCATAGGGTGGGCAGCCGACCTGCCCGAAGGGCGGTCGCCGCGCTGCCCTACCTGCCCGACCGCGACATCGACAAACTTCGCCACGCCGTTGACGTCCCCGCGCTCAGCCCGGGCTGGCAGGCATCGTTCCGCGACCTGCTCGACGCCGCGGAGGGGTGTCGGAGATCTCGTCGAAGCGGATCTTGACCGGCTCGCCGCCGGAGAGCGTCACGGTGACCTCCTCGCCGTCCACGTGGATCTGCGGCGCGGGCGGCTCCTGCCCGGCTCCCGTGAGCAGCACCAGGCTGACGTACACGGCGGTGCCGCCCGGGTGGTTGTCGCAGGTCAGGTACGGCGTGGCGGAGTGCCGTCCGAAGGCGTTCACGCCCTGCGCGCTCGCCACGCCCGCCCCGGTGTAGCCGTACAGCCCGCGCACCACACCGGCCAGGCCGTCCGCGCGCCGCGCCAGCGCCCAGGTGTCCCCGGACTCGGTCGCCGGCGGTTGCCGATCGGCGAGCGCGTGGCCGCCGTCCCGCACCTGGTGCCCGGCGGGTGCCGTGACCTGGTGGACGCGGACCTCGGCCGCGCCGTCGACCACGGAGGCGGTCACCACGCGGATGGGGCCGTCCTGGTACGCCGATGCGGCGAAGCGCTCTCCCGCGGTGAGAGGCTCGATGCGGCGGCGCCGGGAGACGGCTCCCTGCGGTGAGACGACGGCGAACTGCCCGTCGATCGCCTCGTCGCCGATGTCGGGGCCGGTGTGGCTGGTGTAGGCGAGCCTGAGGTAGTGAGGGTCCGGCGAGCCCTGAGGATCCTGGACGCGGTCGCGGTCGCTGCCGTGGTTGACGACGCGGACGATGCCGTCCTCGCGGGTGGCGTGCAGCAGCCAGCCGGGCGCGGGCATCGCCACGACCTGGTCGGCGAGGTCGACGGGCGCGGCCTCCTCGGCGTCCGTCCAGACTGGATGCTCCGGCGGCAGCAGCAGGCCGAGGAAGGCCTTGCTGGCCCAGTACGGTGAGGCGGGGCCGGAGTAGTCCTGCTTGCCGGGCGGGAAGTCGTCGTACCAGCCGCACGTGAGCAGGCCGCGGCTGTCGGGGGCGCCGCGCTCGGCGAAGTGGCGCAGCACGCCGCTCGCGATCCGCCTGGTGCGCCCCGGCGGAAGGGGCGAGGCGCCGGTCAGCGCCCCCAGCCAGAGCGGCGCGACCGTGGCGAAGCGGTAGATCAGCGAGCGTCCCTGGTGCACCGGCCCGCCGTCGGTGGCGAAGAAGTGCTGGTACTGCTCCAGGAACCGGTGCAGGCGCTCCGCGTAGAGCCGCTGCCGGGCGGTGTCGCCGGCCATTCTGGCCCACAGCGACGGATACAGGTGCATCGCCCAGCCGGAGTAGTAGTCGAAGTTCTTGCCCTTGCCGTCGGAGTACCAGCCGTCGCCGACGTACCAGTCCTCGATCCGCTCCAGCCCGCCGGTGATCTCGGCGGGGTCGTGCGGGCCGCCCACCTCGGCCAGGAACTGCTCCACGACCACCTGGAAGAGGATCCAGTTGTTCGCCGGCGTGCGCCGCCCGACGAACCCGGCCAGCCACGCCACCACGCGCTCCTGCTGGGCCGGGGAGAGCCGGTCGTACAGCCAGGGGCGGGTCTCGTGCAGGGCGAGCGCCACCGAGGCGGCTTCGACCAGCGGCTGCGACATGTCGGCCAGGGGCGGCCAGGCGTACGGATGCGCGGGGTCGGTGCCGGCCACCAGCCCGGCGGCGTAGCGCTCCAGCAGGGCCGGCGGCACGGCGCCGCGCGCCCCGGCGATGCGGAAGGCCGCGAGCAGGAACGTGCGGGCGAACCCTTCCAGCCCGTCGCTCACCGGCCCTGACCGGCTCGCCGGGCCGGGCAGGCGGAACTGGGCGAAGCCGTCCGTGGCGTAGGGCACCACGGACTCCAGCAGGTGGTCCGCCATGCTCTCCCAATGAGCGCGGGTCCAGCCGGTGTGCGGAGACAGGCGGGGGTCGGTGGGCGGCGGTATCACGGTGACGGCGGCTCTTCCAGGTTGGGGCGGACGGAATCGCGGACGACGATGTGCGTGCCGAGCATCACGTGCTGGGAGGTGCCCGGCGTGTCGGTGTCCAGGGCCAGCCGTACGGCGGTGCGGCCCAGCTCCTCGTGCGGCACGTGGACGGTGGTGAGGTCGATGTCGTCCGCCGGGGGAAGATCGTCGAAGCCGACCAGCGAGACGTCGCCGGGCACGCTCAGGCCGCGTTCGCGCAGCGCCGCGCGCGCACCCGCGGCGATCAGGTCGTTCCCGGCGAAGACGGCGGTGAAGTCGCGCGGCCCGGCGTCGAGCCGCTCGCGCATCATGCGGTGGCCGTCGCGCCGGTCCATGACCACGCTGTCGACCTCCAGGGCGGGGTCGTGCGGGACGCGGTGCGCGGCCAGCGCCGCGCGGTAGCCGGCGATCCGGCTCTCGGGCGTGGTGTAGCCGGTCCGCCGCCCGAGGAAGAGGATGCGCCTGTGGCCGGCCGAGAGGAGGTGGCTGGTGATGGCGTAGGCGCCGCCGGTGTTGTCGTACTCGACCACGATGGCCGGCACGTCGTCGCCCAGCGGGGGGCGGCCGCACAGCACGAGCCGCGAGCCGGCCACGGCCAGCGCGCGGGCGTAGTCCGCCATGCGCTCGCGGTAGGCGTCGTCGGCCGGCATGTTGCCGACCAGGATGACGGCTTCGGCGTGCTCCTCGCGCAGCAGCCGGACCGTGGCGAGCTCCCGCTGGGGGTCGCCGCCGGTGGTGCCGACGATGCACAGCCTGCCTTCGCGCGCCGCCTGGTCCTGCACGCCCTGCGCGACGTGGGCGTAGTGCGGGGAGACGACGGAGGTGACCACGATGGCCACGGTCTTGGGGCGCACCCCCGCCAGCCCGCGGGCGTGGGCGTTGGCGACGTAGTCGAGCTCGCGCACCGCGCGCATGACCTTGCCGCGCGTGGCGGGCGCGCTGGGATAGGTGCCGGAGAGGATGCGGGAGACGGTGGCGACCGAGACGCCGGCGTGCCGGGCCACGTCCCGGATCGTCGAGGGGCGCGGCCGTCCGTCTTCGGGCATGGCCCGACGGGGCATCCGACCTCCCCTCGCATGTAACCGCTTGAACGGATGATTTCCCATGCGATCCAGCACGTCAAATCCCGTGGCAGAGGGGGCAAGGAGGTCGATCCGGCACGCGTCACCGGTCGCGTTCCTCGCTCATTCCTGTAAACGGTTAAACAACAGCGCGACCCGCGTCGCGCATGCCGTGCCGATCGCGAGGAGAGCGGCGACGGCGAAGACGACCCGGAGCAGACCCTCGGCGGAAGTGGGCGCCGCGAAGTAGACGCTGCCGAGCCCGGCGACGGCCGTCACTCCGGCGAGGGTCGGGCCGGTGGAGTTCAGCGCCGAGATCGCGGAGGCGAGCCGCGGCTGGACCAGGGACGTGATCCGCGCGATCAGCGGGCTGTAACCGGCGGCGTGCCCGGCCCCGGCCAGGAGCAGCAGCGGCACGGAGCCGTACGGATGCCACTGGTCGCGGTGGAGGAGCACCAGCAGGACCGCTCCCGTCGCGAACATGATCGGGCCCATCACCGGCAGCGCGTTCTGGAGGCGCCGCGGGTAGCGGTTCCAGGTCAGGCTGAGGGTGCCGAAGCCGACGGCGTACGGGACGAACGCCAGCCCGGCCTGGAGCGGGGAGAAGCGCAGTGTGGACTGCAGGTGCAGGGTTAGGGTGAACAGGAACGCGGTGTAGCAGCCCATGATGATCCAGCAGGCCACCAGCCCCGGCTTCACTCCCTCTGGCCGTACCGCCGCCAGATCCAGCAGCGGGTGCCGTGCCCTGCTCTCATGGCGGACGAACCCCACCAGCAGCGCGGCTCCGCAGGCCAGCGAGATCCATGCCCAGGCCGGCCAGCCGTGGTCGCGGCCGAAGATGAGCGGCACGGTGAACGCCGTCATGGCGACGGTCAGCACCGCCACTCCGGCCGGGTCGAGGCGTACCCGCTCCTCTGTACGCGAGTTCTCCAGGACGCGCCGGCCGAGAACCAGCAGCACCACGCCGGCCGGGAGGTTGATCAGGAAGACTGGGCGCCAGCCGATCCGCTCGGGCACGATGAGCAGGTCCGCCTCACGCACCGGATCGTGGCGGAGCAGGGCCGAGCGGGACAGAGCGGGCCGCCACGTCATCGATACGCTCCGTCCACCGCGTCGAGCAGTGCCCACAGCACGTCGCACTTGTAGCCGAGCGCCGCGACGGCCCTTTCCTGGTCGGTACGGCTCCGCGCCCAGTCGAGGACCAGGCCCAGGGCCTCGCGGCTGTCCTGGCCGCCTTGCGAGACGCGTACCTGGAAGTAGCGGAGCCCTTCCTGGTCGATCCACGGGTAGTGCTTCTCGAAGGCGGCGATCCGCGTACGCATCAGGTCGGGTGCGAACAGCTCGGTCAGAGAGGCGGCCACGGCCTCGAGCGCGGAGCCGTTGCGGCAGAGGTTCACGTAGCCGTCGACCGCCAGCCGCACGCCCGGCAGCACGCCCTCGCCCGACAGCAGCTCGTCGCGATCCAGCCCGGCGGCCTCGCCGAGGCGCAGCCACCGCTCGATGCCACCCTCCCCCGGCCCGGTGCCGTCGTGGTCCTGGATGCGGCGCAGCCACATCCGGCGCAGCTCCGGCGTGGTCAGCTTGGCCAGGATGAACGCGTCCTTGACCGGGATGTGCCGCTGGTAGTGGAAGCGGTTGAGTATCCAGCCCCTCAGCTCGTCGCGGCTCAGCTCACCCGCGTGCATGCGCAGGTTGAACGGGTGCAGGTGGTGGTAACGCCGCTCCGGCACGGCACGCAGCTCCGCCTCGAAGTCGTTCAAAGCTCGATCACCATCCCGTCGGCCGCCACCTCGATGCCCAGCACCTTGTGCTGGCCGGCCGCCGGGTCCACGAGGAGTTGATGTTGACAGTATGAAACAGCACGAGTACGGTGTGTGCGCGATCTGGACGGCTGGCGTGGCGTCGGCTTCCGGGGCCCTCGTTCCACCGGAGTGATGGTGCGAGGCCTCTCCGGCTGCCTCTGGCCGCGCCGACACGGCCAGGTCGCAAGGGAACCTGCCGCCCCGGATCGGACCGCACGTGGGACGTGCGTCGCCGCCCAGGGTTTGTACGCGGGAGACCAGTGCGCCCAAAACCGTTCGGGGCGGCGTCGGTGAGGATGACGCCCTTCAGCGGTGACTGCCGCGGGCCGGGGCCGGGGCGCAGCCAGGCGCACGCCTCGATCTGGTCGGCGATGTCGGGCGTGGCGTTGACCACGTAGCAGCCGTCGGCCCGCTGAACGGCGAGGCTCGCGTGGCGGCGCCGCCGGCCCGGGTGGGCGCGCGCCCCGGAGCATCCAGGGCACGCGCAGTTCCACTGGGGCACGCCGCCACCGGCCGCGGTGCCGAGCACCTGCAGTCGCACGGCGATCCCTGCTTACCTGGTGGCCAGGAAGTACGCCGACATCTCCATCGACGCCTCGACGACCTGGTAGTCGGGCTTGTGCCAGGTCGTCTCCTCGCCGCGGGTCCTGACCTTCTTCTCGTGGATCCTGCGAGGTTGTTTCTTGCCCTGATCCTTCGGCTGGGACATACGCTGCACCTGCCTCTCGTAGGGTGTTACAAACGACATGACCACCTGAAGGTGTTCTCGTCAATCGAGTGAGAGGCAGGGTGCGGCGCGGCGTTCGGCCCTACCGGCAGGTGCGGAGCATGTTGAGCAGGGCGACCTTCTCCTTCTTGGTGACGAAGAGCCGGTAGTGCCGCTTCACGGTGATCCACGAGGTCGCGTAGCGGCACCAGTAGGCACGGCGCTGCGGGCGCCAGCTCTGCGGCCCCCTGCCGCCCTTGGCGACGTTGGCGGAGTGGCTGACCACGAGCAGCTCCGGGCGGGTGAGGTCGTTGGCGAAGTGACGCCGGCGGGTCTGGCTCCACTTGCTGGCGCCGGAGCGCCAGGCGTACGACAGCGGCACCACGTGGTCGACGTCGACCTGCTTCTCGCTCTTCAGCCGCTTGCCGTCGTACGGGCTGTACCAGACGCCCTTGACCGGGTGGCAGGCCGCGTTCTTGCGCACGCCCCGCCCGTCGCGGGCCAGGACGATCTCCCGGGTGTCGCACTTGCCTTTGTGGTGCGCCCATCGAGGCATGAACCGTTCGTGGCTGTAGCCACGAATCGATAACGCCCTGGCGACTTTCAGCTGGCCCAGCATCCGGCGGGCCAGTGCGCCGGCCTCGGCCTCCGACTGTTTTCGCGCGTCGGCTGTCGCGGGCGGGGCCGCGGTGAACGGGATGACCAGAGCAGTGAGCACGGCGACTGGGACCGTCCGTCTCAAAAGGATCATGGTTCCACCCATACCCGGTAATTCCCCGACGCGCGCGGAGATACTCGGGCGGAGAGCGGTTCAGCGGAAGATCAGCTCGTACTCGACTTGCGCGATCGGGTTGCCGTCGCCGAAGTCGTGGTCGCGGATCTCACCGGACTCCGTGAAGCCGCTCTTGGCATAGAAACGGCGAGACTGCGACGTGTCACGAAGCGTCCACAGATGCACCCGCTCGAAGCCCTTCTCGCGGATCGCGTCCAGCGAGGCGGCCATCAGGACCTGTGCGACCCCGCTCCCCCAGCCGTCCGGGTGGCCGTAGAAACCGAAGATCTCCGCGGAGTCCGGCCGCGCCGGCGAGGAGCCGAAGTAGGAGAAGGCCAACGGCCGGCCGTCCAGCGCGGCCAGCATGACGGTGTCCTTGCCTTCGGCGAGCACCCCGTGCCATTTGCCGCGCCGATGGCTCACCGCCCCTTCGCCGAACTGCGGGGTGAAGAACCCGGTATAAGCGGCTTTCCATGACTCCGCGTGGATCTCACCAACCACGTCACCATCGCAGGGAGAGGCGGGGAAAACTGTGAATACTCCGGTCACGCGATCACAGTACTGGAGCCGGCGCCCCACCTCGCGTCGGTGGGGCGCCGGCCGCCATCACCCGCGCTCTGGCACCCTGCCGGAGAGCGCGAGCACACCGTACGGGCGTACCTGGGGAACTGGGTTCCTTTCCACGGCCGATGACGTGACGCCGGATGGCTCTCCAACAGCCCAAGACTAGGCATCCCCCGCACGCCGACCGGCCCGGCCCGGCAGGCTCCCGGCGACACTGCTGCCATGAGCACGCGGGACACCGACGCAGCCCAGGACCGGCCCGAGTTCGCGGGGGCCGTCTAGCGCTGGGTGTCGCGGTGGTGAGCCAGGTCGCCTGGGCCGTCGCGGCCGCCGTCAAGGCCCGCTCCTCACCGCGGGTCGTGGTCATCTCGGGGGCCGCCAACCTCGCGCTCGGGCTGGCCATCATCGCGCTCAAGACCTGGGCCGTCCCTTACTGACCGCTCACCAGCTCAGCACCTTCGACCGTCCGGCCGGTGCCGGCGGCCGGTCACGCAGCACCCGCACCCCCAGCGGGACCAGGGCCACGCAGAGCAGCGCGGTGACCAGCGCGTCGGGGAGCGAGGCGCCCTTCAGGACGCCCATCCAGGTGCCTCCCGCCAGCAGCAGCATCGCGGCCCGGGCGGTGCCGATGACGCCCGTGCGCCAGGCGGCGACGGCCAGCAGGAGCGTGCCCGCGTACTGGCCGACCGAGGCCCAGACCGGCACCCGCCACGGCCCGTAGGAGATGTCCACGTACTCCTTCATGACCGCGTTCGTCGCCTGGTCCAGCCCGAGGACCTCGGTGAGCTGGAAGGCGGTCTGGTCGGCACCGGCGAAGTACAGGCGGGCGAACAGCCCGGCGACCAGCAAGGCGGCGCCCCAGAAGGCGAGGGCGCCACCCACCCGCTGGGCCAGGGCGACGAAGGCGGGGAAGAGCAGCAGCGCGCCCAGCGCGAACACCGCGTAGGCGAGGGTGAGCAGGGCGGGTTGCGCGGTGTAGGCGAGCAGCTGGCCGTAGGCGGCGAACGGCTGGGCCTCGGCCCAGGCCTGCTGCTGCGGGGTGAGGGCGGTGATCGTGCTCAGGTAGCGCAGCAGGTATCCGGCGCACATGACGACCGGGCCGAGGACGAGGGTCACGCCGCCGATCCACCGCCCGGGAAAGTAGGTGTTCATGGAGGCGCAGCCTGGCAAGGGCGGGCCGGGAGGGGCATCCACCGATCGTCACCCCGTACCCCTGTCGAAAGTCAGGTTTGCCTTGTTCAGGACCCGCTGCCAGGATCGCCGCCATGCCTTCCTTTTCTGCACACGACGGGACCAACCTCGCATACCGCGCGTACGGGGAGGGCACGCCGGTCGTCTGCCTGCCGGGCGGCCCCATGCAGGACTCCGACTACCTCGGGGAGCTCGGCGGCCTGTCGGCACATCGACAGCTGATCATGGTTGATCCCCGGGGCACCGGCCGGTCCGCGACAGCGGAGGACGCCGCCTCCTACCGCTGCGACCGGCTCGTCGATGACGTCGAGGCGCTGCGCGAGCACCTCGGCCTCGACCGGTTCGACCTGCTCGCGCACTGCGCCGGCGCGAACCTCGCGGTCCTCTACGCCGCCCGCCACCCCGACCGCGTCGGCAGGCTCGCGCTGATCACTCCGAGCACCTTCGCCGTCGGCATCCGGGCCACCGGGGAGGCCCGGCTCGAGCTCGCGCGGCTGCGCAAGGGCGAGGCCTGGTTCGGTACGGCGTTCGCGGCTCTTGAGGAGATCGTGGGCGGCAACGTCACCGACGGCAACCTGAAGGCCATCGACCCCTTCTTCTACGGCCGATGGGACGCGGCGGCACAGGCCCACCACGCGGCCCAGGCCGGCCGGCGCAACGAGGAGGCCGCGGCCGCCTACGGCGGTGAGGGCGCCTACGACCCGGAGGCCACCCGCACGGCGCTCGCCGCCTTCGACGCGCCGGTGCTGGTCCTCGCCGGAGAGGTCGACCTGAACTCGATCCCCAGCGCCGTGGCCGAGTTCGCCGAGCTGTTCCCGGATGCCGAGTTCGTCGTTCAGCTGGAGGCGGGCCATTTCCCGTGGGTCGACGACGCCGGCCGGTTCGTGGCGACGACCGCGCCGTTCCTCGGCTGAGGTACGGCGCCCGAGCGGTGGCCGGTAATCCCGTTGATCAGGAGGTCCGGGCCGTCTAGCTTGGCCCGCATGACCAAGCTCCCCGAGCTGTACGTGGCCGTCGACGTGGAGGCGGACGGGCCCATCCCGGGCCCCTACAGCATGATCTCCCTCGGCATGGCCGTCGTAGGCCGTCCCGAGCTGACCTTCTACACCGAGCTCCGCCCCATCTCCGACGACTTCGTGCCTGAGGCGCTGGCGGTCTCCGGGCTCGACCGCGACCGCCTGCTACGGGAGGCTCCCCCGGCCGAGGAGGCCATGGCCGCCGCCGCGCGCTGGATCAACGACCTGCGCCGGATCGGCCGGCCCGTCTTCCTGGGCGCTCCGGCGGTCTTCGACGGGATGTTCGCGCACTGGTACTTCGTCCGCTTCCTCGGCAAGAGCCCCTTCAACGCCTCAGGCTCCGGCCTCGACCTGCGCAGTTACTGGATGGGCCGGACCGGCTGTGAGTGGGTCGACTCACGCAAACCCCTCATCAAGCAGCAACTGCAGCTCACCGACCTGCGGCACACGCACCACACCGGCGAGGACGCCGTCGAGCTGGCACACGTCTTCGACGCCGTCCTGAAAAGCCGCGGAAGCGAGGTGATGCAGGTGGTGGCCGCTGCGGTGGTCGAGGACGGACGGCTGCTCCTGGTCAGCAAGAACATCGCCCCCGAGGTGTTCTACCTGCCAGGAGGGAAGCCCGAGGACGGAGAGTCCGCGGAGGAGACCCTCGCACGTGAGCTGAACGAGGAGCTCGGCGTCTCCCCGCTCGACATGGACCTGCTCGGCCACGTTGACGGCACGGCCGTCCTGGAGGGCGTCCCCATGCGGCTGACGGTGTTCGTGACCCGGATCGACGGCCCGCCGGCACCCGCCGCCGAGCTGGCCGCCATGGGCTGGACCAACGGGCGGGACTCCTACATCCCTCGTCTCGCACCGGCGATCCGCGACCAGGTGCTGCCGATGCTCGCCGAGTCCGGGGTGTTCGGCCGGTGACCTCGCCGAACCCATCAGATGGATCTTGACCTGTGGCGGCCGCTGTGATGTGAAGATCTTGTGAGAGAGACAGGGCTCGTGAAGCTCAGCTTAAGGACGGCGTTGACGGCCGCGGCGGTGGTGCTGGCCATGGCGGCGGGTACGGCCGGCGAGAGGCCGCAGACGGTCGCTTTCGTGCCCGCCGCGGCCACGGCGACCAGCCTGAAGATCCTGGACTGGAACATCCAGGGCGGCACGGGAACGGACGGCAGGTACGACTTCGGCCGCATCATCGACGTCATCGCCGCCGAGAACCCGGACATCGTCACACTCCAGGAGTTGCACGACAACTCGTCCGTCGGCGGCGACAACCAGTGGCAGCTGCTGGTGAACAGGTTCCCCGCCTACAAGGCGCATTTCGCCAAGGGTGACACCAACGCCTTCGGCGGGGTGGCGGGAAACCTCATCCTCTCCAAGTACGACATCATCGAGAAGCTCACGTACCAGCTGCCGCAGTACCCGGCCGACAGCGCGGCCGTGCTGCGCAGCCTCGGCGGCGTCAAGATCAATGTCAACGGCACCGACGTGCGGATCTACACGACCCACCTCTCCCCCGGCCTCGGCGCCGAGGCAACCGAGCGGCGCAACAGGCAGGCCAGAGCCGCGATCGACAAGGTGTCGAACGCGTCGCTGATGCCCACGCCGATGCTGCTCACCGGCGACCTCAACGTGCGGCCGGACAACGAGATCAGGCCCTGGTTCGCCCAGGCCGGCTGGTACGACGCCTGGACCCAGGTCAACGCCAACATCGGCGCCGACGTCATCACCCATCCCGGGGACGGTGACGACGCCCGGATCGACTATGTCTACGCCACCCCGGGCTTCGACGTCAGCGCCGCCCACACCGTCGCCACCATCGCCTCGGACCACTATCCGGTGGTGGCCAATGTGACGACGCGCGCCACCGCGGCCACCAAGGCGAAGGCGGTCCTGGCCGGGGCGGCGTCCCAGGAGGGCTGGGCCGACCTCGCCGTGTACGCCGACAGCAGCTCCAAGCTGCGGGTCTGCGACAACGAGGCGGACGGCTGGGGTGTCCGCGCCTACGTACGCGCTCGCTCCGGTGGCAGCGTGGTCGTGATCGGCAACGACGGCGCCTACGCCGACCGCTGCGGCACCTTCACCACCGGATCGGGCACGGTCAGCTCGCCGACGGTGCGGGTCTGCCTCTACAAGGGAGGCGAGGAGAAGGACTGCCGCGAGACGACCGTCACCTGACCGTCCGCCGGGGACCGCCCGCGCGGGCGGTCCCCGGGGAACGGGTCACCAGCGCAGCGGAAGGGTGGCGACGAATTCGCCGAGCCGGTCGGCGATGATCTGGTGGTCGTGGGCCGAGGGGTGCCAGTGGCAGCCCCCGTAGTCGAGGCCGGTCTCCGGGTAGTACCAGAAGCGGACCCGGTCGTCGCCCCGGCTGTTGCGCTCCTGGACGATCTGCCGGGCGGTCTCGGCGTACACCGTGGTGTTGGACATGTACGTGGCGCTCACCACGATGATCGTGCCGCGGCCGTACCGGTTCCGGAGTTTGTCGAGGAAGGCGTGGTAGGCGGTGCGGTAGGCGGCGACGAGGGTCTCCGGCGTCCACTGCTCGCCGGGGTTGATGGCCGTCGAGAAGTCGTTGATGCCCAGGCCGATCACCACGAGCTGCGGCCGCCACGTGCCCGGGTTCGTCCAGGTGTCGCCCTCGACGCTCAGCAGCGCCCGGTCGTAGAACGTGCGGTAGTTGACCTGGGGGTCACTGCCGTTGTAGTTGCGCACCATTCCCCGGCCGGAATAGGCGTTGAGCTGGTAGTCGGCGTTCAGGCGGCGCGCCGTGATGGCACCGAAGCTGATGTCCGCGTTCGTGGTCCGGTTGACGTCGTCGCCGGTGCAGTCGCGCGTGGCGGAGGTGTTGCCGTAGCCCGCGGTGTAGGAGTCGCCGATGAACTCGATCTGCCGGTGCCGCGCACGGGGTCCGCGCAGGATCACGCCGTGCGGGGCGGCGACGAACCCGCCGAACGCGCTCGTCGCCCAGGGGCTCTCCGAGCGCTTGACGACCCGGACGCTGTGCACGCCCTTTGCGAGGCCGTTGACCCAGTGCGTGGTCTGTCCCGGGGTCACCAAGGTGGTGACGGTCGTGCCGTCTATCTGGATGTCGTAGTCGGCGGCGGCGTCGTTGAGCACGATCCCGACTCCGGTGCCGCTGAACCGTCCTTCGAAGTAGACGCCGGGCCAGCTGTAGGTGACGGAGCCCGCACCGGCCTCGACTCTGCCGGCCGTGTGCACGCGGGCCAGGACGCCGGGGTCATGGCCGGTCAGCGGCTCGGCGGCGGCGACACCGGGCGTTGCCGCGGCCGTCACCAGCGCGGCCAGCACCGCGATCATACGTAAGGGGCGCACGCTCTCTCCCTCCCACCGGCAGCCCGATATCTCAGATGGTGAGATGGGCTGTCCAGAAAGGAATGACGATGGTGCCGTTATGATCGACTACGGCCGCGCATTGCACAATACGCATTCATGGCCGTGACACACCGGCCGCCTGCTTCTTGCGCAGGAACGCGGTGAGCCGGTCCAGCGGCCAGGTGTTGATCACGTCGTCCGCCGTGAGCCACCCGCGCTGCGCGGTGCCGATGCCGTAGCGGAGGTTGGCCAGGTGGCCGACCGCGTGGGAGTCGCTGTCGACGGCGAACTTCACCCCGTACCGCCGGGCCCGCCGGATGAGCTCGGCGGCCAGGTCGAGGCGGTCGGGGAAGGCGTTGATCTCCAGCGCGGTCCCGGAGCGCGCGCACGCCTGGAAGACCTCGTCCCAGTCGGCGTCGATCGGCGGCCTGCGGCCGATCAGCCGGGCACTGGGGTGGCCGATGATGTTGACGCACGGGTGCTCGGCGGCGCGGACCAGCCGCCGCGTCGTCCTGTCCTGGGGCAGGTCGAAGTGGGAGTGCACCGAGGCGACGCACACGTCGAACCCGGCCAGCACGTCGGGCGGCCAGTCCACGTCGCCGTCCGGGTCGATGTTCAGCTCGACGCCGTGCAGCAGCCGGAGCCCGCTGGTGCCGTCCAGCTCGCGGACGCGCTCGCGTTGCGCGAGTGCCTTGTCCAGGGTCATCTGCTGCATGTAGAGCTTGGGCCCGTGGTCGGTGACGCCGTAGTACGCGTACCCGCGCTCGGCCGCGGCGGCGACCATCTCCTCCAGCGAGGCGTGGCCGTCGGTGAGCTCGGTGTGGGTGTGCAGGTCGCCGCGCACGTCCTCTTCGGTGACCAGGTCGGGCAGCTCCCCGGCCAGGGCTGCCTCGATCTCGCCGATGTCCTCGCGCAGCGTCGGCGGGATCCACGGCAGGCCGAGCCGCTGGTAGACCTCCTCCTCGGTCTTGGAGACGATCAGCTCGTCGGTGACGGCGTCGAACAGGCCGTACTCGGAGAGCTTGAGCTTGCGGTGCACGGCGATCTCGCGGGTGCGGATGTTGTGCGCCTTGGCGCCGGTGAAGTACTGCATGGCCGCGCCCCACGCGTCCGGCGGCACCACGCGCAGGTCCACCTGCAGCCCCTGGCCGGTCCTGACGGACGTCTTGGTGTCGCCGTGCAGGATCACCTCTGTCACCTGCGAGAGGGCGACGAACGCGGACATGAGCACCTTCGGGCGGTTCGAGGTGGCCACGATGTCGATGTCGCCGATGGTGTCCTTCATCCGGCGCAGCGAGCCCGCGTACCCGCAGCGGTGGCAGCCCTCCACCGCTCGCAGCGCCGTCACGATGTCCTCGGCCAGCGGCATCGCCACGCCCAGGTGGACCCGTTCGCCGGCGTCACGCAGCAGGGCGATGCCGTGCAGCAGGTTCTCCTCCGTCTTCTCGCCGAACCCCGGCAGGCCGTGCAGGGCGCCGGCGTGGATCGCCGCCTCCAGGCTCTCCGGCGAGTCCACGCCCAGGCGCTGGTGCAGCGCCATCGCCCGCTTGGGCCCCAGCGCGGGGATGCGGGTCAGCGCGCGGACCCCCGCGGGGATGCGGCCGCGCAGCTCCTCGAGCTGCGGCACGGTGCCCGAGCGCAGGTATCCGGCCACCTTCCTGGCGATCGACTCGCCCACGTTGGGGATCTGCCGCAGCTCGGTGGTGTCGTAGCCGGCGATGTCCGTCACGTGGGCGCCGATGGAGCGGGCCGCCTTCTGGTAGACGCGGATCTTGAAGTCCGGGCCGCCGGTGATGGCCAGCAGGTCGGCGTACTCCTCCAGCATGGCGGCCACGTCGTCGTTGGTGCGTGCCATGTCGCGTCGTCGCCTCCCCTCCCTCCTGACTCCCCTATCCCGAAATTTCGACATCTATCGGCTTCTGACCTGGGAGGATCCGCCGCTGGTACCCCCGGCAGACCGTCGCCAAACCAGGTGGCCGAGCTGTTAGCGGCTCATGGCCTGGGGTAGCCGCGCTGATAGGCGAGGAGGGGAGGTGCGGTAGATCATGCGCACGCGCCGAAGCGACTCTGAAGTACCGAGGGACACCCGTGGTCCGCAAACCAGGATCGCGGCCGTGGCCGGCGCCGGCGCCGCCGTGGGCGCCGCCGTGGAGTACCTGTTCGATCCGGACCGCGGCCGCAGCCGCCGGGCCAAGGTACGCGACCAGGCCTCGCACGCCACACATGAGCTGACCTACGGGGTCGGCCGCCTGAGCCGCGATCTGCGGAACCGCTCTCGCGGCCTGGCCGCGGGGACCCGCTTCCGGCTGGCCGGCCGCTCGGCGGACGATCGGATCCTGTACGAGCGCGTACGCGCGCAGATCGGCCGCTACCTGGCCCATCCCCACGCCGTGGAGGTGAAGGTCGAGGACGGAGTGGCGCTGCTGAACGGCGATGTGCTCACCGGTGAGGACCGGCGCGCGGTGCGGGCGGTCCGCCGCATCCCCGGGATCAGGTCCGTCGAACCCAGGTGGCACGTCCACCGCGACCCGTCCGAGGTGCCCCGGTTCCAGGGCACGGGGCGCGTCCGGTCGCCCGTCCCCGAACTGCTCCAGCAGCACTGGGCTCCGTCGGCCAGGTTCCTGGCCGGTACGGGCGCCGCCGCCCTGTGGATCTTCGCCGGCCGGTTCCCGCGGGCCGTCGCGTGGCCGCTGCGCGGCGCCGCCATCATGCTCGGGGCGCGCTCCGCCACCAACCTGCCGCTGCGCCGGCTGACGGGCATCAACGCCGGCCGCCGCGCCGTCGACGTCACCCGCGCGGTCACGATCGCGGCGCCCCCTGAGCAGATCTGGGAGTTGCTGAGCGACTACTCCATCTTCGCGAGGATCATGCCCGACGTCCGCGAGGTCCGGCGGTCCGTTGACGGCACGAAGTCGCACTGGGAGATCCGCGGTCCCATGGGCCGGCCGATCCGCTTCGACGCGGTCGAGACCAGCCGGCAGGAGGGTAGCCACATCACGTGGAAGTCCGCCGACGGCCAGCTGATCGCCCACACCGGGGAGGTACGGCTGGCGCCCGAGCAGGGCGGCAGGACGCGGCTGCAGGTGCAGCTGACCTACAACCCCGTGGCGGGCGCCGCGGGCCACGCGATCGCGCGGCTGCTGGGCGCCGACCCGGGGACCAGGCTCAAGGAGGACCTGCTGCGGCTGAAGTCGTGCATCGAGGGGCAGCAACAGCCCGTGATGAGCGGGTAGCCGGCGAGGGGGACATGTCTCCGGGTGGACGCGCCGGGCACCGGTGGCCCGGCAGGCGTTCGCGCACACAGGCGCCGACGGCGAGCGAGACTCCGGCCGAGGCGGTGCACATCATGCTGGGCTCGATCGCGCTGATCATCTCGGCCGGGCTGGTGGTCCTGAGCGTGTCCGCCGGGATTCCCCTGCTCACGGCGGTCATCGGCGTCGTGATCGCGCTCATCATGACGGACATCATGCGCGCCCATCGCCGGGCCAGGCATCCCAGGGAGAGGCTGTGACGCCGCGGCGCCGGGGGCTCTTGCTGTGACGCCGCGGCGCCGGGGCTCTACCGGACGCTGACCGGGTCGCCCACCCGGATCCGGCCCGGCTCGCGGGGCACGAGGCGGGCGCCGAACCAGGTCTTGCCATCCCATTTGCGGTGCCGGGCCAGGGTCCGCAGCGGCTCCTTACCCTTCACCTGGGTCTCCGGATCGATGGTGGTCACCGCGCAGCGGTCGCAGAGCTCCGAGACGCGGAAGGGCACCGAGCCGATCCGCACCTCGCGCCAGCCGTCCTCCGCGAACGCCTCCGCACCCTCGACGATCACGCTCGGACGGAACCGCAGCCGCGACAGCGGCCCCGGCGCGTCCTCGCCGTGCGTGGCCGCCTCCTCGGCCAGCCACCCGTCCAGGACGCGTGCGGACGACTCGGAGACGAGCAGCAGCGGCGCGTCCCACGCGAAGCTCACCACCTCACCGGGCAACCCGCCGTGCGCCGGGTCGATCGACCTGCGCCCGGGGTCGTCCAGCCATACCAGCCTGGCCGGGCGCCCCAGCAGCTCCGTGAACCACGCGTGCGCCACGTCATCGGCGAGCACCGCCCTGTCCAGGCCGGTGAAGCCGACCGGCGTCATCGCGCCTGTGGCGGGCGGCACGGTCACGTCCGCCATCCCGCGCGCCGTGAGCCGCAGGCCGCCCTCGGACGTGGGCCGCGCGGCGACGGAGGCCAGGCGCGGGAACTCGCCCAGCCACAGGTTGTCGCCGTGCTCGTCGACGACCGCCCACCGGCGGTCCCCGTCGAGGCCCCACGGGTGGACGACCGCCTCCGCCACCGAGTGACTGCTTCCCGATTTGAGCGGATAAATCAGGATCTGATCAATCCTCATGGCCGTCAGTGTCGCACCCCGTACCGGGATCAGGCGATGGGGTCTTCGAAGCGGGCGCCCAACGTGCGCAGGCCCGCCAGGACCTCCGCTGCCGTCGGAGCCTGGTCCGGATCGTTGAGCCACTGCACCATCACCCCGAGCAGCAGGGCCAGGTGCACCGAGCCGACCGTGCGCACCTCGCGCTCGGCCAGGCCGGCCTCGTCCCCGTTTGCCAGGTGGGCGGCCATGCCGCGGCGGCCCTCGCGCTGCCCGGCCACGAGCTGGTCACGCAGCTCCGGCGAGTGCTCGGCCTGCACCAGGGCTTCCAGGTTGGCCAGCCAGAGCGTGCGGTGCTCGCCGATCGACGCGATCAGCTGCTCCCAGAGCGCCTGGAAACGTTCGGCAGGCGGGACCTCGGCGTCGTCCGCAGCATGGTCAGCGGCCGCCATCGCCGTGCCGACCTGTTCGCTCCACTCGCGCATCGCCTCTACCAGCGCCGCGTTGAGCAGCGCCTCGCGCGAGCCGAAGTGATAGCCGATCGCGGCCATGCTGACCCCGGCCGCCGCCGAGATGTCGCGGACGGTGGTGCGCGCCCACCCCTTCTCCACCAGGCAGCGCCGCGCCCCGGCCAGCAGGTCCTCACGGTTTCCCATGGCAGGCAAGCCTAGCACGTACGCATGAGACATGCGTCTTGCGCATTTGCGCCAATCCGTCGTACGGTGGCGTCCTCACCTACCGAGGAGGACCTCCCATGCGGATCCTGATCTCCGGCGGCAGCGTCGCCGGCCCCGCTCTGGCTTACTGGCTGCACCGCCACGGCCACCGGCCGACGATCGTGGAGCGGGCGCCGGTCGTGCGCGGCGGCGGCGCCGCCATCGACTTCCGCGGCTCCGCGCTGCAGGTGCTGGAGTGGATGGGCCTGCTGGAGGAGATGCGCGGGCACGAGACGGGGATGACCGCGATGACGCTGGTCGACGACGCCGGCGCCACCATAGCCACGCTGCCCGCCACCGCCATCTCCGGCGACCTGGAGGTGCTCAAGTCCGACGTGACGGCCATCCTGTACGAGGCCACCCGGGACACCACGGAGTACCTGTTCGACGACACGATCACCGCCCTCGACCAGGACGGCTCCGGCGTCCACGTGACCTTCGAGCGCAGCCGGCCCCGTACGTTCGACCTGGTGATCGGCGCCGACGGGCTGCACTCGACCGTGCGCCGGCTCGCCTTCGGGCCCGAGTCCCAGTACGTCCGCCACCTGGGCATCTACGGCGCGCTGTGCACCACGCCCAACATCCTCGGCCTCGACCGCGCGGGCCTGATGTACAACACGGCGGGCCGCAACGCGCTGGCCTTCGCCGCCCGCGACAACGCCGAGCTACGCGTCGGCCTGTCGTTCGGGGCCGACCACCTGGACTACGACCGGCGCGACCGCCGGCAGCAGGAGGAGCTGGTGGCCAAGCACTTCGCCGGCGCGGGCTGGGAGGTGCCCCGGCTGCTGGAGGCGATGCGCGAGGCCGAGGAGTTCTTCTTCGACTCCTCCGGCCAGGTGGTGATGGACTCCTGGTCGACCGGCCGGGTCGCGCTCGTGGGCGACGCCGCCCACTGCGCCGCCCCCACCTCCGGGCGCGGCACCTCCCAGGCGTTGATCGGCGCGTACGTGCTGGCGGGCGAGCTGGCCGAGGCGCCTGACCACACCACCGCCTTCGCCGCGTACGAGCGCCAGCTGCGCGACTACGTCGAGCGCAACCAGCGGCACGGCCGGACCGCGGCCCGCTGGTTCCTCCAGCCGCCCACCGAGCCGCCGGTGGAGGTGGCCGAGGACGTGGTGGCGCTCAAGCAGTACGCATGAGCCCGGCGGCGGCCCGGTCGCGGGCCAGTGGCGGTACGGCGGCGGTACGGTGGCGGGCCGCTCACCGGGCACCGCGTCAGCTGAGGCGGGCCAGCTCCTCCTCGCTGAGTTCCAGGTCGGCGGCCGCGGCCGAGTCGATGATGGTCTCCGGGCGGCTGGCGCCGGGGATGGGGATCACCACGGGGCTGCGGGCCAGCTCCCAGGCGAGGCAGACCTGCTGGGGGGAGACGCCGCGCGCCGCGGCGATCTCGGCGAAGGCGGCGTTCTGCCCGCTCAGCTCTCCGGTGCGGCCGATGCCTCCCAGAGGAGACCAGGGCAGGAAGGCGAGGCCGAGCTCGGCGCAGACGTCGATCTCGGGCTCGCTGGAGCGGAAGCGCGGCGAGTACTCGTTCTGGACGCTCACCAGGGCGCTGCCGAGGATGCTGTGGGCGAGCCGGATCTGCGCCGGGTCGGCGTTCGAGATGCCGGCCATCTGGATCTTGCCGGCGTCGTGCAGCTCCTTGAGCGCGCCCATGGTCTCCTCGTACGGCACCGCCGGGTCGGGCCGGTGGTGCTGGTAGAGGCCGATGCTGTCCACGCCGAGGGCCTTCAGTGAGCGGTCGCAGGCCTCCTTGAGGTGCGACGGGCGGCCGTTGACGGACCAGCCGCCGCCGGACGTGCGGGTGTGTCCGCCCTTGGTCGCGACGAGCACGGTGTCGGCGTCTCCGCCCCACAGCGACAGGGCCCGGGCCACCAGGCGCTCGTTGTGGCCGATGTCGTCGTGCGAGGGGGTGTAGGCGTCGGCTGTGTCGATCAGGGTGATGCCGGCGTCCAGGGCCGCGAGAATCGTACGGATCGACTGGTCCTCGTCGGGCATGTGCCCGGCCACCGACATGGGCATGGCACCGAGCCCGATGACTCCGACCTGGCGGTTTCCGATGGTGCGCGTTCTCATGGCTTTGTGCATGAGAACACCCTGCCCGCTGGAGCGCACTCCAGGTCAACCTTGGGCAAGTCAGGCAAAGAACCGCGTCAGATGCTTGACGACCGTTTCCGGTTGTTCTTCGGGGATGTAGTGGCCGCTGCCCGGCACCTCGACCACCTCGACGTCGGTCCCCTTGTCCGCGAGCACGTGCCGCAGCAGCCGATAGCCGCCCTCGCCGCCGCCCAGGGCCAGGATCGGCGCCGTCACCGGGCCGTACGTCTTCTCGTCGGCGATGTCCTGCCCGAAGGCCCGGTACCAGGCGTTGCCGGCCCGGACCGCGTCCGGGGTGGAGTAGGCGTGGGCGTAGATGTTCCGGTCGCGGTCGCCGATGGCGGTGGGATCTTCGATCAGGTAGTCGCACATCCAGTCGACCAGCAGGCGTGACCGGCCGGCGAGCAGGCGTTCGGGCAGGCCGGGGACCTGGTTGAACGCGAACCACCACAGGAAACGCCCGGGACCCGCGTGGATGTCGCCGTCGATCTGCTGGCGCCCGGGCCGCGGCAGCAGGGAGTAGTCGTAGAAACGGTCATCGGGGTGCGCGATGTCCAGCAGCGCGATCCGCCGCGTGCTCTCCGGGTGGTTGGCCGCGAAGGCGTAGGCGACCATCCCGCCGATGTCGTGCCCGGCGATGTCGACCGCGTCGTGACCGAGATGACGCGTCAGCGCGTGGATGTCGCCCGCCATGGTCTTCTTGTCATAGCCGGAGGCGGGCTTGTCCGAGCCGCCCATCCCCCGCAGGTCGACGGCGATCACGCGATGGCGCTCGGCCAGCGGCGGCATGATCTTGTGGAACTCCCACCAGGTCTGCGGCCACCCGCCCAGCAGGACCAGCGGCTCGCCTCGGCCGCCGATCACGTAGCGCAGGCGGACTCCGTTGACGTCGGCATGCCTGCTGACGAACCCGCCCTCCAGCGAACGCGCCAGTTCCGCGTCGGATGGTGCTTGCGCCATGAGATCTCCAATGTGGACGTACTACTGGGGGAGGCCGAACCTCTTGGCGAACGCGGTCAGTTCCTCGCGCTGCTCTTCCGGTTCGGTGGCGGCGGTGCTGACGACGATGCGGGTGACCCCTTGGGCGGCGAGCTCCTCGACCCGTTCGACGGGCATGTCGATCGAGCCCATGCGGGTGTACTCCAGCGCGTCCGGGTCACGGCCGACCTCGGCGGCGCTGGAGCGCGCGAGCTCCCACTGGACGGCCCGCTCCCGCGCGTCCAGCGCCCCGCCGGGGAAGTAGCCGTCGCCGCGCCGCCCCGCCCGGCGCGCGGCCGCCCGGCTCGACCCCCCGATGTGCACGGGCAGCTGGACGGCCTGGTGGGGCTTGGGGAAGCTGACCAGGTTCTCGAAGGAGAAGAACTCGCCGGCGAAGCTGACGCCGTCCTCGCCGCCGGCCCACAGCAGGCGCAGCACGTCGATCGCCTCGTCGGCGCGGCGGCCGCGGGTGGCGTACTCCACCCCCACCGCCCGGGCCTCACCCGGGAGCGCGCCCAGTCCCGTGGTCAGCAGCCGCATCCTGCCCTTGGACAGCACGTCGACGGTGGCCAGACGCTTGGCGAGGATCACCGGATGGTGGTACGGCAGCAGCAGCACGCCGGTGCCGAGCAGGATCCGTTCCGTGGCCGCGGCGACGAAGCTCAGGCAGTCGAGCGGATCGAGGTAGGGCAGCGTGGGCGGCAGCTCGTACGGCCCCACCGCGGCGCCGGGGTACAGCACGATGTGCTCGGGCAGGTAGAGCGATTCGAAGCCGCACTCCTCCGCGTTCCGGGCGAAGGCCACGATCTTGTCCGGATCGACCCCTTGATAGGGCGTGCTGTAGCTGACGCCGAACTTCATCGTCTGTTCCTTCTGCTCGTTCCGAGGGACGGAGCGGATCGTAGAACCCTGACACTGACGTCAGGGCAACTCCACCTTCCTTGACCTGCTCCTCGCCCTGAAGGGACGGGGATTCCCGTGCCGCTATGCGGCAGCTCGTGCCGCTTGCGCGGCCCGTGCTGTGGAACGGGGTGCTTGACGTTTCGCGGACCCGGGTGGGTCTCCACGCCCTGAGACGACCAGCCCGGCCGCCTGTCCTTTGCTCTTGATGTTCCTGGCCCCGACGATGTCGGCGTGCCCGGTGTGCCCGCAAGAAGTGCAGGAGAAGATCGCTTGGCTCTTGCGGCTCTTCTCGTCCACCTTCCCGCACGCAGGTTCCGGGCACGTCTGGGACGTGTACGCGGGGTCGATCTTATGGATGACGCTGCCGGTGTAGCGCGCCTTGGCGCGCAGAGCGACTTCCAGGCCGTACCAGCCCTTGTCGAGAATCGCCTTGTTGAGCCCGGATTTCGCGGCCGCGCCGTTGCACAGGAACCTGCCCGGTCGGCCGGGGTCGGGCTTGGGCTTGACGGCCGCGCTCATGCCCCTGGTGTTCGGTGCCGCCTTTGCCGCCTGGTAATACCACTGGATCAGCGCGGATGCCGAATGCTGCAAGTACCGCTTCTGGGGGACGCGAAACCGAAGGTGTCACGCCCAAGATCGTAGAGTCCTTGGATGACGGGTTCGTGGAGCAAGGGCAGCGAGCATTCCTTCTGGCACTTGGCTCGCGTCGTGAAGGCTCCCGAACGCTGGCTGGAACGGCAGGTGTGTCGGCGAAGCTCTGTCAATGGTGGTCCTCGTACTCGGTGCTGATTCGTCCGGCGTCGCGACGGAAGTCAGGCATGCCGAGGCTGACGCCGCAGACGCCGAGGGCGACCTTTCGCATTTCGAAGTTTCTCTGCACTGTGCAAGTCGGCTGCCGTGAGATCTCTCGTTTCGAGAGCGAGGGCGCGGGTGACGTGCAACCGTTGCCTGATCGGCTGGCGGCAGCGGTCCTGGCCGCCTCCGTCCGCATAGCGCTGCGATTCCTCACAGTTTCTCAACTGATCATGTCCCGTGCTGGTCAAGAAGGCCGTTCCATACGACGATCGCTGCATGTCGTCCCGTTCGTCTGCCGCGCTGGCGGGCTTAGCCTTGGCCGTCCTGGCCGCCGGATGCGCGGATCCGGCCGCCGACCGGGTGTCGCTCGTCAGCGCGGCTCAGCCCCCGGCGTCCCCGCCACTTCCGTCGCTCACGGCGGTCTCGCCGCAGCCCTCGCCCGTGGTGTCCTCAGGGCCGGTACGGCACCCGTTCCCACTGGCGACCTCCTTGGCCGAGCCCATGGCGACCGGAACACCCCTGGCTGCGACGGGCTCGCCGCGGTTCTTCCTCTCCGCTCGCGCTCCGCTCGCCCACTTCCCCGGCAAGTCCAAGACCGCTGTCTTCACCCCGGTGCCGCCCGCCGTGCACAACGCCGAGACCGGGTCGTTCATCGCGAACATCCCGCTGCCGCCCGGCGTCGAAAGTTCCTGGCACCTCGTGGCCGCTGCCCGGGACAACCGCACGTTCGCCATCGCCGGCTGGACCGAGCCGAAGAATCCAGACATTCGCTTCTTCCTGGTACGCCTCGGCGAGGACGGGCAGCCCGGGAAGCCGGTGGTCGTCACGCAGACCGACCCCGACGACCTGACGCTCGTCTACGACCTCGCCCTCAGCGCAGACGGCACCCGGCTGGCCTACTCCACGCCGCTCATCGGAGGCGGCGCCAAGATCTCCGTGCTCGACGTCACCACCGGCCGACGCCGGGACTGGAAGACGTTGACACACTCGATGGTGCGCGGACTGTCCTGGGCCCCGGACGGCCGCTCGCTCGCCTATGTGCTGGGTGGCCGGGCCATCGCCTTGCTCGACCTCGCCCGGCTGGGCACCGATCCGGAAGGTGCCGCGTCCCGGATCATCAAGAACGCCACGGGCGCCATGCCGTTCGAGTCGTTGGCCCACACCCCTGACGGCAGCGCGCTGATCTACGCATCTGGGCACACCGTCGAACGTGTCCCCCTGGCGGGCGGGCCGACGCAGGTCCTGGCCCGGCCGGAGCTACCGCCCGACGCCTCGCTGAGCCTGCGCTTCAGCGTCGACGGGACCGGCGAACACCTCCTGTATGTGCATAAGTGGCGCGCCTACCGGGTTGCCCTCGCCGACGGCGCGGTCACCTCGGTGCCGATCACAGTCGACGAGCGTCCAGGTGAGGGCGGCTCGCCGCGTGCAGCCTGGTGATCAGGGGCTAAAGCGGTCGCCCGGCTCCGCGAGTTCAGCGCGGTGCCGTATTGATCACCCATCACGTCTGCGTTCCGGATGTGCGCACGCCTGGCATTCCCAGGTTCGTCGGGGCGACTCTGGCGAGTCGTCGGGTCCGGCCTCGTTTCTGGCGCAGGAAGGTGAGGGTGAGGTCGATGCCACTAGGCCGTGTTTCGAAAGATCACGTGTGTGAGGCGTGTCGGTGATCGTTGAACGAAGAGGTCTCCGGTAGGTGGTTCAACGACCAAGAAGAACGAAATACCGGAGACCTCGTGACCAGCGTAGTGGTGACGAGGCGGCACGACCTCACTGATGCGCAGTGGGCGGCGCTGGAGCCGCATCTGCCTGCCGCATCGGGCAAGGGGCGTCCGCCGAAGTGGAGCAAGCGTCAGTTGATCGACGGGATCCGGTGGCGGATCCGGACCGGGGCGCCGTGGCGGGACGTTCCTGCCTGCTACGGCCACTGGTTCACCGTGTATGGCTTGTTCCGGCGCTGGCAGCGGGAGGGGATCTGGGCGCGGATCCTGGCGGCCTTGCAGGCGTGTGCGGACGCCGCCGGGAAGATCGATTGGACGGTGAGCGTGGACTCCACCATCACCCGGGCTCACCAGCACGCGGCCGGAGCACGCCGGGACGGTCACCTGCAAAAGGAACCACCCGGCGGGGTGCACAGCGAGCCGGCCGATCATGGCCTGGGGCGCTCGCGCGGCGGGCTGACCACCAAGACCCATCTGGCTTGCGAGCAGGGCCGCAAGCTGCTGGCTGCGGTGGTGACCGCCGGGCAGCGGGGCGACAGCCCGCAGTTCATACCGGTGCTCGGCAAGATCCGGGTGGCCCGCCTCGGCGGTGGCCGTCCCAGGACCCGCCCGGACCGGGTCCTGGCCGACAAGGCCTACACCAGCAAGGCCAACCGGACTCATCTGCGCCGGCGTGGGATCAAGGCGTGCATTCCGAGCAAGGCCGACCAGGACGCTCACCGGCGAGCCAAGGGATCGAAGGGAGGTCGCCCGCCCGCCTTCGACCCCGCGTTCTACCGGCTGCGTCACGCTGTGGAGTGCGGCATCAACCTGCTCAAAGGCAACCGCGGCATGGCGACCCGTTACGACAAGCTCGCCGTACGCTACGAAGCCGTCGTCATCATCGCTGCGATCAACCAGTGGCTCAATGCCTTATGAAACACGACCTAGTGCCGGTTCACGCATACGTTCGCCAGGTTGTTGACCGCGCTACTCGTTCTACGTCTTCAGTGCCGAATGTCCTGGCTAGAGAGCTACTTCTGGCGCAGGCTCTCGATTTCGGCGGCCAATATGGCCATGTCGCGCACATGGCCGTAGTACTTGGTTGCATAGTCGTCGTCGATCGTCGGGAGGATCTCCTCGAATACCGACGTCAGCCGCGTCAGGCCAGAGCGGTGTTGTTCGCTGAGCGGACCTTTAAGGACGCCGCTGGCGAAGCCGTAGGTGGCTCTGTAGGTGAATCAGGGAGCCAGATGTCGGTCAGTGGCTCTGTGCTGCCCGAGGGGGCCAGGGTCGTGTTAGTGAATTCGGGAGCCACCTGAGGGTTAACGGTGGGAGCATCGGTGCGTTACTCCGTGTGAGGAGACGCTGGTGATGTACCCGAAGTCCAGGGCTGAGGTTTTCGCGGCGATTCGCCGGGATTCCCGGGATGGCCTCTCGGGTCGCCAGATCGCGATGAAGTACCGGGTGAGCCGGAACACGGTGGCTGCGGCCTTGCGACAGCCATGGCCGGAACCGAGGAAACAGATGGCTCCGCGGGCGAGTCGGCTGGATGCGTTCAAACAGCTGATCGACGACATGCTGCGGGCGGATCTGGACGCTCCGCGTAAGCAGCGGCACACAGCCAAACGGATCTTCACGCGTCTGGTGGATGAGCACCAGGCGGCCGAGGTGTCGTATCAGATGGTCCGCGCCTATTTCGCCAAGCGGCGGGGCGAGATCCGGATGGAGGCGGGCCGCGATCCGCCGGAGGCGTTCGTCCCGCAGTCGCATCTGCCGGGAGTGGAAGCAGAGGTCGACTTCGGAGATGTGACCGTCCGGATCGCGGGCGAGCAGGTCAGGTGCTTTCTGTTCTCGTTCCGGTTGTCGTACTCGGGCAAGGCGGTCCATCGGGTGCTCGCCACCGGTGGCCAGGAGGCGTTCTTCGAGGGACACGTTCACGCTTTCACGGTGCTGGGCGGAGTTCCGACAGGCAAGGTCCGCTACGACAACCTCAAGGCCGCGGTCTCCAAGGTGCTGGGCTTCTCCCGAGCGCGCACCGAGTCCGCACGCTGGACGGCGTTCCGCTCGCACTACGGGATCGAGGCGTTCTACTGCCAGCCGGGTATCAAGGGCGCCCACGAGAAGGGCGGCGTCGAGGGCGACATCGGTTGGTTTCGGCGCAACCATCTGGTGCCGGTTCCCGAGGTTGCCTCGCTGGACGAGCTGAACGAGTTGATCGACCTCTGGGACGCCCAGGATGAAGGCCGGCGGATCGGCGCACGAGCCAGGACGGTCGGGGAGTATTTCGCGATCGAGCAGCCCAAGCTGCGGCCGGTTCCGGACGAACCGTTCGAGACTGGGCTGCTCTTGCCGGTCCGGGTTGATCGCTACAGCCAGGTCACCGTCCGGACGAACCGGTACTCGGTTCCGGCGCGGTTCATCGGCCGCCAGCTCCGGGTGATGCTGCATGCCTCCCACCTGATCGTCTATGACGGGCAACAGGTCGTCGCCGAGCATGAGCGGTTGTTCGCCAAGGGCGGTCGCCGCCTGGAGCTCGACCACTATCTGGAGGTTCTGGTCCGCAAACCGGGCGCGCTGCCTGGCGCGACCGCGCTGGAGCAGGCCCGCGCGGCGGGCAAGTTCACCCCTGTCCACGACGCGTGGTGGGCGGCGGCCTGCAAGGCCCACGGGGACCGCGACGGGACACGCGCGCTGATCGAGGTACTGCTGCTGGCCCGGCACATCTCGATAGAGCATCTGGTCACCGGTCTGGCGGCGGCGTTGCGGGCCGGTGCTCATACCGCGGACGCGGTCGCCCTGGAGGCCCGCAAGGCAGCCGAGGAAGACCAGCAGCCACCGCCTCCCGCGCCCGCCGACGACGCCGGCGCGACGGTGACGTTCTTGACCGAACGGCGCCTGGCCCAGCTTCCCCGCGATACCAGACCGCTGCCCTCAGTGGCGGTCTATGACCAGCTGCTCAAACGCGCTCAGCCGACCGGCGAGCGTCCTGCCAGGAGGACCACCATGCCCCCGCCCCACCGCGGCATGACCGAGCAAGCCGCCCAGGCGTCCATCGACCAGGCCTGCCGGATGCTGCGCCTGCCCAGCATCCGCGCCCAGTTCCCCGAGTTGGCTGAAAGTGCTGCCCGCGACCAGATGTCCTACCTGGGCTTCCTGGCCGAACTGCTGATGGCCGAGTGCGATGACCGCGCCCGCCGCCGCTCCGAACGGCGCATCAAGGCCGCCCAGTTCCCCCGCGACAAGTCCCTGCGCGCCTTCGACTTCGATGCCAACCCCAACATCGACCCCGCCACCATTCACACCCTCGCCACTTGCGAGTGGGTCAAGAAAGGCCAGCCGCTCTGCCTCATCGGCGACTCCGGCACCGGCAAGTCCCACCTGCTCATCGCCCTCGGCACCGAAGCCGCGATGAAGGGCTACCGGGTCCGCTACACCCTCGCCACGAAACTCGTGAACGAACTGGTCGAGGCCGCCGACGACAAGATCTTGGCCAAGACCGTTGCCCGCTACGGACGCGTTGACCTGCTCTGCATCGACGAACTCGGCTACATGGAGCTCGACCGGCACGGCGCTGAACTCCTCTTCCAGGTCCTCACCGAACGCGAGGAGAAGAACAGCGTCGCCATCGCCTCCAACGAGTCGTTCTCAGGCTGGACCCGCACCTTCACCGACCCGCGCCTCTGCGCCGCGATCGTCGACCGCCTCACCTTCGCCGGCAACATCATCGAGACCGGCACGGACTCCTACCGTCTCGCCCAAACCCGAGCCAGAGCCGAACGAGCCAGCTGACCCAGCTCACTCAGCGTCACCAGAGCTATGCCCCGCCCGCCGGAGCATGGCTCTCATTTTCACCGACACTCCAGGCCCAGTTGATCACCAAGGTCCACCTACATAGCCACTCGCCGGCAACCGGTTCGTCGACCCGAGAGGAGCCGTCCTTTCATGCCCCCGGAGGGACGGGACAGGGCGAACGTTGCCTGATTCGGCACTAGACCTGGGTGGCCAGTGGCAGGCGAGCACGCAGTTCGGTCATGCCGGGGCCCGACAGGCGTGTCAGGGCGGCACTTCGTCCATTCAGCAACAGGAGGATCGCCGCGATGGAACCCTCAACTCTCTGTCCTTGTCCCACGGACCAGGCATAGTCGGTGGCCGCGAACTCGAGTCCGTTCAACTCCTGACGGGCATGAAAGGACCATCCCATGGTGAAGGGCCATCTCATGGTCCAGATCCGGGTTGCGGAGAAAGCCGCGGCCCGCACCGGCATTGGGCGATCTCGTCCGAGAGGGATGGCAATGTCCTGCCCGTGGACGAGGATGTCCAGGAGCGGCTGCCCGCCGGGCGCCTTCCTGCGGGAGCCCACCATGCCCCGCAACAGGGCACTGATCTGGTGCACGGGCAACTCGGCTTGCCGTACGGCGGTGTCGTGAAGCATGCGGTTGATATCTCCGCGGACCTTCAGCAGCTCACGCGCCGCCTGCCCGACACCCATATGGGCAAGGGTCAGGTGGGCGGCGACGTCGCGCACCCGCCAGCCCGAGCACAGGGATGCGACCTCCCATTCCTGGTCGGAGAGGTCGTCAAGAAGGTCCGCGAGAGTGGACCGCTCGTGATCGATCGCCAGCCATATCTCATCCCGGTTCATCTCGGCCTCCTGCCGACGCACCCGAAAACTCAGTGCGGTTATTCAACTCCTTTGGTATGCCGCTTCTGCCTTCGGGGTTCCGGCAGCAATCGCGGAAAATCCAACGAACCTTCTCTAACCTGGCTCTTCACACAAGGCGCGGTCAGCGCGCCCCGCTTCACCGACCCGCGCCTCTGCTCCGCGATCGTCGACCGCCTCACCTTCGCCGGCAACATCATCGAGACCGGCACGGACTCCTACCGTCTCGCCCAAACCCGAGCCAGAGCCGAACAAGCCAGCTGACCCAACTCACTCAGCGTCACCAGAGCCATGCCCCGCCCGCCGGAGCATGGCTCTCATTTTCACCGACACTCCAGGCCCAGTTGATCACCAAGTGGCTCTCAAACTGACCGACATCTGGCTCTCGGATCCACCTACATAGCCACGTAGGCGTCCGCGTCGGGTCTGTACGGTCACTGGTGTAACTCCTGATCAAGGAGAACGCACCTGATGAGTACTGTGATCCAGGCATCGACGGAGATCGACCTGGAGGACGCCGGCGTGGCCCGCAAGCAGCCCAAGGACATCAAGGCCAAGGAGTCGGACCGGGAGCTGGTGGCCCGGCTGGTCGACCAGGCCCGCGCCGAGGGCGTGGAACTGGTGGGCGAGAACGGGCTGCTCGGCCGGCTGACCAAGCTGGTGCTGGAGTCCGCGCTGGAAGGTGAGATCACCGACCATCTCGGCTACGACAAGCACCAGCGTGGTGCAAGCGAGACAGGCAACAGCCGCAACGGCGCCCGCTCTAAAACGGTCATCACCGATGTCGGGCCGGTCGAGATCACCGTCCCACGCGATCGGGACGGCAGCTTCGAGCCGAAGATCGTGCGCAAGCGGCAGCGCCGCCTGTCCGGCGTCGATGAGATGATCATCTCGCTGGCCGCCAAGGGACTGACCACCGGAGAGATCTCCGCCCATCTGGCCGAGGTCTACGGCGCGCAGGTGTCCAAGCAGACCATCTCCACCATCACCGACAAGGTCTTGGAGGGGATGGCCGAATGGCAGAATCGGCCGCTCGACCCTGTCTACCCGGTGATTTTCATCGACGCCATCCACGTGAAGCTGCGCGAGGGTCAGGTCGCTAACCGCCCCATCTACGTGGCCATGGCGGTCACCATCGATGGCGAGCGGGACATCCTCGGGTTGTGGGCCGGCGACGGCGGCGAGGGCGCCAAGTTCTGGCTGCACGTGCTGACCGAGATCAAGAACCGTGGCGTCGGTGATGCGCTGATGGTGGTCTGCGACGGCTTGAAGGGGCTGCCGCAGGCCATCGAGAGTGTCTGGCCCCAGGCCGTCGTCCAAACGTGTGTCGTCCACTTGTTGCGTGCGAGCTTCCGCTACGCCGCTCGCCAGCATTGGGACGCCATCGCCAAGGCGCTCAAGCCGGTCTACACCGCGCCGACCGAGGCCGCCGCGCTCGAGCGCTTCTTGGAGTTCGCCGAGGCGTGGGGCGGGAAGTATCCGGCGATCGTGAAGTTGTGGGAGGACGCCTGGGCCGAGTTCGTGCCCTTCCTCAACTTCGACACCGAGATCCGCCGGGTCATCTGCTCGACCAACGCCATCGAGTCCGTGAATGCGCGGATCCGGCGGGCGGTCAAGGCGCGCGGGCACTTCCCGAATGAGCAGGCCGCGCTCAAGTGCGTCTACATGGCGATCATGAGCCTGGACCCGACCGGCAAGGGCCGCAAACGCTGGATCACCCGCTGGAAAGCCGCGCTGAACGCCTTCGCCATCACCTTCGAAGGCCGCCTGACCCCGACCACCCGCTAATCAGAAAAGATCGAGATACACCACTGACTGGACACACCCTCCCAGGGGCACGCGGGCATCCCCAAGTGCGGTTCGCGTCATCGGCGTTCGGCTCGACGGCGGGCGATGAACGGTCTGTGTGCCTCGATCGGCTCCGCCGGGTAGACAGCTCACGGCATCGTCGGAGCTTGGGACTGTCTGAATACCTCGCCATGTGAGGACCTGTGTGGCTTGGGGCTGGTGGTCGTGATGGTCACGTGTCGATCCGCAGAGCGGTGATGAGGGCTGTCAGCTTCTCGGCCGTGAACGACCGAGCTTGCAGCTCCTCGCCGTCGATGGCTTCGACGGCGAAGTCCACGTCAGGCAGCGTGACTCACTGCCCAGCCCGCCACACCGCGTGAGGCGATGTTGCGGGCTGCGTTGACGTCGGCGTGCTCAGCGAAGCCGCACGACGTACATGAGAAGGTTTCCTGGTCGGGCCGGTTGTTCTTGTCCACGTGCCCGCAGGCCGAGCACTGCTGGCTGGTGTAGGACGGGTCGACGTGGATGATGGCGACCCCGGCCCGGGCCGCCTTGTAGGAGATGAAGCTCCCGAGTTGGTGGAAGCTCCACGCATGCAGCGTGACCCGCTGGGGCTTGCGAAGCCGTACCCGGTCGCGGATGCCTTGGAGGTCTTCCAGGGCGATCCCTTGTCCGGTGCGTTCTGCCTCGGTCACGATCTGCTTGGCGATGACATGATTGGTGTTGGCGGCGAAGCGCGCCTCGGCCCGGCGCCGCTTTTTCAGCAGCCGCTTGGCCGATTTGGTGCCTTTGGCCTGCAACCGGCGTCGCAGCTCGCGCCGCCGGTGGCGGACTGCGTTCAGTGCCTTGCCGCAATGCCGGGTGCCGGTGCTGGTGGTGGCGATGTTGGCGATGCCCAGGTCCACGCCCAGGAAGCCGTCTGGCAGACTCACCGGCCGGTCGGGAAGGTCGCAGGTCGCGATCAGGAACCACATGCCGTCCCGGCAGACCAGGTCGGACTCGCCCTTCCGGTAGGCCGACAGGGTTTTGAGCTGCTCGGCGGAGGCAGTGAACGTCAGGTCTTTCAGCCTCCCGGCAACCGTCCAGATCGACACCGTCCGCGCGTCGATCTGCCAGGACAAACATCGGTCATCGAAGGGCTGAGCGGCCTCGGAACGGAAGACGATCGGCTTGGATTCGGCTTTGAGGCGTCGCGCTGAGCCCGGCTTGCCCAGGTTCCCGGCCCGCAGGTTGGCGTGCAGGACGGCGTAGGCGTCGGCGACCTTTTTGATGACGTGCTGAGCGGCCTGGGCGGCCAGCCCGTAGTGGTCTTTGATGCTCGTGTAGGCGTGCTTGCGCAGGTCGTAGTTGCGGAAGACCCGCTGATCGTAGGCCAGCGTGGAGACCTGGCAGGCTGCTGCGTTGACCGCGCGCAGGGTCGCCTCCAGCGCCGCCGCCTGCTCGGGCGTCGGCAGGAGTCGCACCTGCACCACCAGCTTCATATCGAACACACTAACATTTGGCCTATGTCACCGCGATGGGAACCCCATCCCGATATCCGGCGTGGGCGCACCGTCGTCTACACCCTGCATGCCCATTTGGTCTTCACACCCAAATATCGGCGTGGAGTGTTCACCGACGAACTTCTGCGCCGCTGTGAAGAAATCATGATCGAGGTATGCGACAGCTTCGGCGCCGAACTGGTCGAGTTCAACGGCGAGCACGACCATGTCCACTTGCTGGTTCACTACCCGCCCAAGGTCGCGCTCTCCACCTTGGTCAACTCTCTCAAAGGCGTCTCGGCCCGGCTGCTGCGCAAGGAGTACAGCGCTCATGTCCGCCGCTATCTCTGGGGCGGCCACTTCTGGTCGCCCAGCTACTTCGCCGCCTCCTGCGGAGGCGCACCCCTGTCGATCATCAAGGAGTACATCGAGAATCAGAAGCGACCAGGCTGAGCCGCTCACGCGAAGCCAGCCGTCACGGCACCGCTCGGGCCTGGGGCCCTCCCGCGCTGTCGTTTCCTCCCGGGCGTAAACGCCCGGGGTTCCACGCCAGATCCTGCTGAACTCGGATATGCGGAGGACTCGCGCGGCCAGGGCGTAGAGGCCGACTCCGATCACGGCTGCGGTGCAGACGGTGATGAGCGAGCCGGCCCAGTCCGTCCCGACAGCGGTGCCAAGGACGTGGTTGATGATGGACGCGGCGAGGCCCGCGACGATCGCTGCGGCGAGTATCCGGGTGTGGGTGTTGAGCAGGCGGTGTCCGTCGACTCTGCCGATCCGGCGGCGCAGCAGCTGAGCCGTGAGGAGTAGCCCTGCGGTGTAGGCGATGGCGGAGCAAGCCGCAAGGGCGACGATCAGGTTCGGTCCGGGCGCGAGCTGTGCGGCGGCCAGGCAGGTGGCGATGGTGACGGCGGAGACGCCGACGCTCAGTAGCGCTGGGGTGCGGGTGTCTCCGAGGGCGTAGAAGACCCGCAACATGATCTGGTAGCCGGCGAAGGGGACGAGGGCGAGGCCGTAGGCGGCGAGCACCGAGCCGGTGAGATGGGCGGCGGCGGGCGAGGCGTTGCCGTGAGCGAACAGCACGGTGGTCAACTGCGGGCCGAGCACGATGAGGGCTGCGGCGATGGGGACCAGGGCCACGCCGGTGAGCCGCAGGCTCTGGGATAGATCGGCGGTGACCTGGGCGAGGTCACGATCGGCCGCTGCCCGGCTCATCCTGGGCAGGACCGCGGTGATGACGGTGACCGCGATGACAGCGTAGGGCAGTTGGAACAGGGTGTAGGCGTTGGAGTAGACGCTGACGGCGCCGGGCCCGGCCTGCGAGGCGAGCCGGGTGATCACGATGAACCCGGCCTGGGCGGCGGCGACGGATGCGACGGTCCATCCGGCCAGGGTGACGATGCGACGGACTCCGATGCCTCGCGGGTCGGCGCGCAGCCGAAGCCGGAATCCGGTCCGCCGGCTGACCACTGCGAGCACGATCATCTGGGCGGCGACCCCGGCGCTGGTGCCGATCGACAGCAGCAGCGTCTGAACGTGAGTCAGCGTCTCCAACTCTCCGGTGCCGCCGATCAGCAGGAAGACCGACGCGGTGGCGATGACGACAAGGTTGTTGGCCACCGGCGCCCACATGGGCGAGATGAAGCGGCTGCGTGCGTTGAGGATCGCGGCCAGGGTCGCGCTCACTGCGTAGAACAGGATCTGGGGCATGAAGTACCGGGTGAAGACGACTGCCAGATGCCGTTGGTCGGGGCTGAAGCCGGGAACGTAGAGGTCCACGATGAACGGCGCGGCGATGATCGTCACGATCACTACGGCCCCAAGACCGTAGACCACCAAGGACAGCAGCCGCTGGGCGAACAGTTCGTCGTCGACGTCTCCGTCAGCGGCCGTACGAACCAGCAGCGGAACGAGCACGCTCGCGAGCGCGCCGCCGAAGACGAGCTCATAGACGGTGTTGGGGGTGACATTCGCCGCGGTGTAGGCGTCCAGCAACCGGCTGCCCAGCCCGAGCGCGGCGACCAGCGCCAATGTGCGGGCAAAGCCGGTGGCCCTCGAGACGACAGTGGCGATCGCCATCGCCCGGCCCGTCCGCATGAGCCTTGGTTGATCAGGCATGAGTGCTCTCTCCTTCGTCTGGGGTGACGCGGGCGGCCCGAGCGCCCGGTGACCGCGGGACCGCTCGCGGGGACGGCGAGGTCACATTCGTCACTGCGGGCCCGCGATCCACGATGGCACCGTTCCTCACATGCGGCGAAATATGCCTCTTTGGGCGACATTGAGTTGTTTGGGCGGTTTGTCATGAATTACTGTGCATCGGCGCCCCCCCAACCCCTCCTATATGTGCCAAAGAGGCTTGTCATGGCGATGTCCCGAAATATCAGGAAAAGCTGGGCGGTGGTGGTCGCCATCGTCCTTGCCTTGGCCATGGCGTCCCCGGCGTCCGCCGGCACCGTGTCCGCGCCCAAGCGGCCGAACATCATCTTCTTCCTCGTCGACGACATGTCGGCCGAGCTGCTCCAGTACATGGACACCGTCAAGAGCCTCGCCCACGACGGCACCACGTTCAGCGACTACTACGTGGCCGACTCGCTCTGCTGCCCGTCACGGGCGACCATGTTCACCGGCGAGTTCCCGCACAACACCGGCGTGCGCACCAACCAGGGCTACGATCACGGCGGTTACCCGGCGTTCCAGAAGCATGAGGGCAGGACGTACGCCGTCTCCCTGCACCAGGCCGGATACCGTACGGGCTACCTCGGCAAGTACATCAACGAGTATCCCGCCGGCCGCGGCTACCAGGTGCCGCCGGGCTGGGACGAGTGGCATGTGAGCGCGGCCGGCGGCTACAACGAATTCAAGTACCGGCTCACCCACTACATCAAGGAGGAATCGGGCCGCCGGCGGACGACCGACCCCTCGGGGGGCAAGTACCTGGTGGACGAGCTGGGGCAGCGGGCGGTCGGCTTCATCGAGCGCTCCCGCAAGTACGCCCCGGGCGAGCCGTTCTTCCTCCAGGTCTCCCCCTTCTCGCCGCACAACCGGGTCAACGTCAAGCCCGGCGACACGGAGCCGCGCTTCCCGCCCGCGGAGCGCGACCGGCCGAAGGACCGCTTCCCCGGCGGGGAGTTCCCCCACGGCGACTGCGGGGGTCCCGACTGCAACAGCATCGACGTGGCCTCCCTGCCCACGTTCAACGAGGACACCGCCGACAAGCCCTCCTGGGTACGGCGGGCGCCACTCGACCCGAAGATCGTCAACCAGCTCCGCGAGGACTTCCGCGACCGGATCCGCATGGTGCAGTCGATCGACGACATGGTGCAGCGCGTCCTGTCCGCGCTGACCGAGCAGGAGAAGCAGAACACGTACATCGTCTTCACCAGCGACAACGGCTTCCACCTCGGCCAGCACCGCCTGGTGCGCGGCAAGGCCACCGCCTACGACCACGACGTACGGGTGCCGCTCCTGGTCAGGCGTCCGACCGCCGGGCCGCGCGGCGACTTCGCGACCAGCGCCATCGCCCAGAACGTGGACCTGTTCGCGACCTTCCTCGACATGGCCGGCGTCGACAAGGCGACGCGTGACAGCCGCGACGGCCGCAGCCTGCTCCCCCTCATCCAGGGCCAGAAGGTCACCGGCTGGCGCGACGCGGCACTGATCGAGCACGTCAAGCCGACCCCGCACGCGCCCGGCCAGCCCGACCCCGACGCGGACGCCCTCAAGAAGGGCAACTCCCGTCCGCCCACCTACAACGCCGTGCGGACCGCCGGGGACCTCTACGTCGAGTACAAGGGGGATCCGACGCCCGAGTACTACAACACCGTCACCGATCCCCGCGAGGAGTCCAACGACCCGCGCAACGCCAGAACGGCCGGCCTGAGCAAGGCCCTCGCCGCTCTCGTGAGTTGCGGCAGGCCCGGCGCGATGGACTGCTGGACGGCGGCCCACCTGCGCTGACTCGCCTCCGGGGACGCCCTGAGAGCCCGCTCATCCAGCCGCGGTCCGCACGGCGGCCAGAACGGCTTGACGGATGATCTTCGATGCACCAGATTGTTCGCGTCTTTCAGGACCGTCCCCAAGGAACCCAATGAAGCGAACCATCGTCGGTGTCGTCGTGGTCGCGGGCATGGTGCAGCTCGCCACCACGCCCGCGCAGGCGGCAGCCAAGATCGACCCGGTCAGGGCGCTCAAGTCCGAGTTGGCCCCTGGCCGGGCCGTCAACGTCCGGTCCACCGTGAAGGTGACCTTCGCGCGCGACCTCGTCACCACCTCCGACCTGGAGGGCACGATCGGGTTCGGCCCGCGGGGCGCGACCGCGTCCGACGTGGCCCAGACCCTGCGGTACAGCAAGAAGCTGCTCCGCACCATGATGAGGGCGAACCCGGAGGAGACCGAGGCCCTGCAGGAAGGGCCGGTCAGGATGATCTCCTCGAAGGACGCGAGCTACGTCTCCGGCCCGGTGGTCGACGCCGCGCTGCCCCAGGGCACGAGCTGGGTGCGCTACGGGCGGACGAAGCTGCCGGCGAGCAATCTGCTGCTCGAGATCCTGGAGCCCGCCACGCTCAAGACGCTCCTGACCCACCGGAGCTCCTACCGCGACGGGGTGGTGAAGGGATCGATCAAGGCCACCAAGCTCGCCGCGGTCTCCTCCTCCTTCGCCTCGCGTTTCGGGACGCGCTTCAAGAGCGGCCGCGACGGCAGGATCTCCTACACCCTGTGGCTCGGCCCGACGGGCCTGGTCGAGCGCCTGTCCGCCAAGGCCGTCCTGCCCCGCGCCAAGGGCTCCGTCCACATCGAGTCGAGCAGCCGGTACTCGGACTGGGGCCGTCAGGTCACCGTCCTCCTGCCTCTCCGGGGAGACGTGATCGACCGGGAGGAGATCGCGGACGACGTGCCGTACCAGGCCCCGGGGATCTGGAACTAGACCGACCGTGCTCACGGCCCCGTTCTGACCGTCAGCCCGCGGATCTCGTATCCGCCGATGTCGTTGTTGAAGCTCACCCGGGGCGCCGACGCCATCCGGACGCCGTCCATGGCGAACAGGCGGCTGAGGAAGACGTCGGCCTCCAGGACGGCGATACCCGCTCCGGGACACCGGTGCGGGCCGTCGCCGAAGGACAGGGCCGCGGCGCCCGTACCACCGCCGCCGCCGTCGATGGCGCGCCCGGGGCACATCGACAGCGGCTGCGGGCCCACGGCTTGGGGGTCGGTGTTCGCCGCGTCGACGAACACGTCGATCAGCGCGCCCGGCGGCACCGTGACCTGGCCGTCGTCGCCGGGCAGTTCGAGCGGGGCCGTGGTGCGCCGGCGCAGCCGGGCCACGACGGGTTCGAGCCGCAGGATCTCGTGCAGGACGGCGAGGCGGCCGGGCTCGTCCGCCGCACGGTAGCGCTCCAGCAGCGCGTCATCGGCGAACAGGTGCCAGGCCGCGACGCAGATGAACTCGCGCGTGGTCACCATGCCGGCCGCGGCGAAGGTCAGGCACTCACCGAGGATCTCGGCGGCCGTGCACCCCTCGGAGATCAGGTGCGAGATGAGGTCGTCGCGCGGCTCGCGGCGGTGGTCGCGGATCGCCGGGCGGACGTCGGCCAGGTAGACGCGCAGCCAGTTGACGTTCTGCCGGACCAGCCAGTAGATCCCGCTCGGGCTGGTCAGGCCGGGCCTGCCGAACTTCTCCGGGAAGAAGCGTTCCAGTCTGCCGCGGATCCCAGGCCTGCTCGACGTGAGGCCGATGATCGCGCTCGCCACCTCGATCGCCATGCCGAAGCTCAGCTCGGAGAGCTGCGCCTCGCCCGCCTCCCGCAGCCTGGCGAGCTGCCTTTCGGCGGTCTCCGCCATCAGCGCGCGATACCGCTCGTCCACCCGGCGGGGCGTGAAGTACTTCGCGGTCTGCCGGCGGTGCTCGCGGTGCTCGGGCCCGTCCCGGTAGAGGACGGGACGCCGGATCCTGGCCGGCAGCTTCTCCACGGTCTCGACGCCCAGCCCGGCCTGGACGGTGCCGTCGCCGCGCAGCACGGCGCGGGCCTGCGCGTAACCGCGGACCTCCCACGTGCCGTCATCGGCCTGCCTGACCGGGCAGGTCTCGCGTGCGGTCGGGCCTTGAGCAGCCAGGTCGCTCCCGCCTTCGCGCCGGACCTTGCGCGCGTCCCCGCTGTGGTCGTTCACGCCGGCATGTCTCCCTTGTCATCGGCTGCCGTTGACCATGCTGGTGCGCGTACGGCGGTAGATCAAGAGCAGCGGCGGGCCGACGCGCCTCAGGACGGGATCACTCGGCCAGGCGCTCGATGGCGAAGGCCGACAGGAAACCGATCGTGGCGATGAGCCCCGTGAGGGTGTGCGCGCGCTCGAAGGCCTCGGGGATCATCGTGTCGGCCACCATGGCGAGGATCGCGCCCGCAGCGACGCCCATGATGACCGAGGTGACCGCCGGCGAGGCGGACTGCATGGACAGGTTGCCGAGCAGCGCCGCAACGCCGCTGGCCAGCGCGATGCCTCCCCAGATGCCGAACACGTAGCGGGCGCCGCGGCCCGCGCGCTTCATCCCGGCGGCGCTGGAGAGCCCTTCGGGGACGTTCGAGATGAAGACCGCGGCGACGACGGCGAGCCCGATCTCCCCGCCGCCGACGAGGGACACGCCGAGCACCACGGACTCGGGTATGCCGTCGAGCAGGGCGCCGATGGCGATCGCCGCGCCGCTCCCCTGGACGTCGGCCTCGCTCGGTTGCTGATCGCCCGAACGCTTGCGGTGCCGTGCGCCGCGCCGGGCCAGCAGCGCGTTGGCCGCCACGTAGACGCAGGCGCCGGCGAGGAAGCCGGCGGCGGTCGGCAGGAGGCCGCCGGACCGCTCGGCCTCGTCCATCAGCTCGAACGAGAGCGCCGAGATCAGCACACCGGCCCCGAAAGCCATGATCATGGCGATCACCCGCTCCGGAACCCGCTCCAGCCAGGCGAACCCGGCCCCCAGGACCAGGGCCCCACCGGCCAGCAACCCCCACAGCCCCGCCTCAAGCCACTGCGGCATCATCGCACCTCCACATACGGGACTGTACGATCTTCGCGCCCCGCCCCGGCACCCGGCCACCGGCCAGGCCGGAACGTGCGAACGGTCCCGCTCCAGGGCCCGCGTCCGGGCGTCCGCGCCGCCGTTCCCGACATCGGTTTCCCCGTGGACGTATCGGGTGACCAGGCTCCGGCGGGGCGCCTGCCGCTCCCGGCGAGGTGGTCGTCTCCGACGGCGATCCCGGCCAACGCCAAGATCAGCCCCATCGGATCGGAGAATGCGCAGACATGGCACGGACGGCTCTGCCAGTCTGAACAGATGATCACGAAGGCCGTCTCGTGAGCGACGAAGAGAAGTCCCGCCTCAGGGAGTTCAGCGCCCGGCTGGAGAGCGACGACATCGACGTCGTCCGCAGAGCTCTGGACGATTACCAGTCAGCACAGGCGGACACCAGGTGGGGTGTGGACAACCCCTACTGGCCCCTGGCCGACGAGGTGCGCTTCGCCGCCCGAGACCTCCTCGGGCAACCTCCGTCCGGCCGCAGCCACGCGAGCGCTCTGACCGTGATGTGGCATCTCGCCGAGGAGGAGGACGCGGACTTGATCGCCGACGCTTTCGAAGGCGCCCCCGGCGCCGAGGTACGGGAAATGGCGCTTCTCGCGGCCGGCACCGCCCTCGCGGAGAGCGAGGAGCCGAACCGGCGGCTACTGGCGCTGATCACCGCGATGGTGCTGGACGAGAGCCTCGATGTGCAGGATCGCAGGGACGCCGTGCGCGCCCTGGTCGTTCTCGATCTCCCCGAGGTCGAGGACCTCATCGTCCGTGTCAGTGAGTCGTCCGAACTGCAACTCCAGGTGTGCGCGGCGGGTTATCTCGCGACGCCCCTGCGGCTCCGTGTCCACCGTGACCGCGTCACGCGGCTCGTAAGATCCTGGCCGGAGGACGCGGGTTGGGAGGCCGAGCATATTCGTCGCGAAGCGCTCAAGGGCTTCCACAGCACCTACTGGAAAGACACCGAGTTGGACGATCCGGTGCTCCGGAAGGCCCATGACGAGTTGATGTTCCCGCTCAGCGACGAGGGATGCCTGCGAGCATTCGCCACCCTGCTCCACAGCGAGGACCCGGTCGCCGTGGGCATCGCGCTCGACCATTACGAGTCCTCGGAGGGGTTGCGTCATGTCCTGGAAGACGAGGAACGTGCCGATGGCTACCTGCCCGAGGTGCTGGCTCGCGCTCGTGAGGTGCTCCGGCGGCCGATGTCTCCCGCCGAGGTGAGCGCCCTGAACATGATCGGGAAGCAGCACGCCAAGCCCGGTGACGCTCGCCTCCTGCTGGACGTTCTCGCCCGAACGGACTCGGACGCGGTGCGCAACGAGGCCATCTGGATGGCCTACGGCGTGCTCGACGAAGCCGAGGTGAAGGACGAGAGACTCGTCGCCGCCCTGGGCGACCTGATCTTCGACCCGTCCGTCGGCACGAAGGAGACGGCGATCCGTATCCTGGCCGAGAGCCTCGGCGCGGACGCGGACGACATTCTGCTCCGGGCGCTGCGCGAGGGCGAGCCGAAGGTGCAGGCCACCGCCTCTCATTACCTGATCCGTACGGGAGGCCTGGAGCGGCACCGCGTCATCCTGGAAGAGGTCGCGGAGAGCTGGGGGGAGCAGCCTCCCGTACGCCCTTGGGGCCAGAACCCCATTGAGATGATCTTCGGCACGCCACACAGCATCCACTGGAAAGGACACCGGCTGGCGGACCCTGACCTGCATCGCGCCCACAGAAGGCTGAGGGCTCCCACGGTGGACGAGTCGTATCACCAGGCGCTTCGTACGCTGCTCGAAAGCGACGACCAGGCGGCCGTGGGCATCGCCCTCGACCACTGGTGGAGTCCCGACGGCGCCATGGCGCGGGGCGGTGAGGAAGCACGTGGACCGGAGAGGGCACTCGTCCTGGACCGCATCCGGGAGATCCTGCGGCAGCCTCCCTCACCGACCGAGCTCAGCCGCACGTACGGCCCCGAGGCCAAGCACCGCACCGCACTGTCGGCGCTGGACGTCGTGGCAGCGGAAGAGCCGCCCCTGCTGGCCGAGGTCGTGGAGGCCGCCGCGGGCGATTACGTTCGCAAGCGGGCTCTCGATGCGGTGGAGGCGGTGTTCAAGGACGCGGAGGAGGCTGACCTGCGGCTCGTCGAGGCGCTTGGGAATGTGGCCTGCGAGGAGAAGGTGCCGTTGTATGACCGCCTCAGGGCACTGGAACTGCTGAACGAGTCTCCGGGGAGCAACTTCGTGGACGCGCTCGTCCGGGCGACGCGCTGTCCCGAGGTAGAGGTTCAAGCCGCCGCCGCATGGGGGCTGATGTGGGACGAGGTGATCGAGGACCATCGCGCCATGCTTGAGGAGCTGAGCGCGGGCTGGCCCGTGGAGGACGTCCCGTGGGAGGTCACGCGGGTGCGGGACATGCTCCACGCCGCCAAGAAGTGACGCGGGCCGCGTGTGTGCGGGTAGCGCACGGTGCGGGCAGTCGACCGTTTCGGCCTTCGTGTCACGGCTGTCGCCTGCGGCCCTACAGGTGGCCGCCTACGGCGATCTTGCCCATGGTCAGCCGTGGTTCGCTCTCCAGGATCTCCCCGATGCGCTTCACCTGGTCGGCCAGCTCACGGTGCTCGTCGATGGTGAGTGTGGTCAGCAGTTCGACCGTGATGTCCAGCTTGCGGCCGGAGCGACGCTGGTGCCAGATCCCGGCGACAGTGCCGTCGACGAGCAGTACAGGATAGTTGCCGGCTTGACCGCCGGAGAGCGCGCGTTGCGCGGCAGCTGCGGGGAAAAGCCGCTCACGCGGGTGGCAGCCAACGGTGTAGGCGTCGAAGTACGGCAGTAGCCGTACCCCGTGTGCCGGCACGGGTGCCGGCGCGGTGTCGCCGGCGAGGACCCAGGCCACAGCGCCGGCGACCTCGACCTGTTGCAGTTGATCGGCAAGGGAGTCGAACAGTTCGGCCGCCCAGCGGCGCGGCGCGGACAGCCACTGCGCGAACTGCTGCGGCGTGGCCGGGCCGTACGCGTGCAGGTAGCGCCGGACCAGGCCGGCGAGCGCGTCGGCTGCCGGGGTGGGCCGGAACCCTGGGAGCCATCGTCGTGGACTGGTGTAGGTGACCTTTCGCCCGCGGTTCGGGCCGAAGCACAGGACCCCGCGGTGTGCGGCAAGGTGGATCGCCTGTTGCCAGCGTGGCCGCATGCTCCCGAATCCTGGCACCACCGGGTCGGTGGCCCACGGACCGGTGCGGGTGGCCACCGCCGCAGTGAGTTCGTCAACAGTGAGCTCCGTGTCGGCCAGTGCTTCTGCGATGGCCGCGACGACCTCGTGGGTCTGCTCCGGGGTCAGCCGCGCGTCGGCGGGCATGCTGTTCGAAGACGATGGCAATGCGCCGAGCGCGCCGGTCCACAGTGGCAGTTCGTGCGTCGGCAGCAGATGCACGGTGCCGCGCGGCCCGAACGTCTTGACCAGACTCCGCTCCTCCCACAGCGCGTACCGGACATCGTTGCGGGTGAGACCGACGACGCGCAGCCCGATGGACACCTCGGCGGCCGAGAGCACCTGGGCATGCGCCCCGCACATGGCGGCGACGGCATCTGCCGGTCGGCCGTCGCGCATCGGGGCGGACAGCCCATGCCGATCGAGCCGTCGGCCCCATATATCGGCCCAGGACAGCCCAGCCATCGCGGTGGAACGGTTGGTCATCGAGCACGTCTCCCTGTTCGGTCTTCGCTGACGACAGCCACACTACGGACAACCTAGGACAGGTCCCGCCCTAGGAGTCGGCAGTCTGCAGACAGATGAGAAACCCCATCCGCCTGCCGCACGATCATTTCCGGCGTCAGACAGGCTGTCATGCCAGACATGTTGATCTCCCCGCCTGCCTGAGGTAGCTAATGAAGGAGACCTTCGTAATTACGCCGGGAGAACCACGTGATCCTGCGATTAGTCGCCCTGGCCCTGCTTGTCGCCGCTTCGTTGACCGTCCCCCTGCCCGCCGGCGCCGCCACCGGCCAGGCGTTGACGGCCGCGCAACTGGCCCAGGTCCGGCCGCTGGCCTTCACCTCGACCATGCCGGAGCGTGACGCGGTGGCCACCACCCTGCCGGTGACCAAGGTGAGGATGAACGCCGTCATAGCCGGCGGCTACGCCACCCGCGCGCTCTGCCACCCCACCGACCTCCACGTCTCGGTCCAGGTCAGCGGATTCTGCTGGGACGGCACCGACGACACCACCGCGAACTGGTTCCCGCAGGGCATCACCGGCAGCGGCGACGGCATGAACGGCTCGGTGCTCTACCCGCCCTGCGACGGCTGCGCGGGCCGGAAGATCGTGGCGGTGAGCTGGCGCAGCGGCGCCTCCCACGAGTACGGGGCCAACCGGCTGGCCAGGGTCACCTTCGTCGACGTCACCGGCGGAACGGCGGGGGCGCCGTACCGGCATGTCGTGCTGGTCGAGCCCGACGGAAGCGCCGAGGGCTTCCACGAGATCGCCACCCACGCCGACGGCATCTCGTGGTACGGCAACAAGCTCTTCGTCGTCACAGGCGGCGACCCGGACGTGTCCGGCGGCGACCGGCTGATACGGGTCTTCGACCTCACCCACTTCTGGAGGATGAACTCCACCACCTCGGGGAACGTCGGCTGCGTCGGCGGCGTCTGCTCGGCGGCGTACTCGGGGTTCGCCCTGCCGCAGATCGGCTACTACCGGCTCGGCCCGCCGTCGGTGTGCGTCAGCCTCGACCTGGCGAGGCCCTGCTTCAACGGCGTCTCGCTCGATCGCAGCGGCGCCGATCATCTCACCACCGTCGAATACAAGAGGGGCGCCTCCGGCGGGAAGATCCTCCGCTGGCCCCTGGACTCGCTCACCGCTCTGCTCAAGACCGGCTCCGACGGGCTGGTCCACCCCACCGAGGGCTGGACCAGCCCGGTCTGGGAACTCCAGGGCGGCGTGTTCACCGGCGGCAACGGCATCCTCGTGGGCCTCTGCCCCGACGGCGCGCCCGCGGTGAGCTACATGCCGGGCGGGACGGCGAGCATCTCAGGCGACTACCGCAAGTCCTGCCTGCATCGCGTCACGATCTCCGCCGACCGCGGCACGCTCGACGTCCACTACATGACGACCGTTCCCGCCAACGCCCAGAACGTCTCCTACTGGCCGGCGAGCGGAGAGGTGTGGCTGGTCAACGAGTTCCGCGGGGACTATGCCGGCGCGTACGGGAGCGACCGCCTGGTGCTGGCGCTGAACTGCCCGAATCTGAGCTGCTGACGGCTTTGTAGGTCCCGTGTTCCATTTGTTACCTAAGTGCGATCTGAAGCGTTGTGACGGGTTCACTCTTTGATCAGCCCTGTCCCACGCACCCCCGAGGTGATCATTGAAGAGGCGTCTGCTGCTCGCAGTCCTCGCGTCCACGGGCATTGCGCTTCCGCTGACCGTGATGCCGTCCACGGCGAACGCCGAACCTGCCCGTCCGGACCGCTTCCAGCATCTGGACGGCGCGTTCGGCTACGCCGGGTTCAAGCCGGCCGCGCTCGACCAGGCCCGCCAGGTCAAGGTCCTCATCCAGGTCGACGGCACGCCGGTCGGCGACGCCGCCGCCGACGCCGCCGAGGCCGGCAGGACGGTCGACCGGCCGACCTTACGTGCCGCGCTCCACGACAAACAGCAGAGCGTCGAGGAGAAGGTGAAGGCCGAGGGCGGAAAAGTCCTCACCACCTATACCGACACCTTCAACGGCATCGCCGCCTCGGTCCCGCGCCGCAGCCTGCCGGCGATCCAGGAGGCCCCCGGGGTGCTCTCCGTGCACCCGGTGCGTACGTTCAGGCCGGACAACACCGCGGCCATCCCTTACATCGGGGCCCCGCAGGCCTGGCAGGACCTGGGCAAGACCGGCGCAGGCGTGAAGGTGGCGGTCATCGACACCGGGATCGACTACACGCACGCGAACTTCGGCGGCTCGGGCAACCCGGCCGACTTCAAGAGCAACAACGGCGCCGTGATCGAGCCGGGCACGTTCCCGACCGCCAAGGTGATCGGCGGCTACGACTTCGTGGGCGACGACTACGACGCCAACGACCCCGCCTCGACGCCCAAGCCCGACCCCGACCCGCTTGACTGCAACGGCCACGGCTCCCACGTGGCGGGCAGCTCGGCCGGCTCCGGCGTGACCGCGGACGGCAAGACCTACACCGGCCCGTACGACACCACCACGCACACCAGGACCTTCAAGGTCGGACCGGGTGTGGCGCCGGCCGCCTCGCTGATGGCCTACCGCGTCTTCGGCTGTGAGGGGTCGGCCAGCGAGGACGTCATCGTCTCGGCCATGGAGCGGGCGCTCAAGGACGGCGCCGACGTCGTCAACATGTCGCTCGGCTCGCCCTTCGGGCGTATCGAGGAGCCCTCGGCGCAGGCCGTGCGGACGCTGACCCGCGCGGGCGTGACCGTGGTCACCTCCGCCGGCAACTCCGGGCAGAACGCCTACCTGGTCGGGGCGCCCGCCATCGCCCCCACGGCCATCGCCGTCGCCGCCCTCGACGCGGCCCGCGCGCAGCTGCCCGCGGCGAAGATCTCGGCGAACGGCACCGAGATCGTCGCGCAGAACTCCAACGAGGCTGCCCTGCCGTCAGGCGCCCTGCCGATCGCGGTGCTGCGCACGAGTTACCCGTCCGGCGCGCTCTCGCTGGGCTGCGACCCCGCCGACTACGCGGCCTATCCGGGCGGGGTGACCGGCAAGCTCGTGATCACCCTGCGCGGCTCCTGCGCGCGGGTGAAGCGGGCCATCCTGGGCCAGCAGGCCGGTGCCGCCGCGGTCGCGATGATCAACACCGATGCCGCGTTCCCGCCCCTGGAAGGACCGATCACGTCCGATCCGGACACCGGTGAGCCGTACACGGTCACCATCCCGTTCCTCGGCATCAGGAGCACCGACGGCGCCGCGGCCGCGGCGCTGGACGGCAAGACCACCACCCTGGCGGCGCTGACCGTGCCCAACCCCAGCTACGCCGCGCTCGCCTCGTTCTCCTCCGGCGGCCCGGCGAACGTCAGCAGCTCCCTGAAGCCGGACGTGACCGCGCCCGGCGTCGCCGTCGTCTCGACCGGGGTGGGCACCGGCTCCGGCCCCGCGACGATCTCGGGCACGTCGATGGCCTCGCCGATGGTCGCCGGCGTGGCGGCGCTCGTGAAGCAGGCGCATCCCCGCTGGCGTCCCGCCCAGATCAAGGCCGCGATCGTCAGCACCGCCGACGCCACGTCCAAGATCAAGAACTACACCGCCAGGGTCGCCGGCTCCGGTGTGGTGGCCGCGCGGCAGGCGGTCGGCGCCTCGGTGATCAGTGAGGCGAAGGACGGCTCCCCCAACCTGTCGTTCGGCCTGAAGGAACTGACCGGCCCCTACCGGCAGAGCGAGAGCCTCACCCTCCACAACAAGGGCAAGACCCCGGTCACCTACGACCTGGCCGCCGCCTTCACCGGTCAGCCCTACGGCGCGAAGGTCTCGGTCTCTCCCGCGACCGTGACCGTGGGCCGGGAGAGCAGTCGTACCGTCCAGGTCACGCTGTCGCTCAGCGCTCAGGCCGTGGCCGCGCTGCCCACCGCCGAGACGTCCAACTTCGGCACGGTCGTCCACATCCAGGGCGCGGTGACCGCCACGCCGCGCAAGGCCGCCGAGGGCGTCTACCCGCTGCGGTCGGCGTTCCTGCTCGTGCCCGACGCCGAGTCCCGGGTGCGCTCGTCCAGGCCGGGTACGTACACGCCTGGCGAAGGCGGGCTCGTGACCTCCGTCGGCGTCCGCAACGACGGCGTGCACGCCGGCGCCGCGGACGTCTACGCCTGGGGCATCACGGACGCCGAGGACGTCAAGGGCGCCGAGGACTCGATGGACATCCGCACGGTCGGGGTGCAGGCGCTCCCGGGCTCGGCGCTCGGCGGCGCCGACACCGACCGGGCGCTGGTCTTCGCGGTCAACACCTCCGGCCGCTGGTCCAACGCCGCGGCCAACGAGTTCGACCTGTCGATCGACACCACCGGCGACGGATCGCCCGACTACATCCTGGTCGGCGCGGACTACGGTCTGGTCACCACGGGCGACTTCGACGGGCGGTTCGCCACGTTCGTCTTCAAGGCCGACGGGTCCATGGTGGACGCGTGGGTCGCCACGGCTCCCATGAACGGCGGCACGCTGCTGATGCCGGTGCTCGCCTCCGAGGTGGGGCTGACCGAGGGCGCCTCGCGGTTCACGTACGCGGTGACCGGGTTCTCGAAGGTTCCGGACGGGCTCGTGGACGAGACCGAGGCGGCGGCGTTCGACGCCTTCGCTCCGGCGCTCTCCACGGGGGCGTACGCACTGCTCGAGCCCGGCGCGTCCGCCACCGTCCGGCTCACGGTCGACCGGGCGAGACTGGCCACCACGCCGGCGAAGGGCTGGCTGGTCGTCACCCTGGACGACCGCAGCGGCGCCCAGGAGGCCGACCAGGTCGGCTTCGGGAAGCTGCCCGCCGTACAGCCGTAACCGGCACACGGGCGCCCGTCCCCGGACGGGCGCCCGTGTCGTACGGGGAGGTCACAGGGAGCAGTCGCCCGGCTGCTGGAGCGGCACCACGGGCGGCAGCGGAGTGGGCGTTTCCGGGGACAGCCCGTCGAGTACCAACGTGAGGTAGCGCCGCCAGCCGTCGCTGCGGGGGTCCATGGTCCACAGCACGCCCAGGAGCATGACCATGATCCTTGGCATGTCGTCGGGGACGAGGTCGGCGCGGACGAGGCCGGCCTCCTGCGCCCGGCGGGTCAGCAGCGTCAGCGAGTCGAAGAACGGGGTGCCGGCCTGCGCCGTCATGGCGCCGGAGTTGCGGGCGGCGGCCAGGGTGTTGTGTTCGCGGGCCGCCATGGACACGGCCGCCTCCAGCACGGTGACCAGCCCACGCCTCGGGTCGTCGTCGTTCAGCGCCTGCTCGATGGCGGGAGCGATGTCCTCGGAGATGCTCTGGTCGAGGGCGGCGCGTACCAGCCCCGCCTTGTCCGGGAAGCGGCGGTAGAGCGTGGCGATGCCCACGCCGGCGCGGCGGGCGATCTCTTCGAGGTGCGCGTCGGGGCCGTGTTCGGCCCAGACCTGCCGGGCGGCGCGCAGGATCCTTTCGGAGTTGCGGACCGCGTCGGCGCGCAGCCGCCGGGAACTGCCGGTGGTCACCCGCAAAGCGTAGCAATCGGTAGTCGGCTGTCGACTGTGTGCCGCTAGGGCAGAGACGCGCCCTGTACGGCCTGGATGTCCAGCTCCACCTTGAGCGTCGCGCCGATCAGGTTGACCCCGGCCCGCACTACCTGGTTGTACGTCATCGCGAAGTCCTCGCGGCGCAGCTCGGTCTCGGCTCGGAACGCCGCCCGCAGCCCGCCCCACGGGTCCGGGCCGGTCCCCAGGTACGCCAGGTCGAGATCGACCGGCCGCGCCACCCCGGCGAGCGTCAGCGTCCCGTGCACGGTCCACCGGTCGGTGCCCGCGGGGGTGAGCCCGGTGCTGCGGTAGGAGATCATCCGGTACGCGTCGACGTTCAGGAAGTCGGGCGAGCGGAGATGGTCGTCCCGCATGCCGTTCCCCGTGTCGATCGACGCGGCCACGATGTCGGCGGCCACCGCGGAGGTCTCCGGGGTCGGGCCGGGCAGCGGGCCGCTCGACACCACGCCGTCGGCGTCGGCCTCGGCCCGGACGACCTGCTGCCCGGTCAGGTCGGTCACCGTGACGACGGCCTGACGCACGGGCCATCCGTCCTTCGTCCTGATCAGGGCGCGCAACCCCCGGCGACCGGCCGGGCCGCCCGCCTCGGCCTGCCGGCTGGGGTGGGCGGCCTCGTGGCTGGTGTACATGGTGCTCCTGCTCTGCTCGTCGCTTCCTCGCGGTGGCGCCGCGGCGTCATTCGGTGTGGGCCAGCCTCGATCGCGGAGGGCCGGCCGCGTGTGCGGCACGGGCTGCGCTGTTGGCCATGCGAGGACTCCGTTACGGGGGCTGGGGAGGCGAACGATGAGGTATACGGTAAATCAGTCGCTTGACTTAAGACTAACAGCATCGATTCAGCGGTCCGATCCGAAGGGGGCGTTCCTCAGTGAGCCAAGATCGCCGGAAGGCGCGGCAGATTCCGGTACGGTGGTGACGATGACGGGCAAGACCGAGCGGGCCGATCGGGTCAGCGTCACCCGCGAACGCATCCTGACGGCGGCGGAGCGGCTGTTCGCCGAGCACGGCGTGTTCGCCGTGTCCAACCGTCAGGTCAGCGAGGCCGCCGGACAGGGCAACAACGCCGCCGTCGGCTACCACTTCGGGACGAAGACCCACCTGGTCCGCGCGATCATCCGCAAACACGCCGAGCCGGTCGAGCGGATACGCGAGCGGATGCTGGCCGACATGGGCGACTCCGCGGACGTACGCGACTGGGCCGCCTGCCTGGTCCGGCCGGTCACCGAGCATCTGGCCGCCCTGGGCTCCCCTACCTGGCACGCCCGGTTCATCGCGCAGGTGGTGACCGACCCCTCGCTACGCGCGCTCGTCGCCGAGGAGACCCGCTCCTCCCCTTCGCTGAGGCGGACTCTCGAGGGGTTTCACCAGTGCCTGCCCGAACTGCCCGCCGAAGTGCGTGCCGAGCGCGGCGACATGGCCCGCCAGCTGATCACGCACATGTGCGCCGAGCGCGAACGCGCTCTCGCCGAAGGCACCCCCACGCCCCGGGCCAGCTGGCACGACGCGGCCACCGGCCTGATCGACGCGCTCGTGGGGCTGTGGCTGGCACCCGTGACCCGCGACTCCTGACGGCCCACGGCCCGACCGGGCGACGCGGTGCCACGAAGGCCGTAACGGCCCGTCGCACGGTCAAGACGGCGGTTGGACGTCGCGGTGCCGCGCGAAGGCCCTGACAGCACGCCCCGCGACTAGGTCGTGTTTCATAAGGCATTGAGCCACTGGTTGATCGCAGCGATGATGACGACGGCTTCGTAGCGTACGGCGAGCTTGTCGTAACGGGTCGCCATGCCGCGGTTGCCTTTGAGCAGGTTGATGCCGCACTCCACAGCGTGACGCAGCCGGTAGAACGCGGGGTCGAAGGCGGGCGGGCGACCTCCCTTCGATCCCTTGGCTCGCCGGTGAGCGTCCTGGTCGGCCTTGCTCGGAATGCACGCCTTGATCCCACGCCGGCGCAGATGAGTCCGGTTGGCCTTGCTGGTGTAGGCCTTGTCGGCCAGGACCCGGTCCGGGCGGGTCCTGGGACGGCCACCGCCGAGGCGGGCCACCCGGATCTTGCCGAGCACCGGTATGAACTGCGGGCTGTCGCCCCGCTGCCCGGCGGTCACCACCGCAGCCAGCAGCTTGCGGCCCTGCTCGCAAGCCAGATGGGTCTTGGTGGTCAGCCCGCCGCGCGAGCGCCCCAGGCCATGATCGGCCGGCTCGCTGTGCACCCCGCCGGGTGGTTCCTTTTGCAGGTGACCGTCCCGGCGTGCTCCGGCCGCGTGCTGGTGAGCCCGGGTGATGGTGGAGTCCACGCTCACCGTCCAATCGATCTTCCCGGCGGCGTCCGCACACGCCTGCAAGGCCGCCAGGATCCGCGCCCAGATCCCCTCCCGCTGCCAGCGCCGGAACAAGCCATACACGGTGAACCAGTGGCCGTAGCAGGCAGGAACGTCCCGCCACGGCGCCCCGGTCCGGATCCGCCACCGGATCCCGTCGATCAACTGACGCTTGCTCCACTTCGGCGGACGCCCCTTGCCCGATGCGGCAGGCAGATGCGGCTCCAGCGCCGCCCACTGCGCATCAGTGAGGTCGTGCCGCCTCGTCACCACTACGCTGGTCACGAGGTCTCCGGTATTTCGTTCTTCTTGGTCGTTGAACCACCTACCGGAGACCTCTTCGTTCAACGATCACCGACACGCATGACACGTGATCTTTCGAAACACGGCCTAGGCCCTGTCCGGCGGATAGGCCCTGTGCGGCGGATCATGTGACCGTCCCGGCTTCGGGGCGTTGGCATGAGCATGGGACGGGGAGATTTAACGCATGCGGAGTGGGCCCGGCTGAAGCTGCATCTGCCGAAATCCGGGCGGCGCGGCGGCCGTTGGGCCAGTCACCGCAGGGGTCATCAACGGAATCTTGTACCGACTGCGCACCGGGGTGCCATGGCGGGATCTACCAGCGCGTTTCGGTCCGTGGAAGACGGTGTACGAACGGCACAGACGTCCTCCGCAGAGACGCCATCACATGTGGCGCGGGCGGTGTCACGTGCGTAGTCGAGAAACGTGGTGAGCTGGGTGCGCTCGTCCCACGCAGACGGTGTGTCATCGATTCTGGTCATCGCGCAAAGCGTCCCTGATCATCACGATCCATGTCGAGGTATTTATCGCCGACCCCGACCTGCTTTACCGAACTCCTTGTCCGACGGGTCGATACAGCGATTCAGCGCCGGTGGACCGCCCGGCATGATCCGCCGGACAGGCTCTAGGCGTCGCGCGTCGCGATGGCCCTGATGGCCCCGGCCAGGTCGTCGGCGACCTTGGCGACGGTCGCCAGCTCGGCCGGACTGAGCCGCTGGAGCAACGTGGCGGTCGCGGCGCGCACTTCGGTGAACAGCGAGGCGATTGCCGTCGCGGCGGACTCGGTCAGGCTCACCCGTACGGTGCGGCGGTCGTGCTCGTCATGGGCCCGTCGCACGTAATCGTGCTTCTCGAGCCGGCGCAGGGCGGCGCTGAGTGCGGGCGCGGACAGGCCGACCGCCTCGGCGAGCGCCCCGGCCGGCAGCGGACCGCGCGTGGACAGTATGTCGAGGTAGCGCAGGTCGCTTCGTGCGACTCCGAGCCGGGCCGCGGCGACTTGGTCGAGGAGGTCCAGGGTGGTCGCCAGATTCCGGAACGCGGCGACCGCGGCCATCGCCGGATCCAGTGCGCCCTGGCGGAGACGTCGGCGCTGGTGGAGCTCCGGGTCGAGGTCGACGGTGTCCTGGTGGACGTGGTGATCAGCGTACGGCTGCTGTCTCGGGTCGTCAGGACCGCCTCAGGCTGGAAACTGGCCAGCCTGGACGCGATCTATGAGAAGGACGCGATGGCCCCCGTCTACCCCGCCGACCGGCTGGCCATCTCGCGGCAGGACACCGCCCCCTATCGGCGTTCGTACCAGTTCCTGACCTACAGCGCCCGCGGCCACCTGCCGGCCGACATACCCGGCGACGACCGGCCGGACCTGGTGGCCGCCCTCTACGACGAGGCCGAGACATGGCTGCGCTCGGCCTCCCTCTGATCCGGCGGCCCTATCGCTGGGCGGCGAGCCACTCGTCGAACGTGGTCGGCGCGATGCGGGCACCCTCGCCGGGCAGCAGCACGTTGCCGGCCATCGACGTGCCGAACAACCCCGACCACGTCGGCACCAGCTTCACCTCGCGGCCGAGTGCCTGGTTGGTGCGCCGGGCCATGTCGACCAGGTCCTGCGTCTCGGGCCCGGCCACGTCGGCGTAGCGGCCCTTCGGGTCGCCCACCGCGATCTCGGCGAGGACGTCGGCCACGTCCGCGGGCGCGATCGGCTGCACGAGCAGCGGCGCGATCGTGGCCACCCCGTCCTGCTCGGTCCAGCTCGCCACCATCGCGGCGAAGTCGTGGAACTGGGTGGCCGGGACGATCGTCCACGGCACCGGGCCGGCGGCCACCAGCCGCTCCTGCTCCCGCTTGCCGGCGTAGTGCGCGTTGCCCTCGACCCGATCGATCCCGACGATCGACAGCAGCACGTGGTGACGGACGCCCGCCCGCTCCTCGGCGGCGAGCAGGTTTCGCGTGGCGGCGCCGAAGTACGCCACCACCTCCGCCGGATCGGTGGCCGGCCCGTTGGTGACGTCGATGACCGCCTCGACACCGGCGAGGGCGGCGTGGAGCCCGTCACCGGTCACCAGGTCCACGCCGAGCGAACGGCTGACGCGCACGACGTCGTGGCCGCCCCGTTCGAGCGCGGCGACAGTGAGGGCCCCGATGTTCCCGGTCGCGCCCGCGACTGCGATCCGCATGATGATCTCCCCTGTCTTGTCGGCGCCGTCTTGTTGGCGGACGGACGCTATCACGGACTATATAGGTCCACAATATCTGCGATAAGCTCGGGTACGTGAAGCTGCCTGTGAGCACCGAATGGGTGTTGCACTGCGCCACGACGCTGGCGCAGCTCGAGCCGGGAGTCACCGCGTCGACGGCACAGCTCGCGCAGTACTACGACCTTCCTGCGCCCTACCTCGCCAAGCAGTTGCAGGCGCTCGTCAAGGCCGGCGTGCTGGCCGCGACGACCGGTCCGCGGGGCGGGTTCCGGCTCGCGCGGCCCGCCTCCGAGATCACGCTCCTGCAGATCGTCGAGGCCGTCGACGGCACGTCCTCGCCGTACGAGTGCCGCGAGATCCGCCGGCGGGGACGCGGCGCGCTGCCGCCCGAGGACTGCCGGAACACCTGCGTGCTCGCCGAGAAGATGGCCGAGGCGCACGAGGCGTGGCGGCGCAGCCTGACCGGAGTCTCGCTCGCCGACATCCTCGCCTCCCTGCCGCCGTCGGCCCCGGCCCGCACCCGATCACGCCTCGCGGGCACGTCCTGAGACCACCCACCGCGCCGTGACACCCCCCACCGCCGTGACCCCCGCCGCCGCCGTGGCATCAGCCACCAATCCCAGCACAGGCCACCGTCCCACACCGGCCACGGTGCCAGCACGGCCACCGCCGTGACACCGGCCACCGGCCGGGCGCCCGCGCCCCCTCACCCACCTGAGTACCTTCGAGAGGACCACATGCCCGACTTATCCGGCGTCGCGGCCTTCTACGCCACCCACAGCAGCTTCTCGGCACCGGGCGTCTTCGCCGCGCTCTACGCCGACCTGCCCTCCGACCCGGCGCGGCTCGCACGCGTCACCCGTGACCTGATGATCCACCGGTGGGAGGGCCGCGACTACCACTACGACATCCCGCGCGAGCGGCTCCACAACGACGCGGAGGCCAGGGACACGTATCTCCAGGAGGACCGGCTGCGGATACCGCGCACGGTGCTGTCACTGGCCCCCTTCAACGGCCCCCGTGAAGTGACCCTCCGCGAGCTGCGGTGAAAGTTTCACCCCCGACGACCTGCGACGGCGGCAGGCACGCTTGACACCTCCCAGGTGAGCGACAACGGTCAGGTGTTAGCGCTCACATCCCTTATGTCCGGTCCACCCAGCGAGCGGCGCCTGGTCAACACCGCCACCGGCGAGGTCGCCCATGCGGCAAACTGCGGCACCGCCGACGGAGTGGACGTACGACAGTGGAGCCGGCACAACAGCGCCTGCCAGCAGTGGTCCATCCGGCCCGTCTCCTAGGAGATCCGACATGTGGAAACGAGCTCTCGCCGTCGCCCTTCTGCTCGCCGCCTCCGTCGTACGACCGGCGCAGGCGACCCCGCCCCTACCCGACCCCCTCGCCACACCGACCACTCCCCCACCGTCCTATCCCGGGCCGGGCCGCGTGACGGGTGACGTCGGCGTGCACGACCCGAGCGTGGTGAAGAGGCCTGACGGCACGTACCTGCTGGTGCACACCGGCAACAACATCGCGATCAAGACTTCCGCCGACAGGACCGCCTGGCGCAACGCCGGCGTGGCCTTCCCCAACGGCGCGCCGTGGACCACCTCCTACACCGGCGGCAGCGCCAACCTGTGGGCGCCCGACATCTCCTACCGCAACGGGCGGTACTACCTCTACTACTCGGCCTCGACGTTCGGCTCGCGCAATTCGGCGATCTTCCTCGCCACCAGCCCCACGGGCGCCTCAGGAACCTGGACCAACCAGGGCCTGATCATCTCCACCACGTCGTCGAGCACCTACAACGCCATCGACCCCAACCTCGTCGTGGACGCCCAGGGCCGCTGGTGGCTCACCTTCGGGTCCTTCTGGACCGGGATCAAACTCATCCAGCTCGACCCCGCCACCGGCAAGCGCCTCGGCACCTCGATCACCGGCCTGGCCCAGCGCACCGGCGGCACCACCGCGGTCGAGGCGCCGTTCATCTTCCGGCACGGCTCGTACTACTACCTGTGGGTGTCCTTCGACGCCTGCTGCCAGGGTGCGAGCAGCACCTACCGGATCATGGTCGGCCGTTCGGCCGGCATCACCGGCCCGTACGTGGACCGCAACGGCGTCGCCATGACCTCGGGCGGCGGCACCCAGGTCCTGGCCGGGCACGGCAGCGTCCACGGGCCGGGCCACCAGGCGATGATCCCCGACATCGACGCCGAGGTGCTCTTCTACCACTACTACGCCGACAACGGCGCTTCGCTGCTCGGCATCAACCTCCTCGGATACGACAGCGCGGGCTGGCCCTTCGTCTACTGATCGCGGGGTGTCACCGGGCATCAAGTGTCGAGGAGTCGTAGCGCCGCCTGGCATCTGGCGATCAACCCGGCGTCGCCTTCCGTCAGGCGCGTTTGGCCTAGCGCCACGAGCGGTCGTAGAGCGTGGCGCTGTCGAGGGTTGAGGGGCCGCCTTCGTCGCCCAGCGTAGGACCGTCGACCGTTTTGCGGCTGGAGATGAACCGGTGTTTGCCGGTGGAGTCGATTCCCAGATAGATGCCGACGTGGTCGAGGGCTGTGCCGTCGTCCGTGCTGGCGTCCCAGAACAGCAGGTCGCCCGTCCGCAGGTCCGCGTAGGACGTGGGTTTGGCCGTGCCACCGTCGATCACGGTGATCCCCGGGGCGTTCTCGTCGGCCATTTGGACGGCTCGACGGGGAAGGGCGGACTTGCTCAGCGTGTCGCCGATGCCCAGGGAGTAACCGCCGCGGTAGCCAAGGACCATTCTGACGAAACCGGAACAGTCCAGCGACTCCTTCTGGCGGGCTTCCGAAGCGCAGGCCTGGCTTGGCATTTGTCGGCGAGGCAGCGGGCCTCCAGGCGTCGCTGGAAGCGTTCGGCGAACGTTCACGACGCCATCACGCTACGGCCGTAGCGCGGGTCCGCGGGCGATCTACCTTCGCGAGGTCATCTTGACCTGCCTGAGGAGCCTCCCGTGTACCTTCGCCGTGCCCTGGCAAGCTTGGCATTCTTGCCGGCGGCGACTTCGTCAAGGCCGCCGCCGGCATCCCAGGTGTCACCGCGCTGTCTCCCGTGTACGGTTTCCCGCAGAACGGCAAGATCAACGACCCCGGCTTCCGCTTCTACGTCGACTCGACGATGGTGTCCGAGGCGCACGCGCGTGGCCTGAAGGTCGTCCCCTGGACCTGCGACGACCCCGCGACCATCGAGGCCCTCATGGACATGGGCATCGATGGACTCATCACGGACTATCCAAACCGAGTCCGACAGATCATGGCTGACCGTGGCATGCGACTGCCGAAGGCCTACGCAACGCGCTGACCCCTCTGAGGTCTTCCCCGGCCTGGCGCGGGGCGCGTCCAGATGCCGAGACCGTGCGGGGAGCAGCCACGCCGAACGGCATTGTTCACCGAATCGCAACCAAACCTGTGCGGAGGGTCACATCAGCTGCCGTTCGGCCCCCCTCTGACCAGCGGTTCAGTGGCTCGCTGCCCACTCTCCCCATGCTGGGTCCGCTCCCTTAACGCGGTGATGTGGCGTTTTCGCACCGACTGTGTCATGGCGATCATGCTAGCCTCCTGAGCGGCTTTTATCCCTCAAAGTAGAACGATGAGGAGTTATGCGAAAGAAACTGGTAGTCGCTGCACTGATGACCGGAATCGCGGGCACGCTCGTCAGCGGCGCGCCCCCGGCCAACGCAGCCGCCAGCGCCGACGCGAAGCTGAGGTGCGTCACGCACACGACGTGGGTCAAGGGCAACACGCGCTACCTGAAGGTGAGAAACGGCTGCGCCGGACGCGTCAAGGTCAACATGATCCAGACCGGGCCCGACTCCGGCTACAAGCTCATCAACGCCAAGCGGACGCGCACTTTCGAGGGGGGCAGCGCGCGCAAGCCGTGCGGCCTGAGGATCTACTACAAGGGCACGCGCTACTACAACAAGCTCTGGAACCCGGTCTGGGGCATTTGCTAACCGATAGATCGGCGGACCGACCGTTCTCGTGCCCATAGCACTTCCTCCGGCTCGGGCCGCCGACCCACGCCACCCCATCCGGGCCTCCCGGGCGGGGTGGCGCCTGTTTCAGCAAGGCCCCGATCACTGTCAGCTCTCCCGTACCGACCCGTCCGCCGCCACCGTGAGGACAACGTTGGGGCCGCCTTCCCCGCACTCTGGGCCGTTCGGGAAACGTCCCTTCGGTGTGACCTCGAGCCTCCGTTCCAGCAGCGGCTTCGCGCGGGCTCCGCGCAGCGTCAGCCGGACCGTCACCGGCCGTTTGGGCAGCCCTGCGACGTCACCGAACCCGTTCTTCTCGCCGGTCTGCACTTCCTCCGCCCTGCAACTGTCGCCGGAGCAGGTCTCCCTGGCCGCCCGCGTGGACGGCCTCAACTCGACGCCGACCTGTTTGCAGGCACCGTCCCAGCACACCTCCATCGTGGCGTCGCTCACCTCGGCGGCGAGCGGCCTTGCGATGTGCAGGGCCACACCGACAGGGGTGCCGATCGCGGTACACACCGCCTCGGACGAACAGCCGGCGGCGAGCAGAAGGGTCAGCAAAGCGAGTCGACGCACACTCCTCAGACGAACGCCAGGCGTGCCGGGTTCACCACGAGCGTTCGGTCGGCGCCAGGATGACGCGCCCTCGGTTCACGAGGCGATGTCCTCATGGACGGAGAGGGTGAGGATGAGCGGTCTGGTGAACGCCGACGGGCTACTGCACCGGGTTCCAGCCGTCGCTGCCGGCCAGGTACTTCTGTGGGGTGAAGTTCGCCGCGGTTGCGCTGCTCATCTGCGGGCGGTCGCTGGTGCCGGTGCTGGCTCCGGCGCCGCTGTTGTTGTATTCGCTGAACCGGCACGTCTTCCAGGAGAAGCCGCCCATGTCCTGCCAGGCTCCGGTTTGGCGGATGTGCGCGCCCAGCGTCGAGTCGCGGATCAGCACCTGACCGATCGCGTCGGCTGCGCCGCCGGCGTGCCAGCAGCGGCCCAGGGCGACGGTCCGCGCCGCGGCCGAGCTCGCCAGCGTCGATCTGGTGATCAGGATGCCGTACGGGTTGCGGGAGTTGGTGGCCGCGGCGGTGATGTAGCCGTTGTTGGTGCTGCCGCGGTCCAGCGAGCGGATGGTCGTGGAGTCGATGACCAGGGCGCCGTTGCCGTAGATGAAGTCAACGGCGCCTTCGATGTAGCTCTGGTAGACGTACTGGCGGACCTGCGAGCTTCCGGTACCGCCCCAGGACAGGAACGTGTCCTGGTAGCCCAGCAGGCGTACGTTGCGGTAGACCTGCCGGTCGCCGCCGGCGTACAGGGCCAGTGCCTGACTGTCGTGCGCGGCGTAGGTGTTGGCGATGGTCATTCCCTTGACTGTGGTGTTCCTGGCCATGTTGAGCACGGTCGCGCTACCCGCGGCACCGGCGGTGGATTGGGGAGTGTTTCCGGTGATCACGACGTCGGTCGCGTTCCCGGTCGTACCCTGCAGGGTGATGCCGGGCTTGCTCGACGGGACGGACACCTGGCCGTGGTAGGTGCCCGGCTTGATGTTGATGACCGTGTCGGACGAGGCTGCCGCGAGCGCAGCCTGGATGGTGGTGTAATTTCCGGAGCCGTCAGCCGCCACGGTGATCGTGGTGGCGGCGTGCGCTGGGGTGGTCAGCGCGATGGCGGCCAAGGATAAGGCGGCGACGCCGACCACAGTGGTGCGGCGTTTGTCCAGCGGCTGCATGTGTGGACCTTTCATCGATCTTCGGGGATGTTGCCGACGACAGAGATGGCGGGCGGACGGGGCGGTGTAGGCCGCGCGCCTGGAGCTCTGCCTTTGTCCAGTGCTGGCTGGCGCGGCCGTCACTCGTTCTCGTGATCACGCCTGCCGCGCTGGTGACCGTCCCGGAGCGTTGAAGTTCCCTTGCTGGTCGCTGTTGCCGTGGTAGTCCCACAGCTGCACCCGCGTACCCGATCCGGCGTTCTTCGGGGCCCTCCGCGCCGGGTTCGCGCGGACGGTCGAGGGGCTCGTGATGATCAAGTTTCGCCTCGAAGGGCAACAGACCACGTCAGGCGCTTGCTATCGCTAACATTGTTGTGCGGCTTCCGATGCCTCCTCATTCAGAGTCGGTGGCGGCGGTGCGCGAGGCGTAGCGAATACCGATGCAGCGGGTCAAGTCAAGGCGCGAGCATTGCCCTGTCGGCGTCTGCGCACCGATGTCGGCCCTAAACTGCGGCAGCGTCGCCAGGCAAGCGCCACCGCCGATGAAATGTTCACCGCCACGAACTCGGACAAAGCCCCGCAACAATTCAGCCAGACGGTTCCCGAAAGCTACCTCGCTGACTTTTCATCTACACCGCGCCATCTTGCGGATCCGAAGCCTCTGACCCACCCGAAGGTCCGAGGCCCTTGCGCAACAGCGTCCACGCGCGGGCGGCGGCGACGCGCCGGGCGGGCGCCGGCCTCCTGACCAGGACCGCGGCTGACGCGGTCGGGGAAGTGCCGGTAGAGACTGCCCTGGCCGACCCCCGCCACGCGGGCGACCATGCTGAGCGGCGCGTCGTAGCCGGCGGCGGCGAAGACCTCGCGCGCCGCCGCGATCAGCGCCGCCCGGTTGCGCACCGCGGCGCCGGGGCCTCGGTTCGTACTCCCGCGCCCAGCGCTCTGGAGCCGCCGCAGGAGTGGGCCGAGCTGCGTCAGGGCTGTCCCGTGGCGCCGATCCGGCCGGCCGGCGGCGACCAGGCGCTTGCCCGCACCGAGCTGCAGACCGTGCCCAAGGTGCTGCTCGACCGTCTCCCCACGCTGGAGCTGGCCGTGCCCGCCGACGCCCTCGCCCGCCACGCTCATGCTGGGCACGGACCTTCTCGCCCGAAAGGCCGGGATTGCTGATGTCCACCTACGGAATCAGTAACGGTCACATCTGCTCGTCGAAGGCCCCCGCGTCGAGGCGGATGAAGGTGGCGCCCCCCATGGCCGCGCGGGCGCCGAGAACGTGCCCGTCGCACATCCTCGTCTCCGTCCCGGCCGGGTCGGTCACCTTCCACGTCACCGGCTCTCGGCACGGCTGACCCAGCCGGTCGTAGTTCCACGTACGGCGGCACACCCGGCACGTGGCGACGCCGGCGCGCGAGGAGAGGGTGTTGCCGTGCTCCGGGCAGACACCCCATCCGAAGCCGCACAGCGGCTGGGACCTGAGTCTGGCCAGGTCCTCGGCCGCGTGCTGCAGGTCCTCGGCTCCTCTGGCCAGCCAGTCCGCCGCGTGCAGGGCGGCCTGGAGGTGGGCTCGCTCGGCCGGTTCGGCCGGGGCGCTGCCGCAGAGTTCCCTGATCTCGGCGGTGAGCGCCTCGGCGCGGCTCGCGAAGGCACGCAATTGCGCGGGAGTGACGGTCATTCAGGCTTCCATCTCGGGAGGGGACTGATGGTCATGGGTCAGGTCAGGCGGAAGGTGTAGTAGCCGACCGACCGGCCGTCCCTGGTCAGCTCCTGCCGGGCGACGACCTCCACGTCGAAGCCCTGCTCGTCCATCAGATGCCTGAGGTACGCCAGGTCTCCGGAGCTGCCGAAGAAGATCAGCATTCTGCCCGCCGGGGTGAGATGCTCTCTGGCCTGGCGGAAGAAGGAGGTCATGGCCCGGTAGTTCTCATCGGTCGTGGCGGCCTCGAGCAGATCGCGCGGGGCGAACCAGCGGAACGGCGGATCGAAGACGATCAGGTCGAACCGGCCGTCGACGTCGGCGAACACGTCGCTGAGCCGGACTTCGACCCGGTCGGCGACGCCGTTGCGCTCGGCGTTGCCACGTGCGGCCTCGACAGCCACGGGATTGATGTCGACCGCCAGCACCTGTTTCGCGGTCGAGGCGGCCAATATGGCGTTGACGCCGCTGCCGGTGCCCATGTCCAGGACGCGGTCTCCCGCCCGTACCTCGGCCAGGACGGCCTCGCCCAGCAGGTGCGACATCCCCGTGATCGGCTGCACCTGCGGCGGGACGACCAGGGTCGTGCCCAGATAGGTGAACGTCTGCTCGGCGGCGGCCTCGGCCCTGGCTGCCTGGTAGGCACGCTCGTGCCAGCGGCGGATGAGCTCGGCCTGCTCCGGAGCGACCATGGGGGTGTAGCCGGCAGGGTGCGGATCTTCCTCGTGGTGACCCATGACCAGAACCTAGACGATAGCCGCCCCTGCGGAGCTCACCGCAGGTGAATAACCGCCTCGACGAGGCTTTCCGGCAAGCCCATCAGGCGCAGCGCGTCCGTGGTGGAGGCCCCGATGACGGCGGCCGACTCCGCGATCTCCTGGTACCGCGACCGGGCCGCGGCGCCGTCCCCGCGCGCCTCGGCGACGCGGCCGAGCCCGGCGAGCGCGCGCACCCGGTTGCCGAGGCTTTTGATCCAGTACGGATCGATCCGTTCAAGAGCCTCCGTGTACAGCCGTTCCGCCTCGGTCAGCTCCTGCTCCAGCAGGGCGATGTCACCGAGCCCGCGGAGGGCGGCCGCCAGGCTGGTGGCGCTGCCGGCGCGGCGGGCGAGGTCGGCGGCCTTCGCATAGTCGGCGCGGGCCGCCGCCGTGTCGTCGCCGGAGAGGTGATCGCCCCGGTTGACCAGCAGGTCGGCGGCGTCCTCCAGAGCGCCGAGCTGCTCGGTGAGGGTGAGCGCCTCGTCGGTGAGCGCGATGGCCGACGCGCGGTCACCGCGCGCGCCCGCCAGACTCGCGAGCGTGTCCAGCGCCAGCGCGGTGCCCCACCGGTCTCCGAGCGAGCGGAAACCCTCGGCGGCCGCGCCGAAGCCGCGCTCCGCCTCCGTGCCGCCGCCCTCGCCGAGGAGCCCGAATCCCCACACGTACTCGGCGACCGCGCGTACCCACGGCTCCGGGCGGCCACGCTGGGACGACACGAGCGCGAACGCGCCGTGCGGGTCCGCCTCGCTCGCGTTCCGCATCATCCACGGCAGCAGGACGGCCGGATAGCGGCCCGGCTCGGGACCTGACCACGCGGCGGCCAGCGCCTTCTCGGCCTGGGCACGGTGCCGCTGCCACACCGGCCGCCCGGCCTCGCCGGACGCCGCCAGCAGGACGCACGCCACGTACTCCTCGCCGAGCCCGTCCGGGACCGCGACGCCCACGGAATCCGCAGCGCCCACGTGGTTCAGCAGCGCGATCGCCTGTGGCGCGACCGAGGCGGCCGCGCCGCGGATCCACAGGTACGTCGAGGCCGCAGCGAGCAGGCGCAGGGCCGTCTCCACCTCCCGTGCCTCGACCGCCCAGCGCACGGCCGCCAGCAGGTCGGCGTGCTCGGCCGCCAGGACCGCCAGCCACTCCAGCTGCCCGGCCTGCCGGAGCTGCGGGTCCGCGGTCCGCACCAGCTCCAGGACGTGCCGGGCGTGGGCGCGGCGGGCCGGCTCGCGCTCGCCGGCCGCGTCGAGCTGTTCGGCGCCGTACGCGCGGATCGTCTCCAGCATGCGGTAACGGCCGCCTGAGACCTCCAGCAGGGATTTGTCGGCCAGCGACTCCAGCGTCTCGCCGTCGGTGCCGCACGCCCGCAGCGCGGACTCGGCCGTCGCGCCCCCGGCGAAGACCGTGAACCACCGCGCGGCCCGCTGCTCGGGCCCGGACAGCAGCTCCCAGCTCCACGCCACCACCGAGCGCAGCGTCCGGTGCCGCCCGTCGGCCGTGCGGCTGCCACGGGCGGCGACGGCGAGCCGGTCGTCGAGCCGTCCCGCGAGGTCGTCGATGCGCAGCGTACGCAGCCGCGCCGCCGCCAGCTCGATGGCCAGCGGCAGGTTGTCGAGGGCCGCGCAGATCCGCCGCACCGTCCGGGGGTCGCCCGCGAAGCCGCGCTGCACGGCCCGGGCCCGATCGGTGAACAGCCGCGCGGCCGCTTCGTCGTCGAGCGGCCGCACCTGCCAGAGGTTCTCGCCGATGATGCCGAGCGGCTCCCTGCTCGTCGCCAGGACCCGGAGCCGGGGGCAGGCCGCCAGCAGCCGCGCCACCAGCGTGGCGGCCTCTTCGACCAGGTGCTCGCAGTTGTCCAGGACGAGCAGGAGCAGCCGGTCCGACAGCGCCCCGATCAGGCGTTCGACCGGACTCTGCCCGCCGTCCCCCAGGGAGAGCCCGTGCTCCCGCAGGCCGAGCGCGCCCAGCAGCACCTGCGCCAGCGCGTCGCCGTCACGGAGCGGCGCCAGCTCCACGAAGCACACGTCGTCCGCCGCGACGGCGGCCACCTCGACCGACAGCCGGGTCTTGCCGACCCCGCCGGGACCGGCCAGGGTGACCAGCCGGGCCACGCGCAGCAGCTCGGCGACCTCGGCCACCTCCCCGGCGCGGCCGACGAAGGACGTCAGCTGGGCGGGCGGCGCGGCGGGCGACGGCGACGGGTCGGCGCTCAGCAGCTCCCGGTGGAGCGCGACCAGCTCGGCGGAGGGATCGGCGCCCAGCTCGTCGGCCAGGTGCCGCCTGGTCTCCTCGAACACCACCAGCGCCTCGGCCTGCCCGCCCTCGGCGAACAGCGCCCGCATCAGCAGCCCCGCCAGCCGTTCCCTGAGCGGATGCCGGCCGACCAGCTCGCGGAGCTCCGCCACGGCCGCGCGATGCTCGCCGAGCCGCAGCTCGCCCTCGATCCGGTCCTCGAGCGCCCCGAGCCGGCGCTCCTCCAGCCGTACGGCGGCGGCCTGGGCGGTACGGCTCTCGGGCAGGCCGGCCAGCGCGGGCCCCTGCCACAGCTCCAGCGCCTCGCGCAGCAGAGCGACCGCCCGCCCGGCGTCGCCGTCGCGCAGCGCGGCCCGGCCCTCCTGCGCCAGCCGCTCGAACCGGCAGGCGTCCACGTCATCGTCGTCGGCCACGATCCGGTAGCCGGCCCCGGCCCGCTCGATCAAGGACGCCGAGCCCAGCGCCGTCCGCAGCCGGGACACCTGGGACTGCAGGGCGTGCGCCGACAGCGCCCCGTCGGGGTCGATCTCGTCGGCCAGCCGGTCGGCCGAGACGACCTCGCCGGGCCGGACCAGCAGCAGGGCCAGCAGCGCGCGGCGGGCCGGGCCGCCCAGCGGCACTTCAGCCCCGTCGTCGCGCCACGCCCGGGTCTCACCCAGGATTGCAAACCGCATGCCGGTGATTATCCACCGGCCAGGATCACCCCCTGGCGATCGGGCCGAGGTAGGTCCCGCCGGACACGTCGACGGTCTGGCCGGTCACCCACCGGCCCTGCGGCCCGGCCAGGAAGCCGACGACGTCGGCCACGTCCTCCGGCTCGCCGAGCCGTCCGAGCGCGGTGATCCCCTCCAGCTCGGCCACCACCTCGGGGAGGGAGTTGTATCCGGCGGTCATGTCGGTCCGCACCGCGCCGGGCGCGACCGTGTTCACCGTGATGCCGCGCCGGCCGAGCTCGTTGGCCAGCGTGGGGGCCATGGATTCCAGGGCCGCCTTGGTGATGGTGTAGCCGATCTGCATGGTGACGGCGAACCGGCTGGCCGTCGAGCCCATGTTGATGATGCGGCCGCCGTCGTTCAGCAGCGGCAGCGCCCGCTGGATGACGAAGAACGGCGTGGCGACGTTGATCGCCAGCAGGCGGTCCAGCTCCTCGGGGGTGACCTGCGAGATCGGGTTGACCGAGGCGATGCCCGCGTTGTTGACCAGGATGTCCAGCCCGCGTCCCGCCAGCCCGGCGGTCAGGCCCTCGAACAGCTGGTCCGTCGCGGAGACGTCGCCGAACCGGGCCCGGATGGCGAACGCCCGGCCGCCCGCCTCCTCGATCCGCGCCACGGTCTCCTTGGCGGCCTCCTCGTTGCCGCCGTAGTGGACCGCGACCTCGGCGCCGTCGGCGGCCAGCCGCAGCGCGACCGCCCGGCCGATGCCGCGCGATCCACCCGTCACCAGCGCGGTCTTGCCGGCCAGAACGTTCATGTCCACTCCTCATTCCATGGCCGGTCCTCGGCGGATCCGGCGACGGAACGACGATGGCGTCGACCGCTCACCGCAGGCTCACCGCCCGCTCACCGCCGCGCCCCGGGCCGTCAGAGTGGCAGCGGGATGCGGTCGAAGAACCAGTACAGGCTGACCGCCACGATGGGGACCGACATCGCGACCACCGCCCATCGGGCCGCGGAGGTCCGGCGCAGCAGCACCAGCAGCGGGAAGAGCACCGCGATGATCGCGAGCTGCGTCACCTCGATGCCGACGTTGAAGCTCAGCAGTGACAGGAGCAGCTGCCACGACCCGCTCTCCTTGATGTCCAGCGCGCCCGCGAAGCCGAGCCCGTGGATCAGGCCGAAGGCGAAGACGATCGGCAGCCGCCATTTGCCCAGTTTGTCCTCCTGGCGGCCCAGGAGGTTGGCGACCGCCACCACGATGATCGACGCCGCGATGACCGGCTCGACGATCGCTCCCGGTACGTCCACGACTCCCATCGCCGCCAGCAGGAACGTGATGCTGTGGGCGACCGTGAAGGCGGAGGCCGTGACGACGACGTCGCGCAGCCGCCGCGCGCCGATGAGCAGGGCGATCAGGAAGAGGATGTGGTCGAGGCCGGACAGCAGGTGCTCGGCGCCGAGCAGGAAGAACTCCCACAGCTGGTGCGCGGCCGGGCGCTCGCCGACGCGCACCGTCGGGTTCGCGGCGTCCAGGACCGCGGAGCTCGTCTCGCCGTCGAGGTCGTACCGGACCATCGTCTTCGTGCTGTGGACGAAGCTCTCGTTGTCGGGGAAGAGCGCGCTCGAGATGGCGTGCACTCCCCTCTCCTCACCCTGGCAGGAGTAGGCGAGGGTGAGCACCGCGAAGGTCGCCCTGCCGCGGAGGCGCACGTCCGCGTCGCCCACCGTCGTGGGCGCGCACGACTTGCCGTCGTACGCCACGTCGAAGCGGCGCGTCACGTAGTCGATGACGGCGTCACGGTTCAGCTTGAGCTGGCGGAGCTGCTCGGCCCGCTCCTTCGCCTCATAGGCCTGCGCGTAGAGCCAGGCCGACTTCATGAGCAGGTCGTACTCGAGGTCGAGCACGACCTTGACGTTCGCGCCCGAGCCGGTCACCTCGGCGTGGGCGGTCGTGGTCGCGTCGTGCGCCGACGCCGGGGCGGGGTAGACGAGGTCGGCCAGCACGCCGCCCACGATGAAGGCGAGGCCGACGGCGAACAGCCACTGCCTGCGGGGCATGTCTGTTTTCTCCAGGTCAGAAGGGGAACGCCGCCCCGGAACGGGTCCGGGGCGGCGATGGCGGGCTAGCGGTTGAACCAGTGGTACATGGGCGAGTCAGGCCCCCATGTGCCCGGTCTGCCGTGCTCGTCCTTGGTGACGAAGACGCTCGGCTCGGAGGCGGTCACGCCGCCGCCCTCGGACCTCGCCGTGACGAACCAGGCGTAGGCCGTGTCGCCCTTCAGGCGGTCCCAGGTCACCGAGGCGACCTGGCCGGAGGCGACCGTGCTCCTGCCGATGGTCCGCGTGGGCTTGTAGAGCGCCAGCGAGTCCGTCTGGAACGTCGTCGTTCGGGAGGTGAGATCGACCGGCAGCACCATGTTGTCCTCGCGCCCGTCGTAGCGGCGCAGCGGGTCGAACTCGGTGGCGCCGAAGTCGTTGAGCAGCGGCGAGTAGGTGTCCACGCTCAGCTCCGCCCGCTTGACGTTGAACTGCAGCAGCCGGAAGAAGCTCGCGCCGAACTGGAGCTGGTCCTCGGGGTTGTACCCGCCGACCTGGGTGAGCCCCAGCCGGTCGGCCGACACCGTGTAGAACTGGTAGTCGGCCAGGAGCTCGACCACGCCGTTGCCGACCTGGCCGACCTTCGGCTTCACGTTGGTGCCCACGCCGTGCTCGTGCCCGGCGAGGATGAGGAAGACGTTCGAGTTCTTCTCGACCACCGTCTTGTACAGCATCGAGCCGTCGGGGGCGGAGAATCCGGTGCCGCGTCCGTCCGGGTTGGTGCTCGGCACGAGGTAGTCGTGGGAGAGCAGGATGCCGTTGCGGTTGGGGTACTTCTTGAAGACGGAGTCGGCCCATTCGGCCTCGTCCCTCGTCACGCCGTACGACAGGCCGACCACGACGAAGTCCAGACCGCCCGCGGAGAACAGGTCGTAGTGGTTCTGGTTGTCGCCTTCCTTCCACGGCCCGCCGTACTTGGCGTGCTGCCAGCCCCGGGACAGGTCCTGGTACCGGTTGGGGCCGTAGTACTGGTTGTAGATCGCGCCGGGCCCGTCCTCGGTGCCCGACTGGTTGTCGTGGTTGCCGGCGATGACGCCGTTGGGGATGCCCGCGTCGTCCAGCACCTTCTGCAGCTTCGAGGAGAGCTCGAACTCGCCGACGACCTGCTTCTGGGTGGCCTCGTCGGCGGGCTTGCGGATGTTGTTCTCGATGATGTCGCCGGTGTGGGCGACGTACGAGATCTTGCGCTGGTCCTTGTTCTCCTTGATCCAGTCCATGACCTTGGAGTAGGCGGACTCCCACACCGCGCGCTCCTCGGGGGTCTCCTGCTCCACCGCGCCCTCGGAGAGGTACTGCGTGTCGGTGTAGTGGACGATCGAGAAGTCGTAGCTCGCGGGGTCGGCGAAGCCGTTCGGGTCGCCGGGCTCGATGTCGTCGGCGAACGGGTCCTCGCCCGTCACCATGACGTGGACCTGCTGCTTGTCCACGTACCCCCGGTCGACGACGGCCGTGAGGACGGTCTTGCCCTGGGCGGCGCCGCGGGTGCTCGTCAGGAGGTCCCACGCCTTGGTCTTCGTGTTCCACACGCGCAGCGACGCCAGGCGCTCGGGGTCGATGGCGCCCTCCCAGCGCAGGACCGGGGAGTCCACGTGCCCCTCGACCTGGACGTCGTACCGCTGGTAGACGAGATCCTGGCCGGCGGGCGCGTCGAGTGTCCGGCCGTCGGCGGGCTCGAGCGCACCTGACTTGACGCGCTTCTCACCCGGGACCCGCAGGGTCGTCGGGACGGACGGGGCCGTGCCCTGGAACACCTCGTTCGGAGTCAGGATCTCGGCCTGCGAGAACGTCGCCGTCACCTTGCCGCCGTCGGGCTCGGCCACCTTCGCCGAGAGCTTGACGGGGTCCGACACGTCGACGGCGCCCAGGGCCGGGGTCAGCTCGGCGGGGACGTCGGGGATGCCGGCCGACTCGAACACGATCTCGCGGGCCGCGGTGTTGCCGAGCCCGTCGGCGCCGGTCACGGCCAGGGTGTGCTTGCCGGCGTGCAGCCCGGGGCCCACCTGGGTGCCGAGCTGGATCGGCTGACCGTCGAGCTTGACGTCCGGCCCGGACACGACTCCGGAGGCGTCCTCGAGCTTGACGTCCAGCACGACCGAGGCGGTGATCTTCACTCCCGCGGCGGGGACGCTCCTGGCGACCTTCGGCGCCGAGTTGTCGCTGATCAGGACGCGGGTGGCGGTCTCGCCCGTGGTCGAGGCGGCGGCCAGGGTGTGCTTGCCGTCCTTGACGGCCGTGGTGTCGAGGTCGGCGCGCAGGCCGCGGGCGGGCGCGTCCACGAGGAACTCGAGGTCGATCTCGGTGAGCGGGTTCACGTTGTCGCCGCAGTTGCCGTCGCCCATGCCGTACGAGGCCTTGAGCATCTGGCCGGTCGCCGTGCCCTTCGCCGGGGTGAGGGCGATGTTCGAGATCGCGAAGTCGTCGCGGTTCTTCCCGCACGACGTCGGGAAGGTGCCGGCCACGAAGTCGATGGTGTTCCAGCCGGGGACCAGGAACTCGTTCGGGATCGTGAGGTCCACGCGCTTGCTCACGAAGTCGCCGTCGAGGACGACCTTCTGGCCGTTGACGAGCACGAAGTTCTGGTAGCGCGCCTCGATCGAGTTGCTGCCCACGTTGAAGCTGAGGGTGGCGTCGCCCGAGCCGAGCGTCTCGACGACGTGCACCGCCGGGGCGTCGATCGTGTAGCGCAGCTCGGCCTCGCGGAGGAGGGTCTGGCTGCTGCCGCAGGCGCCGTCGCCCATCTCGTACGACGGCTTGACGTCCTTGCCGGTCACGGTGGCGCCGTCCAGGGTGAGGGCGAGGTTGGCGATCGTGAAGTCGTCGCGGCCGTTGCCGCAGGACTCCTTGTAGTCCCCGGTGACGACCTTGATCGTGTTGTCGCCGGGCACCAGGAACCGGGCCGGGACCGCGACGGTCACCCGCTGGTTCGCCCAGGAGCCGCCCAGGTCGATGCGCTTGCCGTTGACCAGCAGGAAGTTGTCGAACTTGTCGTCGATCGGGTCCGGCCCCACGTCGAAGGCGAGCTTGGCGGCGCCGTTGCCGAGCGTGGGCTTCGTGGCGGGTTCGGCGCCGTCGACGGTGAGGGACTTGACGCCGCCCTCGCTGCCTGCCGGGACCGTCGCGAAGACCGCCTTGGTGCCTGCGACGAGCGTGCCGTCCGTGGGCAGCAACCGCGGCGCCCCCGCAGCGGCGTTGTTCACGGTCACGGTGTTCTTGACGGTCACGCCGGCCGCGGTCGTGGCGGTGATGGCGTGCTCTCCGTTGGCCAGCTTGGTGGTGTCGACGTCCGCGGTGAGACCCGTGGTGCCCTGCGGGTCGCCCTGGACGAAGAACTTGAGCGTGGCGCGCTTCAGCAGCGTGGTGTTCGTGCCACAGCTGCCGTCGCCGAAGGAGAAGGTGTACGGGTTGTCCTCGCCGTCCGCGACCTCGCCGAGCAGCTCGAGGCCCACGTCGGACAGCACGAAGTCGTCGTAGTTGAGGCCGCACGACGACTGGATCGTCCCTACGACGATCTCGACGGTGTTCTCTCCCTTGACGAGGTGCTCGTTCGGGATCTCCATCGTCGCCCGCTCGTTCACGTGGTCGCCGATGTCGCCGCGGTACGCCCCGTTGACCAGCACGTAGCTGTGGTACTGGGCCTCCGTCGAGTTGGTGCCGACGTCGAAGCTGAGCTTGGAGACGCCGACCGTCCGGGTGGCGTCGAGTGGGGTGTCGTCGACGGCGAGTTTCGTGACGCTGTCACCGGCCGCGGTCGGGACGGCCGCGACCTTCACCGTGCCCTCGAGGTACGAACCGCCCGCCGGGGTGAGCGCCGGAGGGCTCTGGGAGGCGGTCGGCGTCGGGGTGGGCCGTCCCCGCTCCTGCTCGCCCTGCCCCGGGTCGGCGTACGCCGCGGTCACGAGGCTGCCGGCGAGCAGCGCCGCGGCCGCGGCGACCGCGGCGAGACGCCCCCGGCTCCGTAAGCCGCCCAGGAGGTTTCGTGCTGCCATTGGCTGCATCAGGTGCAGTCCCTTCCATGTCGCGCATAAGCAGCCGATAAGGCGGCGTGCTCTCGGGCGGACACTTTGGAGCGCACGAGTGAACAGAGTGCGTGGAGAGAGAGAAGGGAAGGAAAACTATCCACTCATTCTGGTCATTTGTCACGAAACAGGAACAACAGGGGCGCATTCCCCCGTCTGCCTAGGGCCGGGCTCGGAGCCGGCGCAGTCCGATCACTGCCAGGACCAGCCCGACGACGAGGACGATGGGGCCGATGACGGCCCAGGTGGTATTGCCGCTCATCACGCTGCCGCCGACGACGCCCAGCCCTTGAAGCGTCCACAGAATGCCGACCGCGGCCAGAAGGACGCCGATGACAAGGGGAACCCATGATTTCACTGCTGATCTCGTTTCTTGCCCGCGCCAGGCGGGCAGTCTCGGCAGGCTGCGATGCGACCTTCAGCATGGCACGGCCGGTCCAAGCTGACACGTCCGACGTTTGCCCGGCTTCCGGCAGCACGATCACGATCGTGGATGAGGACTTACGATCGGCCTATGCTGCGCATCGGAGTTCTGGGGGCCGCGCGGATCGCCCCGGCCGCCCTGGTCAAGCCCGGCCGCCTCGTGCCGAGGGTCGAGGTCGCCGCCGTCGCCGCCCGTGACCGGGCAAGGGCCGAGGCGTTCGCCGCCAGGCACGGCGTCCCCAGGGTCCATGCCTCGTACGACGAACTGATCGCCGACCCGACGCTCGACGCGATCTACAACCCGCTGCCCAACGCCCTGCACGCCCCCTGGACGATCCGGGCGCTGGAGGCGGGCAAGCACGTCCTGTGCGAGAAGCCGTTCACCTCGAACGAGGCCGAGGCGCGCGAGGTGGCCGAGGCCGCGGAGAAGAGCGGCACGGTGGTGATGGAGGCGTTCCACTACCGCTACCACCCGCTGGCCGAGCGCATGCGGAAGATCGTGGCGGAGCTGGGTGAGCTGCGCCTGGTGGAGGCGTGGATGTGCTTCCCGCTGCCGCGCTTCTCCGACATTCGCTACTCGCTGGAGCTGGCGGGCGGGTCGATGATGGACGCCGGCTCGTACGCCGTGCATGTGGCCAGACTGCTGGGCGGCGGCGAGCCGTCGGTCGTCGAGGCGCGGGCGCTCGAGCGCTCGCCGGGCGTCGACCGCGCCATGAGCGCCGCCCTGCGCTTTCCCTCGGGGGCCTCCGGGCGGGTGCACTCGTCGATGTGGTCGGGGATGCTGCTCAAGCTCGGCGTACGGGTGCGCGGCACGCGCGGAGAGATGCGGGTGAGCAACTTCGTCGCGCCGCAGTTCTTCCACCGGCTGGCGTACACGGTGGACGGCGTCAGCCGGCGCGAGAAGGTGGCCGGCGACGCCACCTACACCTGCCAGTTGCGTGCCTTCGAGTCGGCGGTGCGCACCGGCAAGGGCAACCTCACCCCGCCCGCCGACTCCGTCGCGAACATGTCGGTCATCGACGCCATCTACCGCGCGGCCGGGTTGTCGCCCCGGTGACGTAAGGTAGCTGCGCGACGTGGACGGGCTGCCCCTGGTAGCGGGGACTACGGGCTCGCGTCGCCCCTACACCGAGACGGACCAGGGCCAGACGTGCAACTTCGGTGAGGTGTTCACCACCGACGGCCTGTCCCTTCCCGGGGGCCGGATTCTTCTTTATCCTCGTGCGCAAAGAGTCTGTGAACGTTCACAGTCCAAGGACGGCCGAATCTGTCCCTGTAGGCGCATTTTTGGGACATACAACCGCCCCAGCCATCTGTGAGCGTTCACACAAGCTAGGGAGATCGGATGGCTGTCTTACGAAGGATCCGGTTCGCGCTCCTGCTCACGCTCGCGGCCCTGCTCGCGGTCGTACCGTTGAGTCCCGTCCCCGCCTCAGCCGCCACGCTGTCCATGCGCGGCGCCGACGTCTCCTCGCTCCAGCGGAGCCTGGACCTCGGGGCCAGGTACTACAACGCCGCCGGCACGGCGGCGGACCCCCTGGACATCCTCAAGGGCGCCGGGGTCAACTACGTCCGGCTGCGCGTCTGGAACAACCCGGCGAGCGGCTACAACAACAAGGCCAAGGTCCTGGCGTACGCCAGGACGGTCAAGGCCAAGGGCCTCGGCCTGATGATCGACTTCCACTATTCGGACACCTGGGCCGACCCGGGCAAGCAGTTCAAGCCGGCGGCGTGGGCGAGCCACGGCATCAGCCAGATCCAGACCGACGTCTACAACTACACCTACGACGTCTGCAACAGCCTGAAGGCGCAGGGCACCACGCCGGACAGCGTGCAGATCGGCAACGAGATCAACGTCGGGATGCTCTGGAACGACGGCAAGGTCGTCAACAACGACTTCACCAACCTGAGCCTGCTGCTGAAGGCCGGCTACAACGCGACCAAGGCGTGCAACAGCGGCACCCAGGTGATCATTCACACCGCCGACGCCGACAGCCTCGCGAACGCCCGCTGGTTCTACGACGGGATCCGCGCCAAGGGCGTGCCGTGGGACATCACCGCCCTGTCGTACTACTGCATGTGGCACGGCTCGCTGTCCAACCTGTCCACGGTCCTCAACGACGTGCGCTCCCGTTACGGGAAGCCGGTCATCGTGGCGGAGACCGCCTACCCGTTCACCGCCTCCAACGCCGACAGCGAGCCGAACGTGATCGGCGGCTCGGCGCCGTGCTCCGGCTACCCGGCCACCTGGACGGGGCAGGCGAACAACTTCACCGCCGTCCAGAACACCGCCCGCGGCGCCGGCGCGATCGGCGTCTTCTACTGGGAACCGACCTGGTACGCCATCGCGGGCAACGGCTGGGACCCCGCCAACATCAACGGCACCGGCGACCAGTGGGACAACATGGCCACCTTCAACTGGACCGGCGGCATCAACCCCAACATCAGGTGGACCCCGTAGACAGACCATCCCAGCTGAGGCCAGGGCCCGGCCGGCGCCGGGGCTCGTACGCGTGCTCGTCCAGCCGCAAGGCGTGGGCGAGCACGTCCGTCACGCAGCGGCCGGATCCACACCCACGTTCCTGTGCCGGCAGGCTCTAGGTGACTGGTGTTTTTTGATCTATCTCGCGTCGGTCTCGCCTGTTGTGCCATGGTGATCGGTGTTGGTCACCGGGAGCGGGGAGAGACCGAGCGATGGCAGTGGGCCAGACTCCGATGCAGCCGGGGTTGCTGTCCTCCACGGTGAGTTTTGTCGAGGGTCGGCTGGCGCCGAACTCGATCTACACGGTGCTGCACCGTGAGTGCCGGAATCTGTTTCCGGACGAGATGTTCGCCGACCTGTTCGCTGAGGATGGGCGCCGGTCGGTGCCGCCGATGATCGTGGCGGTGGTGATGGTGCTGCAGCGGCTGGAGGGGCTGTCGGATCGCGAGGCGGTGGATCGGTTCGCCTTCGATGTGCGGTGGAAGTACGCCGCCGGCGGGCTGGACTTCGACCATCCAGGGTTCGTGCACACCGTGCTGGTGGACATGCGGGCCCGGCTGGCCGCCTCCGACCGGCCAGACCGGATCTTCGAGCGGACCGTGGAGGTGGCCGCCCGGGCCGGGCTGATCGGCCGCAAGCGGGTGCTGGACTCGGCACCGATCTATGACGCGGTGGCCACCCAGGACACCATCACGCTGATCCGCTCGGCGATCCGGGGCGTGCTGCGCGCCTCCGACCGGGAGTTGCGGGTCGCGCTGCGGGCGGTGATCTCCAGCGGGGACGCCTACACCGATCTCGGTAAGCCGGTCATCGACTGGACCGAACAAGCGGAGCGGGAGGCGCTGATCGACTCGCGGGCCCGCGATGGGTTCGCGCTGCTAGCCGTGCTGGACGGACGGAAGGTGGCTGAGGAGGTCGATCAGGCGGCACGATTGCTGGCCACCGTGCTCGGCCAGGACCTGCAGCACGGCGAGGACGGGGTGTTTCGGATCGCCCGCAAGGTGGCCAAGGACCGTGTCATCTCCACCGTCGATGCCGAGGCGCGACACGGCCGCAAGACGGTGGAGCGCTCGTTCGACGGATACAAAGGCCACATCGCCGAAGACCCCGACAGCGAGATCATCACTGCCACCCGGGTGACGGCAGGCAACGTGGGCGATGCCGAACCGGCCGCCGAACTCCTGGCTGACCTCCTGTCCGAGCAGGCCGAGCACGCCGAGCAGGCCGAGCACGCCGAGCAGGCCGAGCAGGCCGAGCAGGCCGAGCAGGCCGAGCAGGCCGAGGTTTATGGTGATGCCGCCTACGGCACCGGGCCGATGCTTGCCAAGCTCGACCGGGCGCAAATCGAGGCGATGGTCAAGACGCAGCCCTCCAGCGCGCCCGGAGGTCGCTTCACCAAGGATGCCTTCACCGTCGATCTGGAGGCCGGGCGGGTGATCTGCCCGAACCAGATCGTCAAGGAGATCCGCTGGCATCGCAATGGCAGTGGCGTGGCGGCCTTCGGCTCCGCATGCGCGGGATGCCCGCTCCGGGAGCGGTGCACCACCGCCAAGGACGGCCGCGACATCAACCTCAGCCCGCACGAGGCACACTTGGCCCGGGGCCGGGCCAACAGTGCCGATCCCGGCTGGCTGGCCCGATACCGCGCCACCCGGCCCAAGGTCGAACGCAAGATCGCGCATCTGATGCGGCGACGGCATGGCGGACGCCGCGCCCGCATGCGCGGCACCACCAAAGTCGACGCGGACTTTTCTTTGCTGGCCGCCGCTGTCAACCTGGCACGCCTGGCGGTGCTCGGCGTTACTTCCACCTCAACCGGGCGATGGGCAGCGACAATGGCCTGACCAGGGAGAACAACCGCACGCCACGGTTACGGAAGGCCAGCGGACACCCTTCGGAACCCCTGTGGATAACTCGGCAGAGCAGGGCTGACCCGAACCCCGCAAAGGCCGGGCCACCCAAGCTCGATCACAGGCCCGGCTCAGCAGATCGCGATCGAGATTCAACCGGCCGGGATCGACCGCTTAACACCAGCGACCTAGACTCGGCGGATGTCCAGAAGACAGGAGATCGCCGACGTGGCGATCGGGCTGCTCGCGGCGCAGGGCATGCGCGGCCTGACCCACCGCGCCGTCGACAGGGCGGCCGGCCTGCCGGAGGGCTCCACCTCGTACTACTTCAGGACCCGCCAGGCGCTCCTGCGCGCGACAGCCGAACGGCTGGCCGACCACACCGCCGCCGAGCTCACCGCGGTGGAGTCATCCCTGACCAACCGGGACGATCTGGTGGAAGCGGCGGCCGAGCTGGTCGGACAGTGGCTCACCACCGGCCGCGAACGCCAGCTCGCCCGCTACGAGCTGTCCCTGGAGGCCACGCGCCGCCCGGAGCTGCGGGAGGCGCTGCTGGCCGGCCGCGCTCGCCTGCGTGACATGGCGGCCCGCATGCTGGACGGCTCGGGCGTGCCCGACGCCGACCGGCTGGCGGGGGATCTCATCGCATACGCCGACGGCCTGGTCCTCGATCACCTCCTCCGCCAGGGTGACCAGCCCGCCGAGGGCCCTGACCTGCTTCCCCGGATCCGCACCCTGCTGGCCGCCGCCGGCCTGAGCTGATCCTTCCCGAGTACCGCCGACGGCACCGGCGCATGCCGCGGATACTCTACATACGTAGAGCCATCTCCACCTGTAGAGGAGAACTTCGTGACCGAGGTGACCTTTCCGACGGAGCGCCCGTCGCCGTTCGACCCGCCCGAGGCGCTGCGCCGCTGGCGCGAGGAGGCGCCCGTCCGACCCATGAGCTATCCGGGCGGCCATCGGGGCTGGCTCGTGACCGGCTACCAGGCGGCGCGGGCCGTGCTGGCCGACCCGCGGTTCAGCAGCGAGCTCCAGAGGCTGCGCTGGCCGATCGCCTGGGAAGGGCTGGACCCGGAGAGCTTCGTCCCGCCGCCCGGCTTCTTCATGCAGATGGACCCGCCCGACCACACCCGCTTCCGCCGGCGGCTGGCCGCCCAGTTCACCGTACGCAGGCTGAAGGCGCTGGAGCCCGAGATCGAACGGATCACCGAGGAGGTCCTGGACGCCATGGAGCGCGGCGGCGCGCCCGCGGACCTGGTGCGGGAGTTCGCCCTGCCGGTGCCGTCACTCGTGATCTGCGAGCTGCTGGGCGTCCCTTACGCGGACCGCGAGCGCTTCCAGCACGACTCCGCCACGGCGCTGCGCGTCGGATCGACCCAGGAGGAGGTCACGACGGCCACGGTCTCCCTGTTCGGCTACCTGTACGAGCTGGCCGGCAGGAAGCAGGCGCAGCCGGCGGACGACCTGCTCAGCGGCCTGGCCGCCGACGGCGGCCTGACCCTGGAGGAGGTGGCGGGCGCCGGACTGCTGCTGCTGGTCGCCGGGCACGAGACCACGGCGAGCATGCTCGGCCTCGGCACGTACGTGCTGCTGGAGAACCGGGACCAGCTCGCCGCACTCCGCGCGAACCCCTCTCGGTGGGACGGCGCCGTGGAAGAGCTCCTGCGCCACCTGTCCGTCGCCCATCTCGGACCGCTCCGGGCGGCGCTGGAGGACGTCGAGATCGAGGGGCGGACCATCAGGAAGGGGGACGTGGTCACGCTGTCGATCCCCGCCGCCAACCGTGACCCGGAACACTTCCCCGACCCGGAGATCCTCGACGTCACCAAGGCCGCCCCCACGGGGCACCTCGCCTTCGGCCACGGCATCCACCAGTGCCTGGGGCACCAGCTGGCCAGGGTGGAGCTGCGCGTGGCGTATCGGGCGCTGTTCGACCGGTTCCCGGACCTGCGGCTGGCCGAGCCGTCGGAGGCGGTGCCGATGCGCACGGACATGACCATTTACGGCGTGCGCCGGTTGCCGGTGACCTGGTAGCCCACGTCCCGGCGGACGATCATCAGGGTCCGCCGACGGCGTACGCGCGGACGATCGTCTGGGTCAGCCGGGCGCCCGCCGAGTCGGCCACCGCGGCACGGAGGGAGACGAAGCCGGCCGGGCTCGGAGCTCGTCGGAGAACAGCCCACCGCGGAGAAGGTGTGAACAGCTCGGGGTCCCGCCGGTAGCCGGCGACGAGCTCGGCGTCGGTCACCCGCTCGCCGACTTCGGCGGTCACGTTCCCGTCTCCGTCATGAGTGTGCCTTCCGGATGGTGAACAACGATCAACCATCCTTCGCCGCAAGCCGGGATCTTGTTCCCAGGGGTGCGGGCGGCCGGAGCCGGGAACGTCGCCGACGGGCCTCCTAGCCCTTGAGGCCCGTGGTCGAGATGCCCTCGGTGATGCGACGCTGGAAGATCAGGAAGAAGCCCAGGATCGGGATCAGCGACAGCACCGCCATCGCGAGCATCGGGCCCCACGTGGAGCCGCTGCTGGAGTCGAGGAACGCCCGGAGCGCGAGTGGCACCGTGTAGGTGGACACGTCGCTCAGATAGACGAGCTGGCTGAAGAAGTCGTCCCAGGTCCAGATGAAGGTGAAGATGGCGGTCGTGATCAGCGCGGGCCGCGACAGCGGCAGGATGACCCGCCAGTACACCAGGATGGGCCCGCACCCATCGATGCGGGCCGCGTCGTCGAGCTCGCGCGGCAGCGACCGGATGAACTGCACCATCAGGAAGATGAAGAACCCGTCCACGGCCAGGAACTTCGGCACGATCAGCGGCAGGAACGTGTCCACCCAGCCGAGATACTTGAACAGCGTGTACTGCGGCACGATCAGCACGTGGATCGGCAGCATGATCGACATCAGCATGATCGCGAACCAGAGTTTCCTGAACCGGAAGCTCAGCCGGGCGAAGGCGTAGGCCGCCATCGAGCACGACATCACGTTCCCGGCGACGGCCGCCGCGGCGATGACGAACGAGTTCGCGAAGAACCCGCTGAAGGGCACTCCCAGCGCGGTCCACCCGGTGGCGTAGTTGTCCGCGACCACGGTGCCGGGCACCAGCCCGGGATCGGTGAAGATCTCGTCGCCGGGCTTGAACGAGGAGCTGATCAGCCAGAACAGCGGATAGAGCATGACGAGCGCGCCCACCACGACCAGCAGGTGGACGGCCCAGCGGCGCTTAGTCGGCATAGTGCACCCAGTACCTCGCGGAGCGGAAGGCCAGCGCGGTGAAGACCGCGGTCACCAGGAGAAGCACCCAGGCCAGCGCGGAGGCGTAGCCCATCCGGAAGTTGCCGAAGCCCTCCTGGTAGATGAAGAGCGTGTAGAACAGCGTGGAGTCCGCCGGTCCCCCGGTTCCGCCGCTGATGATGAACGCGGGCGTGAACGCCTTGAAGGAGTTGACCGTCTGCAGCACCAGGTTGAAGAAGATGATCGGGCTGAGCATGGGCAGCGTGATGCGGAAGAACGCGCGCACCCGGCCGGCGCCGTCCACCGCGGCGGCGTCGTAGAGCTCGGCGGGGATCTGCTTCAACCCGGCCAGGAAGATCAGCATGGGTGAGCCGAACTGCCAGACGTGCAGCACGATCAGCGTGTAGATCGCGTACTGGGGAGTGGAGATCCAGCTCGGCCCCACGATGCCGAAGTACCGGAGTGCGTCGTTGACCAGGCCGTCGGCCCCGAAGATCTGCCGCCAGAGGATCGCCACCGCGACGCTGCCGCCCAGGAGCGAGGGCAGGTAGTAGGCGGCGCGGTACACCCCGATGCCGCGCATGGGCCGGTTCAGCAGCACCGCGACCAGCAACGCGAACGCGCCGGACAGCGGTACGGAGAAGACGACGTAGATCAGCGTGACCCGTACGGCGTTGACGAAGTGCGGGTCGTCGGTGAGCATCCTGGCGTAGTTGTCCAGTCCCACGAAGGACGGGGTGGTGAGCAGGTCGAAGTCGGTGAACGACAGCGCCAGCGAGGCCAGGATGGGCCCGCCGGTCAGCAGGAGCAGACCGGCGAACCACGGCAGCAGCAGCAGGTAGGCCGAGCGCCCCTCTACTTGAGCAGGCGTCGGGCTTCTTCGAAGAATCGGGACACCCCCTGATCGATCGTGAGCTTGCCGAAGCCGATCTGCTGGTTGATGTTGGTGAGCACCTTGTTGTGCAGCTCACCGGCGCCGAGCGGCTGCGGTGGAGGGAGCGGGCCGATCGTGGCCTTCAGCGAGTCGATGTAGCCGTACACGAGCTGCTCGGGCGGCGACGCTTTGGGCCGCAGCGCGTCACGGACGGGAGCCGCGGGCGGGATGCCGCGTTCGGATCCGAGCGGGCCGGCCACGTCCACGTCCGCGACCAGCGCGTTGACCAGGGCCACCGCGTCGTCCTTGGCCTTGCTGCCGGCGCTGACGGTCAGCAGCATGGACGGCTTGTAGTACTGGCCGGGTTTGTCGCCCGTCGGGTAGGCGTGGATGCCGATCTCGTCCTTGGTGAGCGAGGTGTAGGCGGTGAGCTGGTTGGACCAGGCGAAGTCCATGACCGCCTTGCGGGTGGCGACCAGGCTGTTCTGCACGTCGCCTGCCGCGGTGGCCTGGACGTCCGGCGGTGTGGCCGCGCCGGACTTGCGCAGGCCGTCCCAGAACGTGAACCACTCCTTCAGGTCGCTCTCGTCGTAGGCGAGCTTGCCGTCGGCGGTGAAGAACATCTTGCCCCGTGTCAGCAGCCAGTTCTCCAGCGCGCCGCCGTCCTGGGCGCCGTCCTCGGTGCCGAAGACGCCCTTGCCCGCGAGTTTCTTGGCCAGCTCGCCGTACTCGGGCCAGGTGAAGGTGTCGGGGATCTCCACGCCGCGCTCGGCCGCCAGGGTCCTGTTGACGATGAGGCCCATGGAGTTGACACCGAACGTCACGGCGTACTGCTTGCCGTCGATCTTCCCGGCGTTCACCACGTCGGGCTCGAAGCCGGACAGGTCCAGGCCCTTGCCCACGTACGGACTCAGGTCCAGCAGGCTGCCGCGCCTGGCGTACTCGCCGAGGTAGGAGTAGTCCATCTGGATCACGTCGGGGGCGTTGCCGCCCGCGGTCTGGGTCGCCAGCTTCTCCCAGTAGCCGTCCCAGCCGGAGAACTGGGTCCTGATCTGGATGCCGGGCTTCTTCTTCTTGAAAGCGTCGATGGCCTTCTGCGTCGCGGTGTGCCGTGCCGTGCTGCCCCACCAGGCGAACTGGAGGCCGGCGCCCGAGCTTCCGCCTCCGGCGCAGCCGGTCAGGGTGAGGGTGGCCGCGACTGCGCCGAGCTGGAGGAATCCTCGTCTGCTGAGATCGCTCATGCGGGGTGTCCGTCCATGAACCGAGCCAAATATTTAACTCGGGACGTTAATTGCGCTGTAACGATCACGTCAACGCCACACCTCAAACGGTTGCAGGTTCGTGACGCTCCGCCACCTCCGTCGCGGGCGCGTCGCCGGCCCGCGCCGCTGGTGGGCGGAGGGGCGACTCGGCCCGTGGCAGGTGCAGGTGCTGTTGGAGACGGCGGGCGGCGACGTACGCTGATCACGCGCCCGTACGTGCCAGGAAGGAACCGCATGGCCGTCAACGTCACTGTCTGGAGCGAGTACTACCACGAGCCACGCGAGGAGGCGGTACGCCGCATCTACCCCGACGGCATCCACGGCGCCATCGCGAAGGGGCTGACCGAGGTGCTGGGCGACCAGGTGCGCGTGCGCACCGCCGTGCTCGACGAGCCCGAGCACGGCCTGACCGACGAGGTGCTGGCCGGCACCGACGTGCTGACCTGGTGGGGCCACATGGCGCACGAGGAGGTGAACGACAAGGTCGTGGAGCGCGTGCGGCGGCGCGTGCTGGGCGGGATGGGCCTGCTGGTGCTGCACTCGGGCCACTACTCCAAGATCTTCCGTGCGCTGATGGGCTCCACCTGCACGATCACCTGGCGCGACGCGGCCGAGCGCGAGCTGGTCTGGACGGTCACGCCCGGCCACCCCATCGCGCGCGGCGTGCCCCGCCCGCTGGTCATCGAGCAGCAGGAGACGTACGGCGAGCCGTTCGGCATCCCGGACCCCGACGAGCTGGTGTTCATCAGCAACTTCAGCGGCGGCGAGGTGTTCCGCAGCGGCTGCTGCTTCCGCAGGGGCCTGGGCCGGATCTTCTACTTCAGCCCCGGCGACCAGGAATATCCGATCTACCACCACCCCGGCGTCCGGCGCGTGCTGGCCAACGCGGTCCTGTGGGCCGCCCCGGCCGACGGCGTCGGCGAGCCCCTGCAGAACGCCCACACCCCCATCACCTGGTAGGCGCGGCATGACTTTCGACACCATCGAGACGGACCGGCCGCTGCGTGGCGTGGTGGTCGGCGCCGGCTTCATCGGCGGCCAGTGGGCGCCCGAACTGCTCGCCCACCCCCAGACCTCGCTGGCCGGCTGGGTGGACGTGGACGAGGAGCGCGCCCGCGCCGCCGCCGGCAAGCTCGGCCTCGACGACCTGCCCGTCAGCGCCTCGCTCACCGCCGTGCTGGACGGCGAGGAGCCCGACTTCATCGTCAACTGCACCGTCCCCCAGGCCCACCACGACGTGACGGTCACGGCGCTGCGGCGCGGGGTGTCGGTGCTGAGCGAGAAGCCCATGGCGGTCAGCCTGGACGAGGCCCGCTCCATGGTGCGGGCCGCCGACGAGTCCCGGCGGCTGTTCGTGGTCAACCAGAACCGCCGCTTCATGCCCACGCTGGTGGCCTTCCGGCGCACGGTGGCCGATCTGGGGCCGCTGGGGCTGCTGACGTCGGAGTTCTTCATGCCGTACCGGAACAAGAATTTCCTCGACACCCTGGAGCATCCGCTGTTACAGGACATGTCGATCCACCTGTTCGACGCGGCGCGGGCGGTGTCGGGAGCCGATCCGGTCTCCGTCTACTGCGAGTCGTTCCGTCCCTCGTGGACGTGGTACGCCGGGGCGTGCTCGGCCACCGCGATCTTCGAGATGACCGGCGGCCTGCGCTACACGTTCGCCGGGAGCTGGTCGGCGCCCGGTCAGCCGACGTCGTGGACGGGCAGCTGGCGGGCCGCCGGCACGCGCGGGACGGCGCTGTGGGGCGGTGACGGCCATGCTCCGACGGCGGAGGCGGCCGACGGTCAGGTGGTGCGGGCGTACGCTCCCGGCTCCGACCCGTTCCCCGGCCGCCGGCGCTTCGGCGGGCTGGCCGAGGGGCTGGAGGAGTTCGTGACGGGGCTGCGTACGGGGCGGGCGCCGCAGGGCGAGGGCCACGACAACATCCGCAGCCTGGCCATGGTGACCGCCGCCCTCGAATCGGCCCGCACGGGCATGCGGGTCCCGATCACGCTCTGACTCCACGGCGCGGCCCCCGGACGTTAGGATGGGGGCCGCGCTGCCGGGCGCGCCCGGTCCGCGGGGAAGGGATCATCCCACCGGCGGCATCTCCCCCTTGGTCGACGGACCTCGGCCCGAGCACGCGGACCCGGGCAGACGGAGGTTCGCCGTGCCTGCTCTTCCCCAGCGCCCTTCACTCGAGCACCTGCGCAAGCAGGCCAAGCGGCGCGGACGCGCCCAGGGCATCCCGCTGAGCCGGGCCCAGTTCGAGATCGCCCGCGAATACGGCTTCCCCAGCTGGCCGAAGCTGGCCGAGCACGTACGCGTCGCCGCCCTGGAGGGCATCGAGCGGGCGCTCGTCCTGGCCGATCCCACCGTGCTGGCGACTCTCGTGAGAGCCGATCCCTCCGTGGCCACCGATCCGGTCGGTGGGCTGGCGCCGCTGCTGGTGCTGCTGCGCCGGGCCGTCGCCCCCAGCGCGCAGGTACGCGAGTGCGCCCGGCTCCTCCTGGACGCCGGCGCCGACCCGGGCAGCCACACCGTCGAATGGGACGGCGAGGGGAGCCGGACCGCCCTGTTCGACGCCGTGGAGCGCGGCGACCTGGCCCTGACGCGGCTCCTGGTCGAGCGCGGCGCTCCCCGGGACGAGGACGCGTTCTACCATGCCTGCGAGCAGTCGGACACGGCCTTCCTCGACCTCCTCCACCGGCCCGGCTACGAACGCCTGCTGCCGCACAAGCTGGACTTCGAGGACGCGGCGGGGCTGCGCTGGTTCCTCGATCGCGGCGCCGACGTGAACGCCTGCCGCGCGCTGCACCACGCCATCGCCCGTGGCCGCGGCACGGCCATCCTCACGATGCTCCTCGATGCCGGCGCCGATGTGAACCTGCCGTGGGACCGCTGGGACGTCGGCCGCCGCCCTCTCGCCCTGGCCGCCCGCTGCGGGCACCTGGCGGCGTATGAGCTGCTGGCCGCCCGCGGCGCACGCGCCGACCTGGACCCGGTGGACGCCGCGGTGCTGGCCGTCGCGCGGGGCGAGTCCGCCCGCCTGCCCACCGCCCCGCCGCCGGCCCTCGGCAACCCGGACACCGGGGACTTCGGCTGGGTGCTGGGCCAGTTCGCCCTGCTGGGCCGTACCGACGTGGTGCGGGCGCTGCTGGACGGCGGGATGGCGGTGGACACCCGGGGCTGGAGCAACTTCACGCCGCTCGACCAGGCCGCCATGCACGGCCGCGCGGAGACGGTGCGGCTGCTGATCGAACGCGGCGCCGACCTCTGCGACCGGGCCTTCGACGACGAGGGGCCGACCCCGCTGGACTGCGCGCTGTGGGGGCTGCGCAACAACCGGGCGGAGGACGGCGACTACCGGGGCACGGTCGAGGCCCTTCTGGAGGCCGGCGCCCCCACCCGCCTCGGCCCGCCGACCGGCGACGCCGCGATCGACGCCCTGCTGCCGCATCTGTAGAGAAAATCGCGGCCGGCATGTGAAGAACGGGCGTCCGGCTCCGACCTCCTCGTGAAAGCGGCGCCGGACGGGCGCCGGAGACGCAGGAGGCAGTGAGATGAGCAAGGTCACTTGTGACATGGCGATGTCCCTCGACGGCTTCGTGGCAGGACCGCACCAGAGCCTGGACAAGCCGTTCGGCGAGGGCGTGGACGACCGTCTGCACCAGTGGATGTTCGACGAGCCCGAGCGGCACGCCGCGGTGATCGAGGGCATCACCGCGGCCGGGGCCTTCATCATGGGCCGCAACATGTTCGGCCCCGGCCGCGGCGCCTGGGACCTGGACTGGAACGGCTGGTGGGGCGACGAGCCGCCCTACCACGCGCCGGTCTTCGTCCTCACGCACCATCCGCGCGGGCCGTTGACGATGAAGGGCGGCACGACGTTCATCTTCGTCACCGACGGGATCGAGGCGGCCATGGCCCGGGCGCGCGAGGCCGCCGGCGACCGCGACGTGGCCATCGCCGGCGGCGCCGAGACGGTGAACCAGTACCTGGCGGCAGGGCTCATCGACGAGCTGCGCCTGCACGTCGCGCCCGTGATCCTCGGCAGAGGTGAGCGGCTGCTCCACAACGTCGGCGACATCACCCTGCAACCGCTCGGCGCCCCCTCGGGCACCGGCCTCGTCACCCACCTGACCTACCGGGTGATCCGGTAGAGGCCGGGTGAAACTTTCACCGCGGACGCGCCTCCGACCTGCACGGAGACGACCCGCCGGACAGGTCGGAGGCGGTCTCGTTGACGATCGTTCCTGACTTCCCGTCCACTGTCCCTGCCAGGTCCTTCCAAGCAGGAGGCAAGGCATGCGGAAGATCGTTGCAGTGATCCTCGCGGCCGTCGCGCTCACCGCGGCGGCCACGCACCCGGCGACCGCGGCGCTCACGTCGCCGGCCCAGGCGGCGACGGGCGACGGGTCGCCCACCGACGCCAACATCTCCTTCACCGGGCGCTGGGACACCTCCATGCCCACCGCGTACGTGCCGTACTGGGCGGGGACCTATCTCACCACCGGCTTCACCGGCAGGACGGTCAGGCTGAGCCAGCGCAACACCATCGACCTGTACTACAGCATCGACGGAGGCGCGTGGGTCTACATCCAGAACGTGCGCGGCACGGTCAACCTCACCCCGACGCCGCTGGCCGCGGGGAACCACACCTTACGCGTGTCCTACCGGGTCGTCGCCGGGTCCTATCACGGTGACGCGGTGTTCCAGGGTCTCCTGCTCGACCCGGGCGCCACGACGTACGCGGCGGCGGTGCCGCAGAAGCTGATCGAGTTCGTCGGGGACTCCATCACCGTCGGCACGACCACCTCCAAGAACGCCCTGACCGCCTACGGCTGGCTCATCGGTGAGCGCCTGAAGGTCAGACACACCCAGATAGCCCAGGGCGGCGCCTGCCTGGTGGCGACCGCGGACGGCTGCGTCGGCCTGGAGGCGCGCTTCCCCAAGCTCAACCCCAACGCCGGCACCCCGGACTGGAACTTCTCCCGCTACCAGGCGAACGCCGTCGTGATCAACCTGGGCACCAACGACGTGGGACACGGCGTGAGCACCACCACCTTCCAGGCGTCCTACACCCACCTGCTGCAGGAGGTCAGGGCGGCGTACCCGGCGGCGGCGATCTTCGCGCTGGAGACCTTCACCAAGCGGTACGCCACGCAGACGCGGGCCGCGGTCGCCGCCCGCAACTCCGCGGGCGACGCCAATGTCTCCTACGTCGTCACCGAGGGCTGGCTGACCAGCGCGAACATGTCCGACAACGTCCACCCCAACGACAGCGGCCACGTCGTGATCGCCGATCGCCTGGCGCCGATCATCGCCGCCAAGCTCTGAGCCCGGCATCGGCTCGGCACGGCATCAGGTGCGAGCGGCCGTGCCGGACGGCAGGACCGGCGCGAGAACGAACCGGGTCGTGGCCCACACCAGGTAGAGCAGGGGCGAGCACAGGAGGAGCACCCCGATCACCGGCTTGAGCAGGATGACCGCCACGGCCAGCCCCAGCACGGCGACGTTGGCCGCGGCCAGGTACCAGCGCCGCGCCACCAGGTAGAGGCAGGGCCGGACGAGGTCGCGCAGCCGTACGGAACCGTCCCGCTGCTCCGCGAGCAGCGCCAGGGTGGCGACGACCGCCGCCACGACCAGCGCCGCCGCGGTCGCGAAGAACGGCACGAGCGCGGGACCCCATGCGGTGCGCGCGACGGCGACGGCGTCCACGGCCAGCACGCTCACGGCGGCGGCGCCGGCCGCCCAGACGATCAGCGATCGGCCGGCGGCCCGGCGGTAGCCGTCCCAGAACGGGCGGAACACGGCCGCGGAGCCCTCGCCCAGCTCGGCGAAGCACCGGAAGGCCCCGGTCAGCGCGGGTGCGCACAGAGACGACAGCGCGGCGAAGAAGGGCCACGACGCCAGTGGGTCCCTGACGATCGCGAGCGCCGCGAGGAGCGGGGCGCACGCGATCGTCAGCAGGACGTTCGTCACGAGCCCGGTGTGCACGGTGCGGAAGACCTTCTCGTAGGTCTCCTGCCGCGCGGGCCTGAGCAGGGCCCTCATCCCTTGAGCCCGCTGGTCGCGATGCCGCGGATGAAGTACCGCTGCCCGAACAGGAAGACGGCCAGGATCGGCAGGATCGACAGCGCCGCGCCGGTCATCATCATGGCGTACTCGGCGTCGTACTGCCCGATGAACGAGCGCAGGCCGAGCTGCACGGTCCACAGCTCGTTGCTGGTCAGGTAGATGAACGGCCCCATGTAGTCGTTCCAGGTGTTGACGAAGGTCAGCAGGGCCAGGCTGGCGAGCGCCGGCTTGGACAGCGGCAGCATGATCCGCCGGTAGATGCCGTACTCGCTCAGCCCGTCGATCCGCGCGGCCTCGCAGAGCTCGTCCGGGATCGACATGTAGTACTGGCGCATGAGGAACACGCCGAAGGCCCCGAACGCCTGCAGCAGGATGATCGACCAGTAGGTGTTCGTCAGCTCCGCGCGCTGCATCATGATGTACTGCGGCACCATGTACGCCTGCCACGGCACGGCGATGGTGCCGATGTAGGCCAGGAACAGCGCGTCGCGCCCGGGGAAGCGCACTTTGGAGAACCCGTAGGCCGCGAAACTCCCCGTGAGCAGCTGCAGCAGCGTGATGGTGACGGACAGGAACGCCGAGTTGCCCAGGTAGGTCAGCAGCGGGATGCGGTCCCAGATCTCGACGAAGTTCGACCAGCGGAACTCGCGCGGGATCCACTCGATGGGGATGGTGAAGACCTCGTTGTCGCGCTTCAGCGAGGACGAGAGCATCCACGCGAACGGCACCAGCACCAGCGCCGCCACGACGACGAGCAGGGCGTAGGCCAGCACCTTGCGGACGAGGCCGCGCCCCGGGCGGTCCGCGCCCGCGGGCAGGTCGCGGGGCGGGCCGGCGGTGGCCGGTGGAGCATCATGCAGCGTGGCCATCAGGCGCTCCTCCGTTCGTTGAGGCGGAACTGGACGACGGTCACGGTGAGCACGATGACGAAGAGCACCAGGGCGATCGCCGAGGAGTAGCCGAAGTGCCCCTCGGTGATGCCCTCCCGGTAGACGAGCTGGGCCAGGACCAGCGTGCTGCGCCCGGGGCCGCCGTCGGTCATGACGACGATGAGGTCGAGGACCTTGAAACTCTGGATCGTCAGCATGACGAGGACGAAGAACGTCGTCGGCCGCAGGCACGGCAGGGTGACGCTCCAGAAACGCTGCCAGGCGTTCGCCCCGTCCACCCGGGCGGCCTCGTAGTACTCGTTCGGGATCGTCTGCAGGCCGGCCAGGTAGAGCACCATGTAGTACCCCATGTCCCGCCACACGCTGGTGACGATCACCGCGGGCATCGCCCAGTCGGTGCTGGCCACCCACCGGGGCGGGTGGGCGATGCCGATCGCTTCGAGTGCCTGGTTGATGGGTCCCGCGGTCGGGTTGAACAGCATGTTCCACACGACGGCGACGGCGACCAGCGAGGTGATGTACGGGAAGAACGCCGCGGTGCGGAAGAACTGCACGCCGCGGATCTTCCTGTTGAGCGCCATCGCCAGGCCGAGCGCGACGATCAGCGTCAGCGGGATGTGGCCGGCGGCGTAGAACAGCGTGTTGCGGAGCGCGACGTGGAAGTTCTCGTCGGAGAGCAGGCGCTGGAAGTTCTTCAGCCCGACCCACTCGGGCGTGCTGTAGGAGTCCCAGTCCAGGAACGCCAGCGCGAACGCCGCGAGCATCGGGATGAGCGTGAACAGTGCGAAACCGACGAAGTTCGGCAGGATGAAGCTCCACCCGATGAGGATGGGGCGCCAGGCGCGCTTGGAGCGGGGCCCTGCCGATGGCGGGGCCGATGATGGGGCCGGTTGCGTGATGACGTGAGTCATGGGATTCCTCCAGGGAGGCGGCGGCCCCGGGGGTCTCCGCCGCCGCCGCTGTTCCCTAGTTCAGGACTTCGTTCTTGACGCGCTCGTTCATCGACTTGATGCCGTCGGCCACCGTCTTGTCGCCGACCATGATCAGCTCGTGCTCCTCCTTGAGGATCGTGTCGACGTCGGAGGTGTGCTCGCTGACCGGCATCTCCAGGACGACCTTGTCCGGCTGGAACGCCTTCTTCGACAGCTCGTCCGTCGGCATGCCCTTGATCCCGAAGTAGGCGCTGGTGATCTCCGGGCTCTGCAGCGCGGGCACCACGCCGATCTTGGCGATCGCGTCGGCGCCCGCCTTGCCCGCGGCGAACTGCACGAACTTCTTGGCGAGGTCGGCGTTCTTGGCGCGCTTGTTGACGGCGAAGGCGGTCGGCGAGCCGAACGTCGTCACACCTGTGCCGTCGGGCCGCTGCGGCATCGGGGCCAGCGCCCAGTCGACGTCGGTGGCGCCCTTCTCCTTCTGCGCCAGGATCGAGGCGATGTACCAGGTGCCCATGGGCAGCATGGCCGTCGCCCCCGTCTCGAACATCGTCTTGTAGTCCGACTTCTGAGCGGTGGCGGTGCCGAAGTCGAGGGTGGCGCCGGCCTTCTGCAGCCCGAGCGCCAGGTTGTACTGGTCGGTAAAGAAGCCGTAGTCGCCGCCCAGCTGGTCGCCGCCGGTCTGCGCCGCCGAGATGGCCTGCACCACCGACCGCCAGGTGTGGTGGTAGGTGCCGTAGACCTTCTTGCCGCCCTCCTCCTTGGTGAGCTGCTGGGCGAGCTTGGCGTACTCGTCCCAGGTGAGGTTCTCGGGCATCTTGACGCCCGCCTTGTCGAAGTACGCCTTGTTGTAATAGAGGAGCCAGAAGTCCTGCCGGTACGGCAGCGCGAAGTACGCGTTCTTGACGTTGTAGGCGTCGAGCCCGGCCAGCTTCGAGGTGTCGCCCGACTTCACCAGGTCGGTGATGTCGGTGAGCTGGCCACGGCTGGAGTAACGCGAGTAGTCCGTGACGTTCTTCATCGTGATCACGTCGGTCGAGTCACCGCCGGCGAGCATGGTGGTGACCTTGTCGGCGTAGTCGTCGGCGAGGATGTCCACCGGCTGGATCTTGACGCCGGGGTTCGCCGCCTGGAAGGCGTCGAACAGCGCCTTGAACTCGGGGGTCTTGGCCATGTTCCAGACGGCGACGGTCAGCGTGCTGCCTCCGTCCCCGCTGCCGCCCGCCTGGCCGCCGGAGCCGCAGGCGGTGGCCGCGAGGGTGAGCGCGGCCGCGACGGCGATGCTCCTGATCAGATGACGGCGCTCTCGGGCTCTTCCCGACGCGTGCGAAAGGATCATTGATCCGGTCTCCTTTCCATTGAGCCGGTCTCAGGGCTCAGGCGCTTACCAAGAAGTCGGCGGCGGTCACGGCCGCGCGGGGCGGCTCGCCCGACAGGTAGCGTTCGAGCTCGTCGAGCGCGCTCTCACTCATCCGCCGGGTCTCCGATCCCAGAGAGCCGGCGACGTGGGGGGTGATCATGACGTTGGGCAGGTCGTACAGGGGCGAGGTGGCCGGCAGCGGCTCCGGCTCGGTGACGTCGAGGATCGCGTCGAGCCGTCCCATGGCGCACTCGCGTTCCAGGGCGGCGGTGTCCAGCACGGCACCGCGCGCGGTGTTGATGACGGTCGCCCCGTCCCGCAGCAGGGCGAGTTCCCGTGCCCCGATGAGGTGACGGGTGGACGGCAGCGCCGGGACGTGCAGCGTGAGGATGTCGCAGCGCCGCAGCAGCTCGTCCAGCCCGACCAGGCGGCCGCCCGCCGCGCTCACCTCGGCCGGATCGGCGTAGGGGTCGGCGATCAGGACGTCCGCCTCCAGGCTGCGCAGCCGTTCGACGACCCGGCGCCCCGTGCGGGAGAAGCCGACGACGCCGATCGTGCGTCCGCGGTTCGTCAGCTCCCCGCGGTGTGCCAGGTAGGACCAGTCGTCGCGGTGGCGGCGCGCGTCCTGGGCGAGGAACGGCGCCTTCTTGCCCGCGAAGATGATCGCGGCGAGGGTGAACTCGGCCACCGGGATCGCGTTCTCGTCGGCGGCGTTGGTGACGAGGATGTCCCGGCGCCAGACCTCGTCGGTGACGAACGTGCGCACCGTGCCGGCGCAGTGGAAGATCGCCCGCAGCCGAGGCGCGTCGGCGAGCCGCTCGGCCGTCAGCGGGGGGCAGCCCCACGAGGTCACCAGCACCTCCACCTCGCGCAGCCGCCGCCGCACGTGCGCCGCGTCCAGGTCGCCGGTCACGACGGGGTCGGCGAGCTCGACGAGATCCTGCAACCGGCGCAGCTGCGGTTCCTGGAACTGCACGGCGAACTTCGAGGGATCCATGACCAGCAGGGCCTGCGGTCGTACGTCTCTCACCTGGGTCCTTTCGGCGGCAAGCGCTTACCAGTGCCGCCGATCATGTCTGATCATTCCAATCACGTCAATACTCTGTTACCGCTAGATGATCACGTAATCTGATCGATATTGATCGATAATGTACGGTGGTCGCCAAGCGCCCTTGACGTGGGAGGAAGCGTTCGCGTTGACTCCGGGGCACACATTTCCGATCAGGAGGGCTGATGCGCTCGCTCAGGGAGTTCGACGACCTGCGGTTGTCTCCGTACACGGGATGGACGCGGGACCACTGGGCCGCCCTCGCCGATCACCTGCTGCTGTCGGCGCGGCGTTACGCCTCGGAAACGCACGCGCGCATCTCGTTCCCCGGCCCGCCGGGCGGGTACGGGCCCGACGTCGACGGGCTGGAGGGCTTCGCGCGCACGTTCCTGGCCGCCGGATTCAGGGTGGCGGGCGAGGGCGGGCGCGATCCGCTGGGACTGATGGAGTGGTACGCCGAGGGGCTCGCCGCCGGGACAGACCCCCGCTCGCCGGAGCGCTGGGTACGGCTGGACGAGCACGGCCAGGCCAAGGTCGAGGCCGCGTCCATCGCCCTGGTGCTCCACCTGACGAGGCCGTGGCTGTGGGACCGGCTCGACGCCGGTGTGCGGGAGCGGGTCGTCGACTATCTCGCGCCCGCGGTCGGCTCCGACTATCCGCCGATCAACTGGATCTGGTTCCAGATCGTCGTCGAGCAGTTCCTCGCCTCGGTCGACGGCCCCTACGAGCGCAAGGACATCGAGGACGGGCTCAGGCTCCTCGACGGCTTCGCCCGCCAGAACGGCTGGTACGCCGACGGCGCGGAGCGCTCCTATGACCACTACTCGGGGTGGGCGTTGCAGTTCTACCCGCTGATGTGGAGCGAGATGGCCGCGGGCGACCCGGCGGCGGACTCACGGCGGCCGGTGTACCTGGAGCGACTCGAACGCTACCTGAACGACGCGGTGCACCTCGTCGCCGCCGATGGGTCGCCCCTGATCCAGGGGCGCAGCCTCACCTACCGGTTCGCCGCCGCCACGCAGTTCTGGGTGGGCGCGCGCTCGGGCACGGCGACACCGGGCCCGGGGCTCCTGCGCCGCGCCGCCTCGGGAATCGTCCGCCATTTCACCGAGCACGGGGCTCCGGACGAGGACGGCGTCCTGACGCTCGGGTGGCACGGGGCCTGGCGGCCGATCGCTCAGTCGTATTCGGGGCCCGGCTCGCCGTACTGGGCGGCCAAGGGCTTCTTCGGGCTCTCCCTGCCTGCCGACCACCCGGTGTGGACGGCCGTCGAGGAGCCGCTGCCGGTCGAGACGGGCGACTTCCATCTCACGGTGCCCGCGCCGGGCTGGCTGGTCAGCGGCACCCGCGCCGACGGCGTCGTGCGCGTGGTCAACCACGGCACCGACCATTCCACTCCAGGGACGAACCGTACCGACTCACCGCTGTACGCGCGGCTGGGATACTCGACCGCGACCTCTCCCGTGCTGGCCGGGGAGCACGCAGCCGAGCCGCTGGACCAGTCGGTGACGATCCTCGACGCGGACGGACGGCCGAGCCACCGGACAGGGTTCGAGACGTTGCGGCTCGACCGCCTTCCGTCCGGGACGCTGGTGGGGGCCTCGCGCTGGCAGGCCCACTGGGTGGACGTCGAGACGGATGGCCAGGACCACGGTTACGGCCTGCCGGGGACGGTGCGTCTGGGGCCGTGGATCGAGGTGGTCTCGGTCGTTCGGGGCGCCTGGGAGCTGCGCTTGGTGCGGCTGCCGAGCTCGCCAGGTGGTGATGCCGGATCGCGCCCCGCCCCCGGCGCGCTGCGCATCGGCGGCTGGCCTGTGTCGGCCGCGGAACCCGCCCGCGGCGAGGATCCGAGCATCTCGAACGGCACCGCGTACTCGAGCGTCGTCGCCGGAGCGGGGCTGAACCTGTCCGGCGTGACCTCCGCCGCGGACTCCTCGCCGCTGGGCCCGTGGACGCTCGTCCCGTGGTGCGCGACCAGCGCGCCCGCCCAGCCGGACACCTGGTACGAGGTGGCGGTTCACCTCGGCGGGCAGGAACCGGGCAGCCCGCCCTCCGTCTCCTGGCACGGCGCGGCGGCCGCCCGCGTGACCTGGCCGGACGGGACGGAGGACGACCTCGGCGCGATCAGCCGGGCCTGATCACCCCGTCGAGCGTGGTCGGCCGGGCCTGATCAGCACGCCCGGACCGATCAGGCGCGGCTCGACGAGGACGCCCGGACGATCAGGCGCGGCTCGATGACGACGCGGTGGGCGGGGCGCTGCGGATCCTCGTCCGCCAGACGCGCCGCGAGCAGGGCGAAGGCCGCCTGCCCGATGGCCGTCTTGGGCGGGCGGACCGCGGTCAGCGGCGGGTCACACAGCTCGGCCACCTCGTCGTCGTAGGCCACCACGGCGAGGTCGCGGGGCACCCGGAGGCCGCGTTCCTGGCAGCGTTCGACCAGACTGATCGCCTCCGGGTCGGAGTGGACGAGCAGCGCCGTCGTCCCCGAGGCGAGACACTCGTCGAGAACGCGATCGAGCGTGGCCGGCCAGTCGGGATGGAGCTGGTCGACCGTGCTCATGTCCGGGGTGCCGTCGAGCCGGAGGGCGAGCTCCTCGCACGCCTGCCGCCAGCCGCGCCGCACGTGCGGGGCCGTCGGGCTCTGCTGGGTGGTGATCAGCCCGACGCGCTGGTGGCCGAGCGCGACGAGATGCCGCACGGCCATGGCCGCTCCGAAGGCGTGGTCGCTGACCACCGACTCCATCGCCTCGTGGTAGGGGCCCACGGTGGCCGCCCGCTCGATGAGAACCACGGGCACGTCGGCGTCCTGCAGCCAGCGCACCAGCGCCTCTCCCTCCTCGCCCGTGGTGGTCGGCGTGACCAGCAGCCCGTCCACTCCCGCGGTCTCGAGCATCCGGGAGAGCTGGCGGCGCTCGTCGGCGGCCTGGTAGCCGCCGCCGCGCAGCACGATGCGCGCGCCGTACTCCGCCGCGGCCTCACGGACGCCCTTGATCACGTCGGGGTAGTAGTAGGTCAGCGACGGGACGACCATCCCGATCGTGACCTGCCGTTCCTCCGCGGACGCCGGCTGGGGCGGCGGCTCCTCCCCTGCCCGCGCCTCCGTCTCGACGCCGGTGAGGGTCGGGGCGAGCGGCCGGCCGTGCAGCGCGGCGCCACCGCGGACCCGGCGGATGACGCCCTGGGAGGACAGCAACGCGATGTCGCGGCGGATGGTGATGGCCGAGACGTCCAGCTCGGCCGCCAGCTCGTGGACGCGGACGACGCCGCGGCGGCGGAGCAGCTCCACCATCTGGGCGCGGCGCTCGTCCGGCAGCTGGCCCGGCGAGTCTGGCACCGTCATTTCCCCACCTCCACCCGCACTTCGAACGCTCCGCGCGCCGTGCCGGGCAGCCGCAGCTCCAGCCGGGTCAGGCGCTCGCCCCACACCTCCGTCAGCATGGGATCATCCAGACTACGGACGGTCAGCGCGGCTGTCGCGCCGCCAGGATCCCAGCTGACGACCGCGGCCCGTGCACCGGCCGGCGGCCGGACCACGACCCGCCCGGGAGCCGGCTGCTCGACCTGCCCGGCCAGCACGAAGTGCAGGACACTCGCACCGCCGTCGCCGGTGAAGCTCCAGGCGTCCTCGATCGTCACGCGTGCCCCGGCCCGGTCGAGGGCGGCCGTGCGCCACCACCGTTCCAGCTCGGGCACCGGGTACGCGGCCGCCAGATCCAGCCGCACCTCGAAACGGTCGGGCCCGTCCACCGCCTCGACGTGCCTGGCCGCGTACCGCTCGCCCGGCTCCTGCGGCGTGCCGCGCACCTCGGGAACGTTGTGCCAGCCGCTCTGCATCGTCCAGATCGAGTAGCGCTCGGGACCGAAGGTCTGCGCCGTGTACGTCGGCCTGCCCGGGTCGGCGAGCACGGGCACACCGTCCAGCGCGACGACGACGGAGCCCACGTCGTTGTGGTTGTGGTGCTCCCCGTTGTGCCCGCCCTTGACCGCGAGCGTGAGTCCGTGCGCCGTCCCACCGGTCGTCCTGGCGAGGCCGATCTGTGTCCCCGGCAGCCAGACCCCGGCGACCAGGGGCGGAGCGGTGTCCTGCCCTCCGGCGTCGATGAGCTGCCGCAGCGCCCGCCCGAGCTCTTCTGGAACGGTGGCCGGGCGCTGGGAGGCCGCATGCCGTGCCGCGTCGTGCTCACCGAGCCTCCTGGCCCACCGGTACGGCACATGCCACGGCAGGTCACCGGGAGGGCGGGCCCGCGAGTCGGCGAGGTTGAGGTACCAGGGCCCGCCCAGATGCATGCGGTGCGGGAAACGGACCGTCTCGCGCACCACCGGGACCACCGCGGCGTCCAGTGCCCCCGAGGTCGCGTGCTCCAGGACGTCGAGCGCCTCGAGCGCGCGGCACGCCCCGTTCCACCAGTACTCGTAGCCCTCGTCGACGGAACCGTCGTCCGGCAGCGCCGCGAGATAGCGATCGATGCCCGCCACCGCCAGGGAGACCTGGAGAGCCCGCAGGTCGCCCGGCTCCGTAAGGCGCAGCGCGGCGACGAGCACGTTGCCGCAGATCCACGGGCACCAGTTGTGCACGTCCCCGTCGAGGCCCAGCCAATGCCAGTCGTCTCGCTGGACGAACGGGTCGAGCACCCGCACGCGCGTCTCCTGGCGCACGCGTTCCCGCAGTCCGGGGAAGCGCCTGTCCAGCCGCGCGCCCAGAACGTGATCCGCCCAGGCCAGCTGTGCGGCCACGTCGGCGGCGCCCAGGTCGAGGCAGGGAGAGGTCACGTCGGGCAGCACCGTCCCACGGGGCCGGCAGGTCTCCTCGTGCGCGGGCCAGCACCACGAGCTCTGCTCGCACAGCAGGACGATGCCGTCGGCGGCCTCGTCCAGCCACGTGTCCTGCGACGCGCCCTGCCACCCGTCCTGCCACGCACCCTGGCCGCTCACCGCCGCCATGAGCACCGCCCGGGTGAGCCGGGCCTGGCGCTCTCGCACCTGGCTCTCGTACTCCGTGCGGTTCCCGTCGCGGAAGAACCGCGCGTACCGCGACGCCGACGGTCGCGGCCACGGCGTGTCCCGCTCCGCCTCCGCCTGCTCGCGGACGGCGGCGAGGCGAGCGGCGGCGCCCTCCCAGACGTCCGCCCCGGCGACGGGCACCGGCAGCGCCGAGTCGGGCGACACCAACAGGCCGGCCAGGCCTGCCGGTGACGCCGCGGCGCCCCAGGCGGTGAGCAGCGGCCCTGCCGTTCTGACCGCCGGGCCGGTAGCTGTGTTCGTCATAATCCTCCTCGCTGGACTCATAGTACCGATCAAAGGTGATCGAAGTTGAGTCGATGAGGAGTCTTCGTGATCGAAGCACTGCCACGCCTCAGGAGTTCGCCGTCGAGGGTGCACCGCTCGCGGCGGATTCGTGGTCTATGGATCGCTCCGTGTCCTGGGAGGTGTGGTGCACCACGGCGCAGAACCGGAGCCCGCGTAATCCACCTCGGCAGACACCAATTTGTTGTTGGCGAGAGACCTGATGGAGCAGTAGTCGGTCCCGCACGAGATACGGAACCCCGCCCATGCTCCTGTGGGGGAGGTCGCGCGCGCCCTGAGCATGCCGGAGTTGGCGCCCTGGTAGTCCACCTCGGCGGCGAGCCGTTTCAATGGGACGAGGTCCCTGTCATTCGGCGAGAGGCGATATGAAGGGCAATCAAGAGAGCTAGGCCAGAATATCGAATTCGCCATCCATTACGCCGCCGATGAACGCCTTCCACTCATCGCGAGTGAACAGCAGCTTGGGCCCATCCGGGTCCTTGCTGTCACGAACAGCGATCATCCCGGGCAGGTTTATCGCAACCTCCACGCACTGGCCGCCGTTGTCAGAAGAGCGCGATGACTTCCGCCACACGGCGTCACTCAGGTCCATCTGCGCCTCGCTTCCTCGATTTTCTGGAGGGATATCCGCTCAGGATATGCCCACATCCTGAGCGCCTCATAGCGATGCCAAATCGAGGCCACGGTATCACGCTCCGTAGTGATATATGCCTGTGCCGGTGAGTCCGAACTGACAACGTCAGGTTGCCCGTTGGGAAGCTCAGCGATCATAAAGGCACCGGCCAGCCCAGCTACGCATTCCGGATCGACGACCTGCAAGAAAACATCGGGCCTCTGAGTCATCTCCAGCAGATGGCCCAGTTGCTCGTACATCACTTCGGCTCCGCCGATCCTACGGTGCAGCACACCCTCATCGACAAGCATCAGCAACAGGGGTGGGTCCGCCCGATCGAGGATGCGTTGCCGCCGCATGCGAGCTTCGACACGTTCGTCTACCTCGTCGGGCTTGATCCGCGGCCCGTGGCTGAAGATATGGCGGGCGTATGCCTCGGTCTGGAGAAGGCCGGGGACGAGCAGAGGGTCCCATGATCGCAGGACAAGCAGGGTGGGCTCGATCTCCTCAGTCCAGTTCCTGAACCAGGGCGGGTTGCCCGGCTGACTGACTATGCGTTCGTGGAGCTGGGCGAAGGAGACGCCGCCGGACGTGCCGAAGAGCAGGTCCAGCCGCTCGGCGTCCGACCGGGACGGCGTACGGGTCGCCTTCTCCAGGCGGCTCACCTGCGTCTGCGTGCAGCCGAGCCGGGCCGCCACCGCCGCCTGGGACAACTCGGCGGCCTCCCGCAGCCGCCGCATCTCCGCGCCGAAGCGCACGCGAGGAGAGTCCGGGTTGAGAGACGGCACAACGTCCATGGCATTTCCTCTCATATTAGAGAAAAACGGAAACCTCTGCCGGCCGATAACACCTTTAAACCACACCTGACCAACCGCTGTCATCAGTCATGCTGTCTTGGCCTGGCCAATTGATTGTTCGCACCGGCATCGAGAAGGCACGCTGAACGCACACCTTCTTCGACGGCAGACACAGAAAACTGCCCACAACATTCCTCGGCCGGACACGAATAACCCCGTCAGCGCTATTCATCGCTCCGGGCGTACCGCCGGGAAACCAGCCGGAAGGCAGGAGCATGGCAGCACGCGAAGAGCGCGAGAGATTCGACCACCTCGCCCGCCTGGGCTGGGACCTGCACGTCTTGGGCCACTGCGTCTCGCTGCTCGTGCCCGTGGCCGACCTGCCGGTCCTGGAGATGCTCACCATGGACGGCGCCGAAGTCCACATCACCGCCATTCGCCGTTACTGCGGTTGGGTGTTCACCTTGCGCCCCTGGTGGGCGCGGCTGTGGTGGCGCGACACATGGGTGGTTGCCCACGCCGACAATGCCGCCGCCATCATCGTCGCGGAGGTGAACGCATGAGAAGGCACCTTCACCATGACGACACAGAAACGGCAGTCCCGAAAGCGCCGCATATGGCTGGTCTCACGAAAATCCCGGCGACGAGAATAGCCGTCTGCGAGGGCTGCGGCTGGGCGCGAGATGCATACGAGGGGCGGTCGGCATGAGCGTCGAGGATTTTCACAGCGCACATCCCGAGCCACTCGAGGACGGTCACACCAGGATCAGGTGGTCTTCGTCCGTAGCCAGAGCCGCCTCCATCAGGGTCAGAAGCCACACCTGCGCCTGCACCCCTACGTCATACGAGCTGTGCGAGGCGGCGGGCCTGGCCTTCATCCGCCGCACCGTGCGCTCGTCGGCGGGCACCCATGTCAGCGAGAGCCCCTGGCTGAGAAGAGCAGAGGCGGACAAGCTCTGGACAGCACTGCTGGAGGGACGGGCACGGTGAACAGGCATGCCTCACCCCTCGTACAAGATGGCGGAGAGGCCTGCTGGGACCTGCCCGCCGCCCCCGAGACGGCGAGCGTCGCGCGCCGGCTCGTACGCGAAGCCCTCGCAACGTGGAACCTGTCCGGCCTGGCCGACGACATGGCCGTGGTGGTTTCCGAGGTCGTGACCAACGCGGTCGTGCACGCGAAGTCCGCGATGACCCTCTCCCTGCACCGGCAGGGCCGAAGCGTCCGGGGCGAGGTGGCCGACCACAGCCCCGTCTGGCCGACCCCGCTGCCGGCGGGACCGAACGAGGAGCACGGACGCGGACTGGCGATCGTCACGGCCTACTCCGAGCGATGGGGCGTCGATCCGGCACCGGACGGCAAGATCGTCTGGTTTGTCTGCGAGGAACGCCCGGCTTCATGAACGCGTCGCCGACGTCCGAGAGAGCTTTCCCAGATACAGAAAGCGAGGAGATGGCAGACTGTGACCATACGAACGCTCCCAGCAAAGCATTTCAATACCACCGGACCCTGCGACCCGAGGCGCCACTACCTGCTGCCGCCCACGCCGCAGCTCCCGCAGGTGCGCAAACTCATCGAAAGAGATCGCTACTTCGTGCTGCACGCACCCCGGCAGACCGGCAAGACGACCATCCTGGACGCCCTGGCCTCCGAACTGATCGCCGAGGGCGACACCGCCGCCCTGTCATTCTCCTGCGAGCGCGCCAAGATCTTCAGCGACGACATCGCCGCCACGGAAGCGATTCTGCTGGACTCCCTCCGCGAGGCCGCCGACCTGTCGGGCTGGCTCGACGAACTGCTGCCACCGGACTCCGGGCCTGAGGGGCAGGCAGGCACCCGGTTCGGGAAGGCGCTGAGCGAGTGGTGCCGCCGCTGCCCGCGCCGGGTCGTGCTGTTCCTCGACGACTTCGACGCCCTGCAGGGCACCAGCCTGATCAGCATCCTCAGCCAGCTCCGCCACGGCTACAACGCACGGCACAAGGGGTTTCCGTTCCCCGCCTCGGTGGTGCTGTGCGGGTTGCGTGACCTGCGCGACTACAAAGTCGCCTCCGGCGGCGACCCGGCACGGCTCAGCCCCGCCAGCTCATTCAACATCCTCGCTGACTCACTGCGTCTGGGCGACTTCACCACCGACCAGATCGCCGAGCTGTACGACCAGCACACGCAGGAGACCGGCCAGGAGTTCACCAAGGACGCCGTGCACCGGGCCTTCGAGCTGACCAAGGGACAACCCTGGCTGGTCAACGCCCTCGCCCACGAGATCACTTCGGAGATGGGGGTAAGCGGCGCCATCACCACCGCACAGGTCGACGAGGCCAAGGAACGACTGATCCGGAAGCGCCCCATTCACCTGGACGCCCTCATGACACGACTGTACGAGCCCCGGGTGGAACGCGTCATCCGGGCGGTTATGGAGGGAATACTGCCGGGCACGGACGCTTACCTCCACGATGAGGTCTCCTACGTTCGCAATCTGGATCTCATCCGGGGAAGCGGAGCACCGGAGATCGCCAACCCGATCTACCGAGAGTTCCTGCTGCACCACTCGCCCCTGTGCGCCGACCTGCTGCGCCGGGAACAGCAGGGACCTTTCACCGACGAGGCGCTGACCGAGGCCCGCATGAGAATCTTCGGATCCCCAGCTCAAAATGGTGGCAGAATGTGACCATGGCAGCACCCCCAGTAAAGTTCTTCAACACCACCGGTCCCTGCGACCCGCAGCGCCACTACATGCTGCCCCCCACACCACGGCTTCCCGAAGCGCGGGCACTGATCGAGATGGACCGCTACTTCGTGCTGCACGCGCCCCGGCAAACCGGGAAAACCACCATCCTGGACGCCCTGGCCTCCGAACTGACCGCCGAGGGCGACACCGCCGCCCTGATGTTCTCCTGCGAGCGCGCCAAGGCGGCCGGCGACCACTACGGCGCCGCCGAGTCGCTTCTGCTGGATTCCCTCCGCGAGGCCGCCGATTTGTCGGGCTGGTCGAAGAAGCTGCTGCCGCCGGGTTCCTGGCCGCAGGTGACGCCGGGCAGCCGGTTCGGTGCGGCACTGCGGGAGTGGTGCCAGCGCTGCCCGCGCCGGGTCGTGCTGTTCCTTGACGAGATCGACGCCCTGCAGGGCGACAGCCTGGTCAGCATCCTGAGCCAGCTGCGCGACGGCCACAACAAGCGATCGAAAGGCTATCCGTTCCCCGCGTCCGTGGTGCTGTGCGGGATGCGCGACCTGCGCGACTACAAGGCCGCCTCCGGCGGCGAACCCGACCGGTACAACGCGGCCAGCCCGTTCAACATCATCCGCAAATCGCTACGCCTGGGCGACTTCACCACCGATCAGATCGCCGAACTCTACGACCAGCACACGCAGGCGACCGGCCAGGAGTTCACCAAGGACGCCCTCGACCGTGTCTTCGAGCTGACCCAGGGACAACCCTGGCTGGTCAACGCCCTCGCCGATGAGATCATCACCGAGATGGGAGTGACCGGGACAATCAGTGACGGACAGGTGGAGGACGCAAAAGAGCGGCTGATCCGGGCCCGCGCCACCCACCTGGACTCCCTGGCGGCCCGGCTGCACGACCCCCGCGTCAAAAGAGTGATCGAACCCATCGTGGCCGGCACGTCCCCGGGCACGGACGTCGCCTTCGACCACGCCGCCTCCTACGTCCACGACCTCGGCCTCATCCGGGGCACCAGAGACCTGGAAATCGCCAACCCCATCTACCGGGAGGTCCTGCTCCGGGTCCTGGGCGACCGCACCGAACGATTCATACGCGCCGACCCGCACAGCTTCGTGCTCCCCGACGGCCGTTTCGACCTGCCCCACCTGCTGCAAGAGTTCGTGATCTTCTGGCGCGAGCACGGCGAAGTCCTCATCCAGCAGGAGGGCTACCACGAAGCCGCCTGCCAGATCATCCTCATGGCCTTCCTGCACCGCCTCGTCAACGGCGGCGGCCACCTCGACCGCGAATACGCCGCCGGCACCAAACGCCTCGACGTGCTCGCTCGCTGGCCCTACCACGGTCCCGACGGCCAACGACTCATCCAACGCGAAGCCATGGAACTCAAGGTCTGGCGACCCGGCACCGACGACCCCCAACCCGAAGGCCTCGCTCAGCTCGACCAATACCTCGACCGCCTCACCCTGCCCACCGGCGTCCTGGTCATCTTCGACCGCCGCCCCCAAGCCCCACCCTGGAAGGAACGAGGCGGCTTCGACCAGGCGACCACGCCGTCCGGCCGCCAGGTCACCGTTCTCCGCGTGTGACGGGTGTCCGAGTTTCGATCGGAACCGACTCTTCCGCTTGGACGATATGCTGAGTCCCGGCCTAAGAATCGGATCACTCCGTCGCAAGCGTCTGCAGCAGGCGATCGAAGGCGGTGATATCGGCGCATACGACTGAACGAGCGAAATGAATCTTCTTTTTGCCTCCGTTCAGTCTCTTCGGAAAACGACGCATGTTGTCATGGGGGAACAAGTCAGGGTTGATGCTCAGCCCTTGAATGACCTCGATCGCCTCGAGCGTCTCGACGGGGGTTTCCGGATGGATCTTCACTCTGATCGCCTGGCGGAGGTTGCGCTCGCGGTCGAGATAAACCGTCACGCAGCTTGTCGGATGGCGTAATTCGCAGATCTTCACCAGTGGGTGGGTCAGTTCATATTCCCGGTCGGCCGCGACGTTGACGTTTGGCACTCGAGCGTGCGCTCGGCATCATCGTCGTTCATGGCGTTGCGTTGGCGCGGCCACTGCCTGCACCCGGTCGCCTGCGGCTGTTCGTAACGCCGGGCACGTTGTTGCGCCGGCATGCCGATTTGGTGCGGCGTTGCTGGACGTTCAAGCGCCGCAGGCAGGGCCGACCTGCCACACGTCCCCGGCACGTGGAGCAATTCCTGACCATGGTCGACAAGGCCAACACCAAGCAGGCGTACACGATCGCGCTGCGCGCTCTCGCCCGCGAGCTCGACACGTGGGCCCCCTGACGGGCCTGGAGGGCGAGACCGGTGCCCGGCAGCCACACCGACGTCGTCGCGCGGGCGCGTCCTCGTCCATTCCCAGCGCATCCCAAGTTGATTACAAGGGCACCGCGGCATCCTCGATCATTACCGACGTCAAAGGAAGGGCTTGAACATGAGCTCCCATGCATTCGACCTGCTGTGCCGTGCCGTGGAGGAGACGGACGCGGGCCGCGCCGACACGGCGGGGCGCTGGCTGGAAAAGCTCCGCAGTGTGATCAACCCCGAGAAAGCAGGCGGCGACGACTTCCTCTATCTGCTCTATCACGACGCTCTGGCCGCCCGGCATGGAACGTGCCAAGACGAGCGGGACAATCTCTATCTCCGCAGTTTCGAGCGTCCGCAGATCCAGCTGTTCGACCTGGTGGCCGCGCACCTGCCGATCGTGAATCTGGCAGGTCGCATTGGCGGCGCGCTCCTCGCCGGACACCTCGCCGGTCAGGACGAGGCCACGATGCTGTCGGTGGGGATCGGTTCAGGCGGCCAGGAGGCGGCGGTGCTGCGGACGCTCACGGACCGCGGTCAGGCACCCGGACGGCTGAGGGTCATCGGGGTGGACCCTGCGGCGGCCAGCCTCCGCCAGGCCGAACAGGCCATCCGCGACACCGGTGTCACGCTGGACTTCCACGGGGTGCCCCGACTCGCCGAACACATGACCGACGAGGACTGGGACCTGGTGCGCCGTGCGCCACGTCCGCTGGTCATGAACGCCGCGTTCGCGCTGCACCACCTCCGGGACAGTCCGTCCGGCGTGGACGAGCGGAACTCGTTCTTCGAGAGATTACGCGCGGCCGAGCCGGATGTCGTGGTGCTGTGCGAGCCGGACTCCGACCATCATCGGGTGGCGCTCCCTGAGCGGTTCCACAACTCGTGGGAGCACTTCCACGCCGTCTTCCGGCTGATAGACGCGCTGGAGGTGGCGGCCGCCGACCGCAACGCGATGAAGCTGTTCTTCCGCCGCGAGGTGGCCGACATCGTCGGCACAGCCGACGACAAGGAGCGCTACGAACGTCACGAGCCGACCGCCACCTGGCTCGCCCGGCTGCGTGAGGCCGGGTTCCACCCGATGCCGGTGCCCCCGTCTGCGGTGCCGGAAGCCGCTACTCCCGCCGCCGTCCGTCAGGATCCGGACAGCGTGCGCATCGGATTCGAGGGCGAGTCACTCGTCGCCGTCCTGTACGCGGTGCCTGCGCGGACGTAGCCGGCGGCCGCGCGGCATCCGCGAAGTCCAGCACCGCACGGCCAGCTCCAGGTACGCGGCGACCTGGAGCAGCGGGGACACACAGACGCGTTCAGGTGACGGGCAGCGCGGTGGCCAGCAGCACCACACCGAGCGAACCCACCAGCGAGGCCACCGCCATGGCCCGCGCCAGCCTGGGACGGCCCGCTCCCGAGGCCCAGCCGTGCGCTCCCGCCGCGGCCATGACGGCGCAGAACAGCAGCAGTTTGGCGGCCAGGATCCGCCCGTAGCCGGGCTCGGCCAGCGAGGCCCAGGTGACGCCTTTGTGCCAGGCGATGGCCACGCCGGTGGCGACCTGCACGGGCAGGAACGCCGCGACGGTGAGCAGGCCGAAGCGGCGGCCGACGGCGGTCAGGACCTGCCCGCGCCGCCGCTCGTCCAGCAGGCGACGGGCGAGAGGCAGCATCACCAGCGACACCGTGAGCTGCCCGCCGACCCACAGCGCGGCCCCGAGCACGTGCAGGAACCGCACCACCGACCACCACGTCATGACGCTCCTCCCCCGGTCAGGGCCATCTCCAGCATGTGACCGCCCTCCTCGCAGATCCTGTCGGATTCTCTCGCCGTAGGCACGGGGACCTTGGTGTGGAAATAAAGGACTTTGGTCCCTGTTTCCGGCGCGGCGCGAGCGGCAGGCTGTCAGGGTGATGTACCAGTACGACGAGTGGCCGGACGAGATGAGTGCACGGCATCTCCAGGAGCTTCCCGAGGTCGAGGCGCTGCGCCTGCTGGCCGGCGTGCCGTTCGGCAGGATCGTCTTCACCCGTCACGCGCTTCCCGCGGTTCGGCCGGTGAACCACCTCGTCGTCGACGGGCAGATCGTCATCCGCTCCACTCCCGGCACGATCCTCAGCACCCACGTGCAGCCGGCGGAGGCCGTGGTGGCTTTCGAAGCCGACGAGCTGGACGGTCACCAGCGCCTGGGCTGGAGTGTGATCGTCACCGGAATGGCGCGGCCCGTGACCGACTCGCGGGAGGCTGCCTGGTACAAGGCCATGCTACGGCCGTGGGTGGAAGGCGAGATGGACCAGGTGATCCGCATCCAGCCTGAGATCGTCACCGGATTCATGCTGGTTCCCGTCGCGGCCCCGGCCTAGAACGACTGGATCTTAGGGACTTTGGACCCTGGGGGCGCGCGGCGCGAGGAGTTAGCGTCAAGGGCATGATTCGTGTGTTTCTCCTCGACGATCACGAGGTCGTGCGGCGGGGCGTGGCCGCCTTACTGGAGTCCGAGGACGACATCGAGGTGATCGGCGAGGCGGGCACCGCGGAGTCGGCCATCGCCCGTCTCCCCGCGTTGCGGCCCGACGTGGCGATCCTGGACGTGCGCCTGCCGGACGGCAGCGGCGTTGACGTGTGCCGGGAGGTGCGCTCCCGGATGCCGGGGCTGGCGTGCCTGATGCTGACCTCGTTCGCGGACGACGACGCGCTGTTCGACGCGGTGATGGCGGGCGCGTCGGGTTACGTGCTCAAGCAGATCCACGGCTCCGACCTGGTGGGCGCGGTGCGCACGGTCGCCTCCGGGCAGTCGCTGCTCGACCCGCAGACCACCGCCGCCATGCTGCAGCGCCTGCGCGACCAGGCGGCCAGAAAGGACCCGCTCGCCACGCTGTCGGAGCAGGAAAAGCACATTCTCGACCTGATCGGCGAGGGGCTGACCAACCGGCAGATCGGCGAGCGGATGTTCCTGGCGGAGAAGACGGTCAAGAACTACGTCTCCAACCTGCTGGCCAAGCTCAACATGCAGCGCCGCACCCAGGCGGCCGCGCTGGCCGCGCGTCTGCGTGCCGACCGGCGGGACTGACGGGACTCGCGCGCCTCACCCAGGCCGATGCCGTTGCCGGTGACGACGAGGGTGAGCTGCGCGTCCGCGCCTCCGCCGGGTGGCGCGGGAGTGACGTACCACGTGAGAGTCGTCTTGGGTGACTACGAGCGGTCAGCGCTGAATGGCCGTGAGGAAGTCTCCGAGGGCGGTCGCGACGGCGCCGGGGACTTCCGCAGGCAGCAGGTGGCCGGCGTCAGGGATGGTCGTCAGGGTCGCCTGCGGGACGTAGGGCAGGAGATGGTCGCGCAACACGCGTGGCGGCTCCACCACGTCGTTCTCCGCTGCCAACACCGTCACCGGGACCTCGATGTCCCGCGCGGCGCGTGTGATGTCCTGCGCTATTCCGCGCAGGGGCCACTCGTGCCGGGCCTCGGCTCCGGCGGCGAGGCTGTCGCGTACCGCGGTGTCCCGCACGGTCTTGGGCAGCGGTGCGGCGGTCAGGACATGGTCGAGGGCGTGCTGCACCGTCTCGGCGGAGTCGTAAGCATGTGACAGGCCCTTCCGGTACTCCTCGGTGACCGTGGCGGGCGGCTGCGGCGGCGCGGGGGCGACGAGCACCAGGCCCGCCAGTCTGGCCGGTCGGCGGGCCGCGACGAGCTGGCTCACCTTTCCGCCCATCGAGTGGCCGACGAGGACGAACGGCCCCGACACGCTCGTCTCGACCACCCGGGCGAGATCGTCGGCGAGCTGGTCCAGGTGATAGGGCCCGGGCAACGCCTGCGAGGCGCCCCAGCCGCGCTGGTCGAAGCGGACCGTAGCCTGCCCAGGCGGCAGGTGGCCGATCACACCGTTCCAGGTGTCGGCGGAGCCGCCCCAGTAATGGACGAACACCAACGCCGGTCCGTTGTGGCCCCCTGCCCGCACGTCGAGTGACCCGCCCGCCACAGGAAGCGTCGTTGTCGTTTCCGTCATCATCTCGCCTTTCCTGTTGGCTGCGGAAAGCGGCGCCCGCCGTCCTGCCACAGCTCTGAACCGGGTAGCCTGACCTGCTTGCCGGGCCGGCTGCGACAGTATGCGAGTGGGGCGTCCCCGCCTTGGCGGAAAGGAGCACAGTCATTGTGAAAAACGGACACAGCTCGGTGCGGCAACTGCACTATCTGCCTGCCGTCGGATCGGCGTACGGGGTGGAGATGCTCAGTTTCGCCGCGCTGCGTTCGATGGACGTCCACCGCCGTCGCGTACAGTCGCAACGCCCCGACTTCCACGTGTTCGCTCTGATCAGCTCAGGAACCGGCGCCCACGAGGCAGACTTCCGCGACTACCGGCTGGAGGAAGGCAGCGCCGTGTGGATCAGGCCGGGCATGGTGCACCGCTGGAGCGACGTCGACGCCTGCGACGGCCCGCTGGTCCTCTTCCGGCCCGGCTTCCTTCCCGGCTTCACAGCGTCGGAGGCCACCACACCGGCGTGCTGGCACGTGGACCGGCAGCGGCTGTCCCTGGCCCTGCTCGCAGCCGAACATCTCAGCCGCGAACACGACACAGCCGTACGAACACCACGCCTGGCATCTCCCGCCCTGCTCTCCCATCTGCTGGCGGCACTGATCCTGCGCGCACTCCCCGACGCGCCGGCCTCAACCGGCGCGACCAGATCCGGCAACCGGCACATGGAGGTGTTTGACGCCTATCGGGCCACTCTCGAAGAGCACTTCACCGACTGGCACCACGTGGCCGACTACGCGCAGGCACTGGGCTATGACGTGCGCACACTCACCCGTGCCACTCGTGCGGCCACTGGCACAGGCGCCAAAACCTTCCTCGACCAGCGCATCCTGCTGGAGGCCAAAAGACTGCTCGCCCACACCGACCTGCCGGTCAGCAGCTGCGCCCGGCGCCTCGGATTCAGGGACGTCGGCAACTTCACCACGTTCTTCCGACGCCAGGCCGACATGCCTCCCGCCACCTGGCGCACCGTATACAGCACGGCAGCCAGGGTGGGCGGTGTGGGTGGCCCGCACTATTTGAGGTAGGGGTTGCGCTGGACGATGGGGAGGTTGCCTGGCCCGAGGGTGGCTCCTGCGTTGGCGAGCGCGAGGCCGATGAGGACGATCGAGTAGATGATGTGGTCGTCCATGAAGGGGTTGGTGTCCAGGGGCAGTTCGGCCGCCCACATGAGGACCAGCATGAGGCTGCCGGTGACGGCGGCGATCCGGGTGCCGACGCCCAGGACGAGCGCCAGGCCGACGCCGAGCAGGCCGGCCATGAAGAGCCAGTCCACCCACGGCTGCCCGGCCAGCGAGCTGAAGAAGCCGCCGAGCGCGTTCTCGCCGGTGCCCTTGAGGAAGCCGGTGGTGGGGCTGCCGCCGCGGTTCCCGGCATCTCCCGCAGAGCCGTACGTCCCGCTGTTCCGGGACTTTCGGCCCCTACGCGCGGACCACCGCCACCGGGCAGTGCGCGTGGTGCAGCACGCCCCGGCTGACCGAGCCGAGCAGCATCGAGCCCAGGGCGCCGCGCCCGTGCGAGCCCACCACCAGCAGGTCCGCACGTTCGGATGCGTCGGCCAGTGCGTCCACCGGATGCGCGGACTGCACGTCCTCGACGATCGTCACCTGGGGATGGTCCGCGGCGAAGACCGCCAGCCGGTCGCGGACGACCTGGTGCTGGGCCCGGCGGATCTCGTCCATGTCGTACGTGATCTCAGGGGCGAAGGCGTGCACCGGCAGCTGCCACGCGTGCAGGACCCGCAGGGCGGACCCGCGCAGCTTCGCCTGCTGGAAGGCGTAGGCGAGCGCGGGCTCGCACTCCGGCGAGTCGTCCACGCCCACCACGACCTCCCCCCCGCACGGGGCGATGCTCGCCGCGCACCACCACGACCGGGCAGTGGGCGTGCCCGGCCACGTGCGTGCTGACCGAGCCGAGCAGCGCACCGGCGAACCCGCCCAGTCCGCGGCTGCCGACCACGATCTCCGTGGCGTCCTTGGCCTGCTCGCGCAGGACCACGGCCGGCGCGCCCTCGGCCTCCTGCGTGGCGACCTCGATGGAGGGCTGGCGCTCGTGGACGAGCGCCTCGGCCTCGCGCAGCACTCTCTGTCCTTCGCGCTGCAGCACGTCGGGCAGCGCGATGTCGGAATATCTGCCCACCTGGTACGGCGAGCGGTCCACGACGTGCACGATCCGCAGCGGCTCCTTCATGCGGAGCGCGTCGTCGGCCGCCCACTCCACCGCAGCCCGTGAGGCCACGGACCCGTCCACACCTACGATGATCATCTTGCCCTCCTCTGTCACACCTCCATCCGACTCCGCCAACGCGATCCGCTGCAGGGCCGTAGGTCCGTAACACAAGGGCCGAAGGGCTCTGCCTGCCGCCGTACGACCTCACGGGGCGCGAGTTCGGCCGCCGCACCATCAAGGCTGTGCCGCCTCGACGTCCGACCTGGAGTCTTCCGAGTACGCGGCCCGCCGGAAGCACACCGGAAGTGAACCGGTACCGCTCCGCGCCAGGGTTGGGTCCATCCTGGAAGATTTTCCCCATGCGAGGTCACGTCGTATGTCCAACCCCGTACAGCGGGCGTTATCCCGTACCAGAGCCCTGGCAGCGCTGGTCCTGCTCACCGTGCTGGGCTCGCTGCTCGCCGCGCCGGCCGCGTCCGCCGCCGCGGCGGGCACGCCCGTGCTGCCCCTGTTCGTACGCAGGAGCTCCGACGGGCATCTGCTGGCCTATGAGCCCAAGAGCGGCGGCGGCCTGCAGTCGCCGGTCGACCTCGGCGGCGGCTTCGCCGAGGCGACCGCGCTCGTGCGCGCCACCACCTCGGAGGGCGGTACCCGCAACGACCTGTTCTTCCGCCTGGGCGGCGAGCTCTACTACACCGCCGAGCGCGGCACCTCGACCATGCCGGTCGCCTCTAACATGGACGCCTACAACCTGATCATGACCCCGGGCGACATGGGCAGCAGCGCCTCGCCCGAGATCATCGCGCGGGACACCTCCGGCGCCCTCTGGCTCTACCCGGGGCGCTCCGACGGCGGCCTGGCCGCCCGCGTGCAGGCCGGCACGGCCGGCTGGAATTCCATGAACGCCCTGGCCGGGTACGGCGACTACACCGGCGACGGCAAGAACGACCTGCTGGCCAGGACCACCGCCGGAACCCTGTACATCTATCCGGGGACGGGCAGCACCACCGCCAACCAGATTCTGGGCACCCGCGTCAGCGCGGGCACCGGCTGGGACGCCTATACCGCCCTGGTCTCGACCGGCGACAACAACGGGGACGGCAAGCCCGATCTGATCGCTCGCGACTCTGCCGGCGCGCTGTGGCTGTTCAAGGGCACCGGCGTCGCCTCGGCGCCGTTCGCCGCCAAGGAGAAGATCGGCAACGCGGGCTGGAACGCCTTCAACGCCTTCTTCTGATCGTCTCCCACATTATCTCGGCTGAAAGCTGACCATGCGCACCAAAGCATCTTCACCGCGCCGTGCCCGGCGCCCTCTCTTAGGCCGGTTGCGAGCCACCACCGCGGCCTTCGCCTCCGCCGCCGTCGTCGCTTCGGGAGCGCAGCTCACGCCCGTACCGGGGTTCGGCCCGACGGCCGCCTACGCCGACGAGCCGCCGTACGACCTGGCACGTGCCGCCGACGTCCGCGCGGCGCAATGTCTGCTCACCGTCGTACAGCGTAAGGGCGGCCAGGACCTGAAGGCCGTCGCCCGCGAAGGACTGGGCGGCACGGACGACGTCCTGCTGCGCAACGCCGCCCCCGACTACTGGTCGGACCCGCCGACGCCGCTGCACACCGCCTACGGCAAGGACGAGGACCGGGCGTCGGCCAAGCTGGACGAGCTCGACAACCGGAACAACGTCTGGGAGGAGTCGCTCAACGTCACGCCCCCGAAGGGCTACACCGACGCCGCCTTCCAGTGGATCGACCAGAAGGACGACCCGTTCGTCAAGGTCGGTTTGTCCACCTGGAGCAGTAACCAGTACTGGGCCAAAGAAGACGACTTCTACGCCGACCAGACCCCGATCGCGTCCAAGGAGTCCGTGGACGCGGTCAACGCGATCGCCAAGGAGCGGTACCCGGAGAACGGCGACGACAACGCGGCATGGCAGGCGTGGAAGGACATGGCCTTCCTGCATCCCATGTACGCCGACGACGCACGCGCTTTCCTGGCCCGCGGCGGCTTCCCGACCAGCGCCCCCGATCCGGGCAGCATGGAGTTCCGGGTCGAGGTGGAGAACCTCAAGGCCCGCTACGCCTCCTGCACCAGCCACAACCCGCCGGACCCGAAGGGCGTCCTGACCGCCGAGCTGACCACCGCCTCGATCGAGTGGCAGCAGGAGGTGGACGGGCAGCGCGCCCAACGTGACACCATCCTGGCCGAGGAGGCCCAGGCCTCCGCCGACCTCCAGGTGGCCTCCCAGGCCCTGGGCGAGGCGCTCGGCCAGTCGATCATCGGGGTCCGGCTGGCGGACTGGCAGGCGTACTGGCTCAAGCAGCCGTCCGGCACCCCCACTTATCCGGACGCGGCGGAGTTCACCAAGGTCAAGAACGACATCGTCAAGGCCCAGGCGATGGCGCTCGGCCGCGTCTTCGTGGCCGCGCGGGCCGCCCAGTCGGCGCAGCGGCACGCGGACAACGCCGTGGCCGCGCAGCAGGCCGCGTACGCGATCGCGGACGGCGCCGGGCTGCCCCGAGGCCGCGGCCTGCTCTACGGCCAGCAGGCCGTGCAGGTCGCCCGCGCTTCGGCCGCCGCCGCGCTGGCTGTGGTCAAGGCGACCGAGACCGCTTCGAACGCCACCCGCGCTTCTGCCGCCGACAGCAAGACGCTGATGGCGCTGGCCGAGACGCAGGCGCACGCCTCGCAGGCGGAGTTCCGGCGCATCGCCGCACAGGAGGCCGCCGCGCAGGCCAAGGCCGCCGCCGAGGGCGCCGCCCGCCAGGCCGATCTGGCCGCGGAGAACGCCGCCAAGGCCAAGGACGCCCAGGCCAGGGCCGAAGCCGCCGAGGCGACGGCGAAGACGGCAGCCGATGACGCCCGCGCCAAGCGGGAGATCGCCGAGTCCGAGCGCGACAACGCCAGGCGACAGCGGGACATCGCCGCTCAGCAGCGGGACAGAGCCGCCGCCGCCGAGCAGCGGGCCCAGGGCGAACGTCAGGTCGCGGCCGGCGCGCTCAGTGACGCCCAGGCGGCGGGCACGACCGCGGCCAACAAGAAGAACGAGGCGCTGGAGGCCGAGAGCAAGGCGGTCACGGCACGCAACAACGCTCTGCAGGCCGAGAGCCAGCGCGACGCCGCCGTGGCCAAGGCCTCCGCGGCTGAAGCGTACGCCGCCGCCGCCGAGGGCACCGACGCGGCCGAGGGGGCCAGGACCGCGGCCACGCAGGCGCGATCCGCGGCCGACCGGGCGACCACCGCGGCGACCAACGCCCGCGCCGCCGCCGACGACGCCACCGCGGCCGCGTCCGCCGCCCGGGAGGCGGCCACCCGCGCCGAGGGCTCCGCTGCCCGTGCCAGGTCCGCCTCCGACTCGGCCCAGCGAGACGTGGCGATCACCAACGCAGCCGTCAAGCAGGCCCACGCCGCGGCGGCCGACGCCATCGCCGCTTCGTGGGCCGCCTCCATGAACGTCAAGGAGGCCGAGGAGTACGCGAAGACCGCCAAGGCCAAGGCGGTCCAGGCCAAGATCGACGCTGCGGTCGCCCGCAAGGAGGCCGACGCCGCCCGCGTGAGCGCGGTGAAGACCGCCGGGTTCGCCTACGCCACCGCCCAGGCGGCGCTGGCCGCCCGGGACTCGGCCCTCCAGGTCGTCAAGCCGGCCAACGACGCCATCGAGCTCGGCTCCCCGTACAAGGAGACCGACGCCTCGGCCGGTCTGGCCGTGCTGACCGCGCAGGCGTCCAAGACGCTCGCCGCCCAGCAGGCCGCCGTCGCCCAGGCCAAGGCGGCCCAGGCGGCCAAGGCCGCGAAGGAGGCCAAGGCGCTGGCGGACAAGGCCGACGCCGACGCCAAGGCGGCCGCGGTCGCCGCGGCGGAAGCGGCGGAGTCCGCGTCCAAGGCCGTGGCCTCACTGGCGCGGGCACGCGCCTCGGCGGACGAGGCGGCGGCTGCGGCCAAGGCAGCGGTGCAGGCCGAGGCCAACACGGTCGAGTACGACCGGCGCGCCACCGAGGACGCCGCGCGTGCAGAGTCGGCCGCCACCGCCGCGGAAGGCTACGCCACCGACGCCCGCAACTCCGCCGACGAGGCAGAGCTGGACGCCGCCTCGGCCCGCGAGGCCGCCAGCGCGGCGGAAGGGGACGCCGCCACCGCGCGCGACGTCGCCACCCAGGCCGAGAAGGACGCCACCACGGCCGAGAACGCCGCGGCCCACGCGCGCGAGGCCGCCGAGGAGGCCCAGGAGGCCGCCCGGCGCACCGAGGAGGCGGCCGACCGGGCCCGGGAGGCCGACCGCGCCTCGGAGTCGGGCCCGACCGGCATGGCCGGGCTGATCACCACGGTGACCGAGCCCTGGTACGAGATCAACCCCAAGAGCAACTGCGTGGGCACCGGGTCGGGTGACGACATCGGCTGTGACATCGACCTCGAGTACCACATGTGGGGGGAGCAGGACTACTACCTGGTATCCTGCCCGCAGGCCGGTCGCGGGATCGCCGACTGCACGGCCAGCCTTGAGCTCGACTATCTCGGCAGCGGGCCGTTCGACTCCCGCTACACCAAGAAGACGCACATCAACGGCTGGCAGCTGACCCGTACCATCATCGAAAGCCTCGCCCGGGCGCTGATCAGCGACTACGTGGGCTGCTGGCGCAAGCTGAGCGGCACGGGCGGATCGACCGCCAACTGCGGCTGGGTCCTCGCCGACTTCGTCATCCCGCCGATGGTCAAGGTCGGGTACGAGTACGCGATGGGCGTGCGCGCCGCCCTGAAGGGTGGTTCGTCGATCGCCCAGGCCCTGTTCCGGCTGCAGCGCTCCGGACTCCCGGGCGCGGTGATCTCCGGCCTTGAGCGGAACACCGGCCGGGCACTGGCCGCGGGTCAGTGCTTCCCGGGCGGGACGATGGTGGACACCGAGCACGGCCCACGGGCGATCGAGGACATAAAAGTCGGCGACCGCGTGTGGGCGGCCGATCCGGAGACGGGCAAACGCACCTTGCGCACGGTCGCCCGCCTGTTCCACCGCACGGTCGACTCGCTGGTGCGGATCACGACGGCCGGCGGGACACTGTCGGCGACCGACGGCCACCCCTTCTGGGTGCAGGGCAAGGGCTGGACGCGCGCCGAGGACCTCCGTCCCGGCGACGCGCTCCAGAACCCGTCCGGCGCGGCCGAGCCCGTCCAGGCCGTGTCGGGCTCCGAGGGGCCGGTGGACGTGTACAACTTCGAGGTCGAGACCGACCACACGTACTACGTGTACGCAGGCTCGACCCCGGTCCTCGTGCACAACAACTGCGCCGACGACATCGTCACGAGCGGCGACAAGCTCGTCCTCGGCGTCGGCCGATACGGCGACGAACTGGCCGAATTCCTGGAAGGCCGCGCGCTCACCCTCAACCAGAGAGGGGCACTCGGGCTTCCTGCGCCGAACGGCGACGGACGTCCCCTCTGGATGGACACCGTCACCCGCAGTGTGCGAAACAGCGACATCCACCTGGCCGTAAGTCTCGACGGCATCTACGTGGACGATGCGTTGACGACTCTCGCCAAGACCGCTGACGAGGCCATGACCGCCCTGCTGAGGCGGGCGGACAAGATCCCCGCGGGAGACTGGCGCATGGTCGCAAACCCCTCCAACAATCTCGGGACCGCCTGGGAGATGGGGGAGCTGCGGCGGGCGTACCGGTTGGGCTATCGCAATTGGGACGACGTGGAGTTCTACATGACCCAGGGCGGCAAGCGCATCCCAGTGCGCCCGAGTCCTCCGCCACCTCCGAACCAATGAGCTGAAACCGGCAGCCGTCCCCGTCTCGAACGGGGGCGGCTGTCTCTTTGCGACCGGCGACAGGTGACGCAGGGCCGTCGCGGACGGGACTTTCGGCCCTGACCCCCGGTCCGCTCCTTCGGCGAAGGTGAGCGCAGGGACCCAAGGATCCCTGTTGCCCCACCGGCAGGTCGATGGAGGTCGTATCCGATGAACGTGAGCAGTTACCTCACCCAGCGGCTGCAGCACCTTGCCCCACCGCTGACCAGGGATCTGGTCATCGAGCGCGATCTGAAGGTGCGGATGCGCGACGGGGCCGTCCTGCTGGCCGACCGCTGGGCCCCGAGGTCCGGCGGCGACGGCCTCCCGACCGCGCTGGTGCGCGTCCCCTACGGCCGGACGGGCATGATCGCCTCGCAGACGGCCAGGCCGCTGGCCGAGCGCGGTTTCCAGGTGCTGGTGCAGAGCACGCGCGGCACGTTCGGCTCCGACGGCCCCTTCGACCCGATGCGGTGCGAGCGCGAGGATGGCCTGGACACCATGGACTGGGTGGTCAAACAACCCTGGTTCGGCGACTCCATGGTCCTCGTCGGGATGAGTTACCTCGGCGCCGTCCAGTGGGCGGTCGCCGACGCCGTACCGCACCAGGTCAAGGCCATGATCCCGGCGATGTCCGAATCGGCCTTCACTCTGGAGTTCCTCCGTGAGGACGGGTTCTCCCTGGAGATCCCGTTCGTCTGGGGCGTCCAGATGGCCTGCCAGGAACGCAGGTTCGCGTCACTCCGCCAGATGCTGGAGGAGAAGAAGGTCCAGCGCGCCATGCGCGCGCTGCCGCTGAACCAGGCCGACGTCGCGGCCCTGGGTCACCACTCCGGCTTCATCCAGGACGTGCTCGCCCACGACGCCGACGACCCGTTCTGGGCGCCCGCCGACCACCGCCACCGGGTCGCCGACATCACCGTGCCGATGAGCCTGGTCGGCGGCTGGTACGACATGTTCCTGCCCGGCCAGCTCCGCGACTACCGCGTCCTGCAGGACGCCGGATCCGCCACCGCCCGGCTCACGGTCGGCCCCTGGGCGCACATGTCCTTCCTCGCCATAAGTGAGTCGGTCACCCGTGAGGCTCTCGAGTTCGGCCTGGCTTACGCGCGCGACCAGCGGCCGCCTGAGCGCGCCCCGGTACGCCTGTTCGTCATGGGCGAGGACAAGTGGCACGACTTCCCGTCCTGGCCACCGCCGGGGTACGAGCCCCAGCGCTTCCACCTCCAGCCCGGCGGCGCCCTCTCCACCGAAGCCCCCGCCGACTCCTCCCCGGACGGCTACCGCTACGACCCCGCCGACCCCACCCCCACGGCCGGCGGAGTACGCCTGTCCCCCACGGCCAAAGAGGGCCCCGTCGACAACGCCGCGATCGAGGCCCGGCCCGACGTGCTCACCTACACGACTCCCGTCCTGGACGGGGACGTCGAGGTCGTCGGCGAGGTCAGCGCCGAGATCTTCTTCCGCTCCAGCCTCTCGTACGCCGACGTCTTCGTCCGCCTGTGCGACGTCGACGCCGACGGCCGCTCCACCAACGTCTGCGACGGCCTGGTCAGCCTCACCGACGCCGACCACACCACCCGCGCGACAGTCCAGCTGTGGCCGACGGCGTACCGGTTCAAGCGCGGCCACCGCATCCGCGTCCAGGTCTCCAGCGGCGCCTTCCCCCGCTACAACCGCAACCCCGGCACCGGTGAACCCCGCGCCACCGCCACCACCCTCCGCGCCGCCGACCAGCAGGTCTTCCACGACCCCCGGCACCCGTCCGCCGTGATCCTGCCGATCCGGCACCTGACCCCAGCGGCCGGGGCGGTCACGGCTTCTCGGCGCGGGGCCGTACCACCGCGACCGGGCACACGGCATGGTGCAGCACGCCGTGGCTGACCGAGCCGAGCACCGCGGAGGCGAAACCGCCCAGCCCGCGCGAGCCGACCACGACCAGATCGGCCGTGGCCGAGGCCTTGCTGAGGGCGGGCACCGGATGCTCTCTCGCCTGCTGTTCCATGATCTCCACGTCGGGGTTCTCCGCGCGCCACAGGCTCATCCGCTCCCGGGCCGCACGGGCCTCCTCCTGGAAAGCGTCCTCCAGCATGAGACCGTAGTCCGGGGCGTAGGCCGAGACGACCGACTCCCGGCACGCGTGAACGACGAGCAGCTGTGCGTGGCGGGCACGGGCCTGCTCGACCGCGTACGCCATGGCCTCTCGCGCACTTTCTGAGCCGTCTTCGCCGACCACGATCCGGCCGTGCTCCGCGGCGGCAGGCCCGCGGACGATGACGACCGGTCCCCCGGCATGGCCGGCGACCGCCAGCCCGACCGAGCCGAGCACCAGTTCGGCGAATCCCCCCGATCCCCGGCCACCCAGCACCAGGGAATCGGCCGACGCCGACTGGCGGATCAGGACGTCGACGACGTTCCCCTCGGCCAGCTCGGTGCTCACCTCGACGTCCGCGCTGACCGCGCGAGCACTGTCAGCGGCGGCCTCCAGCACGCCGAGGCAGTACTTCCTGCTGTCGAAGCCGCGTGAGATGCGTTCACACACATGTACGGCCTTGAGCGGCAGCCGCCTGCGCCGGGCGTCGGCCACCGCCCACTCCATCGCCGCTCTCGCGCACTCGGAGCCGTCCACGCCGACCACGATCGGTCCGGTCATCACCGGGCCTCCTTCACAGAGCTGTCTCTGCCCTCCTCCTTCCCGAAACGGACATTGGCGCACATAGTTCCGTCACTCCGTCACGGAGTCTGCCATCGCCGGTAGGCGGTCACGGCGGTCGGGAGAGTCGGAAACAGCAGGTCCTCCCCGATGGCCTCCGTCAAGCCGAACGCGTCGAGCGAGGTACGCAGATCGTGCTTGACCCTGGCCATGGCGAACACGATGCCGCGGCGGGTCAGTTCGGAGCGGAGCGACTCCATCGCGTCCAGAGCCGTGGCGTCCACCTCCACATTGGCTTCGACGTTCAGCACGAACCACGACACAGGCTCTTCCTGCTGGTCCACGGTGGCCAGGGCGCGACGCCGGAAATCCTGGGCGTTGGCGAAGAACAGCGGGGAGTCGTAGCGGTAGATCACCAGGCCGGGGATGGTCCGCGCGTCCGGATAGTCGTCCACGTCGTGCATCCCCGCCAGGCCCGGGACGACGCCCAGGATCGCGTCGTGTGGCCGGGCCACGCGGGCCAGCATCTCCACGACCGACAGCCCCACCGCGAGAAGCACGCCGTACAGGATGTCGAAGACCAGCACCCCGGCGCACGAGGCCAGGGCGAGCAGCAGCTCACTGCGGCGGAAGGCGGCCAGACGGCGGAAAGCCGCCACATCGATCAGCCGCGTGGCGGCGTAGATCACGATGGCGCCCAGCGCGGCCAGGGGGAAATCAGCCAGGAGCGGCCCGGCGAAGAAGACCACGCTCATGACGGCGACCAGAGCGACGAGCGAGTACACCTGGCTGCGGCCGCCGGCCGCGTCGGCCAGGGCCGTTCGGCTGCCGCTGCTGCTGACCGGGAACCCGTGCAGGACACCCGCGCCCAGGTTGGCCACACCGAGCGCGAGCAGTTCCCGGTTGGCGTCGATCTGCTGGTCGTGCTTCGCGGCGAACGACCGGGCCGTGAGAACGTTGTCGCTGTAGCCCACCAGCAGCACGCCGAGAGCGGGCAGCAGCAGGTTGCGCAGATCAGCCGGCGCCGGAAGGGCCGGCGCCGGCAACCCGGCGGGGATCTCGCCCACCACCTTGATCCCGTACCGCTCCAGCCCGAGCAGCGCCACACAGGCGGTGGCCAGCAGGACGGCGAGCAGCGGGGCGGGGATCCACGGCAGGCGCCATTGCGCGAGGAACACCAGGGCCAGCACCCCGGCAGCGAGCAGCAACGTCGCCGGATGGATCTCCGTCAGGCCCCGCCCGAACGAGAGCAGTTCGGCGATGACGCCGTCCCCGGACACCCGGACACCGGTCACCTTGCCGAGCTGGCCGACGATCATGATGACCGCCACACCCGCCAGATAGCCGACCAGGATCGGCCGGGACAGGAGGTCGGAGACGAACCCCAGGCGGAGCAGCCGGCAGAGCAGGCAGAGCAGGCCGACGGTGACGGCGAGCCCGGCCGCGAGTGTCGCGTACCTGACGGGATCACCCGCCGCCAGCGGTCCGACCGCGACGGCGGTCATGAGCGCGGTCGTCGACTCGGGACCCACCGACAGCTGGCGGGAGGAACCGAGCACGGCATAGACCGCCAAGGGCGCCAAGGTGGCCCAGATGCCCACCACGGGCGGCAGCCCCGCCACGATGGCGTAGGCCATGACCTGGGGTATCGCGTAGGCCGCCACGGTGAGCCCGGCCAGCACGTCACCGCGCAACCACTCACGCCGGTACGGAATGAACGCGACCATGCCCGCCAGTGTCGCATCAAGCGGGCAGCGCGGTGCGCGAGCATTGCATCACAGCGCGTAAGACCCTTCTGTCACGACCGCGACCGGGCAGGGAGCATGCTGCAGCAGGAAGTTCGCGGCGCCGAAATGGGCCGACCGTCTGCGCCCGACGACCATGAGCGTCCAGCGCTCCTGTGCCTCCCCCTGCTGGATGGGGACCTCGGGGCGGCGGTGCGCCCACTCGGACAGGTCGGCCGAGGCGGACACCGGGACCCGGCGCAGGGCGGCCTCGTCGAATGCGAACTCCAGGACGGCCGCGTCGGGCTCCTTGTCGGGGACCACGATCGGCCCCGGATCCGTCTCGGCCGGCAGGGGTCCAGGGCCGCGTACGACGATCACCGGGCATTCGGCGTGCGCGGCGACATATCCGGCGACCGAGCCTACGACCGCTCTGGGCAGCGCGCTCAGTCCGCGGGAGCCCACCACGACGAGCGCGGCGTCGCCGGAGAGCTCGACCAGGCGCTGGGCGGCGGGGCCCTCGTACAGGTCGGTTTCCACGCGTACGCCCGCGCTGGTCGAGCGGGCGCAGTCGGCGCCGTGCCACAGGACGTGCTCGGCCGCCTTGCGCAGGTGGGCCTTGGCGTCCTCCTCCGCCTCGCCGTACGGCCACTGCCAGGCGTGGGCGATGGTCAGCGGCAGCTTCCTCAGCTCCGCCTCGTCCAGCGCCCAGTCCAGGGCCTGCACCGAGAAGTCCGAGCCGTCGTAGCCGAGCACGATGTGGTCCATGTCCGCAGGGCTCCTTTCAGCGCTCCATGGCAGCCAGTCTCTGCTCGGGCGGAGCCGTCCTGTAGGGCCATGCGACCCGGCCCGGCGGGACGTTGGTCCCACACGAACGCGCCGTCAAGTCCGCGTGTTGACGTCTTTCAGGGGCGGAACGTGGCGGGTGCCGCAGAGGCATGCCGTACGGAAGGCAGTGCACGCACCCCCGAAACCGCGAGGACCAGCACGATCACCGCGAGTAGCACGCACTGCGCCGCATCTGAGATGCGCACGACGTTCTCCGGGTCTCCCGAGGGGCCCATGAGGCAGGCCAGGCGGGCCAGCAGCGTCACGCCGGCGAGCATCGCGAGCCCGAGCCGCACGGGGGCCGAGCCACCCCGGGCGAGGCACATGCCTGCACCGAGCGCGATCGCCAGCGTCGCCATGCCGATCGAGTCCGTCCACCTCCACATCCACGGCGCGTCGGCGAGCGACACCAGCGCCAGCCGGGTCAGGCCCACCAGGATCACCCCACCGGCCGGCGGAGCCACGGCCTGCCACCATGCCAGGCGGAGGGCGGGCGCATCCCGGTGATAGGCGGCGAACAGGGCGAGCGTGGGCACCACGGTCAGCAGGCCGACAGCCACGTTCCACGCCAGGCGTGGCGGATCGGCGGTGGTCGCGAGCTCGGCCAGCACGCTTGCGGTAGCGACGCCCGCCGCGACCTTGGCCTGGCGGACTCCGCCCCGTGTGAGTGCCACGAACGCGGTCACCCACAGCACCGACTCGACCCCTGTCAGGATCCAGGACAGGCGCAGACCGGACTCCGGCGCACCGAAGACGCCCGGCCCTTCCGACCCCAGCCCCAGGTTCACCAGCGCGAACAGCCCGAACAGGCCGAGCACGCTCTGAAAGGCGAGCCCGAGCAGCGCCACCAGGCGCACCGCGGCGCCCCACACGGCGAACCGAGGCCCGGCTCCCGCACCGCCGAGCCGTAGCCGTACGGCGAGCCCCAGCACGCTGGCGATCTCGCCCCAGCGGGGCCGCGGGTTCTCCTCGTCCGGCACGTCGCCGCAGACCTCCATGAAAGCCGACACCATTTCCTCCTCGCGCTCGGCGCGATAGGTGGCGGGAAGCATGCGCAGGACGGATCGGTAACGTCGCTCCAGCAGCATCACGCGTGCCCCCCTGCGGTACGGGCCCGCAGGCGGGCGGTCGCGGTCTTGACGTGCTCGGCCAACCTGGCCGTCTCGGCCTCCAGGGCCTCCACCCCCTTGTCGGTCAGCCGGTAGTAGCGGCGCAGCCGCCCCTGGATGGCCTCCTCCCGGTCGAGCGCGACCAGCCCCTCCGCGGAGAGCCGATCCAGCACGCCGTAGAGCGAGCCGATCTTGAGCTGGACGCGCCCGCCGGACAGCCGCTCGGCCTCCTGGACGATGCCATAGCCGTGGCGCGGCTCGTCGACCAGCGCGGTGAGTGCCAGGAACATGGGTTCCGTAATATTCACAGCCCCACTATATCCTGAATGACAGGATATAGTGGGGCTGGGCGACCGGTCAGCGGATCTGGCTCGGCTGCGGGTCGGCCCCCGCCGCCACAGCGGGTTGCTCTGTGACGGCGGAGGCGGCGAGAAGCAGACTCGCCGACAGCGCGGCGAGCAGCTTGCGGGTCATGCTCATCCCTTTCACAGGGTGGTTTCGCCGTTCAGGCCGAAGAAGTCGTGCCACTTGAGCCCGGCGCCGAAGGCGGTGCCGGTGGAGGTGGCGACGAAGACGTCGTTGCTCGATCCCTTGGTGAAGGTGACGATGTCGTCCTTGCCGTCGCCGTCGTAGTCGCCGACGTAGGGGAACTCACCGGCCGGGGCGAAGTCGTCGTGCCATTTCGCGGCAGCCCCGAAACCCGTACCGGAAGAAAGGGCCACGTACACGTCGGCGGCGGGGTTGTTCGTGAAGGTGGCGATGTCGTCTTTTCCGTCGCCGTTGAAGTCGCCCACGCGGGGCTGCTCCGCGCCGGGCGCGAAGTCGTCGTGCCATTTCGCGGCAGCCCCGAAACCCGTGCCGGTGGACAGTGCGACGTAGACGTCCGCCGTGGAGCCCTGGGTGAAGACGATCAGGTCGTCCTTGCGGTCGCCGTTGACGTCGCCGAGGGCCGGGAACTCGCCGTCGAGCGCGAACCAGTCGTGCCATTTCTGGCCCGCGCCGAAGCTCGTGCCGGTCGACAGGGCCACGTACACGTCAGCGTTGGAACCGCGCGTGAAGGTGACGATGTCGTCCTTGCCGTCACCGTTGACGTCGCCGACCGCCGGGATCTCGCCGCTGAGGGCGAAGTCGTCGTGCCATTTGGCGGCGGCGCCGAAGCCCGTTCCGGTGGAGGGGGCCACGTACACGTCGGCATTCGCCCCTTGCGTGAAGGTGACGATGTCGTCCTTGCCGTCACCCGTGAAATCGCCGGTCAAGGGGGTCTCACCGCTCGGGGCGAAGAAGTCGTGCCACTTGCCGGACGGGCCGAAGCCCGTCCCGGTGGAGGCGGCCGCCCACACGTCCGCGCCCGATCCGTGCGTGAAGGCGACGATGTCGTCCTTGCCGTCACCGGTGACATCCGCCGGCGAGCCGCCGCGCATCATCCCGGCCGTGCCGCCGTAGTAGACCTCGAGCTCGGCGATGGAGGTGAATGTGCGGGTGCCGCCCGGCGCGCCGATGACGCGCACGCCGTCGCCGTCCATCGGGTCGAACCCCAGCTCGTACGTGCGGTTCGGCCCAGCGGTGCTGTCGTACGGGTAGTCCGGCGTGATGCGCAGCCCGCTCACGTCCACCCATGCGTGGTTCCTGCGCACCTGCACCCGGAGGTCCCGGGCGAACCAGCCGCCGTCGCCGAACGTCTGTCCGCCGGTGAAGACGACCTTGTTCATCAGGTACTCGCGCGGCCAGGTGTAGCCCCACCAGCTCGAGCCCTTGCGCTCGTCGTTCCAGTCGTCCTCGCTCTGCGCCTTGTCACCGTCGTTGTAGAACGCGGTGTTGCCGAAATGCGTGGCCCGCTCGACGCCCACGGTGCCCGGCTCGCGGGCCAGGTTCCTGCCCGCATCCGGCACGTTGCCCGGGGTGGTGTCCACGGACGGCTCCAGGCGCAGCTTGCGCAGCGAGAACGTGTACGCCCAGTGCTCCCCGTCGGGGAAACCGCCGCCGCACGGGCAGACGTTCGACTGGAGCCACATCGACCTGCCGTCGGCGCTGATGTACTTCGACGGGATCGTCGTGGCGTAACCGCCGTGCTTGGTCCTGGTCCACGGGTAGCCGCCGAAGTCCTTGCCCGAGAAGTGCTTCCAGGGCCCCCACGGTGTGGGCGACTCGTAGAACTCGAAGGTGTACTCCGTCCAGGACGTGTAGATGTAGCGGTTGAGCGGCTTGTTGTAGACCACGCCGCCCTGGCTGAGCACGCTCAGGTTCCTGGGCCGGTTGGCGGTGTAGACGTCCGGGTAGAGCCGCCGGTCGTCGTGGAGCACCGCGACGCGCCGGCCCATGTCCGCCGACCAGGTGGGCGTGCCCGAGGTGGTGAAGCCGCTGACGAACTGCCAGGCCGACCGGTTCTGCACCGAGTCCTTGGGCACGCGGGCCAGCCACACGTCCACCGGGTCCGGCACATGGTCGGAGAAGGAGTCGCGCCAGTTGTGGTCGAGGCCGTAGGCGTACACGTAGCCGTCGGGGGCGCTGCCGTACGCCTTGCCGTAGTCGAGGAAGAAGATCGTGGTGAACAGGCCGTCGTCGAACATCGGTGCCGACCGGTCCCACGTCCACGTCTGGCCGTGGTCGGTCGACTTCGCGATCGTCGCGGCCGGGGCGTCGTCGAAGTCGAACGCCAGGTCCTGCACGGCCAGGTAGAGCGTGCCGCCCACGCAGGCCATGCCGGTGGGCTTGCGGGTGTGGTTCGGCTTCCACACCTGGCCGACGTTGTCGCCGACGGGGAGCTGCGTGCCGGTCAGGTTGCCCGGCATGCCGGAGATGCGGGCCACCCCGATGTCGCTGAACGCCGTGCCGAAGCCGACGCCGTCGCCGTACGCGGTGTACACGTTGTCGTCGTCGGACCAGCAGTTGGGCCACAGATCGCCGTGGTTGCGGTTGTCGCCCACGGCGGGCGCGCCGACCGAGGCGGCGGAGTCGATCTGCACCGTCGAGAAGAACGGGCTGGGCGGTGGTGAGGCGGCGGCTGTCACCCCTGGTACGGCGGTGACAGCCGCGACGAGCAGGGTCGCAAGAACCGTGCCAAGACATCGTCGGACGATCGAGGACATGACTTCTCCAGGCAGTGCGGAACCCCCTGAGCGCGCGCGGCAGTCAGGAGGCGGTGCGGGCGGCGGGTGAAGGGAGAAGAGGTGCGAGCAATCGATTTCTGGATGAACGTACAATCACGACCTGACGGCCGTCAAGCCCTCATTTGTCAGGATGTATGTAGAGCATTTCCGCAGCTAGAGCGGCACATTTCAATATTTCGCGAAATGTTGAAGTATGATCTTGGACGGAAAGCGATTCCTGGACCAGGACCTCTACCCAGATCCGCGCGAGGCTGGGGCACGGGGCTCCGCGATGGTAGAAACTTGGAGCGATGCCCACTATCTACGACGTCGCCCGGGAGGCCGGCGTGTCGGCCGCCACCGTCTCCCGCGTGCTCAACGGCGCCCAGACCGTCGACCCCGACATGGTCGCGCGGGTGCTCACCGCCGTCCGCGAGCTCGGTTACCGTCCCAACGCCGTGGCGCGTAACCTGCGGCGCAGCCGCACGACGCTCTGGGCGGTGATCATCTCCGACATCGGCAACCCGTTCTTCACCGCCATGGTCCGCGGCATCGAGGACGTCGCCCAGCAGGAGGGCTACTCGGTCGTCCTGTGCAACAGCGACGAGGACCCGGCCAAGGAGGAGACGTACGTCGCGGCGGCGCTGAGCGAGCAGATGGCCGGTGTGATCATCTCCTCGTCAGGGAGCGTCAAGGCGGCCAAGACCCTGATCGAATCGCCCATCCCGGTCGTCGCCGTCGACCGGGAGCTGCCCCGCGGCAGCGTCGACACGGTGATGGTCGACAACGAGGCGGGCGCGCGCACGGCCGTGGAGCACCTGCTCGCGGCCGGATACCGGCGGATCGCGTGCATCACGGGGCCCGAGGGCGTGAGCACCGCCGACCTGCGCCTGCGCGGCTACACCGCCGCCCTGTCCGCGCCTCCCGTGATCGTCCGCACGGACTTCCGCGAGCAGGGCGGTTACGACGCCATGGCCGCACTGCTGTCCTCTCCCGAGCCTCCCGACGCGGTGTTCGTGGCCAACAACCTCATGACGGTGGGCGCGCTGCGGTGCCTGAAGGAGCGCGGGGTGGACGTGCCCGGGGAGATGGGGCTGGTGGGCTTCGACGAGGTCCCGTGGGCCGACCTGGTGCGTCCCTCGCCCACGACGGTGGCGCAGCCGACGTACGAGCTGGGCCGGATGGCCGCCCGCCTCCTGGTCGACCGCATCGCGACCCCGGCCGCCAAGCCCGCCACCATCGTGCTGCCCGCCGAGCTCCATCCCCGCCAGAGCAGCTCCCGTTAACGCCCCGCGAGCTCGTGGGCGATGTGGGCCGTCGACTCGTACAGGTCGCGGTAGAGCTCGTACAGGCGTCCGTAGTCCTCGGCGGCGGCGGGGTCGGGCTCCACGACGGAATCCACCGGGTTCCAGCCCTCGCATGAGACGCCGCAGGCCTGGGCGGCCAGCATGGCGTCGCCGAAGGCGGCGCCGACCGTGTGGGTGGGCAGGACCTGCTCCTGCTGCAGCACGTCCGACACGATCCGCGTCCACAGCCCGCCGCGCGTCCCGCCGCCCACCGCCACCAGCCGCTTGGCCGATCCGCCCGCCGACCGCATGGCCTCCAGGTTGTGCCGCACCCCGAAGGCGGTCGCCTCCAGCGCGGCACGGTACAGGTGCCCGCGCCCGTGGCGCAGCGTCAGGCCGATCAGGGTCCCGCGCGCGTCCGGGTCGAAGAGCGGTGTCCGCTCCCCCGCGAAGTACGGCAGCATGAGCAGCCCCTCCGCCCCGCGTCCCACGGCGGCGGCCTCGTCCGTGAGCGACGCGTACGAGGCGCCGGTCAGGTCCCGCAGCCACCCGGTGATCGCGCCGGAGGTCGCCATCCCGGCCGCCAGGTTGTACGTCCCGGGCGACACCCCGGCGGTCCCCCACAGCCGCGGCGAGACCGCCCGCGAGGCGAAGACCTCGACCAGGAACATGGTCGTGCCGTACATCAGCATGACATCCCCGGGCGAGGTCACCCCGACGCTCAGCGCCTCGGCCCACGCGTCGATCGTCCCGGCGACCACCGGGATCCCCTCGGGCAGCCCGGTCGCCGCCGCGGCCGGCGCCGTCACCGTGCCGACGACGTCGCCACTCCATGCCAGCGCGGGCAGCTCCACCTCGGGGAAGAGCTCCCAGTCGGTGATCCACTCATGGGCACGGGTGTCGTACAGCGGCGTGCACTGGCTGGCCGCATGGTGGTCGAGCACGTAGGCGCCGGTCAGCCGGTGGACCAGCCACGAGTGCGCCATGAACAGCCGCCGGGTCCGCCCCCACACCTCGGGCTCGTGGGTGCGCAGCCACTCCAGCTTGGGCCCCACCGCCTGGGACGTGAGCGGCGACCCGCACCGCTCCAGGATCGCCGAGGCGCCGTAACGCGAGGTCTGCGCCGCGATCTCGGCGGTGGCGCGGGTGTCCACCCCGTACAGGATCGCGGGCCGCAGCGGCGTGCCGTCCTCCGCGCAGGGCAGCACGACCGGCCCGATGCCGCTCAGCCCGACGGCTGCGATGCCGGGACGGGCGAGTTCCGCCACGATCGCGGCGAAGTCCGCCCACCAGACGTCCTGCGCCGAGTGCTCGAACCAGCCCGGCCGTGGCGTCTCGGTACAGTGCTCCCGTACCGCCGTCGCCACGACCGTGCCGTCGGGCGCCACGAGCACCCCTTTGGAGCTCGAGGTGCCGATGTCGACGCCGAGGAACATCAGTTCTGCCCCGACAGGTCGTACTGCTTGTACAGCTCGGCCGCGTTCTCCTTGGTGACCTGCGTGGTGCCGAGCACCTGCTTCTTCTCGGCCTGCTGGCCGTGCAGGATCTTGTTGACGGTCTCGGCGGCCTCCTTCGCGCCCGTCGGGTAGATGAACGTGGCCGAGAGCTGGCCGAGCTGGACCGCGCGGATGCCGCCGTCGGGGATGGCCAGGCCGTCGATGCCGACGAACTTGATCTTGTCGGCCTTGCCCGCCGCCTGCGCCGCCAGGTACGCGCCCAGCGCCATCGGGTCGTTGTGCCCGTACACGAGGTCGATCTGCTGGTTCTGGGACAGCCACTGCTGCATGATCGGGGTGGCCTGCTCCTTGACCCACTTGCCCTCGCGGTCCGCGATGATCTTGATCTTGGGGTTGGCCGCGATGGCCTCGCGGAAGCCCTTGTCGCGGTCGATCTGCGGCTGGTTGGACATGATGCCGCGCAGCTCGACGATGTTGCCGCCGTTCGGCAGCAGCCTGACCGCCTCCTCTCCCGCCTTCCTGCCGATGAGCACGTTGTCGCCGCCGATGAACGCGGTGTAGCAGTCGGTGTTCACGGTGCGGTCGAGGACGATCACGGGGATCTTCGCGTCGCACGCCTGCTGCACGGCCGCCGTCAGCGGCGCGGGCTCGGTGGGCGAGACGATGAGCGCGTCGACCTTCTGGGTGATGAAGTTCTGGACCTGGGAGACCTGCGTGGCGCTCGACTGCTTGGCGTCGGCGATCGGCAGCAGCTCGATGTCCGGATACTGCTTCAGGAAGTGCTGCAGCTGCAGGTTGAGCTGGGCGCGGTACGGTTCGGCGTTGTTCGACTGCGAGTAGCCGACGACGAACTTCTTCTTCGCGCCGGCGCCGCTGTCCGTGCTCGCCGAAGGCGCGGGGGTCTTGGAGGCGCAGGCGGCGGCCAGGAGCGCGCAGAGCATAAGGGTGATGGTCTTCTTCATGATCGAGACCCTCCTCGGAGAAACTTGAAGAGATCGGGACGCTGCAGGACGACCGCCACTACGACGATCAGTCCCTTGATGACGAGCTGCCAGTTGTCGCTGACCGCGTTGAGGCCGAGCACGTTGTCCAGGAGCGTCAGGATGAGAGCCCCGACGAACGTGCCGGCGATGGTGCCCTTGCCGCCCGCCAGTGACGCCCCGCCGATGACGGCGGCGGCGATGGCGTCCAGCTCGAACGACAGCCCGGCCTGCGGGTCGGCCGAGGCGCTGTAGGCGGCGTCGATCGGCCCGGCGAAGCCGGCGAGCATGCCGGACAGCGTGAAGACCGCGATCGTGACCGCCGTGACGTTGACGCCGGACAGCCGGGCCGCGGTGGCGTTGCCGCCGACGGCGTACACGTGCCGGCCGAACCGGGTCTTCGTCAGGATCAGGTGGAAGACGATGCAGACCACGATGAAGGCCAGCACCGGATAGTAGATGCGATCGAACAGGTTGTGCCCGGGGGTGCCGAACACCTGGAACGCCTCCGCCTGCGGCGTCAGCTTCCCGTCGGGCCCGGCGATCTGGGTGCCGACGCTGACGTTGTCGCTGACCTGCCGGTCCAGGCCGCGTACGACCGACAGCATGGCCAAGGTCATGACGAACGACTGGATGCGCAGCCAGGCGGTGCCGGCGCCGTTCAGGAACCCGAACAGGGCGCCCACCGCCATGCAGATCGGCACGATCTGCCACGGGTCCAGCGAGAACTTGGCCAGCATCATCGCGGCCGTCATCGACCCGATGCCCAGCAGCGAGCCGACCGACAGGTCGATGCCGCCGGTCAGGATCACCAGCGTGACGCCGACGGCCAGGATGCCGCGGGAGGCGAAGGCGCCGATGGCGTTGGTGAGGTTCGTCTCGTTCAGGAACATCTCGCCCTTGGTGGCGATCCCGACGGCGAGGATCAGCACCAGGCCGATGTACGCCTGCCCGGCGCCGAGGGCGGAGAGCGTGCGCCGCATCCGGCTCTCCCCCGGTGCCTTGACGGGCGGCGCGGTTTTCACGGTTGTCATACGGTCACCTTTTGTCTGGCCATGGCGGCCTCGAGAATGGCCTCCTGTGTGGTCTGACCTCTGCGGAACTCGGCGGTGACGCGGCCCTCGCAGAGCACGAGGATCCGGTCGCACATGGCGAGCAGTTCGGGCAGCTCGGACGAGGCCACGAGGACGCCCTTGCCCTCGGCCGCCAGCGACGACATGAGGGCGTGGATCTCCGCCTTGGCCCCCACGTCGATGCCGCGCGTGGGCTCGTCCATGAGGATCAGCGACGGCTCGGTCAGCAGCCACTTGGCCAGCACGACCTTCTGCTGGTTGCCGCCGGAGAGATTGCCGACGGTGAAGCGGGTGCCGGGGGCCTTGACGCGCAGCTCGCGCACCTGCCGTTCGACGGCCGCGTTCTCGCGCTTGGCGTCCACGACGCCAAGCCGCAGGAAGCGCTTGAGCGAGGGCAGGCTGGCGTTGAAGCCGATCGTGTTGCCGAGCACCAGGCTCTGCGCCTTGCGGTCCTCGGCGACCAGCGCGACGCCGCGCCTGATCGCTGCCTTCGGGCTCTTCGGCCGGTAGGGCCGCCCGCCCAGGGTCATCTCGCCCTGGGCCGGCTTGCTGACACCGAAGATCGATTCCAGCAGCTCGCTGCGGCCGGCGCCCATGAGGCCGGCGACGCCGACGATCTCTCCCGCCCGTACGGACAGGGAGATGTCATGCAGCGGGGTGCGGCCCGAACCGGACTCGCCGGGCACCGACAGCCCCTCGACCTTCAGCAGCTCCTCACCTGTGGAGCCGCCGTCGGCGCGGGGGAACATCTCCCCGAGGGGACGGCCGACCATCATCTGGATGAGCTCGTCCCGGTTGATGCCGTTGCGCTCGCCGATGTACTGGCCGTCGCGCATCACGACGACTCGGTCGGCGATCTCCTCCAGCTCCTCCAGCCGGTGCGAGATGTAGATGACGGCCACGCCGCGCCCGGTCAGGTCGCGGATGACCTCGTACAGCCGGTGCACCTCCGCGTCGGCCAGGGCCGAGGTGGGCTCGTCCATGACCAGGACGCGGACGTTCTGCGACAGGGCCTTGGCCACCTCGATGAGCTGGCGTTCGGCGATCTTGCACTGCTTGATGAGCGTGCGCGGCGACAGGTCGAGCCCGAGGCCGCGCAGCAGCTCGGCGGTGCGCGACTCCGTGGTCTTGCGGTCGAGGAGCGCACGTTCCTGGCCGAGGAAGATGTTGTCCGCGATGGTCAGCTCGGGCACCAGGTTGAGCTCCTGGTGGATCATGGCGATCCCGTGCCGCCGCGCGTCCTTGGGCGAGTGGATGTGGACGAGCTCGCCGCCGACCTCGATCTCGCCCTCGTAGTCCTTGAACACCCCGGCCAGGATGTTCATCAGCGTGGACTTGCCGGCGCCGTTCTCCCCGAGCAGGGCCACCACCTCGCCCTCCGCCACGGTGAGCGAGACCCCGTCCAGGGCCCGCACGCCGGGGAAGGACTTGCCGATGGCCCGCATCGTCAGCACTGTCGTCACCGCAGACTCCAAGCCGTGTAGGAGGCCGCCGACCAGGGGCTCTTCGGGGTGAGCTGCACGGTGATCTCGCGCTGCCCGCGGGTGACGCCCGCCGGGATCTGGTAGACGTCCTCGAGCCACCTGCGGGTCCGGTTGCCCAGCGGCTGCACCCAGTCAGGCAGCCTGTGCCCGTTGACGGTGACCTCGGCGTGCTGTCCCGCCACGCTCTGGTCGCCGGTACGGCGCAGCTCGACGCCCTGGTTGCTCCGGTCGATCCGCAGTTTGAAGGTGACCGGGGCCTGGGTGACGCGGTGGGTGGCCTTGAGCGTCAGGGGGTTCCTGAAGTCGCCTTCGAAGGCCGAGTCCAGCGTCTCGACCTCGCCCTGGCCGGTGTAGCCGTGCTGCTGCTCGCCGGCCTGGTCGCCGACCGTCAACGAGTCCGTCTGGGCCGTGGCGGCCTGGTCGGCGCCGTACCAGTAGGCGGTGGAGGAGTAGACGCCCTCGACGTCGTTCGTCCAGCCGTGCTCGATGTCGAACGTGAGCGAGCTCCCGAACGGCACCGCGTCGCCGATCATCAGCCGGTACGCGCCCGTGCAGTCGTCGTCGGCCGGGCAGCCGGTCGCGGGGGCCAGGTGCGCGGTGTTGCCGTGGAACGGGGTGCTGAAGGTCTCGCGGTTGAAGTACCAGCCCGCCTGGTAGAAGTCCTCGGTGCCGGTGCCGTGGATCTGCGGGGTACGCGAGCCGTCCACGAAGACGCGCTCGTCACCCTCCAGGTAGTTGCGGGTGGTCGGGCCGCGCATGGTGTGGCTGATCCCCACGAACTTGCCCTGCGTGCCGGAGACCCGCAGGAACGGCCAGCTCTTGCCGGGGCTGGTGCCGCCGACGCGGGACTGCGTACGGAAGTAACCGACATTTCCTGATGTGGTGCGCTGGGCCGACGTGACCGCCGCCAGGCCCCCGACGACCAGGGCGGCCGTCGCCAGAATCGCGCTAAGCCGCATCGCCGAACCCCTCGAACTCGACACCCAGCTGCTTGCAGACCGCTTCGAGCTCGGCCACGTAGTCGCCGGGGACCGCGTGGATGTGGTTGGAGCCGAACCGGCCGAGGAACTCGGTGGCCGGCACGTGCAGCCTGGTGAACGCGTGCGGCCACTCGAACGTGGACTGCCGGGCCATCGCCTCGTTGGTGGCGTCGTCGTACAGCTCGAAGTCGCCGCGCATCACGTGCATGCGGTAATTGCCGTCCCTGCGCGTCAGGCGGGCGAAGGTGGCGGCGCCGGGGGCGGCGAGGTGGTGCACGCTGGCGCCGCCCGCCGGGAAGAAGAACACCTCGGGGTAGAAGTGCGTCTTGGCGAGGTTCTCCTCGGGGTCGTCGGACCGTGCCGCGTACCAGGTGGCGTGCTGCCCCGAGTTGCACAGATCCCAGACGTCCTTGTCCGCGTGATAGTGGCGGACGTCGGCGAAGAGCACGGGGTCGCCGCTCAGCAGCTTCAGGATCTGCATCGTCAGGGCGCCGTCCATGTCGGCCTCGGTGGCGCAGACGTGGGTGTCCTTCGGGCCCTCCCAGTCGTACGGGTCGTTGAGGAAGGCCTCGGCGATGTCCATCGTGCAGAAGTGCGTGGTCAGCTCGGGCTGGCCCTTGATGCCGGAGAAGTCCAGGTTCCACTCGTCGATGAGCTCGCGCATCGCGTAGTACGTGCGGATCTGGCGTTCGAGCAGGTCAGGGGTGAGCTGCTTGCCGTCGTAGTGGACGTTGCCCTTGGCCTCGAGCCATTCGCGGGCTGCCTTGACGCGGGTCTGCGACGCGTTCTCGCTGCGGCGGACGATCTCCCACTGGTCGATCTCCTCGACGTCCACGCCGAACGTGCGCATCCACTGGTCGGTGTTGGCGACGGCGGTGTTCATGCCCATGGGCCGGCCGCCGATCCTGCCGAACGTCGAGCCGCGCAGCCCTCTGACGGCCTGCGCGGCGCGTACCTCGGTCAGCACGCGCTCCCTGACGGCGGGGTCGTCGATGTCGCCCCAGGCCCTCGCGTGCAGCCGCCCGATCTGGTCCAGGGCGCCGCCGCCGGCGAGCATGCCGACCATGCCGGGCTGCACCGGGTCGATGTTCGCCATGAGCAGCAGCGGCCCGGGGGTGGACTCGGCCGCCAGCATGGTGAAGTGCGGGAAGGCCCAGACGGCGTAGTTGAAGATCGTGAGGTCCGGCCTGCGGTCGGCCAGCCACCGGGCCTGCGACGTGGCCAGCTCGTTGGTCCACACGATCTCCGGGGCCACGATCACCTCGTGGCCCTCCTTGCGCAGCGCCTCTGCGAGCGCGGTGGTCGCGTTGGTGATGTGCTCCACGAGATCGCGGGCGACGTAGTCGCGCCCGTCCGAGATGCTCAGCACTCCGATACGTGCCACGGGATATGTCCTCCATAGTCAGAAATCGATTGCTCAGAAATCGATTTCCACTCAAGCTAAGTCTCGGTCTGCGGACCGTCAATCCCGCTTCACATCACAGAATCACAACGGTGAACCGATTTCCTGCAGCTCAGCTGCTCGGCGCGACGCGGGCGGCGGTCAATGGGGGCGGCGCGGCCGGGAGCTCTCGCGGGGGTGGAGCTCCGTCTGCAACACCATCCGGACAGCCGGCCGGGCCGGGTTCTCGATCCGGTCCGCCAGCAGCTGCGCCGCCGCCCGCCCCAGCTCGTACGTGGGCTGCCGCACCGTGCTCAGCCCCGGCCGGAACAGCCGGGCCCAGGGGATGTCGTCGAACCCGATCACCGCCACCCGCTCGGGGATCGGCACCCCGCGCTCCGTCAGGCACTCCACCGCCCCTACCGTCATCAGGTTGTTGGCGGCGAACACCGCGTCCATCTCCACGCCCTCGTTCAGCAGCGCGGCCATGGCCGAACAGCCGCCCTCCTCACGGAAGTCCGCGTGCCGCACCAGGGCACGGTCCAGCGGCACCCCGAAGGCGCGCAGTGCCCGGTGGTAGCCGCGCAGCCGCTGCATGGCCGTCGACATGCGCCGCGGCCCCGTGATGCAGGCGATGCGCCGGTAGCCGGACGACAGCAGGTGCGTGGTGGCCAGCTCCGCGCCCTTCTCGTTGTCCACCAGCACCGCGTCCACCTCGGTCTCGGCCAGCTCGCGGTCGATGGTGACCACGGCGGTCCCGGCCGCGACCAGGGCGCTGATGTCCGTGGAGTCGTCGGCCGGGGAGATGATCACGCCGGCCATGTTGTCGGCCTGCGCCACCGCGATGTACTCGGCCTCCCGTGCCCGGTTCTCGTCCGTGTTGCACAGCACGACCGAGTACCCGAACTGCCGGCCCCCGTCCTCCACCCCCCGTACCAGGGAGGTGAAGAACGGGTTGCCGACGTCGGAGACGAGCACCGCCCACAGCGTCGTCTGCCTGCGCCGGAGATTGCGCGCCACCCCGTTCGGCCGGTAGCCGAGCTCGCGTACGGCGGCGAGCACACGGGCGGCCAGCTCCGGGTTGACCGTGGAGCGGCCGTTGAGCACGCGGGAGACCGTCGCGGCGGAGACCCCGGCATGCCGCGCGACGTCCTGGATCTTGACCAATCTCATCCCATTTCAGCGAAAGCGGCGCAGACACGGACCCATGCCCTGGGAAATCGATTACACGGGCGGGAACGGCAGCCGCTCCTCCACCGGCGCGAGCCCGAACGGCTTGTGCGGCAGCGTCTGGTACCAGTACGCGACCGACGAGAAGTCGTCGGAGCGCTTGTTCGCGTGGCCGTGCTCGATCGTCACCCTGATGGACTCGGTGAAGGTGATCGGGTCCTCGACGTGGAAGCGGTAGAGGGAGATCTCGCCGCTCCAGTTGTCCCCGCCCGGCATGGTGATGCCGTGGTACGGCGCGTGGTACGTCTGCGTCGGACACCAGGCGGTGTTGAAGTAGTCCTCGGTGCCGGTGCCGTGCAGGGAGGGCGGGAACGGCTCCCCGTCGATGAAGATCATGTCGTCGCCCTCGCCGTACCAGTTCCAGTCGCTGGTCTCGCGCAGGTTGCGGATGTTGAGCACGCAGCCCACGAAGTGGCCGCGCCCCTCGGCGTCGAGGATGACGTAGTTGCCGTCGCCCGTGTCGTTGATGCCCTCGACCTGGAACTCACGGTTGCTCTGCGTGCCCTGCGGGACCCCGTCGGTGGGCCGCTCGCGCCGCCACTGCGCGTGGAAGTAGCCGAGGTCGTCGGCGGCGGAGTCGAACAGCTCGTAGTCGATGTAGTAGTAGAAGAAGACCGGCTCGGCCGACAGCTCGCTGATCAGCTCCACCTTCGCCCGACTCGCGAACGGCATGTGGAACCACGAGTTGAAGCTCTTGCCGTCCTGCGGGCTCATCTGCAGCGGCGCGGAGACGAAGTTCGCCGTCTTGGCGTGGCCCATGCCGAAGAAGTCGCCGAGCGGCACCAGCACGCTCGGGTGCTCCTGATCGTCCCAGGTGATCTTCAGGACGAGCCTGCGCAGGTAGTCGACGTCGACCGCGTCCGGCACGTCCTTCAGCGGCAGCGCCACCGTGCACCAGATGTGGTTGATCGAGCCGGGGCCCTCGATGTCGGCCAGGGTCACGGTGGTGCCCGCCTGGACCGTCAGCCGGTCCTCGTTCCCGCCCGTACGGTCGTAGCTCGAGACCCGCTTGCGCTTGGACGCCCGCAGGCGGGGCAGGTCGCGCAGGCTGCTGCCGTGATTTCCGTAGGTCATATGTCACTCACTTCAGTCCGGAGGTCTTGATCGCCTCGACCAGGCGGCGCTGGCCGAGCACGAACGCGATCAACGTGGGCACGGCCGCGATCACCGTCGCGGCCAGGACGTAGTTCCAGGCCGAGCCGTACTGGCCTGTGAGGGTGGCGATCCCGACCTGCACCATGCGCAGCTCGGGATCGCGGGTTGCGGTCAGCGGCCAGAGGAACGCGTTCCAGTTGGCCAGGAAGAACAGCACGGCCAGCGAGGCGAGCACGGGCCGGCTGAGCGGCACGATCACCTGCCACCAGCGCCGGAAATATCCGCATCCGTCGAGGTCTGCGGCCTCCTCCAGTTCGCGCGGGATGGTCAGGTAGTACTGCCGGAGCAGGAAGATCCCGAAAGCGTGGAAGATCGCCGGCAGGATCAGCCCCGCGTACGTGTCCAGCAGCCCGAGCTGCCTGGCCACCAGGAACAGCGGCACGAGGATGACCGGCAGCGACACCAGCAGCGTGGAGACGATCATCGAGAAGACCACCTGTCGCCCGGGGAAGCGGAGCCGGGCCAGTGCGTACGCGGCCATCGAGTGGAGCACGAGCGCGACCACCGTGACCGCCGCGGACACGATGAGGCTGTTGAGCATGTACGTGCCGATGGGCACCTCGGTCAGCACGTAGAGCAGGTTGTCCAGGGTCAGCCTGGAGGGCAGCCCCACGTCGAACAGCTCGTCCGCCGGCTTCAGCACCGCCACCAGCAGCCAGACCAGCGGCGCCACCGTGACGGCCGCCAGCGCGTACCCGACGAGGGCGCGCAGCCTAACCGACATCGAACCTGCCTCCCTTCGTGAACCCGAACATCAGCCCCGTGGCCACGATCAGGAACCCGACGACCACCGTGGTCAGCGCCGCCGCGTAGCCGTCGTTGTTGAAGGTGAAGGCCTGTTGGTAGATGTAGAAGACCACGCTGGAGGTGCTGTTGGCCGGGCCGCCCTTGGTCAGCACGTACACGAGGTCGAAGGCCTGCAGCCCGGTCACCGCGCCGACGGTCGAGTTGACCAGCACGAAGAAGCTCGTCGGGCGGAGCAGCGGCCAGACGATATGGCGGAAGCGCTGCCACGAGGTCGCCCCGTCCACGCGCGCCGCCTCCTCGTACTCCTTCGGGATGTCCTTCAGCCCGCCCAGCAGGATCAGCATCTGGTACCCCATGAAGAACCAGATGCTGATCGCCACCAGCGACCCGAGCGCCAGCGCGGGGTTGCCCAGGAAGGACACGTCGCCGAGCCCCACGGGCCGCAGCAGCGCGGGCACCGCACCCTGCTTGTCGGCCAGCAGGAACTGCCAGGCGACGCCGACCACGACGAGGCTGATGACGTGCGGCAGGAAGAACATCGTGCGCACCAGCCCGACGCCGGGGAAGTGGTCGCGGACCAGCAGCGCGAGCCCGAGGCTGACGACGAAGCCGATGGGGACGAAGGTCACCATGTACGTCAGCGTGACCTTGACGCTCTGCCAGAGCTGCGCGTCCTCGACCATCTGCCGGAAGTTGTCCAGGCCCACGTACGTGTAACCGCCGAAGCCGTCCACGCTGAACAGCGACACGCCGACGGCCAGCACCATGGGCAGCCCGACGAAGACGAGCAGGCCCAGCAGGTCGGGGGCCACGAACGCGTACCCGGCCAGCGCCTCCCGTCTGCGACGGGTCCACACCGGCGGCGCGACGCGGGGAGCGTCAGAGCATGGCTGCACCCTTGTAGCCCTTCAGGAAAGTGTCGATCTTGGACGCGGCGTCCGCCGCCGCCTTCGCCGGGTCCACGCCGCCTAGCTGGGTGGCCTGGATGGCGTCCGAGACGGCCTTGTACACCTCGGGCGTGTAGCGGGGCTCGCCCCGCCCGCCCGGCACCACCTGCTCCAGGAAGACCTTGAGCGCGGGCTTGTCGAACGCGCCCGCCGCCTTGGCCGCCTCCTGGACGGACTTGCGGGCGGGCAGGTTCGTCTTGACGACCGTGTTCCACTGCCGGCCACGCTCGACCCCGGCCGCGTCCGTGGCGCCCAGCGCCCAGGCGATGAACTTGCCCGCCGCGTCCGGGTTCGCGCCCTTGGCGTTGGCCACGAACGCCCACCCGCCGATGTCGGTGGTGTACGTGCCGCCGTCGGGAACGGGCAGCGGGAACACGCCGTACTTGAAGTCCTTCTTCTCCGCCTCCAGCTGCGACACCGACCAGATACCGGTCTGCTGCATGGCGACGTACCCGCCGGCGAGGTTCGCCGCCGCGTTGCCCGCGCCGTCGCCCTGCGGCTTGCGCGGCGCGACCTTGCTGTTGATCGCGTCCTGCCAGAGCTTCAGCGCCTGGTGCACGCCGGGCACGTTGAACCCGGCGCCGCCGTTCTCCGGCACGGCCGAGCCGCCCGCCATCCACATGAACGGGTACCAGGTGAAGTTCTGGTAGTAGCCCGGGATGGTCTCGAAGAGGAGGCCGAACTGGTCCTTGGTGGTCAGCTTGGCGGCCACGTCGAGCCACTGGTCCCAGGTCTTGGGGATGTCGCCCTCTGACAGCTTGGCCTTCTCGAAGGCGTCGACGCTGTAGTAGACGGCCAGCGGCTCCTGCTCCATGGGCAGGCCGTAGATCTTGCCGTCCACCTTGCGCGTGTTGAGCACGCCGCCGTCGAAGTCGGCGATCTGGTCGGGCTTGAGGTACGGCGTGAGGTCGGCCAGCACATGACCGTTGTGGTAGCGGAGGAAGTCGCCGGGGCTGAGCAGGAAGATGTCCGGCCCTTGGCCTGCCGAGAAGGCGGTCTGCAGCGCGGTGCCGGCGATGTATTCGGAGACGGGCAGGTAGTGGAGCTTGATCTTGACCTCGTTGTTGGCGTTCCATCCGGCCACGAGATCGGTGAACCACTTGCTCTGCGCGTCGGCCTTCGGGTTGGGGCCGTAGAAGTTCCAGAACGTCAGCTCTTTGGCGTTGCCGGACTTCGCCCCGCCCCCGCAGGAGGACAGCAGCGGTGCCGCCATCGCCGAACCCAGCATGACGGCACCGCCACGCAGCAGCGATCGGCGAGTCACCCTCTCGAAAGCGGACATAGTGCATCCTCCTGATCTGGAGAGAGCTCGGGGGGCGAGCAATCGATTTCCCAGAAATGTAGAAGTCAGCAGGACCCTCGTCAAGAAGTTGCTGCTAACGAGTACGAGATCCAGGAATCGATATCTCCACGAGACCTGATCTTCGAGCGGCGGTCAACGCGTGGCAGGGGGAGCCAGCCGGGGGTGAAAGTTCCTGCAAAGAACCACATGACGTGAGAAAAGTGACGGACCGCACCACGTAGAGTGACGGAGCTGAAGAGAGGGGCCTGAAGCGAGGCACGATCGGGATGGTGTGGGAAGACGCGCCTTACCCGATGCTGGCGATCAATGCCGCCGGCATCATCGAGCAGGCGAACGAGGCGGCTCGCCTGCTGCTCGTCGGCGCGGCCGCCGGCGTACCGCTGGCGCGGGTCGCCCCGGCCTGGCTGTCGCAGGCCCACCGCGAGGTCTGCGTCGGGCTCAGCGCTGACCAGGGGGCCGACCAGCGGACCGACCGCGGGCGCGGGGATCGCGAGGCGGCTCGCGGTCCGGTCGGCCGGTCGGTGTTCGAGGCGCATCCCGTACACGCCGACGGCGATCGTGTCACGTGGTGGCTCGTCGATGCCGACGACCACCAACGGGCCGTCGAGGAGCTGCACGCCGAGCGGGCCTGGACCGCGTTCATGGTCGAGGCGTCCGTCGAACTGCTGTCCTCCCTGAACCTCGAGCGCTGTCTGGAGGCGACCGCGCGCCTGGCCGCCCGGCGGTTCGCCGACGCCGCGCTGGTGGTCATGCCACTGGGCCCGCGCCAGCACGCGATCGTCGTCTGCGATCCGCGGGGTGAGGTGGTCCGCGAGAGCGCATCCATCGACACCCGTACGGTTCCGGGGCTCACGGAGGCGCTGCAGGGCTTTCCCCCGACGCCCACCCGCTGGATCGAGCCGGCCGAGGCCCCCGACTGGGTGCTCCGAGGCAGAGGCGGCGAGGGGGGCGGCGAGGTGGGCTCCGTGGCGGTGACCGCACTGCCCGGCCACGGCCTGCCCGCGGGCGCGCTGGTGCTGCTGCGCCGCACCCGTCAGGCCGGCTTCTCCGACGACGAGCAGGTGTTCGCGCCGCTGTTCACCGCGTGGGCCGGCGCGGCGATCTCCGTCGCCCGGCTGTACTCCGAGCAGGCGGCCATCACCGAAACCCTGATGGCCGGGCTGCTGCCACCCGCGGCGCCACCGCTGGAAGGCGTGGAACTGGCGGCCCGCTACCGCCCCCGCGGGCGACAGCGAGCGGGTCGGCGGCGACTTCTACGATGTGCATCCCGTCGCCGGCTCCGCGCGGGCGCCACTGGTGGTGCTCGGCGACGTATCCGGCAAAGGCCTGGAGGCGGCCGTGCTCACGGGCAAGATCCGCAACATCCTGCGTGCCCTGGCGCCCCTGGCCGACGACCACCATCGCGTGCTGGAACTGCTGAACAGCGTGCTGCTGACCGACTGCGATCCGACCCGCTACGTCACGCTCGTGCTGGCCTCGATCGAGCGGCGCGGGACGCAGGTCGTGTTGCGGCTGACCAGCGCCGGGCACCCTGAGCCGCTGATCGTGCGGAACGACGGCCGCGTGGAGCCGGTCGGCACCGCCGGCACGCTGATCGGCCTGGTGGAGCCCATCACCAGCGTCACCGAGTCGGTGTCGTTGGAACCGGGCGAGACGTGCCTGCTCTACAGCGACGGCATCGTCGAGGCCAGGGGCGGCCCGCTCGGCGATGAGTTCTTCGGCGAGGAGCGGCTGTGCGAGCAGCTCCGGCAGTGCGCCGGCATGCCGCCAGAAGCCCTGGCCGACCGCGTCCAGATGCTGGCGTGCCAGTGGGTGGGCTGTGGCGAGCACGACGACATGGCGGTCGTCGCCATCACCGCGCCCCGCGAGGCGTCGCACGGTGCGGCCGAGCCCCCGGCCGGACCCGCGGCCGGACCCGCGGACGGGCCCGCGGACGGGCCCCCGGCCGGACCCGCGCACGGACAGGGGCTGCCGTGAGATACGACGTCGAGGAACGCGTCGAGACGCTGTGGGCGGCGGCGACGGCCGGCGACGAGTACGCCGCCACCGACGCGGCGCTGGCCGCGCTCGACGCCGGGGTCCCGATGGAGACCCTGCTGCTGGACGTCGTGTGCGCCGTGCAGTCGCGCGTCGGCCAGGAGTGGGCGGCCAACCGCATCACGGTCACCCAGGAGCACACCGCCACGGCCGTCAACGAGCGCGTGCTCGCCGCCCTGGCCCAGCACCCCTCCGTACGGGGGAATCCGGAGCCCAGCAGGGGCCGCGTCACGGTGGCGTGCGTCCACGGCGAGTGGCACGCGTTCCCGGCGCGATTGCTGGCCGAGGTGCTGCGCCTGCGCGGCTGGCACGTCAACTACCTGGGCACGCAGGTGCCCACGCCGCACCTGGTCGCACACCTGCACCGGACGGACCCGGACGCGGCGGCGCTGTCCGGCTCGCTCGCGACCCGGCTGCCCACCGCGCACGCGGCGATCACGTCGTGCCAGGCGGCAGGGACGCCGGTGCTGGCCGGTGGCGCCGCCTTCGGGCCGGACGGCCGCTATGCCCGCCTGCTCGGCGCCGACGCCTGGGCCCCCGACGCGTGTGCCGCCGCCGACCTTCTGGCCGGCGGGCCGTTGCCGCGCAGGCCCGCCTCCGGCCAGGGCGCCGACGGGCCGTCGCAGCGCAGGCCCGCGTCCGACCAGGGCGCCGACGGGCTGCCGCACCTGGCCGGCCACGAGTACGCCGCTCTCACCGGTTCCGCCGGCGACCTGGTGAGACGCGTCGTGGAAGAGCTGATCCGGCGCGTCCCCGAGACGGAGTCGGCCTACGCGGCGCACCAGCTCGGACATCCCGCCGAGGACGTCGCGTACATCGTCGACTTCCTGAGGGCCGCTCTGTACGTCCACGACCCCGAGCTCTTCGCCTCCTACGTGGGCTGGATGGCGGAGATGCTCGCGGCACGCGGCATACCGGCGCGCGTGCTGCTCTCCGTCCTGGACGCACTGGCCGACCGCCTGCCCGGTCTCCCCCACGCCCTCGCCACCCTGGCGCGGGCGCGAACCGTCCTGAGCTGAGCGGCCTCAGTCGAACGCCGTCAGCTGGCGCTCCCGCGCCTCGGTCACGTGTCCCCGCATCGCCGCCTCGGCCGCATCCGGGTCTCCGGCCTCGATGGCCGCGGCGACGCGCTGATGCTCCTCGATCGTCGTGCCGGCGTGGGCGTAGGGGAAGTATCTCCGGTGCAGGTGGAGGTGGACATGCAGGCGCTCGAGGCCGTCACGGAGCAGGGGGTTGCCCGACGCCTCTGCGATGAGGTCGTGGAAGCGGGCGTCGTGAACGGTGAAGGCGGCGTGCCAGCCGCCGGGATCGTCCGGCTCCTGCGCGATCGAGGTGGCGGCCTCCTCGATGATCGCCGCGCGCTGCTCTGAGGTGGCCCGCTCGGCGGCCAGTCGTGCGGCGGCGCACTCCAGCAGCAGCCGCATCTCGAACATGTGGTCGAACTCGGCGCGGGTGAGCAGCGGGCTGACCGTGTAGCCCACCAGGGGGCGCTTGCGGACCAGCCCGTCGGACTCGAGACGGGCCAGGGCCTCGCGGATCGGCGTCTGGGACACGTCGAGCTCGCGGGCCAGCGCGTCGATGTTGACGCGGTCGCCGGGCCGCATGCTGTGCTCGAGGATCCGCGCTCTCAGCACGTCGTAGACGTCGTCGCCGAGCGTCGACCGCCTCAGCCGAATCGGTTCGGTGGGTGCCATCGGGCCCAATCCTCCCACGAACATCAGGTCTTGACGTTCTGACGACCACGGACTATACCTCCATGAAACATCCTATAGGATCTATGAATTCAGCGAGAGGCGCGGCCATGAATGGACGACCACTGGTCAGGCTCGGCGGGCTGGCTGCCGCTCTGATGCTCGCCGCCACCGCCACCGCCGGTTGCACGAGGAAGAGCGACGGCACGGCGACGGCCGGCACCCCTGCCCGGACACCTGACCAGGTCAAGATCGCCCTGGTCCCCGGCGGGGCACACCCCTACTTCCAGCCGTGGAAGGACACGGCCGCCAAGGCGAAGTCCGAGCTGGGAGTCGGCGACGTCACCTTCAACGAGACCTCCGACTGGGACCAGACCAAGCAGAACGACGTGCTGAAGTCCCTCGCCGCGCAGGGCTACAACGCCTTCGGCGTCTTCGGCGTCTCCCCGGAGAACGTCAACGCCACCTTCGAGGATCTCAAACGGCAGGGCTTCCCGGTCGCCTCGCTGGCGTCGTGCCCCGCCGGGGAGGTCGACAAGGCGGACTTCTGCCTGTCCACCGACGTCCAGCTGGCCGCCTACAAGGCGGCGCAGGCCGCGATCAAGGCCATGGGCGGCCAGGGCGACCTCGTGCACCTGACCGGCAACAAGGTCGACTCCAACACCCAGCGTCGCATCGCGGGGGTGCAGAAGGCGGTGGACGAGACCGGCGGGAAGGTCAAGCTCCTGCAGACCGTCACCGACGTGGACAAGGACCTGCAGACGGCGCAGAAGGCCGTCGCCGACCTCCTCGCCGCCAAGGGCGACCGGATCCAGGGCATCGTCAACACCGCCTACAACCCCGCGGTCGCCTCCGCGGAGGGCGTCAAGCGGGCCAAGCTGCCGATCAAGGTCGTCGCGATCGACGACGACAAGACCATCCTGGCCGGCATCGCTGACGGCTCGGTCGCGGCGACCGTGCTGCAGAACCCGGTGGGCCAGGCGTCCGTCGGTTCGTACGCGCTGACCAAGCTCGCGGGCGGCTGCACGATGAAGCAGCCGGGAGTGATCATCGACTCCGGTTCCTTCGTCGTGACCAAGGACGACATCGACACCTACGACACGGACCGGCAGGCGAAGACGGACGAGCTGAAGAAGGCGTTCGACAGCCAGTACCTGTCCTGCAAGTAGTCCACGACCCCCCAGGAGGAGCCTCCCCTTGCCCGCGATCACCCACGCCGAGGCGTATCTCGTCGACCTGGAGGTCGAGACCGTACGCACGGACGCCGTCCAGTCGTTCATCAAGCAGGAGACCGTCTTCGTCGAGGTCCGGACCGACGACGGCGGCGCCGGCACCGGCTACACGTACACGATCGGCACCGGCGGCACCGCCGTGCTCGCCCTGCTCCGCGACTACCTGCTGCCCAGGCTGATGGGCGCGGACGCCCGCCGGGTGGAGGCCGTCTGGCACGACCTGTTCGCCGCGACCCGGGCGACCACGGTCGGCGCCATCACCTCCCTGGCACTCGCCGCCGTCGACACGGCCCTGTGGGACTGGCGCTGCCGCGACGCGGGCCAGCCGCTCTGGGTCCTGGCGGGCGGCGCCAAGGACCGCATCCCGCTGTACGACACCGAAGGCGGCTGGCTGCACCTCACCACCGAAGAGCTCATCGCCGGCGCCAAGGCGAGCCAGGCCGCGGGCTGGCCCGGCGTGAAGCTCAAGATCGGCCGCTCCCCCGTGGAGGACGCGGAGCGGCTGGCCGCGGTGCGTGCGGCGGTCGGGCCGGACTTCGACCTGATGCTCGACGCCAACCAGTCGCTCACCCCCGCGGAGGCGGTCAGGCGGGCCCGGCTTCTCGAACCGTCGGACCCGTACTGGTTCGAGGAGCCGCTGCCGGCCGACGACGTGGCCGGGCACCAGGCACTGGCCGCGGCCGCCTCGATCCCGGTCGCGGTCGGCGAGTCGCTCTACTCCATGGCGCAGTTCCGCGAGTACCTGCACCGGCAGGCGGCCGGCATCGTGCAGGTGGACGTGGCGCGCATCGGCGGCATCACGCCCTGGCTCAAGGTCGCGCACCTGGCGGAGGCGTACAACGTGCCGGTTTGTCCGCATTTCCTCATGGAGCTGCACGTGAGCCTCTGCTGTGCGGTGCCGAACAGCCGCTATCTGGAGCACATCCCCCAGCTCAGGGCGATCACGCGGCGCGAGATCGAGGTCGCCGGCGGGCACGCCCTGGCGCCGTCCTCCCCCGGGCTCGGCATCGAGTGGGACCGCGACGCGATCGACGACCGGAGAGTCCGGTGAGCACGCGGACCGCGACGCCGCCGGAGACCCCCGCGGCAGGTCGGCCGGGACCGCGGAGGCCGTCGGGAATGCCGCTGTGGGCGAACCCCCGCCTCGGGCTGCTCGTCCTGCTGGTCGTCCTGGTCACGCTCTTCACCGTGCTGCGGCCGGCGTTCATGAACACCACGCTCACGCTCGTGCCGCTGCAGTCGGACATCAGCGTGTACGCGGTCGTCGGCCTCTCCCAGCTGGCCGTCCTGTCGCTGGGGCACATGAACATGGCCGTCGGCCGGATGGCGGCGATGAGCGCGTTCGCCATGGGACTGGCTTATGACCGGCTCGGCGTGCCGCTGGTGGCCGGCCTGGTGATCGGGCTGATCGTGGGCATGTCGCTCGGCGCGCTGGCCGGGCTGATCATCTCGCGTACCGGAGTCAACTCGTTCGTGGTCACGCTGGCGATGGACTTCGCCCTGGTGGGGCTCATCACGATCCTCTACACCAGGTTCACCGACGGCGTCGCCTTCGGCAGCCGGCCCGCCGGCATGGACGCGCTGCGCAACGACACGTTCGCCGACTACTGCATGGGCGACGTGTGCGGCCCGCACGTCCCTCTCGTCGTGCCGCTCGCCCTCGTCGCGGTGCTGGTGGTGGGAGTGCTGTTCCGCTTCAGCAGGCTGGGCCGGGAGATCCTGATGACCGGTTCCAACGAGAAGGCGGCCGGGCTGTCCGGCATCCCCGTACGGAGCCGCGTGGTGCAGGCGCACGCGCTCAGCGGGCTGCTCGCCGGGCTGGCCGGTTTCCTGCTCGCCGCGAACAACGGGGCGTTCTCGGCGCGCATCGGCGACGCGTTCCTGCTGCCGTCGTTCCTCGGCCCGGTGCTCGGCGGAACGCTGCTGGCCGGCGGCGCCGTCAGCGTGCTCGGCACGGTGCTGGGCGCGACGCTCACGCAGGTCATCTACAAGGGCCTGAACCTGCTGCAGTTCCAGCTCGACCAGCTCAATCTCTACATCGGCCTGGTGCTGCTCGCCGCGCTCTCGCTCGACCGGGTGCGCCACGTCGTCGCGGAACGAAGGGGGGCACGGGCATGAGCACCGGCACCACGACGGCCGGCCGCGCCGGGCTCGGCGGGAGGCTCAGGGAGGTCACCACTCGGCCGGAGTTCACCCTCGCCGTCCTCGCCGCCGTCGGCTTCGTCACGCTCGCCGTCGCCACGGACGGCAACCTGCTCTCACGCGGCACGCTGGACGCGTTCTTCCGCTTCCTCGCCGTCCCGATCGTGATCGGGCTCTCCCAGATGGTGGTGCTGGCCATCGGCCAGATGAACCTGGCGGTCGGCACGCTCACGGGCCTGTGCGCCATGGTCGCGGCGTGGCTCATGCTCGAAGGCGGGCTGCCCGCCCCGCTGGCCGTGCCGGCCGCGCTCGGGGTCGGCCTCGCCGCCGGTCTCGTCAACGGGCTGCTCGTCGTGTTCACCCGGATCAACGGCTTCATCGTGACCCTCGCCACCATGACGATCATCGCTGGGCTGCGGTACGGGATCAACGGCCCGGACACCTTCCAGGGCTACTCGCAGGGGCTGCGCGACCTCGGCACCGCCTCGGTGCTCGGGCTGCCGGTCGTCCTCGTCGTCGCTCTGGCGGTGGCCGTCCTGGTGGCCCTGTTCTTCGGCCGCGCGGTCATGGGCCGGCAGTTGCTGGCGAGCGGCGGCAGCCCGTTCGCCGCGCGGCTGTCCGGCATCTCCAACGACCGGTCGATCGTCATCGCGCACGGGCTGAGCGGCCTGCTCGCCGGGGTGGCCGCCGTCATCACGGTCGCCGCCTCCGGCTCCGTCAACTCCAGCATCGGCGACGACCTGCTGCTGCCGAGCTTCGCCGCGCCGATCATCGGCGGGGTGGCGCTCACCGGCGGGGTGGTCAGCGTCGCCGGCACCTGCCTCGCGGCGTTCCTGGTCCGGCTGGTGGACGTCATGCAGGCGCAGTTCGACATCAACCCGCGCTGGATCGACCTGATCGTCGGCGCGGTCGTCCTCGGTGCGGTGCTGCTCGGCACCGTACGCCAGAAGCTGTCGAAGGGGTCGTCATGATGCTCACCGCCGAGAACCTGGTGAAGACGTTCCCGGGAGTGCGCGCGCTGGACGGGGCCACGTTGCGGCTCGCCGGCGGCAGCGTGCACGCCCTGCTGGGCGAGAACGGCGCGGGCAAGAGCACGCTGATCAAGATCCTCACCGGGGTGCACCGCCCGGACGGCGGGCGGGTCGTGCTCGACGGCACCGACCTGCACATGACCGGACCGCTCGACGCCCAGCGGGCCGGCATCGGCGTGGTGCACCAGGAGCGCAACCTGATCCCCGGATTCTCCGTCGCCGAGAACATCCTGCTGCACCACCTGCCGCGGCGCCTCGGCCTCGTCGACCGGGCGCGCATGCGCGCCGAGGCCCGCCGCTGCCTCGGCCTGCTCGATCTGGACCTCGACCCGGACACCCCGGTCTCCCGGCTGTCCGTGGCGCAGGCGCAGCTGGTCGAGATCGCCAAGGCGCTGAGCGTCGACAGCAAGGTGCTGCTGCTCGACGAGCCGACCGCGTCGCTCACCGGCGACGAGGCCGACCGGCTCTACGGGATCGTGCGCAGGCTGCGCGACAGCGGGCACGCCGTCGTGCTGGTGAGCCACAAGCTGGAGGAGGTGTTCGCGGTCGCGGACACGGTCACCGTGCTGCGCGACGGACGCAGCGTCGCCGAGGCCGAACCGCTCGCCGGCTACACGCAGGACCAGATCGTCGACCTCATGGTCGGGCGGGCCTACTCCTCCGTCCGCCTGGCCGAGCGGCACGTCGACCCGGCGACGGCGCCCGCCCTGCGGCTGGAGAAGGTGTGCACCGCGCGGGGCCACTGCGACGTCTCCCTGTCCGTGCGCCCGGGAGAGATCCTCGGACTGTACGGCCTGGTCGGTGCCGGCCGCAGCGAGCTGGCCAAGGCGCTGCTCGGGCTCGACCGCATCACCTCGGGAACGGTGGAGGTGCGGGGCCGTCCGGTGCGCATCCGCGATGTCGGCGACGCGCTCCGCGGCCACCGCATCGGCTACGTGACCGAGAACCGCAAGGAAGAGGGCCTCTTCCTCGACCAGCCGATCGCCCGCAACGTCGGCGTCACCGTGTGGCGGCGCCTGGCCAGGGCCGGGCTGGTGACCGATCGGGCCGAACGCCGCCTGGTGGCCGGGTACGTCGACCGGCTGGGCATCCGGATCTCCGCGCCGTCCCAGCTCGCGGGCCAGCTGTCCGGCGGCAACCAGCAGAAGGTCAGCCTCGCGAAGTGGCTCGCCGCCGAATGCGAGATCCTCATCGTGGACGAGCCGACGGTCGGCATCGACGTGCGCACCAAGGCGGCGTTCCACGAGCTGATCGCCGAGCTGGCGGGAGCCGGGCTGGCGCTGCTGCTGATCTCGTCGGATCTGCCGGAGATCGTCACGCTCGCCGACCGGATCGCGGTGATGAACGACTTCAGCCTCCGCGGCGAGCTGGTCAACGACCACGACTACGCCCGGATGAGCCAGGCGATCATCCGGCTGATCCACGCGGGACCCGCGGATGTGGTGCCTAGTTCTTGATGCCGGTCAGCGTGACCCCCTCGATGAAGTAGCGCTGCAGGAAGAAGAAGAGCGCGATGATCGGGGCGATCACCGCCGCCGAGGCCGCCATGAGGTAGCCCCACTGGGTGATGTACATGCTCTGGAAGGAGGCCAGCCCCAGCGACAGCGTGTAGTTCTCCTCGTTCTGCAGGTACAGCAGCGGCCCGAGGAAGTCGTTCCAGGTGCCGATGAACGTGAAGATGGTCACCACGATGATCGCCGGCTTGGACAGCGGCATGACGACCGTCCAGAACACCCGCCACGGCGAGGCCCCGTCGATGTAGGCGGCCTCGTCCAGCTCGAACGGGATCGTCAGGAAGAACTGCCTGAGCAGGAAGATGTTGAACACTCCCCCGCCCGCCCCGGCGAACCAGCTCGGCACGGTGAGGGGCGCGATCGTGTCGATCGCGTCCAGCTCCTGCCACATGACGAACGTCGGGATGAGCGTCACCGCGTACGGGAGCATCACGCCGCTCAGCAGCAGCGCGAAGACCACGTTGCGCCCGCGCCAGCGCAGCCGGGAGAAGCTGAAGGCCGCGACCGCGCAGGTCAGCACCGTGCCGAGGACGCTGATGACGGCGATGACCAGGGTGTTGAAGAAGTAGCGGCCGAAGGGCTGCGTGGTGAGCGCCTCGGTGAAGTTCGACCACTGGAACGGCGAGGGGATCCACTGGGGCGGCGAGACGAACATCTGCGCGTCCTGCATGAGCGCGCTGCGCACCAGCCAGACGAACGGCAGCAGGGTCGGGATCGACCCCGCCACCAGCGCCACGTACAGCAGGGCCCGGCCGTACCTGCGGGGTCTGCGCAGCCCCTCGGTGGGAGCCACCCGGCCCGAGCGGGTCTTGTCCGGGGTCGCCACGGCGGTCATCGTGCGCCTGCCATCTCGTAGTAGACCCAGCGGCGGGCGTTTCTGAACATCAGGAACGTCACCACCATGATGATCATGAACAGGGTCCAGGCGAGCGCGCTGGCGTAGCCCATCTCGCTCTCCGTGAACGCCTTGCGGAACAGGTAGTAGACGTAGAAGAGCGTGGCGTGGTTAGGGCCGCCCTCGGTCATCACGTACGCCTGGTTGAAGACCTGGAAGGTGCCGACCACACCGACCACCAGGTTGTAGAAGATGGTCGGCGTCATCATCGGCAGCGTGACGTGCCAGAAGCGCCGCCACACGCCGCCGCCGTCGATCGACACGGCCTCGTACAGGTGCCTCGGCACGCCCTGCAGCCCCGCCAGGAAGATCACCATGGTGTTGCCGAAGCCCCAGGTGCTCATGATGATCATCGAGGGCACGGCCGTCGACTCGCCGTAGATCCACTGGGAGCCGGGCAGGCCGCCCTCCCGGAGCAGGGAGTTCAGCAGGCCGAAGTCCGGGTTGAAGATCCAGATCCAGAGCACGACGTTCGCGATGGCCGGGACGAGCGTCGGCAGGTAGAAGATCGTCCGCCAGACGGCCAGGCCGCGCACCTTCTGGTTGAGCAGCAGGGCCACGACGAAGCTGACGATCAGCACCAGCGGGACCGCGCCGAGCGTGTAGTACGCGGTGGTGCTCAGCGACTTCCAGAACAGCTCGTCCTTGACCATCGTGGCGTAGTTGTCCAGGCCGATGAACGACGGGCTGGCGCCGATCGTCCAGTCGGTCAGGCTGAAGAACGCCGAGGCCACCATGGGCCCGATGGTGAAGATGACGAACCCCAGGATGGCGGGGAGCGCCATCAGGATGCCCCAGCGCGTTTCGAGGCGGCGCATCAGAGCTCCTGGGTGTGCTGCCAGCCCTGGAGCATGCTGGTGATCTTCGGCGTGACTTCCTTGAGGATCTCCGCGGCCGGGCGCTTGCCGGTCTCGATCTCCTGGAGCGCCGGGGCCAGCACGTCACTGCTGATGGTGGACATGTTCTTGACGCGGTTGCCGAACGTGGGCACGCCGTGGTCGCGGGCGTAGTCCACCACGGCGGTGCGGAACTCCGCCGGGTGCAGGTCGTTCTTCGTCCAGGAGTCGATGGAGGCCTGGTCCTCGTAGTACTTCTTCTCCTGCGGCATCCACAGGCCCTTGGCGAACAGGTCGACGTAGCGCGGGTCGTTGTGGAAGGCGAACAGCTCGACCGCCTCCTGCTCGTGCTTGGTCCCCGCGAACACCGCCGACGCGCCCGCCACCTGGCTGGCGGTGAACGGCTCCTTGTACTTGGGGAGCACGCCGATGCCGTAGTCCACCTTGCTCTCGTTCATGTCGAGCAGGCTCCAGTGGCCGTCCACCACCATGGCCACCCGCTTGGTCTTGAGCAGGATGTTGGTGCCCGGCGCGTCGTCGCCGGTCGCGGCGAGCTGGCCCGGGCCGGGCGCGACGCGGTGCTTGTAGACGAGGTCCTGCAGGTTCTGGAACACCTGGATCGCCTCGGGCGTGTCGAGCAGGCACTTCTTGCCGCTCTCGTCGGCGAAGTCCACGCCGTTGCTGCGCAGGAACCCATACCAGGCGGCGCCGTAGGTGATGCTGCTGGAGATGCCGAACTGCTTGATCTGCTTCGGGTCGAAGCCCGACTCGTCCGGGTGCTTGCCGTTCTGGTCGATCGTCAGCTTGTAGGCGTTCTCGACGAGCTGGTCCCAGGTCCAGGCGGAGGCGGCGTCGGCGGGCGGCGTGACACCGGCGGCCGCGACGGCGGACTTGCTGAACCACAGCAGCTCGATCTCGTTGGCCGTCGCGACACCGTGCAGGTTGTCCTGGCCGCTCCACAGGTACGCGTCCGGCAGGTAACCGGCCAGCTGCGGATATTTCTTCAAATAGGGGAACAGGTTGACCAGCTTGCCCTGCTGGCCCAGCCGGTACGACATCGCCAGCGGCACATACCCGGCATCCGGGAGCCGGTTGCTGGCCACGAGCGTGTTGAGCTTCACGTCGTACTCGTCGGGCGTGTAGAGCGGCTTGACCTTCACCCCCGCGTGCTTCTGCTCGTACTGCTTGAGCATGCGCTCGACAGCCGCCTTCTCGAACGTCGAGCCCCAGTACATGAACTGCAGCTGCACGTTCTTCCCGTCCGAGCCGGAGCCCGAGCCGCCGCAGGCCGACGCCGTGGCGCCGAGGGCGGCGAGCCCGCCCAGCTTCAACAGGTCGCGTCTTCTCATCCGCGTCTTTCCTTACGCGAGGGGGATCCAGAGCCGCATCGCGCCGCCGTCGCGGTTGTCCCACTGGAAGTAGGGGACGGCGGTCGCGGTCACGCCGGTGCTGGTCGCCAGGGGTTTCGTGGTGTACGGCAGGCCGTCGCCCGGCTGGTGCACGGCGACGGCGTCGGTTTCGATCAGTACGGTGCGGCCGACGCCCTCAAGGTCGTCGACGGGCTTGACCCGCAGCGGGGCCTGCGGGTTCAGGGCGAGGTCGTCGACCTCCACGCCGTCGGGCTGGTCGGCGTTCTCGAAGCAGTAGACGAGCGGCCCGCGCTCCAGGGCCACGGAGCCCCTGACCGCGTCGATCTTGCGGTGGGGGTAGGTGATCCTGGGCGTCATGTCGAGCCGGAGCTCGACGGTGTCACCGGCCTGCCAGTCGCGGCGGAGACGGAAATATCCGTCCTCGCCGGACCGGGCCGGGCGGTCGTCGACGTACGTGGCCTCGCTCCAGGCCGGGATGCGCAGGGCGAGCTCCCAGTCGCCCGCCTCCTCGACCGTGATGCGGACGAGCCCGTCCCACGGGTAGTCGGTCTCGATCCGGATCCTCCCGGCGACGGTGCCCGGGACGTACTGGTGCAGCTGCAGGCCGGCGTCGGTGACGGTGGCCACGTAGGAGCCGAGCGAGGCCACCAGGCGCATGATGTTCGGCGGGCAGCAGGCGCACGCGAACCACTCCCTGCGCCGCCCGAGGTAGGCGTCCTCGACGAGGTCGTTCCTGCGCTGGAGCGGGTTGACGTAGAAGAAGCGCAGGCCGTCGGCCGAGGTCGAGGCGGCGAAGGCGTTGTAGAGCGTGCGCTCGATCAGGTCGGCGTGGCGGCCGTGGCCGGTGGCCAGGAGCAGCCGCCAGTTCCAGTGGATGCTGGCGATGGCGGCGCAGCTCTCGCTGTAGGCGCGGTCGGGCGGCAGCTCGTACCGCTCACCGAACGCCTCGCCGTCGTGGCGCGAACCGTGACCGCCCGTGATGTACGTCTTGGTGGCGACCATGTCCTCCCAGCGGCGCAGTGAGCACTCCAGCAGCGACTCGTCACCGGTCTCCAGGTAGACGTCGACGATGCCGGACTCCAGGTAGAGCTGGCGCACGGCGTGGCCCACCGCGGTGTCGGCCTCGCGTACGGGCAGGTGGTCCTGCGCGTACAGCATGCCCATGCCGCTGTCCTTGATGAGGCCCTTGCCGCGGTTGTCGATCAGCTTGGCCGCCAGGTCCAGGTAGGTCCGCTCGCCGGTCAGGCGGTAGAGCTCCACCAGCGCGGTCTCGACCTCCGCGTGACCGTCGATGCCGTCGTTGCCGCCGGTCAGGAAGACGTCGACGAGGTGGTCGGCCAGGCGCCTGGCGACCTCGACCACTCCGTCGCCGATCCCGGCGCGGGCGGCCGCCACCGCCGCCTGGAACAGGTGGCCCGCGCAGTACATCTCGTGGCTGTACTCGAGCTCGGTGTAGATCTTGTCCGGCTTGACGACCTGGTAGTGCGAGTTGAGGTAGCCGTCGTCCCGCTGCGCCTTCTTCAGGACGGCCGCCGCCTGGTCGGCGAACTCGCCGTACCCTGGCTCGGGGGCGCGGACGTGCTCCCAGGAGATCGCCTCAAGCTGCTTGTAGAGGTCGGAGTCCTGGAACCGGTAGCCCTGGAACGGCCCCTCGCCCTCCCCTCCCGCGCGGCGCAGGTTGGGCAGGGCGCCCGAGCGCTCCATCTGCTCCAGGCCCAGCGGGATGCTGGCCTCGTGGTTGATCCGCTGCCACCGCGCGAGCGGCCCACCGGTGATGACCACGTCTGGGATCCCGAGCGGCCGCCATACTGTCCGGCCGGACGGAATGACAGGACTCTGCTGCATCTAGCTCCTCAACCTCTGACCTTGGTGAGAAAACTGTGGGAATAGGTTTTCTCAATCGGAGGGTAAGGTGTGATACATCACAGGTCAAGGGGATGCCTGTGCGCAATAGGGTGTGACGCGAAAGGGGACTCGGTTGGCCAACCCGTCCGATGGGACAGCGAGAACCGTCACGATCAGAGACGTCGCGGCGGCCGCCGACGTGTCGATCGGCACCGCGTCCAAGGCGCTCAACGGGCGGGGCCGCATGCGCGTCGAGACCCGCGACCGGGTGCTCGCCGCCGCCGAGCGGCTCGGCTTCCGGCCCAATCCACTCGCCCAGGGGCTGCTGGCGGGCCGCACGTACACCGTGGGCCTGGTCACGGGCGACAGCTTCGGCCGCTTCAGCATCCCGGTGATGCTGGGCGCCGAGGACGCGCTGGGCGCGGGCCAGATCTCGGTGTTCATGTGCGACACGCGCGACGACCCGATCAGGGAACGGCACTACGTCGAGCGCCTGCTGGCCAGGCGCGTCGAGGGCATCATCGTCACGGGGCGGCGCACGGAGCCGCGGCCGGGGATCGGCCGCGACCTGCCCGTTCCCGTCGTGTACGCGATGACGCAGTCCACGGACGACTCGGACGTCTCGATCATCCCGGACGACGAGGGCGGCGGAGCGCTGGCCGCCCGGCACCTCATGGCGACGGGACGCACCCGCATCGGCCACGTGACCGGACCCCAGCGCTTCCAGGCGGCGCGGCGGCGCGCCCAGGGGCTCACCTCCGCTCTCTCCTCCGCCGGGCTGTCTCCCGCGGGCGAGATCCTGTACGGGCAGTGGAGCGAGGAGTGGGGCCGGCAGGGGGCCGACGTGCTGCTGCACGCCACGCCCGACGTGGACGCCATCTTCTGCGGGAGCGACCAGATCGCGCGGGGGGTGGCGGAGACGCTGCGCGAGCGGGGGCGGCGGGTGCCCGAGGACGTGGCGCTGGTGGGGTTCGACAACTGGGAGCCGATGGCGCTGGGGTGCCGGCCGCCGCTAACGACCGTGGACATGAACCTGGGCGAGATCGGGCGCCTGGCGGCCCGCCACCTGCTGGACGCCATCGCCGGCCAGCCGACGACCGGCGGCGTCACCATCGTCCCGGCCAGCCTGGTCCTCCGCGAGTCCACGCGCCGCGCCACTCCCTGACGTCCGGGCGGGGATCGCCGATCGGGCGCGGCGCCCTGCACGCACGCCGATGAGGGGACGCGCCTTGCACGCATACCAGTGGCGCATGGACGAGCCCTCGTCGGTCCGTGGCGCCGAACGACCCTCGGAGCGAAGGGCCGAGCCACCCTCGCCAAGCGGTCCGCACACGCGACGCGGAGCGGCGCGGCGGGGGTTGACCGGTGCTGTGTAACACCTTACGGTGCGCCAGGGAAAACCTATTCCCAAAATCCTTACAAGGAGTCCGGATGGACCGAGGATCCCGCCACGCACCGAAGGCCGCCAAGGGTGCGAGGCGAGTCACCGCAGCGGCCGTCTTACTAGCCTCCTTACTCAGCGGCGTGCCGCAGCAAGCGCACGCCGCGACCACCGCCACGGTGGTCGACATGTTCGGCAGGACCGTCAACGACTACGGCGTCAAGCTGGTCGACTGGCAGGGCTACCTGGCCAATCCGTACGTCGAGCTCACCGTCAAACCCCCGACCGGCGTCCAGTACCCCGTCACCATCGACCTCAAGGCCGAGGGCACCTCCAGGCTCATGATGGACCTGCCCAGCCAGCTGACCGCCACCGGCGCCACCAAGACGCTGACATTCGCGAACGCGAACGACCAGAAGGTGTTCCGCCTCGCGATCCACTCCAAGCGCGGGCCCGGCCAGGATGAAAGTTACACGCTCAAGCTCAACATCCGGGACGCGTCCGGCACCACGACCCAGCAGCAGATGCCGATCCGGGTGCAGCAGGACGAGAAGACCGCGCTGCAGCCCAGCCTGCCGGTCACGTTCGACTACCGCTACGACAACATCACCGGCTACTTCAACGAGCCGAACTTCCGGACCGCCGCCGAGGAGGCCGTGAAGGACTGGTTCAGGTTCTTCGACATGGCGCCGTTCGACACCGTGGCGGCCGGGGCGGAGACGAACCACCTGCCGGGCGACGACTGGCAGAACGAGATCACGGTCACCAACAACGCCGCCTACAACGGCATGTACGTGTTCTTCCGCGGCATCCAGACGCCGTACTCGACCGGCTACCCCGCCGCCAACGGCAAGTACAGCACCAGGAACGGCCAGCAGCTCGCGGGCCCGCTGCACCGCTCGACCGCGATGATCTTCGAGTACGACGAGGCGAACAAGAAGCTGTTCACCTCCCTGGCCGACGAGGACTGGTACAAGACGGAGATCGCGGGCTCGGTGCTCGACGTGCACGGCCTGGTCATGCACGAGTACGGCCACGCCGTCGCCTTCCACAGCGACTGGGCCGGCATGCGGTCATACGTCCAGAACGGCGGCAATGATCCCGACGTCGTCGCCTACCAGGGCTATCCCGTCCCGCTGGACAGCAGCTACCACATCCCGGGCGACCAGAAGTACTGGGACCGGATCAGCGGGCAGAACGGCGGCTGGACGCACATGTTCCCCACCCGCCGGTGGATGATGACCAAGCTGTCGCTGCTGATCGCGGAGAACGCCGGGTGGAAGCTCAACCGCAACCTCACCCCGTTCCTGCCGCCGTCCATCGTCACGACCTCCCTGCCGTCGGCCACGCCGGGCACCGCCTACAGCCAGACGCTGCAGGCCAAGGGCGGCGTGCCGTTCTACGACTGGCAGGTCACCAGCGGCTCCCTGCCCGCCGGGCTGACCCTCGACCGGTTCACCGGGACGATCAGCGGCACCCCCACCACGGCGGGCACGGCCGGCTTCACCGTGCAGCTGCGCGACTACGACAAGCTCAGCACGCCGGTGACCAGGACGTTCCAGCTGACCGTGGGCAGCGGCGGCGGGACCTCCGTGAACGTGGCCGGCAGCGCGACGCCGTCGGCCTCGTACACCTCGCCGTGGGAGAGCGTGGCGGCCATCAACGACGGCATCGACCCGCCCAGCTCCAATGACACCGTCAACAAGCGCTGGGGCACCTGGCCCAACACCGGTGCCCAGTGGGCCGAGCTCACCTGGCCGAGCAGCCAGACCCTCAAGGCCGCCGACGTCTACTTCTTCGACGACAACGACGGCGTCCGCCTGCCGGCCTCCTGGAAGCTCCAGTACTGGAACGGCAGCGCCTACGTCGACGTCCCCGGCACCTACCCGATCGCCGTCAACGCCTACAACCACGTCACGTTCAACCCGATCAGCACCACCCGCCTGCGCGTGGCGCTGCAGAGCGGCCAGGCCTCGGTGGGGCTGCTCGAAGTGAAGGCCTTCACGTAGTTCACCTGGAAAAGGATTCGATGAGGAAGTTCGCCACCCTCAGCGCGCTGGCCGCCCTGGCCGGCGCGCTGTCGGTCCCCTCCCCCAGCCTCGCCGCCCGTCAGGCGGCCCCCGCGCTGGACGTGTTCGACATCTTCTACCGCAAGGTCAACGACTACGGCGTCCAGCTCGTGGACTGGCAGGGCTATCTCGCCAACCCGTACATCGAGCTGACGGTACGCGCGCCGAAGGTCCCCGGCATCAGCTACCCGCTGAAGGTGGACCTGCAGGCCAAGGGCACCTCCCGGCTGATGTTCAACATGCCGAGCGAGCTGACGGCCACCGGCGCGACCAAGTCCTTCACCCTCACCGGCCCCGCCGACCGCGAGGTCGTCCGGCTGGCCATCCACTCCAAGCAGAGCAGCGGCCAGGACGAGCTGCACCAGTGGATCATGAAGACCACGGACGCGTCCGGCGGCACGAACACGCAGACCATGCCGATCAGGGTGCAGCAGGACGAGAAGACCCCGCTCAAACCGTCCATCCCCATCGACTTCGACTACCGCTACGACAACATCACCGGCTACTTCAAGGACCCCGGCGTGCGCAAGGCCGCCGAGGCCGCGGTGCGCAACTGGTTCGCGTTCTTCGACCTGAGGCCGTTCGACACGGTCCCGGCCGGCGACGAGGTCAACAAGCTGCCGGGCGACGACTGGCAGAACGAGGTCGAGGTCTCCAACGCCAAGCCGTACAACGGCATGTACGTGTGGTTCCGCGGCATCCAGACGCCGTACTCGACCGGCTACCCGACCATCAACGGCAAGTTCCACACCCAGAACGTCAAGCCCACCCCCTACCACCGCTCCACCAGCATGATCCTCGAGTACGACGAGCAGCTGATGAAGCTGTTCACCTCGCTGGGCGACGAGGACTGGTGGAAGACCGACCTCGGCCAGGTGATCGACGTCGAGGGTCTGGTCATGCACGAGTACGGCCACGCCGTCGCCTTCCACAGCGACTGGCAGGGCATGGCCGACTACGTGGCCGGCAAGGGCAAGGACGACCAGGAGGTCATCGACTACCAGGGCTACCCCGTGCCGCTCGACAGCAGCTACCACGTGCCCGGCGACGACCCGTACTGGGACCGGCTGAGCGGGCAGAGCGGCGGCTGGCGGCACGTCTTCCCGACCCGCAGGTGGGAGCTGACCAAGCTGTCCCTGCTGATCGCGGAGAACGCCGGGTGGAAGCTGAACAGGAAGCTGACCCCGTTCCTCAAGCCCTCGATCGAGACCTCCGCCGTCCCCGCGGCGAAGACCGGCGCCGCCTACCAGCAGCGCCTCCAGGCCAAGGGCGGGGTCCCGTTCTACGACTGGCAGGTCGTCGAGGGCTCGCTGCCCGCGGGGCTCAGCCTCGACCGGTTCACCGGGGCGATCACCGGCACCCCCACCACAGCCGGGACCGCCACCTTCACCGTCCAGCTCAGGGACAACGACAAGCTGAGCACGCCGGTCACGCGTGAGTACGAACTCACGGTCGCGTGAACGGCTGGAGGGCGGCGGAGACCCCGCCGCCCTCCCCGTTGTCCGTCAGTAGCCGTAGCGGCTCTTCAGGTGCCGCCACCAGTCGCGGAACATCCACGCGTCGAACTCCGTGATCTGCGCCGCGCTGCCCGCCTTCATCAGGAAGCAGCACTGGCCCGTCGGAGTCCAGTCGTAGAAGTCGTCCAGGCCGAACGAATGTCCCATCTCATGCAGCAGGATGTGGATGTTGTCGGTGTTGAGGTTCGACATGAAGTACTCGCTGCCGATCCGCTGCCCCCAGTCGCCCCCGGCTCCCCCGCCGAACCCGGCGGTCAGCCACAGCGACATGTCGTAGTGGTGCGACGCGCCGCCCGGGCAGTTGGGGTAGTTGCCGCTCTGGTTGAAGAACCGGCCGCAGGGCTCGGAGCACTGGGGCGCGTTCTCGCGGATGTTGTTGACGTAGATGTCGACCGAGTTGTCGCTCCACTGCAGCTGGGCGCGGTCACGTACGGCCCAGCCCACGACCTTGACCGGCACGCTCGCGTACGGCCAGCCGTTGTGGCCGGCCATGACGTCCATCCACTTCTTGAACTGGCGGGCCAGGGCGGCGTGGATCTGGTCACGCTGGGCCGCCGTCACCGTGGCGGTGGTGTCCCAGCGGACGCAGTAGTTGATCGAGCCCTTGTTGGCCATGATCTGGTCCCAGCCGTAGTTGCGGAACCCGTACGGGTCCGGGTACGTGCTCTCGACGTGCTGCCAGACCTCGTTGAGCGGGGTGACCAGATTGGCCGGCGGGTTCCAGGTGGAGGTGCCGCCGCCGGAGTCGGGGGCCCACGCCTTGACCTCGAGCAGCCCCACGGACCCCTGGCCGCTCTGCAGGACGACGCGCAGCCGCGTGGTGCCGACCTGCGTGAAGCTCACCTTGTTGTAGGCGTTGACCGCGATCGGGTACGTGGCGGAGATGTCGGTGTAGGCGCTGCCGTTCCAGTACTGGAGCTTCCAGGAGGCGGGGACGCGGACGCCGCCGCCGTCGTCGAAGAAGTAGACGTCGGCGCCCTTGATCGACTGGGTCGAACTCCAGGTGAGCTCGGCCCACTGGGTGCCGGTGTTGGGCCAGGTGCCCCAGCGTTTGTTGGCGGTGTCGTTGGAGCCGGGCGGGTCGATGCCGTCGTTGATCGCCGCCACGCTCTCCCAGGAGGACGTGTACGAGGCGGACGGCGTCGCGCTCCTGGCCACGTTCGTGTCGGCCAGGGCGCTCTGGATGGGTAGGAGGAGGGTGGCGATCAGCAGGAGGGGCAGGACGGCCAGGCGTTTCATTCGGGTACCTCGGTTTGTGGTAGCGCTAACATTGCGGGCGCGCTTCTTCGGCAAGCGCTTTCCCTTCCGGCGGGAACCGCGCCTGCTTGATCGCACGGGCAGCCGCCCGCGTCAAACCTGGGGCGGAGCTGCCGGCGGCGACCTGCGGATTCGCGTTGAAACTTTCACCCTCCGGCACGGGCGCGGGCTCGGCCGCGTACGGCGGCGGCCCATCCTGACTTGAGGAGACGAGACGGTCCGTCTTGACTTAGTGCCGCCGCGCCTGCATACTCACTTAGGCGAGACGGACCGTCTCGTCTTTCTTAGAAGAGGAGGCTGGGCCCTTTTGCGTAGTGCTGCCCAACTGGCGCTTACCGAGGTCACCAAGCGTTACGGCACTCGTGTCGTCCTGGACCGCGTGTCGCTCACCGTCAGGCCCGGTGAGCGGATCGGGGTGATCGGCGACAACGGGTCGGGCAAGTCCACGCTGCTCAGGCTCATGGCCGAGGCCGAGCGGCCGGACAACGGCGAGCTCGTGGCCGTCGCGCCCGGCGGTGTCGGATACCTGCCGCAGTCGCTCGCGCTGCCGCCGGACGCGACGGTGGGCGACGCCGTCGACCTGGCCCTCGCTGATCTGCGCGAGCTCGAAGCGCGGATGCGTGCCGCCGAGCGCTCGCTCGGCGAGGCTGAGGTGGAGGCACGTGCGGAGGCTCGCGCGCGGGCACATGCGGGAGCTCATGTGGAGGCTCGTGCGGAGGTGGAAGGGGTCTCCGCGGGACTGGATGTCTACGATGTCTACGCGCGGCTGGTGGCGGAGTTCGAGGCGCGGGGCGGCTATGAGGCCGACGCTCGGGTGGAGATCGCGCTGCACGGGCTCGGGCTGCCCGGACTCGATCGGCGCCGTCCCCTCGGCACGCTGTCCGGCGGTGAGCGCTCCAGGCTCGCCCTGGCCGCCACCCTGGCGTCCGCTCCTGAGCTGCTGCTGCTCGACGAGCCGACCAACGACCTGGACGACCAGGCGGTGACCTGGCTCGAACAGCGGCTGCGCGCCCACCGGGGCACGGTCGTGGCGATCACGCATGACCGGGTGTTCCTGGAGCGGGTGACCACTGCCGTCCTGGAGGTCTGCGACGGGAAGGTGCGCCGCTACGGCGACGGGTACACCGGATACCTCACGGCCAAGGCCGCCGAACGCGCCGCGCAGGCGCGAGCCCACGAGGAGTGGAAGACGGAGGTGGACCGCCATGCCACACTGGTGGCGGCCAACGCGGGCCGGCTGGCCGGTATCCCGCGCAAGGCGGTCAAGGCGGGCATGGGCACCGGCGCCTGGCGGGCGCGCTCGCGTACGCACGGGGCCGCCGGGCGCATCCGGCAGTCCCAGCAGCGGCTGCGGTGGCTCACCGACCACCCGGCGCCGCCGCCGCCCGAGCCGCTGCGCTTCACCGCCGGCCTCACCACCGCGGGGGCCGCTGCCGGAGCTGAGGTGGTCGCGCTCGACGGCGTGGTGGTGGCGGGACGGCTCCGGCTGGACTCCCTCGCCCTCCGCGCCGGTGAACGGCTGCTCGTCACCGGCCCGAACGGGGCGGGCAAGACCACACTGATGCGGGTGCTCGCCGGCGAGCTACGGCCGGACGGGGGCGAGATACGACGGTCCGGCCGCGTCGGCTACTTCCGTCAGGACGAGCTGGACACCGGCGACCTGCGGCGGCCCGACAGAGGCGGGACCGTTCGGCCGGCCGGGCCGGCGGATCGGACCGTGCTGCGGGCCTACGCGGACGGGCGGCCCGGGAGCCTGGACGAGCACGCGGACGCGCTGCTGGCCCTGGGGCTGTTCCGGCCGTCCGACCTGGGCCTGCGCGTCGGCGAGCTCTCCTACGGGCAGCGGCGCCGGATCGAGCTGGCGCGGCTGGTGAGCGAGCCCGTGGACCTGCTCCTGCTCGACGAGCCGACCAACCACCTGTCGCCGATGCTCGTGGAGCAACTGGAGGAGGCGCTGGCTTCCTACCACGGCGCCCTGGTGGTCGTGACGCACGATCGTCGCCTGCGGGCCACGTTCGCCGGCTCCCGCCTGGAGCTGGACGGGGGCGTGGCGACGTAGCCGGTCAAAGGTCCGCGACGAAGTCGAGGGCGACCGCCCAGGCGCGCTCGGCGGCCTCGGCGTTGTAGTCGGGCAGGTCAGGGTCGGTGAACAGGTGGCCCACGCCGGGATAGCGGAAGACCTCCACGTCGGCCCGCGCCCGGCGCATCCTGAGGTACCACGCGTTCAGCCAGTCGACGGGCTCGTAGGTGTCCGGGTCGGCGACGTGGAGCTGGACCGGCAGGTCGTCGGCCGAGACACCGTCGGCCATGTCGGAGGTCCCGTGCATCAGCAGCAGCCCGCGGGACCGCTCGTCGGCCAGGGCGAGGTTCTGCGCGAGCGCCGCCCCCAGCGAGAAGCCCGCGTAGACCAGCCGCTCGCCGGAGAGCGGGGCTGCAGCGGCCACGGCCCGCTTCAGCAGCGTGTCCCGCCCGATCTCCTCCTTGATCGCGATGCCCTCCTCAGCCGTGTCGACGACCCTGCCGCCGTAGAGGTCGGGGACGTGCACGTCGTGGCCGGCCGCCCGGAACCTGTCGGCGGCCTGGTGCACGGCGGGCCGCAGGCCGTACATCGAGTGCAGGAGAAGAATCCGAGCCATTGGTAGTCAGGGGCGCGGTGCCGTGAAGGCCCGGTTCCCCATCCCCCTTTCAATTCCGTACGTGCGGTTTTCCCGCATACGGCTTACCGATGATCTTCTTGACATGGTTACGCTGCCTTCGGACAGCGGATGGTGCCTCGCAGGCGATGCAGGCCATGCCCGTTGAACCACTCCTCGGTCCACTGCCTCGATCGACCGGCTCGTAGGTTGCGTCCGCGCTTCTTGATCATCAAACGGTGCAGACGCCACACCACGTAGTTGTCGATCTGGCGGAACTTGGTGGCGGCGTTCCCGGTTTTGAAGTAGTTGCCCCAGCCGCGCAGGACCGGATTGAGATCCGCGATCACGTCACGGATATCCGTTCCCGACCGGCGGCGGTCGGTCCGCTCACGGACCTTGGACCGGAGTCTCTTCATCGCCGTCTGACTGGGCCAGCGATGCAGGTAGTAGCGGATGACCCGCTTGTGTTCCCACAACCGCCCGGACATGCGGGCTCTGAAGTGGCAGCCGAGGAAGTCGAGTCCTTCCCGGCCCTCTCTGAGGTCAACGATCTTCGTCTTGTCCGGGTGCAGCCTCAACCCCAGCGCGGTGAGGATGCCCTCGACCGCCTTCAGGGCCGCTCTGGCCTGGGCTTGGCTGCGGCACAAGACGACTCCGTCGTCGGCGTACCGCACCAGCTCGCCCACCCCTCGCTTGGTCAGCTCGGCGTCCAGAACGTGCAGGTAAATATTGGACATCAGAGGCGAAATCACGCCCCCCTGTGGAGTTCCCGCGACCGTCCGCCGAACCTCCCCATCCACCATCACCCCTGCTTGAAGCCACAGCCGCAGCAGCTTGAGCACCCGCCGGTCCGACACCCGCCGCCCTACTTCAGCGAGAAGACAATCGTGATCGATCTCGCCGAAGAAGTCGACAATGTCGAACTCCACCACGAACACCCGGCCCTCGATGAAGCCCTTACGCAACCGCTCCATCGCCTGCGTCGCCGACCGCTTCGGCCGGAACCCAAAGGAGACCGGCACAAAGTCGGCCTCGAAGATGGGCTCCAACACCAGCTTGGCGGCTTGCTGAGCCACGCGATCACGGATCCGGGGTATCCCCAGCGGACGCTTGCCACCGTGTGGTTTCGGGATGTCCACACGCCTGGCCGGCGCGGGACGATACCTGCCTGCGCGAAGGTCATGCTGAAGCTCGGCCAGCATCCGGCCGACCCCGTAGTCCTCCACATCCGCCACAGTCACCCGATCGACTCCGGCGGCACCCTTGTTGGCCCGGACCCGCTCCCACGCCTCCCACAGCACGTCACCTCTGTGGACACGGTCGAACAGAGCGTGGAAACGCCGCTCCGGAGACTGCTTGGCCGCAGTCCATAGCTTGCGTTGAAGTCGTCGCACGTTCAGAACGGACCCCTGCCCGTCCAGCACGGCGGGCGACGGCCCGCCGGGGTGATTGGACCCAGGACCCTGGGTCATGCCCTTGTGCTTACCCTCGCCCCAAGCGTGATCAAGGTGAGGGCCCTTCCCTCCCGGCGCGTTGTGTTGCACGCCGATCAGCGGTACTACGACCCCCTCGGACTCCCGCTGCCCTCCAGACGACTTCACCATCGGCTTATACGCCTGGTCTCTTGCCCGACGAAAGGCGTGGTCAGACGGGTCTCTCCTGTTCCGGCCCAGACCATGCACACGTGCCATCCTCCGTACCCCGGGAGAACCCGACGAGCTGACCCTGGAACAGAGCCCACCAGGCATGGCCTTCGCCGTGACATGAGCGGCTCGGCTTCTCCGTTGTAACTATGACGAGGCTGCAAGGTTCGCTTCACGCTACGGCCCGCGTGCTTGCTCCCTCCAAAGAGGCTCTCGACGCCCCGCTCAGCCCGCCATGTCTCCACGACGAACCGGGGCCTGCTACCGGGCGCTCCAGTGCTTACCCGGACGGGACTTTCACCCGCAGGCCTGGACCAACTTCCAGGACGCAACATGCGGGCAGCTTAGCCAGGGCCGGCCCACTCCTTGGCCATGGACCGTGCCGGGTCCACGCGTTCCAGCTTGGTCCAGCCGGTCCAGCCCCGCTTCTTCAGCAGCTCGATCAGCCGTCGGGCCGGCGGCGCGGTGTCGAACGCCAGTGCGTCCATCAGCTTGGCGAACGGCGGCTCGATGTCGGCGTCGTCGACGTACTCCTCGCCCTGCTCGTCGGCCATCCGGGTGATGTAGGCGGCGAGCTTGTCGGCCAGCTCGACCAGCCGTGGGTCGTCGTCGGTACGGTCGAGAGCCTGGCCCAGGGTGAGATAGAAGTCGATGAGCTGCGGGTCGGCGAGCTGCTCCCGCTTGCGTGCCATCCACTCCGGGACCCGGTCGGGCGAGTGCGCGGCCAGCGGGATCCAGCCGTCCCGCTCGACCTGGACGATCCGCTCGTCGACCCCGAGCGCCCGCAGCCGGTCGAGAAACTCGACCACCTCCGCGGGCAGCGCCAGGCTGTCCCCGGCGGCGAGGCGGGCGATCCGCTCGCGGTGCCGCTGCCGCTCCCGGATCTCCGCCCGCAGCCGCCTGTCGATGTCCGCGACCGCCGCGGCGAACTCCTCCTCCTCGGCCTGGAGCAGCTCCCGCACCCGCGCGAGCGGGACCCCGGCCTCGGCGAGGGTCCGGATCTTGATCAGCTCGACCACTGCGCCGGCGTCGTACCTGCGGTAGCCCGAGTGGTCCCGCTCCGGCTCCGGCAGGAGCCCCTTGGCGTGGTAGTGCCGCACCGCGCGCACCGTCACTCCGGCGTACGACGCCAGCTCGCCGATGGTCAGCATCGCACCAGTCTCCTAGTTCGCGGCGCGGGTCCGGTAGAGGCGACGCGACCAGAGGTAGCCGACCGATCCGATCACCACACACCAGCCGACGGCCCAGAGGACGTCCGCCCCAGCCGGCGATCCGGCCAGCAGGCCGCGGAAGGCGTCAATGATCGGCGTGAACGGCTGGTGCTCGGCGAACCACCGCAGCCCGGCCGGCATCGACTCGACCGGTACGAACCCGCTGCCCACGAACGGCAGCAGCAGGAAGATCATCGGCCAGTTGCTCGCGGTCTCCGGGTCCGGACTGGCCAGCCCCAGCGCCACGGTGAGCCAGGTCATCGCCAAGGAGAGCAGCGTGAGCAGACCAACCAGGCCCAGCCACTGCATCGCCGAGGCGGCGGTCTCCAGCCCGAGCAGGAACGCCACCCCGAAGACCACCGCGAGCGCGAGCGCGGTCTGGATCATCGCACCGAGCACGTGGCCGGTGAGCACCGAGACCTTGGCGATGGCCATGGTCCGGAACCGGTCGATGATCCCGTTGGTCATGTCGGTGGCGACCAGGACCGCCGTGCTGATGGACACGCTGGCCACCGTCATCATCAGGATCCCCGGGGTGATGAACGTCAGGTAGTCGCCGCGGTCCCCCGTCGGCGCTCCCGGCAGACCGGCGCCCATGGTGCCGCCGAAGACGTAGACGAACAGCAGCAGGAACAGCAGCGGCTGGCCGATCAGCACCAGCGTCATCGACGGGTACCGGGCCATGCGTTTCATGTTGCGGCGCAGCATGGTCGCCGAGTCGCGGACGGCGTACGTCGTGGTGCTCACTGGCGTACCTCCTGCTCCGTGGTGGGGTGGCCGGTCAGAGCCAGGAACACGTCGTCCAGGTCCGGGGTGTGCACGGCGAGCCCGGTGACCGCGTCGTCGTCGAGCCCGTCCAGCAGCCGTCGCAGCGCGGTGAGGCTGCCGTCGTGCGGCAGGGTCACGGTGAGCGCCTCGGCGTTCGGGCTCGCTCCGGGCAAGCGGCGGGCGAGCTCGGCGACCCGCCCGCTGTCGGCGGCCCGCAGCTCGATGTGACCGCCGGGGACCAGCCGCTTCAGCTCGGCCGCGGTGCCCTCGGCGACCAGCCGGCCACCGTCGAGCACGCCGATCCGGTCGGCGAGCTGGTCGGCCTCCTCGAGGTACTGGGTGGTGAGGAAGACGGTGACCCCGTCCGCCACCAGCTCCCGCACGATCCCCCACAGGTCACGGCGGCTGCGCGGGTCGAGACCGGTGCTCGGCTCGTCGAGAAAGATCAGCCGCGGGCCGGCCACCAGGGTCATCGCCAGGTCCAGCCGCCGCTTCATACCGCCGGAGTACGTCGCCGCGCGCCGGTCGGCGGCATCGACCAGGTCGAACCGCTCCAGCAGTTGCCCGGCCACGGTCTCCGCACGGCGCCGGTCGAGGTGGCCGAGGTCGGCCATCAGCCGCAGATTCTCCCGCCCGGTCAGCAACTCGTCCACGGCGGAGAACTGTCCGGTCACTCCGATCCGCTCACGCACCTGGTCGGCCTCGCGGCGGACGTCGTACCCGGCGACCCGCGCCTCACCGGCGTCGGCGGGGAGCAGCGTGGACAGGATCCGGACTGTGGTGGTCTTGCCGGCCCCGTTGGGCCCGAGCAGGGCGTAGACGGTGCCTTCTGGGACGGTCAGGTCGACCCCGGCGACCACCTCATGGTCGCCGTACGACTTGCGCAGCCCGGCGACCTCGATCGCACTGGTTCTCGTCGTCATGCCCACCATGCTGAGAGGTTGACGCAGCGTCAGGGTCAACACCTTTGGGAGCGACTTGAGGCCGACTTGGTTGAGCGCAGCCGCAGAGCCCGTGAACGATGTAATCAAGGAGGCAGCCAAGCCCCGGTCGCTGACCGCCAATTCCTGAAAGGCGCACAAAGCGTTAGCTCTGACCGCTCCGAAGGGAATCCGCCATGAGGCGCAGCGAAAAACTCCTGGCATTCACCTTGGCGACATGTGCCATGACCGCCGGCCTTGTCGCCGGCTCCGTGCCCAGCAGCTTCGCCGAGCAGCAAGCGCTCCCCGCGAAGGAGCCGTGCCGATTCGCCAAAACGGCCGTGGAAGAGTGCGCGAGCACGGATCCCACCGCCTCGGTGGCTGTCATCAACACGGGCAACACCTCAAGGTGCAGATTCGAGAACGTCGTCGACTGGGGCGACGGCTCAGTCGACGTGTACCGGACCGGCGGAAGAGAATCCGATGCCGTGATCCCGCTGGGGTCTCATACCTACAAGTCCAGCGGCGTACACAAGATCTCGCACAAGGGTCAGGTGCTGTCGGGCAGCCACTGTTCCTTCAACCCCAGCGAGTACACCTTCACACACGGTAGCTAGAACCCAGCTTCTGGCTGGTCAGCCACGCACTGCAGCCAGGCACTCGTCGTACAGATCCATGATGTCGCCCTTGCCGTCATTGTCGACCCACGTCATCGTTGCGGCATCCAGGCATGCGAACGCCGTCGCGATCACTGCGCGGGCCTTGACGTTCACGCTGCCGGTAGCAGCATCCATACGCGCCTCGATGAGCGGCAGCAGGTCCTCCTGGAATCGCAGTCGCTTTTCGAGCCAACCGGCACGTAGCGAGGCGGTGTTGTGCAGGAGACGGAACCGCTCCAGGGCCTGTTCGCGGCTGTTGTGCAGGTTCAGTACGGCAGCCACCCCTGCGCGCAGGGCCTCCCAGACACCGGCTTCGGTCGGCAGTTCGCTGATCGTGTCTGTGAGGACCTGGCCGAACCGGTCCTGGTTGCCGCCGAGAAGGTCCTCCTTGGTGCCGAAATAGCGGAAGAGAGTGCGCTGGGAGACACCGGCTTCTCGGGCGATCTGGGCGATGGTCGTCTCGTCGTAGCCCTGCTCGGTGAACAGGCGCAGAGCCGTCTCCAGGATCTCCCGGGAGGCCAGCTGCCGTGTCCGGTCCCACAGCGTGGCCGGTGCATCCCTCGCCGTCTCGGCTTCCTGCTTCATGTGCCCAGGTTAACTGAGCACTGCCACGGTGACACTCGAACGCATGTTGGCAGTCGCTGCCAAGATGTCGTACGCTGCCAAAAATGATCGTCGCGGTAGAGCCGCGCACCGATCCCCCTACCTCCCGGAAGCACGCAAAGGACGCATCATGTCTGCACCTGCAGCTTTGATCACCGGTGGAACCAGCGGCATCGGCAAGGCGACCGCTGAACTGCTCCGCTCCCGCGGCTACCGCGTCATGGTCACCGGCGTCAGCAACCTCGCCGACGCCGGACTTCCCGATGACATCGCGATCGTCCGGGCCGACGCACGGTCCCTGCCGGACATCGACCGCGCGATGGAGCAGGCACGCCGGCAATTCGGCTCCCTCGACCTGCTCTTCCTCAACGCGGGCATCTCCCGGCCCGGCCCGATCGAGTCAACCGACGAAGCCGCCTTCGACGCCCTGTTCGATGTCAACGTCAAGGGCAGCTTCTTCACCCTGCAGAAGGCGCTCCCGCTCCTCAGCGAGGGCGCCTCGGTCGTGTTCACCGTGGGCGCCGGCGAAGGGATCGGAGCCGCCATGACCGCCGCCAAGGGCGCACTGGTCCCCCTCATGCGCTCCCTCGCGCTCGAACTCGCCCCCCGCCGCATCCGCGTCAACGCCGTCAGCCCAGGACTGATCAACACCCCTGCCTACAGCAAGATGGGTGTCTCCCAGGAAATGATCGACTCCTGGGCTCGGGACGTCCCGCTCGGCCGCGTCGGCGCTCCCGCCGATGTCGCCGAAGCCGTGGCCTTCCTCGCTTCGGACGCCGCCGGCTACATCACCGGCGACAACCTTGTCGTCTCCGGAGGCATCGGTGTCCACGCCCGCCCCTGACGAGCGGTTCCGCACTCGGCCACGGGCCATGTGCCTGTCGCCTGGCGGCGTGCGGCCGAGGTCAGGGCGTCTCACCGCGTTCGCGCAAGGTCGCCACACCCTCGCCTTCGAGCTCGTCGCAGTACGAGGCGCGCCCGGTCATGGCCATCGTCAGCGCCAACGTGGTGCCCGCCACGAGCGGGCCGGAGCCCGCGGTGAAGGGCCCGTCGTTCGCGAAGAGACGCAGGCCGCTGATCCGCCCCCTGGCGAGGACGACCAGGTCAGAGCGCCGGTAGTAGTCGGCGACCACGGTGAGCGTCTCCATCGGGTAGTCGCGGCGGATGCCCAGAGGCCGCCGGATGTCCTCGCCGTGCACGATCGTCTCGCCCAGCATCGCCACGGTCGGCAGGGGCGGTTTGGTGGTGCCGGTGATGACGCCGCGGAACCTGCCGAGCGTCTCGGCCGGGCTCGCTCCCAGCTGCTCGGCCAGCCGCATGGCCACCTGTCTGTCGAAGTCGAAGCGGCAGCGGATGACGCCTGCCAGCCATCGCACCGGGTTGAGGGTGGCGCCCGCGGTGAGGTGCGCCAGCACCTCGCGCACGGTCAACCCGGTGCACAGCGACGGCGTGACCCACTGCTCGCCGGTCAGATCCGCCAGGTCGGCCGCCAGGGCCGCCCGTTCGGCGTGGATCAGCGACCAGAGGTCGGCGTCGCGGTGCCGGGTCGGCCGGGATACCGGGTCGGTCATGCGTCCCTCCTGCTCAGCAGGCCGACCAGGTTGCCGTCGGGGTCGGCGAACACCGCGATCCGGCCGAGCGGTGTCGGCACCGGCTCACCGCGGAGCGGATCTCCTCCCCCACCCAGCAGCAGACCTTGCGGAAGCTGGGCGACGCCCACGTACGCAAGCTGGTCACCGGATTCGCCACGGCGCTGGAACGCGGCGACGCCGACGCCCTGGTGGCGCTGCTGACGGAGGACGTCACCTGGTCGATGCCACCGATGGCGCACTGGTACTCCGGCTTGGAGGCCGTCGCCGACTTCGCGCTTCAGGTCCCGATGACCAGATGCCCCAGTTGGCGCACCCTGCCCACCAGCGCGAACGGCCAGCCCGCCGTGGCCTTCTACCTCGGCGCCGACCCCACCGGGCCGCATCTCGCCTGGTCGATCACCGTGTTCGCGCTGCGTGGCGAGCACATTGCCGAGATCGTCACCTTCCTCGGCCCCGACCACTTCCCACTCCTCGCCCTGCCTGCCTCGGTGTAGGCGCGGCGGGGCAACGATTAGCGCCATCATCACGATATTTCCGGCCATATCACGATCTATGACGTCCATAGGTGAATGTTTCGTGGTACGACGTACGAGCGAACGTGTGGATCGGCTGGATGGTGCGCTCGGCCTGCCCACGGTGCGCGCTCGCCGCGCCGCCGGGCCACGGGGCCGTCGACGGGGACGATCAGAGTCGGCCGCGTGCCATGCGAGGGCCAGTCGACGACGATTGGAGCGATGTGCGACCGAAGTCCTCTGTACTGGCCGCCGCCTTGGCGGTGGTGGCAATCCTGTTACCGACCCTGTTACCGACCGCGGCGGCCGCAGGCGCGGCCACCCCGGACGGAGCCTCGGCGGAGGCGGCGAAGGGCGGCATCGTCTGGGCCCCCTGCGAGGAGGAGCCCTCCGCCGAGTGCGGCACGCTGACCGTGCCGATCGACTGGTCGAGGCCGCAGGGCCCCACCATCGACCTCGCTCTCGCCCGGCGCAAGGCCACCGATCCCGCGGCTCGGATCGGCTCCCTGGTGATCAACCCGGGCGGGCCGGGCGGATCGGGCGTGGAGGCCGCCTACGGCGCTCCCGACTTCTTCACCGAAGAGCTCCAGCGGCACTTCGACATCGTCGGCTTCGACCCCAGGGGCGTGGGCCGCAGCCACCCGGTGATCTGCTCGGCTTCGCTGTACAACCAGATGCCGTACGCGGTCATGACCAGCCAGGCCGACTTCGACAGGTGGAGCGCCTACGCCAGGAGGCTGCGCCAGGACTGCCGGGCCCGTACCGGCCCTCTGTACGACCACGTCGACTCGGCGAACGTCGCGCGGGACCTGGACGCCATCCGCGCCGCCCTCGGCGAGGAGAAGCTCACCTACTACGGGATCTCCTACGGCACGCTGATCGGGCAGATGTACGCCGAGCTGTTCCCCGGCCGCATCCGGGCCCTGGCGCTCGACAGCAACATGGACCACAGCCTCGGCGTCAAGGCCTTCCTCGACACGGAGGCGGCCGCCGTCGAGGACGCGTTCGACGAGTTCGTCGCCTGGTGTGAGCACGAGTCCGCCTGCGCCCTGCACGGCCAGGACGTCCGGGCGCTGTGGGAGCGGCTGCTGGCCAAGGCACGCAGCGGGCAGCTGTACTACCCAGGCGTCACGGACCGCCCGATGACCGAGGTGCAGGTCCTCTGGCAGGGCGTGCTGGGGACCGAGGGCCCCGCCTGGCAACTGCTGAGCGAGATGCTGCGCGCACTGGACGGCGGACCGCTGCCGGAGTGGGTGCCTCCGCCGCCCGGCCGGCAGCCCGTGACAGGGGAGGTCGCCGAACTGCCGACCACGATCCTCTGCGAGGACTACAACCTGCGGGTCCGCAATTACCACGAGTACGCCGCGCTGCTGCGCAGCTCCCGCCGCCTCGCTCCCGACATGCGCCTCAATCCGATGCCGATCGAGGACCTGCCCGTCTGCCTCGGCCACCCCACCACCAACCCGCAGCACCGGCTGCGCTACACGGGCAGTGCTCCGCTGCTGCTGGGCAACTCGATCCACGACCCTTCCACGCCGTACGTCTGGTCCGCCGACGTGGGCCGCCAGCTCGGCCCCAAGGCGGTGCTGCTCACGTACGAGGGCTGGGGCCACCGCATCTACGGCAAGGACGAGTGCAGCACGGTGCCCATCGACAACTACCTGATCTCGCTGACCGTGCCCCCGCACGGCTTCCGCTGCCCCGTGGGCGGCCGGGCCGACGCCACGGTCAAGCGGCAGCCTGAGCTCTGGCCGACCGACCGACTCCCCTGGGGCGGTCCCAGGGTCAGCCACGACTGAGCACGCATGACGCCGCCCATGGCCGCCGGCTGCGTGGCCATGGGCGGCGTCCGCGCGGGTCACTGCTGCGGCGTCCCGTACACGCTGACCTCGGTGAGGTGGAACGACAGGTTGGCGCTGTTGTGGGTGCCGACCACCCGGACATACCGGGCCTTGGCCTCGGTGGTCATGGTGTCCCCGGCGTCGGTCACGGCCCGGGCGCCTTGGCGGCCGCCGAGGGTGTACCAGGTGGTGCCGTCGAGGCTGCCTTCCAGCCGGTACTCGTAGTAACGCCCGCCCCCGACATAGTTGCGTACGTTGACGCGTGAGATGTCGTTGACCGCGCCCAGATCGACCTGCCACCAGGTGGTGTCCCAGATCAGCTGGCTGGCGAAGTAGGGCGAGTTGGCCCGGTTGCCGTCGTTCGCGTGCTCTGGACCCCGGTTCGGCTCCCAGCTCAGCGCGGTGACCGGCTTGCGGAGGCTCTGCAGCGTGTCCCCCGCGCCGTCGCGGGCAGTCGACGGGGCCGGTGCCGGATCGGTCAGCGTGGCGACCGCCTGCTGGCCGGTGTGGCGGTTGGCCGCGCTGACGAACAGGCCGGCGTCGAGCGCGGCGCCGGTGCCCGGGACGCGGGCCGACCCGACCAGCGACCAGTTCCTGCCGTCGCTGCTGCACGAGCCGGTGAGCCGGTCGCCGGACCTGCCGATGCGCACCTGCACCGGTGGTGCGAACCCGCCCACTTCCGCGTACGAGTCGAACTGCCCGTTGCCGTCGGAGTCCCAGCTGAACACGCAGCCGTGACCCGGAGTGACGGCGATGTTCGCGTAGCCGGTGGAGCCGGGGGTGGCCAGGTCGTTGCTCACCACCAGCCCGGCCCGGGTCCACTCCGACGAGCCGTCCTCGCGCAGCACCGTGCTCGCGAGCTGCTGCCCGTCGGCCAGGGCGCCCTTGCGGTAGGCGGTGGCCAGCTCGTTGGTCTCCCGCCACAGATCCGCACCGCCCGCCGCGATCGCGACGCCGTCGCCGGTGGGCGCGAACTCGGCCGGCACGTTGGCCATCGTCCGGTACGACGCGGGCACGGCTCCGGCGATCAGCAGGCGGGTCGAGGCCCGGTCCTGCCGGTCGGCGTCGCCGGATCGCCAGGAGGCGGTGACGTCCAGCGCCAGGGTGTCGCCCGGGGCCTGGTCGGCAGGGACGGTCACCGTCCACGTGGCGGTGAGCTTGCCGAGCGGGGCGACCTGGTCGGCGCGGCTCGGTGAGGTGGCCCGCACCTGGAACCCGCGTGGGACGTCGGGCCGGAGCGTGACCTTGCCGGTGGGCCGCAGCGTGTTGTCGTTGGTGAACACGGCGGTGACCTGCACCGTCTCGCCCGGCTTGACGCCCTTGCGGTCGACCCCGACGGTCACCGCGCCGTCCGGCAGCGCCGCCACCCGGCTCGCCTCGCGGTAGAAGTCGCCGCTCGGTTCGGAGGCCAGCTTGGTGCCGGCTTTCGCCCAGTCCTGGGCGACGGCGAGCCAGTCGATCGGCTCGGGGTACTCCTTGCCCGAGCGCAGCGCGGTCTTCAGGTGGTCGAAGAAGAGCTGCCACCGCTTGGCGTAGTACTGCCCGACGAGGCCGTTCATCTCCCTGCGGGCGTAGTCCTGCAGACGGGCGCCGGTGGCCCAGAGCGTGACCAGCGACTTGAGGTTGTAGTCCAGGGTCGCCGCCTCGGCCGGGGTGGCGGCCTGCCGGCGGGCCTCCTTCTGCCAGACCCCGAGCAGGAAGTTCTCGTCGGTGCCGAGCAGCCGATCCATCAGCCGCATCTGGTCCATCCACTGGCCGGTGAGGCGCTCGAAGCGGTCGAGGTCCTTGGCCCGGTAGGCGGCGCGGATCTCGGGCAGCCGCAGCCGGCTGTGGTTGGCCAGCACCTGCCGTGCGACGTCGACGAGGTCGTAGCGGTAGGCGCCGGAGCCGCGCAGCCGCCGGTCCACCTGGAGCAGCTCGTCGAGCGCCCGGTCGAAGGCGGCGATGTCGTACGGCAGCGGGTAGCCGGTGTTCGCCAGGCCGGGCTCGTCGTCGTACAGGCCGGTGACGTGCCGGCTGTCGGCGCCGGCGGGCCAGCTGTAGACGGTGTCGAGGAGGATCTGCCAGGCCGCCTTGGCATGGGGATCGTCGCCGCCGTACCGGGCCGTGGCGTAGTCGGCGAACCATTGCCGCATGTCGACCGGGCCGTCCTGCCACGGCAGGTCGGCGAAGAACGCGACCGCGGCCGGGTTGTTGTCGATGGCCTCGGGCATCACCGCGATGCCGTTCAGCGCCGTGCGGGGCTTGTCACGCCAGGCGTGGAACTTCTCGTTCCACACGGTCAACCGGGCGCCGAGATTGACATGGCCGCCGAAGTTCCAGATGGTGCCGAACGCGTACCCAGTGCCGAAGAAGTCCTTGTCCCGGTCGGTGATGCCGGGTTCCTCGCTGATGCCGTCGACGATGAACATCTTGGTGCGGTCGATGGCCTGGAGCGTCGCCGGCAGCGGGTTGCTCTGCCAGCCCAGGATCGTCCACAGCGCATCGGGGTGGGCGGCGTTCAGCGCCCGCTGCACCGCCTGTGACGCCTGCGCGACGTTGACCGTTCCGGCCGTGCCGCCTTCGTGCAGCAGGTCCATCTTGTACATCGTGCTGGAGCCGAACAGCTCGTTCTGCACCCGGTAGAACGTGGCCGCGACGCGCTCGAAGACGGGATTCGTCGGGTCGAGCCAGTGGGGGCGTTCGAGCTGGTTCCAGGTGCCCTGCGGGACCGTGTTGGCGCCCGGGTTGCGGGTCTTGAAGTCGGTCGGCACGGTGCCGAAATAGCCGGGCAGCACGGGGACCATGCCCAGCGAACGCAGGCGGTCGGCCATCTTGCGGCCGAGCCCGATCCGCTGGTCGATGAGGTGCTGGGAGATCGGGCTGTCGGTGCAGCACATGTTCTGCAGCAGCCACCAGGACTGGTGGCCCGGCTGCGGGATCCACTGGCGCATCTCCTGGTCGGAGTAGCCGAACTCCATGAAGGTGCGCTGGTAGACGGCCTCCTGGCCCTCGTAGACGAGCACCTCGTTGATGCCGTGCAGGGCCAGGACGTCGATCCGCCGCTGCCACTCCGTCCAGCTCAGGTACGCGCCCGCGTAGCCCTGGTTGGTGTCGTTGAGTGCGAAGCGGTGATCCACCGACGAGTCCCTGGCGATGGGGGCCGTGGGCAACGGGAGGCGCTGGGGCAGGTCGGTCTGGGAGCCGTTGATCGAGATGTCGGCGTGGGCCACCTGGCGCAGGTAGGAGCCGAAGCCGGTCAGCTGGACCGCGGGGGTCGTACCGGCGACGACGAGGCGGCCCTTGTCGGCGTACACCTCGAACCGGTCCCGGCCCGCGCCCTTGTCGAGCGTGCGCAGGGTGACCTGCTTGGCGCGCGATGTTCCGATCAGGCGTTCCAGGGCCTGCGCCGCCGGACCGGCGAGCCCGGCGGACGCCGGCTCTGCGGGCGTGTCGGCCGCCGCGCCGGGCTGATGGACGAAGGGGGCGGCGAGCATCGAGAGCAGGACGGCGAGCGCCACCAGGGGTCGCGGTAAGAGCGGGACGGGGCTTCGGGGTTCGCGGGAACGGGTCATCGGCGGCCACCTCCGAGGGGGCGTGCAGGGGCACCAATTATGTAAAGACTTTACGTAAACACTTTACGAAATATACTCAGCCGTAGGCGACCGGTAGGTCAAGACCCCGGATGGGAGCGCGGATGAAGGAGGAGCGGCCGGCGGGCACGCCGGTGCTGCGCAGGATGAACCGGGCCGCGGTGCTCGACGCCGTCCGGCAGTGCGCGCCCGAGCCGGTGCGGTTGGCCGAACTCGCCCAGCTGACCGAGCTCACCCGCCCGACGGTCGCCCAGGCGGTGGAGGATCTGCTGGCCGCCGGCTGGCTGCGGCAGCACGCGCCGCAGCCGGCCACGGTGGGCAGACCGGCGACGCGGTTCTCACTGAACGGCCGGGCGGCGCCCGTACTCGGCCTCGACCTCGGGCCGCACACCGTCACGGCGGGCATCACCGACCTCGCCGGTGAGCGCCTCGCCGTGATCCGCCGGACGGTCCGTCGGCGCGACGCCCGGCACCTGCTCGAGGCGGTCGACGAGACAGCGGGCGAGGCGCTGGCGACGGCCGGCCTGGCCGCCGAACAGATCACGGCGGTCACCGCGGGGACCCCGGGCATCGTCGAGGCGGGCACCGGCCGGGTGCTGTTCGCGCCGAGCGTGCCGGGCTGGTCGGAGATCGACCTCGTCGGCCACCTGCGGGCCCGTTTCAGGTGTCCGGTCACGGTGGAGAACGACGCGAACCTGGCCGCGCTGGCGGCGGCACACCAGCGCACCGGCTCGGGCACCCTGCTCGCGGTCCAGTGGGGTGAGCGGCTCGGAGCCGGGGTCGTCATCGACGGGCGGCTGCATCGGGGCGCGGGACAGGCCGGGGAGATCGGCTTCATCCGTCCCGCCGGCGACCTTCCCGGCTCGACCGGCGACGGCCGTGGGCCGTTGGAGCGCGCGATCGGCGCCGAGGCGATCGTCGATCTCGCCCGCCGCAGCGCCGCGGAGCATCCGCAGTCCGGGCTCGCCCGTGCGACGGACGCGGCCGCCGTCTTCGCGGCCGCCGCCGCGGGTGACCCGGTCGCCGCCGAGGTCGTCGACCAGGTCGCCGCCGTCTTCGCCGAGGCGATCGCACCCGCCGTTCTCGTGCTCTCCCCGCACGCCATAGTGATCGGCGGTGGCATCGCCCGAGCCGGCGCGGTCCTGCTGGACGCGATCGCGCGGCACCTCGAAGACCTGACCCTCACCCCGCCGAGCGTGGAGCTGTCGGAGCTGGCCGAGGGCACCGTACTCACCGGCGCCACCCAGATGGCGCTGGACGAGGTGTGGCGCGACACCCTGGCCGCCTGCTGAACGGGGTGTCAGGCGAGGATCACTGTTCAATGTCAATATTTGAAATTTCATAACTCGTCCATGTCTTATATGGGTTTTCCGGCGTTTGTCGGTTTACGCTCCCCCGCATGCGTGTTCAGTCCCGGGCCTTAGCGGTCCTCGTTGCGGCCGGCGTCGTCGCCGGTTCGATCGCAGCCCTGTCCTCACCCTCCGTGGCCGCGACCCCCGGAACCGTGGTCATCAGCCAGGTCTACGGCGGAGGAGGCAACTCCGGCGCCCCCTTCAGCAACGACTACGTCGAGCTGTTCAACCGCAGCGGCGCCCCCGTGTCACTGGACGGCTGGTCCGTGCAGTACACCAGCGCCGCCGGCACCGGGAACTTCGCCTCCAACAAGGCCGACCTCTCCGGCACCCTGGCCCCCGGCCAGTACCACCTCGTGCAGCTCGCCGCCGGCACCACTCCCAGCGGCGCGCTCCCCCAGCCCGACAACGTCGGCGCCATCAACATGAGCGGCACCGCGGGCAAGGTGGCGCTGGTCCGCTCGAGCGACGGCCTGGCCTGCAACGGCTCCTCCACCGCCTGCTCCGCGGACCAGCTCGCGCTGCTGGCCGACCTGGTCGGGTACGGCACCGCGAACTTCTCCGAGACCTCTCCCGCTCCCGCGCTCACCAACGCCACCGGCGCGTTCCGTAAGAGCGGCGGCTGCGCCGACACCGACGACAACGCCGCCGACTTCGAGGCCGCGGCCCCCGCGCCCCGCAACGGCGCCACCGCCTCGGCCCCCTGCGGCGGCGGCGACCCGTCCCCGACGGCAAGCCCGACGCCCACGCCGACGGTGACCCCCACGCCCTCGCCGACGCCGACCCCCACGCCCACCGAGAGCTGCGACACCGCGCCCACGCACCAGATCTCGCAGGTGCAGGGCAGCGGCGAGACCAGCCCGGCCAACGGTCAGAACGTCCGCGTCGAGGGCGTCGTCACCGCCGCCTTCCAGGGCACGGGCCAGTTCGGCGGCTTCTACCTGCAGGCGCCCACGCCCGACGCCGACCCGGCGACCTCCGAGGGCCTGTTCGTGTACTCCTCCTCGCCGGTCAAGCCCGGTGACCGGGTCCTCGTCTCCGGCAAGGCGATCGAGTACAACGGCCTCACCGAGATCTCGCCGGCCACCGCGGTGAACGTCTGCGGCACCGGCACGATCAAGCCGACCAGGGTGAAGCTGCCGCTCAAGAAGGACACCACCCTCGAGCGCTACGAAGGCATGCTCGTCACCTTCGACCGCGACCTCGCCGTCTCCGAGATCTACAACCTGGCCAGGTTCGGCGAGATCACCCTCGCCGGCGGCGCCCGGCTGTGGCAGCCCACCGACCGCAAGAAGGTCAACACCGACAAGGACGCGCGGCGCGCCATCCTGCTCGACGACGGCTCGACCGTGCAGAACCCGCCCACGCTGCCGTACCACACGGAGGGCTCGAACTCCGTCCGGATCGGCGACGAGGTGAAGGACCTGACGGGCGTCCTCACGTACGGCTTCGACGCCTACCGCGTCCAGCCGACCGCACCGGTGGTCATCAAGGCCGAGAACCCCCGCCGCGCCCAGCCCGCGAAGGTCGGCGGCGACATCCGGGTGGCCAGCCTCAACACGCTCAACTGGTTCACCACGCTCAAGTCCCGCGGCGCCACCACCGCCGCGGAGCGGGACCGCCAGCTCGCCAAGCTGGTCGCCAACATCACCACGCTCAACCCGGCCGTGGCCGGGCTGATGGAGGTCGAGCGCAACGACAACGTGGCGCTCAACACCCTGGTCGACGCGCTCAACGCCAAGGCGGGCGCCGGCACGTACAAGGCGATCACGCACCCCAACCCGGGCACCGACCTCATCCAGACCGCGCTGATCTACCAGCCGGCCAAGGTCACCCCGATCGGCGCGGCGCGGTCGTCGTCCGACCCGATCTTCAACCGGCCGCCGCTCGTGCAGACCTTCGGCAAGGCCGACGGGACCGGGAAGACCTTCACCGTGCTGGTGAACCACTTCAAGTCCAAGGGCTGCACCGACGGCGACGGGACGGCCTCGGGTGACGACGCCGACCAGGGCGACGGCCAGAGCTGCTACAACGCCAAGCGCGTCAAGCAGGCCAAGGCCGTGCTGGCCCTGATCGACAGCCTCCAGCTGAAGAACGCGCTCGTCCTCGGCGACATCAACGCCTACGGCGAGGAGGACCCGATCCACACCTTCGAGGACGGCGGCCTGACCAGCCTGAGCAAGAAGTACGTCAAGAAGGACGACCGCTACAGCTACGTGTTCGGCGGCCTGTCGGGTGAGCTCGACCACGCGCTGGCCGACAAGGGCGCGCGCAAGCTGGTGACCGGCGCCACGATCTGGCACGTCAACGCCGACGAGGGCCGGTTCATGGACTACAACACCGAGTTCAACCCGCCCTACCTGTACGCACCCGACGCCTTCCGCTCCTCCGACCACGACCCGCTGCTGATGGGTCTGAAACTCTGAAAGGACTCGTGAGCCGCGCCGGAGGGGTCCCCGGCGCGGCTCACGCCGGCGGGCATGTCGAGAACGCGCGGCCCTCGCCCGTCGCTACGTGCGGTAGCGGTACATGATCCGCCCCCGGTTGAGGTCGTACGGGCTGAGCTCCACGAGCACCCGGTCAAACGGAAGGATCTTGATGTAGTTCTTCCGGATCTTCCCGCTGATGTGCGCCAGCACCTTGTGCCCGTTCTCCAGTTCCACCCTGAAGGTGGCGTTCCGCAGACACTCGACCACGGTGCCTTCTACTTCGATGCCGTTCGATGTTCTTGGCATGTTTCTCGCACTCCTCCCTGAGGTCGTTGATATAGGGGACGTCAGCGGAGCACCAACTCCAGGTTGCTGCCCGCACGCCGGGCGCCGATGCCCTCGAACAGCGCCGTGGCCGCCCCGTTGGACTCGTTCACCTCGGCCGATGCCGTTTCGATCCCGCCTCGGTGCAGTCCGCTCAGCACGTGGGCGAGCAGCGCTCGAGCGATGCCGCGGCGCTGCCGGTCGCGCCGGACCGCGATCAGCCCGATCCGCGGCCGCCTGGTCATGGTCGCCAGCCGGAGCAGTCCCACGTATTCACCGGACTGTGCCGCCGCCGCGTACTTCGACGGGTCGCGCAGGGTGGCGCCATCCAGGCGGGGCAGCATCTCAGCCGGCATCTCCCGCCATCCGACGGCAGCCTCGACCTCGTCGCGGATCACGCGGTCCAACGTGCGCAGCGGGCCCTCCTCCGCCTCGCCTACGCCGAGCAGCGTCACGCCTGACGGCGGTGGCACCGATCCGAGTCCCGTGACCTTCGGGTCGGTGGGCACGACGTAGTCCCACTCGCGGCGGCGGGCCGTGAAGCCGGCTCGCTCCCAGTTCGACATCAGGTCGAGATCGGTCTCGTCGACCACCGTGTGCAGCGGCTTCGGCAGGTCCGGCAGCATGGCCTCGGCGAGTCGGTCGAAGACCGTGTCGTGCCACGCGTCGATGCTGATGAAGATCCGTCCGTCGGGCCTGCGGGAGACGTCGCCGCGGCCGACCGTCCGGTCGTCCTCCACGGCGTGCCATTGGCTCTCGGCGACCCGCGTGATCACTACGGGGCCCGAAGTGAAATGCGCAGAATTCATAGGTGTTGCCTTTCGGAGTGCCTTGTCCAGGCGCTCCCGGCGACACCTACGTCAATCGCCCGACCGTGACGACGAGGGGAGCACCCACATCGATACAGCGTTCATGGGTCTCACCTCCTGGTGTGGTGTCACGGTGACCGGAACGCTATCAGCCCGGATGGCGTACCGTACAACCATTTTTCCGGCTCATTTCCAGGTCATGTTGATCGTGCGTTCGACGTTGACGTATCCGGCGCGTCGGAAGGCGTTCGCCATGGGAGCGTTGCCGAGGTCCGTGGCCGCCCGGATGCGGGGAACGTCCTGCGCGGCGAGGACACGGGTGCCTTCGGCGAGGATGTCGTCGATGTAGCCGTTGCCCCGGTGTGCGGGCAGTACGGCGAGGTAGCCGATGATGGGGTTGTAGTCGTTGCGGGCCGGGGTGACGAACCCCACCGGCTCGCCGTCCGGCAGCGTCGCGACCCGCCACCAGTCCTGCGGGCTCCGGTAGTGCGCGAGTTCGTCCTCGTAGTGGGTGACGGCCGCCTCGCGGGCGGACATCCGGGCCAGGTCCTCGCGGCTGTGCGCGTCGAGCGTGCCGTCCAGGACCTGGGTCATCAGGGAGAGGATCTCCTCGGTGTCGCGGACCGGCCGGAACGTCAGGCGCCCGCTCGGCTCGGCGATCGGCGTCCCGGGGCGCCACTCCAGGCGCAGGCGTTCGACGAACAGGCGAGCGCCGGTCCGTTCCAGTGCGGCCATGCGGTCCTCGACGACGCGCCTGGCCACGGCCGCCTACCAAGCGCTCGCCTGAGACTTCCTCGTAACAACCTGGTAACAGGGTCTTTTCCTCGTCAATGTGAGCGGTCACACTCAGGCTTCAAGGAAATGTGACCGGTCACATCCATGCACCTCCACGTCCCCCCGAGGGCGCGAAAACGCCCGAGCACGCAAGGAGGTAGTCCCGTCATGAGGAGGAAAAATGCCTGGTCAGCGGTGCTGGCGGTGGTCATGGTGACCGCTGTCACGCCTGCCGCCCCCGCCCAGGCCGCGTCCCAGCTCGTCGTCGACCTCGCCACCCAGACCGGCGCCCTGCGGTACGGCGCCACCGGCTTCCTGTACGGGCTCGGCGACGAGGGCATCCCGAACGAGACCATGCTGGCCGCCCTCAAGCCCCAGGTCACCGCCCAGAAGGCCCCCGACGGCCTGCAGCACCCGAACGGTGACGCGCTCAAGATCGCCCCCATGTTCAAGCGCGCCGGCGGCCGCGACATCCAGATCTACATGCAGGATGTCTACAAGCAGTGGCCGTACGAGAACCTCGGCATCAACGACTACCTGGCCAAGGTCGACACCATGGTCAGGAAGGTCGTCGCCGACCCGTACCGCGCCTCGTACGTGTACGTCCCGTTCAACGAGCCCGACCAGATCTGGTACGGCGGCAACCTGACCGGCTTCATGAACGACTACAGGACCGTCTACCGCCGGATCCGCTCCATCGACCCCGGCGCCCGCATCGCCGGCCCCAACTTCGCGAGCTACCGCTCGGCCGATCTGCGCACGTTCCTGCAGTTCGCGCGGGACAACGCCGTGCTGCCCGACGTCACCACGTGGCACGAGCTGGGCAACGACTTCTTCACGAGCTGGAACGCGCACTACTCCGACTACCGGGCCATCGAGTCGAGCCTCGGCATCTCCCCCAGAAGCATCACGATCAACGAGTACGGCCGGTCGTCGGGCGACCTGGGCGTGCCGGGCAATCTGGTGCAGTTCGTGGCCAAGTTCGAGAACAGCAAGGTCGACGGCTGCCTGGCGTACTGGACGACGGCCGGGGGGCTGAACGACCTGGTCACCAGGAACAACCAGGCGACCGGCGGCTGGTGGCTGTACAAGTGGTACGGCGAGCTGACCGGCGGCACCGTGGCCGTCACCCCACCGGCGGCGAGCGGCTCGCTCCAGGGACTGGCCGCGTTCGACCAGGCCAAGAAGCAGGCCAGGGTGATCTTCGGCGGGAACAACCCGGCGAGCGGCACGTACGACACGAACCTGGTCGTCAAGGGCATCCCGAGCGCGCTGGGCACTCCGGTCCACGCCACCGTCTGGGGCGTGGACGACACCGGGCTGAACCCCTCCCCCGGCCCGTACAAGCTCACCGAGGCCGACTTCACCCCCGCGAGCGGCCAGGTCACGATCCCGCTCACCGGGCTCAAGGGCTCCTCGGCCTACCACGTGGTCGTGACCCCGGCCAAGGCCGCGACCAGCGGCTCCCGCTATGAGGCGGAGTTCGCCGACCTGTCGGGCTCGATCACGTACGGCCAGGTCTCCTCCGTGGACGGGAGCACCCGGTTCGTGGTCACGGCCCCCACGGACGGCTACTACAACGTCGGCCTGCGCTACTCGGCCCCAGGAGACGGCGGCGCCTCCCGCACGGTCAGGCTGCGGCTCAACGGCTCCGACCTGACCGACGTGACCCTGCCCGCCGCCACGGGCTGGAACACCGTCACCGCCAAGGTGTTCCTGACCGCGGGCATCAACCGCCTGGAGGTGGGCGCGGCCCAGCTCGACTACATCGACGTGGCGTCGTCCTCGGGCACGATCACCGCGTACGAGGCCGAGTCCGGCGCCAACACGCTGGGTGGTGCCGCCAGGGTGTCGTCCAACTCGGCCGCCTCGGGCGGCGGCTACGTCGGCTACGTCGGCGCCGGGGCGGCCAACACGCTGCGCTTCAACAACGTCACCGTCCCGTCGGCCGGCCGCTACCGCATGGTCGTCACGTACGCCAACGGCGAGCTGGGCGAGGGCGCGAGCAACTACAACACCAACATCGTCGACCGTTACGCCGACATCGCGGTCAACGGCGGCTCGACCGTCCGGCACTACTTCCGCAACACGCTGGGCTGGTCGAACTACCGCACCACGGTGGTGGACGTCACACTGGCCGCCGGAGCTAACACGATCACGTTCGGCAACGCCTCCACCAAGTACGCACCCGACATCGACCGCATCCAGATCGCCGCACCACTCGGCTAGAGCAAGCACCGCTCAGCAAGATCAAGCAAGGGAGATCCATGAACACCAGCGTCGTCTGGGGCCACCCGAGTCTTCGGGTCGTGCTCGACGTCTCACCCGACGGCCCGGTCGGCATGCGGTCGCTGTCACGCGGCGACACCGCCACCGCGCACCGGCCCCGGGCGACGCAGCCGCTGGTGGAGCTGCTGCTCCCCGGCACCGGACGGGCGCACTCCTCACACCGCTTCTCCCAGACGGCCGTCGGCCGGCGCCTCGCCTACCTGGGCTGTGACCAGAGCACGGACGGGCCGTGGCACCTCCTGCGGGTGCACCTGCACGACGCGGAGAGCGGGCTGGACGCCGAGGTGTTCCTCCGCTCGGCGGACGGGGTGGCCGCGTTCCAGGCGTGGACGCGGGTGACCAACCGCGGCCAGGCTCCGGCGCTGCTGCTGGGCGTCACGTCGTTCGCCGCCGCCTTCGCCGGCTCGGTGGACTCCTCCGACGTGGTGCGGGCCGACAACGAGTGGCTGGGCGAGAGCCGCTGGGTCCGCGAGCCGCTGCGCGGGCAGGCCGTACCTGATCTGCACCTGTCCCTGCACGGCCAGGACGGCCGCGGCCGGCTCGCGGTCGTCGGGACGGGCACCTGGTCGACCGGCGCCCACCTGCCCACGGGCGGCCTGATCGACCGCGACAGCGGGCAGGCGTGGCTGTGGCAGATCGAGCACAACGGCCCCTGGCGCTGGGAGGTCGGCGAGCGGCTCGACGGCCCGTACGTCGCGCTGCTGGGGCCGACCGACATCGATCACCAGTGGCAGCATCGGCTCGCGCCCGGGGAGTCGTTCACCACGGTGCCGGTGTCGGTCGCGGTGTCCGGCGAGGGCCTGGAAGGGGCGGCCGCGGCGCTGACCGCGCACCGGCGGGCCATCGTCCGGCCGCATCCCGACCGGGAGCGGCTGCCGGTGGTGTTCAACGACTACATGAACACGCTGTTGGGCGACCCGACCACGGCCAAGCTGCTGCCGCTGATCGACGCCGCCGCGGCCGCGGGAGCCGAGGTGTTCTGCGTGGACGCCGGCTGGTACGACGAGGACGGCTTCTGGTGGGACAGCGTCGGCGAGTGGCAGCCGTCGCAGACGCGCTTCCCGCGCGGCATCAAGGAGGTGCTCGGCCGCATCCGTGAGCACGGCATGGTGCCGGGCCTGTGGCTGGAGCCCGAGGTGATCGGGGTACGCAGCCCCATGGCGGACAAGCTGCCGCCGGAGGCATTCCTGCAGCGCGGCGGCGTGCGCCTGGTCGAGAACGGCCGCTACCACCTCGACCTGCGCCATCCCCGCGCGGTCGCGCACCTGGACCAGGTCGTGGACCGGCTGGTGGAGGAGCTGGGCGTCGGCTACTTCAAGCTCGACTACAACATCGACCCGGGAGCGGGCACCGACCTGGACGCCGACAGCGCCGGCGATGGGCTGCTGGCCTGCAACCGGGCCCACCTGGCCTGGCTGGACGGCGTGCTCGATCGCCACCCCGGGCTCACCCTGGAGAACTGCGCGTCCGGCGCCATGCGCATGGACTACGCGATGCTGTCCAGGCTGCACCTGCAGTCCACCAGCGACCAGCAGGACTTCCGGCTCTACCCGCCGATCGCGGTGGCGGCGCCGATGTCGGTGCTGCCGGAGCAGTCGGCGAGCTGGGCGTACCCGCAGCCCGACATGTCGGACGAGGAGATCGCCTTCGCGCTCTGCACCGGCATGCTGGGGCGGCTCTACCTGTCCGGCCACCTGGACGGGATGAGCGCCGCGCAGCTCGACTCCGTCCGCGACGCCGTACGCGTCCACAAGGAGATCCGCGCGGACCTGGCCCGCGCGACGCCGCTGTGGCCGCTCGGGCTGCCGCGCTGGGACGACGGCGCGCTCGCGCTGGGACTCCGTTCCGGCGACACCACATACGCCGGCGTCTGGCGGCGGGACGATGCGTGGTCCGTACGGCTCGACCTGCCCCATCTGGCGGGCCGTGCGGTCGAGATCGACGTCCTTTACCCGCGGCACCTGCCGGACTGGGATCACGACTGGAAGCCCGGCCCTGGCGTGTTGACGCTCACATCCCGCGGCGAGGAGCCCCTCTCCGCCCGGATCCTCCGCATCCGCACCGCCTCATGAAAGAGACCACCATGAAGACGAAATGGACGGCCGCCGCCGCCGCGGCGACGCTCGCGCTCGGGCTCGCCGCGTGCAGCGACCCCTCGGTCGAGACCTCCTCCTCAACCTCGGCCGCCCCCGCCACCTGGGCCGACCCGTCCGCGAAGCTCGACGGCGTCAAGCTGACGATCTGGGCCGCGCAGAACAGCAACACCGTGCCCAAGGCGGTCATCGCCGGGTTCCAGAAGGCGACGGGCGCGACGGTCGAGGTCGTGACCATCCCGGACCCGTACGAGCAGGGCATCCAGACCAAGGTCGCCACCGGCGACAAGCCGGACCTGGCGTTCTGGCAGCCGACGGCGTCCATGCTGACCGCGATCAACGCCAAGGCCAACCTCCAGCCGCTGAACGACGCGCCGTGGCTGTCGCAGCTGTCGCCGGACCTGAAGGACATCACCGGCATCCTGGACGGCACCCGGTACGCGGCCCTCGTCACGAGCCCCGCGGTCGAAGGCGTCTACTACAACAAGGAGGTCTTCGCCGCCAACAAGATCACCAGTACGCCGAAGAACTTCGACGAGATGGTGAAGCTGGCGCGCACGCTCAAGGGCAAGGGCGTCACCCCGTTCTTCGAGATGGCCGGCGACAAGTGGGCGACCCAGTGGTGGGTGCAGGTCCAGCTCGCGGACGCGGCCAAGGACGGCCTGTGGGAGCGGGTCAACACCGGCAAGGAGAAGTTCACCGACCCGACCGTGGTCGGGGCGATCAAGACGTACAAGTCGCTGATCGACGAGGGGCTGTTCAACTCCGACATCAGGACGGCGAAGTTCGAGGACCAGGGCGCGGCGCTGCTGGGCGGCAAGGCCGCCATGGTCGTGCAGGTGAACTCGTTCTTCGGGCAGCTGCAGGCCTCGGCCGACACCGCGACGCTGAACAAGAAGATCGGCTTCTTCCCGATCTCGCCGTCGGGGAACGTCGGCACGTTCATCCCCGACCAGTCCAACGCGCTGGTGGCGTTCAAGACCGGTGACGCCAAGCGGGAGGCCGCGGCGCGGCAGCTCCTGGCGTACTGGATGGGACCCGGCTACAAGGACTTCGTCGCCGACCGCAACACCGTCTCCCTGGAGCCGTCCGTGCCCAGCCCGGCGGGCGTGCCGCAGGCGCTGCTCGACGTGCACGCCTCGCTGCCCACCGCCGTCGGGTCCATGCAGGCGCTCGCGGTGGCCAACCCCGACCTGTACCTGAACCTGGCCGACATGATCAACGGGACTCTGACGCCCGAGAAGGTCGCCTCGGCCACGCAGGACCAGTTCGCCCAGCTCGCCAAGGCGGCCGGGGCGAGCGGTTTCTGAGGAGTCCCCACGTGCTGACCACCACCCCCGCGCGGCAGACCGCGCCCCGGCGCACCACGACCCGCGGACGTCCGATCGTCCGCCGACGCACGCACCCCATGTGGTTCATGGCCCCGGCGTTCGCCATCCTGCTGGTGTTCTTCTTCCTGCCGACGGTGTTCAACTTCGTCTACGCCTTCACCGACTGGTCGGGCTTCAAGAGCTCGATCCGTCCGGTGGGGCTGGAGAACTTCACCGACCTCGCCTCCAACGGCACGCTGTTCCGGTCGCTGCGGGTCACGGTGGTGTACGCGGTGCTGGTGGCGGTCTTCCAGAACGCGTTCGGCTTCGGCCTGGCCGTGCTGCTGGAGCGCGACACCCTGGTCAACCGGGTGGCCAGGGTGTTCTTCCTCATCCCCGTGCTGATGTCCGCGCTGGCCGTCGGCTACATCTTCCAGGCACTGCTCAAGCCCACCGGCGGCCTGAACCGGCTCCTCGGGATCGACTACACCTGGCTCGGCGACACCACCTGGACGATCGTGGTGGTCGCGCTGATCCACGCGTGGAAGTGGATGGGGCTGTCGATGCTCATCTACCTGGCCGGACTGAAAACCGTCCCGGAGGACATCGTGGAGGCCGCCCACATCGACGGGGCGTCGCGGTGGCGTACGTTCTGGACGGTCCGCTTCCCGCTGCTGGCTCCCGCGATCACGTTCAACGTCGCCACGGCGCTGCTGGGCTCGATGAACGGGTTCGACGTCGCCCAGGCCACCACCGGCGGCGGCCCCGCCCGTACGACGGAGATCCTCAACATCTTCATCTACCGCACCTTCGGGCAGGGGCTGTTCGCGCAGGCCACGACGATGAGCCTGGTGCTCTTCCTGCTGGTGGCACTCATGGCCTTCCCCGTCATCTACGTCCTGCGCAAGCGGGAGGAGGTCCTGTGAGCAACCTGATTCTCTGGCGGAGACTGCAGCCGGTCGTCGCGCTCGTCCTCGTGGCGGCGTCCATCGGCGTCCCGCTCTGGCTGGTGCTGGTGACGGCCGGCAAGTCGCAGGGCGAGGCGCTCCAGCCGGACCTGTCGCTGCCGTCCCAGTGGCACCTCCTGGAGAACCTGGGCCAGGTGTGGGTCGACGGCAAGGTGCTGCAGGCGACGCTGGGCAGCCTGCTCGTCGTGGTGCCGTCGGTGGTGGGGGTGCTGCTGTTCGGGTCGATGGCGGCCTGGATCCTGGCCCGGCGCGCCACGCGGATCAACGCCGTGCTGTACGCGCTGGCGATCAGCGGGATCGTGCTCCCGCCCGCCGTCGTCACCGTCGTCCTGCTGCTGCGCCAGCTCGGCCTGGCCGGGACCGCGGTCGGGATGATCGGCGTCTACATGGGCATCTACCTGTCCACGGTGATCTTCTTCGTCACCGGCTTCGTGCGTACCATCCCCGACTCGCTCGAAGAGGCGGCGCAGCTCGACGGCGCGAGCCCGTTCAGGGTCTTCTGGCTGGTCGTGCTCCCGCTGCTGCGCCCGGTGCTGGCCACGGCCACCATCCTGGTCTGCCTGTACGTCTGGAACGACGTCTTCTACGCCTTCTTCGTCATCGGCGGGCGGCTGGACACGCTGCCGCTCAACCTCTTCCGCGTGGCCAGTGCCGGGCTCTACCTCAACAACTGGCACCTGATCTTCGCGTACGTGATCCTGATGAGCCTGCCGCTGGTCGTGGTCTTCGCCGTCGCCCAACGGAAGATCATCTCGGGCATCACCAGCGGCGCCGTCAAGTAATGGCGTCCACGTTCGCCCTCCGCGGTCGCATCAGGTCGAGGTCCTCGCCCCATGCGTCCAGGACCGCACCGTGCCCGGCGGTCCGGGCCGCCGCCTCGACCTGGGCGAAGAGGCTCTGCTGCAAGGACACCTCACCCGTTCGCGAGATGCGGTCCAGTGCGTCCAGCAGCATGCCGGTGTCCCAGCCGGGCAGCGGGTACCGGGCCAGCTCCCATTCCAGGTACTTGTTGTAGGGGCGGGGGCGGCGGTCGAGGGCGAAGAGCAGCTCCAGCAGGAACCGGAGGCTGTCGGCGGCGTCGAGGCGGGCGGCGAGCACGTGCCCGTCGCGGTCGTTCTTGACGGAGCGGTAGAGGGAGTTGGCATAGGCGTCGAGCCATTCATCGGCATCCCGGAACGCCTCATCGGCGTCGAGCCGTGCCTTGGCGGCCAGGATCCGGGCGATGTCTCCGTCGAGCCGGTCGAGCACCACCCTGGCGCGGGCGAGGGCGTAGCGCTCGAAGCCGGGCATCCCGGCCGCGCGGAACTCGGCGAGGCGGATGATGACGAGGTCGAGCTCGGGAGTGCGGTGGCCGGTGAACCGGGTGAGATCCGTTGCCGCGCTGTCGGCGAGGACGACGTACAGGTCGTGGTCGGAGTGCTCGGTGATCATGTCGTCGTGGGCGTGGGAGCCCTTGAGGACGAGGCCGACGACGGCGGGGTCGGCGGTGGCGAGTTCGACGAACGCGTCGTAGGTGAGGGGCTGCTGAGCGGGCATCGTGTGATCTCCGGTGGGATGGTGACGGTTACGCCTGTCGGGTGACCCACTGATCATGATCATAAGTCTCGCTCGTCCGGTAAGTCCTGCCATCATCGGATCATGGGCACCTGGGTCTATCTGCGCGGCTGGCTGGAGTTCCACGGACAGCGGCCGGCGGCCGAACGCATCATCGGCCAGGGCGAGGCCCAGGGCTGGGCCTTCCCCGACGGAGGCTGGCTGGACGCCGCCTGCTACGCCCGCGCCGTCCGCGCGCACGAAGTCGGCGAGGTGCTCGACCAGGTACGCCGGATCGCCGCGCTCCCCGCGACCGATGATGACGACGACCGGGTCTGCGGCCTGTTCTTCGCCTTCCACGAGGTGGACGGGCAGAGCGAATGGCGGGTCCGCGACGGCGAGGTCGTCGTCAACCCGGCCCCGACGCGCTACGACTACCTGTGGAGATAGCCGCCGCCCGCGCTCGTGAGGCGAAACGTCTCATCTGGCCTTCGAGCCGCGCCGGAAGACGCCCGGCGACGGGAGTCGTTCGATCGCATGCCCGACCTGGTAGTACAGCCGCGGCGGGATGTGCGGGAGCAGCCGCGAATGCCGCTTGCCCAGCAGCGTGAACATCTCCAGCGGCGAGAGGTCCATGTAGCGCGGCAGGTTCTCGTACCACTGGGCGCTGTAGTGGGCCGCTCGTTGGATGCGTCTGATCTCGGCTCTGCGTCGCCGGTCGTAGCGGGCCAGGGCGGCCTCCAGCCGGTCGTCCTGATACAGGGAGTGGGCCAGGAAGGCGGCGTCTCCGAGGGCGAGGGCGGTGCCTGCGCCGATGGAGTAGTGGGTGGTGTGTGCGGCGTCGCCGACGAGGGCGAGGTTGCCGCGGTGCCAGGTGCGGTTGGTCAGGGTGCGGAAGTTCAGCCAGTGTGCGCTGCCGTCGTTGAGTGCCCGGCCGAGGAGGGGGTGGCCGTCGAGGATGTCGGCGAAGAGTTTTTCCAGCAGGGCCAGGCTGTCGGCTTCGTGGGTCTGGTGGAGGCCGAGTCCTTTCCAGGTTTCGGGGGAGCATTCGATGACGCCGGTGCTGTGGTCGTGGCTGTAGGGGTAGCCGTAGCACCAGATCCAGCCGTGGTCGGTTTCGACGAAGGCGAACAGGAAGGAGTCGAAGGCTTTGGTGGTGCCGAGCCACATGTATTTGTTGCGGCCGAGGGTGGTCTGGGTGCCGAAGTGGGTGGCGTGGCGTTCGCGCAGGGTGCTGTTGATGCCGTCGCCGGCCACGATGAGGTCGGCGCCGGCCAGTTCGTCCTCGTGGGTGATCTCGTGCTCGTACTCGATGCGCACGCCGAGGGAACGGGCCCGCTCGGCCAGGATGGCCAGCAACTGGTGCCGGCCGATGCCGTAACCGACGTCCGAGTCGTTCGCCGTCACCGTGGCCCGTTCGTGGATGTAGGCGACCCAGCTGTCCCAGCGGATGGAGTTCTCCCTGACGATCTGGGCGGATTCGGGATCGGCGAAGTACAGGTTGCTCAGGAGTTCGTCCCAGTACGTCACACCCCAGCCGTACGTCGATCCGGCCGGATTGCGCTCGTAGACGGTGATGTCATGGGCCGGATCGGTCCGTTTCATCAGGATCGAGAAGTACAGGCCGGCGGGCCCGGCCCCAACGCACGCGATCTTCACAAGAACCCCCGGTGTGACTTACTGCTACCTATTTATCACATAGAGTAGCGATCTCGACTCTGCGACCCTTCAGTGGGGGCGATGGCCTGGAGCGCAGGGACCCGCGACAGGATGAGGGCGCACGTCGTCATCCTGCGAAGGGGAGTCATGTTCCGCTGGGAGATCGTCCGGGCCGTCACCGAGCAGCGGGTGTTCGGGATCGTCAGGACCTCAGGGCCCGATGAGGCGGTGGCCGCCGCCGAGGCCGTGCTGGACGCCGGGCTGAGGGCCGTCGAGGTGGCGCTCACGACGCCGCGCGCCCTCGCCGCCGTGGCGGCGGTCACCGAGCGGCGGCCCGAGGCGCTGGTCGGCGCGGGCACCGTGCTGGACGGCGCGGCGGCCCGCGCCGCCGTGGAGGCCGGTGCGCGCTTCCTGGTCTCGCCCAACCTGCACCGCGAGGTCATCCGCACCGGCCATCGGTACGGCGTCCCGGTCTTCCCTGGTGTCTCGACGCCGACCGAGATCGTGCAGGCCCTGGAGGAGGGGGCGGACGCGGTGAAGATCTTCCCGGCGTCCGCGGTGTCGCCGTCCTGGCTGCGGGACGTGCGGGCGGCGCTGCCGCAGGTGCCCGCGATCCCCACCGGGGGCGTGACTCTCGACAACGCACCTGAGTGGATCGCGGCGGGCGCCGTGGCCTGCGGCATGGGGTCGGCGCTGACCTCGGGTGGGACGCGTGCCGCGGGCGAACGGATCACCGCCCTGCTGACCAGACTCGCGCAGGCCCGCTGACCGCACCGCTCCCCCGCTCCTGGCGATGGCCGCCGGCTACGTCAACCAGCAGGGTCTTCCGCTCAACAACCTCATCGCGGCCGGAGCGGTGATCTGTCTGCTGCCCGTGCTGCTCTTGTTCCCGTTCATGCAGCGGCGCTTCGTCAGCGGGTTCACCACCGCGGGACTGAAGGAGCAAGAGGCCGTTCGTCGCTGATTTCTGACCGCTCGCCGTAAGGAGCTCCAGTACTGCATACGGTATGTGGTACGCGTGACAGGTGGCGACAAGATTCCTCGACCGTTCCCGCATCGTGGCGGACCCGGGCTGGAGCCGGTGGCTGGTGCCGCCCGCGGCGCTCTCCGTCCACCTGGCGATCGGGCAGGCGTACGCGTGGAGCGTGTTCAAGCCCCCGCTGGAGTCGGTGCTCCAGCTGTCGGGCACGCAGAGCGCCCTGCCGTTTCAACTGGGCATCGTCATGCTCGGCCTGTCAGCGGCCTTCGGCGGCACGCTGGTGGAGCGCAACGGGCCGCGGTGGGCGATGTTCGTCTCGATGTCCTGCTTCTCCTCCGGGTTCCTGCTGTCCGCGCTGGGCGTGGCCACCCGGCAGTACTGGCTGGTGGTGCTCGGGTACGGGTTCGTGGGCGGGATCGGGCTCGGCATCGGCTACATCTCCCCCGTCTCCACGCTGATCAAGTGGTTCCCCGACCGGCCTGGCATGGCCACCGGCATCGCGATCATGGGGTTCGGCGGCGGGGCTCTCATCGCCTCGCCGTGGTCGGCGCAGATGCTGGAGTCGTTCGGCACGAGCACGGGCGGGATCGCCACCACGTTCCTGGTGCACGGCGTGGTCTACGCGGTCTTCATGTCGATGGGCGTGCTGCTGGTACGCGTCCCGCCGGAGGGCTGGTCGCCGCGCGGGTGGACGCCGCCCGCGGTCGCGGCCCGGCCGCTGATCACCGACGCGGACGTCTCGGCCCGCAACGCGATCCGCACCCCGCAGTTCTACTGCCTGTGGATCGTGCTGTGCTGCAACGTCACCGCGGGCATCGGGATCCTGGAGAAGGCCGCGCCCATGATCAAGGACTTCTTCGCCGGCACGGCCACGCCGGTCGCCGTGGGGGCGGCCGCAGGATTCGTGGCGCTGCTGTCGCTGGCGAACATGACCGGCCGCTTCGTCTGGTCGTCCACCTCGGACGTGATCGGGCGCAAGAACATGTACCGCGTCTACCTGGGCGTGGGCGCGCTGCTCTACCTGGTGATCGCGCTGGCGGGCAACTCCTCGAAGCCGCTGTTCATCCTGTGCGCGCTGGGCATCCTGTCCTTCTACGGCGGCGGCTTCGCGACGGTCCCGGCGTACCTGAAGGACCTGTTCGGCACCTTCCAGGTCGGCGCGATCCACGGCCGCCTGCTCACCGCGTGGTCCACCGCCGGCGTGCTCGGCCCGCTCATCGTGAACGCCGTCGCCGACGCGCAGAAGGCGGCGGGCAGGTCCGGCCCCGCGCTCTACACCACCTCCCTCTACATCATGATCGGGCTGCTGGCGGTGGGGCTGGTCGCCAACGAGCTGATCCGGCCGGTGAGCGAGAAGTACCACGAGAAGCCCGCCGAGCGGCTGGCGGTGGAAGGGCAGGCGCGATGACCTCGAGGCGGACCGCTCTGATGGTGCTGGCGTGGGCCTGGGTCGGTCTGCCCTTCGCCTTCGGCGTGTACGAGCTGGTGCTGAAGCTCACCCAGCTGCTGGGTTAGCGCTCCAAGGGCTCCGGCGTCTTGATCAGGCGGCGGATGTGTCGTTGAAGTAGTGGCCTTTGTCGAGGTCGTCGATGAGCCCGGGATGCGCCGGCCGCCATCCCAGCGACTCCCGGGTCAGCGTGCTCGAGGCCGGGCTGTCGCTCGCGAGGAAGCCGCCCAGCCAGCCGAAGTGCTCGCCCGCGGACTCGCGCGGGATCGAGACCACCGGCAGGTTGAGGTGGCGGCCGATCACCTCGGCGATGTCACGGATCGGCACGCCCTCGTCCGCGGTCCCGTGCAGCACCGACCCCGCCGGGGCCTGCTCCAGCGCCAGGCGGAACAGGTGTGCGGCATCGAGCTGGTGCACGGCGGGCCAGCGGCTGGACCCGTCCCCGATGTAACCGGAGACACCCTTGTCGCGGGCGATGCCGACCAGGGCCGCCATGAAGCCGTTGTCTCCTTCGCCGTGCACCGTCGGGGCGAGTCGCACGACGGACGAGCGGACGTCGCGGGAGGCGAGGGCGAGCGTCAGCTGCGCGGTGGCCAGCCGACCCTGCGGGCCGCCGCTCGGCCCAGCCGACGGGTCGTGGTCGCGCCCGTCCCGTTCGGTGGCCACCCGCCCCGTCGCGAGCCCGAGTATGCCGGAGGCGATGACGAGCGGCCGGCCAGAGCCCGCGAGGGCCTCGCCGAAGGTCTCGACAGCGAGACGATCGGCGTCGGCGGCGCCCTGGTAGTTCCCGGAGAAGGCGATGTCGTGCTTGAACGCGAGGTGGATCACTCCGTCCGACTCGGCAGCCGCACGCCGCAGGCCGTCGAGGTCGTCGAGGGTGCCGCGACGCACCTGCGCCCCGGCAGCGGCGAGGGCGGCGGCCGAGGCGTCCGAGCGGGCCAGGCCGGTGACCTGGTGGCCCGCGCCGATCAGTTCGGGTACGACGGCGGAGCCGATCCACCCGGACGCGCCGGTGACGAATACACGCATGAGAGGTACTCCAAGCGGTCGATCGATGTCAGTGACTGTCATCAAAGTAGCACCGATGTCAGTCACTGTCATCAAGGTAGGATTCGACGCATGGGTCGATGGGAGCCGAACGCGCGGGGCCGGCTCGAGCAGGCGGCGATGGAGCTCTACACCGAACGCGGGTTCGAGCAGACCACGGTGGCGGAGATCGCCAAGCGCGCGGGGCTGACGGAGCGCACGTTCTTCCGGCACTTCGCCGACAAGCGCGAGGTGCTGTTCTGGGGCTCCCGCACGCTGCAGCAGCATTTCGTGGACGCCGTCGCCGGCGCGCCTGACTCCGCGGCCCCGATCGACGCGATCGCCGGAGCCATCGAGGCCGGCGCCGCGCTGCTTCAGGAGCGACGCGACTACGCCCGGCAGCGTCATGCCATCATCGCCGCGAACGCCGAACTCCGCGAACGCGAGCTGATCAAGCTCTCCTGGCTGTCCGCGGCGCTCGCCGACGCCTTGCGCCGGCGCGGCGTCACCGAGCCGGCCGCCGACCTGGCCGCCGAGGCGGGGATCGCCGTCTTCAGGATCGCGTTCGAACGCTGGATCAGCACGTCCGCCCAGTCGGACTTTCCGCAGCTCATCCGGGAGTCACTCGAGGAGCTGAAAGCCGTGACCGCAGGCAGATGATCACCTATGGCAGGCGATGTCGCCGCTGATCGGGCTCAGCTGTTGACGACGCGGAGCATGCCCAGGCGGCGGCCGGTCAGGCGGTCGAGCGCGGCCGACGACGCCTCGTCCGCCGGAAGGTAGGCGATCAGGCGCTGGTCGTCGGCGAGTTCGAGGGCCTCGTACGCGAGGCGCAGCTCCCCGGCCTCAGGGTGCGCCCAGCGCTGGACGCCGGCCCGCTCGGGGACGCCCGGCGTCGTGAGCAGCTCGACGAAGGGTCCGCCGGCCGTGACGGTGAGCTCGTCGGCGAGGGCCGCCACGTGCGGGTCGCCGAGACCGGCCGCGCACTTGATGATGGCGACCTGCTGGGTCGCGACGGCGTCCCAGTCGGGGTAGACGTCGCGGGCGCGCGGGTCGGTGAAGACGAACCGCGCGAAACTGGGCTCGGCCGCGTCCAGGAGCCCGGTGGGCCCGGCCAGGCGCTCGAAGCCCGTGGTGTACGCGAGCAGCTGCGTCATCCGGTTGATCAGCACCGCCGGGACGGGTTCCAGCTTGTCGATCAGCGCCCGCACCGTCGGCCGGATGCACATGACCGGAGGCTGGGCCGAAGGGCAGATCAAGGAGCTGCCGCCTTCGGTCGCCTTCGCCAGGAGCCTGAGGTGGAAACGCTCGTCGGTGGACATCCGCAGGGCGTCGGCGAGCGCGCCGAGCACCTGCGGCGACGGATGCCGGTCGCGGCCCTGTTCCAGCCGCGCGAGGTACTCGACGCCGACCCCCGCGAGCGTGGCCAGCATCAGCCCGGCCTCCCCACGCGCCGCCGCCGGGGCCAGGTTTGAGGGCATGACTTCCAAGACCATCGCGACGACCCCGACCGCTCTGCCACTCACCGCCGGGCAGTGGACCCTCGACCCGTACCACTCGGCGGTCGGCTTCCCGATCCGCCACCTCGGCATCTCGAAGGTGCGCGGCCAGTTCGGGCGCTTCGAGGCCGACCTCACCATCGGCGAGGTGACCCGGTCCGTCACCTTGGACGTCGAGTTCGGCGGGGTCGAGGACTCCGTCGTGGACGGACGCAGGCATGCCGGATTCGAGGCGAAGGGCGAGATCCGCCGGAGCGACTTCGATCTCGGCTTCGCCCTCGCCATCCTCGGTGACTCCGTGAAGATCCAGCTCGACATGCAGTTCGTCGAGCCCGAGTAACGCCTCCGGACGGGGGCCGGCCGTCTCGAGCTGCTGTTCGACCTGACCTTCGTGGTCGCGGTCGCCGGCGTCACCGCCCAGCTCGCGCACGGCATCGCCGCCGGTCACGGCCTCGCCGGACTGGTCCCGTTCCTTCAGGTGTTCTTCGCGATCTGGTGGGCGTGGATGAACTTCACGTGGTTCGCCTCGTCGTACGACACCGACGACGTCCCCTACCGGCTGCTGACCATGGTGCAGATGGCCGGCGTGCTGATCCTCGCCGCCGGCGTGCCGGCCACGGCCGCTCATTGGCAGCCGTGGTCGCGGCGATCACGGCCGGCTGCGTTCTGCTGGTCGCCTTCACGATCATGACCGCGACCGCCGGAACGCGTCGTCAGGGCCTGCGCCTCGCCGGCTCTGGCGAGTCCGTGACACTCTGGTCCAGAAGTGGCCCGCGAACGCCTTCACGTGCCCGGCCACCCGCGACGCGCCCGCCAGGGGAGGCGAACGTACGGACGAGGTAAAGCCGAGGAAGATTTCCGCTGCGGAAAGAATTTTCACGCTACCTGTCACAAGCCCGGAGGCTGTTCTGTCTTAGCTGGCGGACCGGTCGGCACATGGGTGCCCCGGCGGACAGAAGGGGTTTTTGCCATGAAGGTCGTCGTGATCGGCGGGACCGGCCTGATCGGGTCGAAGCTGGTGGCGAAGCTCGGTGAGCACGGGCACGAGGCGGTGGCGGCGGCGCCGAGCACCGGTGTCGACACCCTCACCGGGGAAGGGCTGGCGGAGGTGCTGGCGGGTGCGCAGGTGGTGATCGACGTGTCGAACTCGCCGTCGTTCGAGCCCGCCGCGGTGATGGAGTTCTTCGGGACCTCCACGCGCAATCTGCTGGCGGCGGAGGCGGCGGCCGGGGTCGGTCACCATGTCGCGCTGTCGGTGGTGGGAACGGAGCGGATGCCGGAGAACGGCTACTTCGCGGCGAAGATCGCTCAGGAGCAGCTGATCGAGAAGTCGGGGATCCCGTTCTCGATCGTCCACGCCACCCAGTTCTTCGAGTTCTCCCGCAGCATCGCCGATGCGGCCACGGACGGTGACTCGGTACGGATCGCGCCCGTGCGCTACCAGCCCATCGCGGGCGAAGAGGTCGCGCAGGCGGTCGGCCGGGTCGCGGTGGGGCAGCCGCTGAACGGCCGGGTCGAGGTGGCCGGCCCCGAGCAGTCCCGGATGGACGAGTTCTTCCGCGAGGCCCTGGCCGCCTGGGGCGACCCGCGCACGGTGGTCACCGACCCGGAGGCGTCCTACTACGGCAGCGTGCCGGGCGAGCGGACGCTGGTGCCGGGTGAGGGCGCGATCATCGGCGAGATCCGATACCGCGACTGGCTCGGGCAGAACCCCGCCAAGTAGCCGCGCGTCCTCACTTCAGGCTGTCCAACCACCTACGGAGGAATGATGAGCGCTGCTCCGAGCGGCGACGGCGACTTTCTGTATGAGCTCGAGGTCGAGGTCGAGGCGGAAGTGACCCTGGCGGAGGCGAGCCGTCCTGAGGAGGTCGCGGGCATGCCGGTCACCGAGTGGCTCTTCGATCCGACGGACGCCGAGCGCGAGGAGATCGGCCTGCGGGGCCTGCTCGACGCGGTCGAGGCCCTCGAGGACGACTCCCGGCCCGGCGAACACGGTGCGTAGCATGCCTCCGCTGCTGCGCCTGGCGTCGGCCGCGAACCTGCTCAACGCCGTCAGCGACCGGCCCCGGCCGGACACGCCGGGTGCCGCCACCGCATCCCCGCCCCCGACCCTGGCGAGAGCGCGCTGCTGCGGTCCGGTAGATTCGAAGACAGCACTCTGGGCGACGCGCCGGAGGCCTACCCGGTCTTCTCCGGCGGCAACGAGTTCCGCATCGCCACGGACCCGTTCCACCACCAGTTCTGCGCCGATCTCGACGCCGGCGAGTCCGCGCTGATGGCCGCGACGGCGCTGCGCTTCATGGCCGAACGGGCCGGCTCCCGCGAGATCGCCGGCGCCTCTCACGCGATCGCCGCGTCCCAGCCCGACGCCGCGACCGCCGCCGTCCTCGAGGCCGCCGGCCACGTACGGAACTGAACGGCGCACACCCGGCCGTGTGACGGGTGGTCGGCCGGTGGTGAGGAGCCACTGGCCGACAGGGGAATCGATGTGACAACTTGGCGCCGATGCCGCCAAGTCGGGGGAACCAATGCATACGCCATCTTTGGAACAGGCGAGCGCACTCGAACAGGCTGCTTCCGCCTTCGTCGAGCTGCGCCCACGCCTGTTCGGCATCGCCTACAGGATGCTCGGCAGCGCGGTGGAAGCCGAGGACATCCTTCAGGACGTCTGGGTGCGCTGGCAGAACACCGACCGCTCCACCGTCGAGAACCCCTCGGCCTTCCTGGCGTTGGTCACCACCCGCCTGGCCATCAACGTCGCGCAGTCCGCTCGCGCGCGACGCGAAGCCTACATCGGGCCCTGGCTCCCCGAACCCGTGGACACCAGCAACGATCCCACGCTGGGCGCGGAACGGGGCGAAGCGCTCGAACTCGCCTTCCTGCTGCTGCTCGAGAGACTCACCCCCACCGAGCGGGCCGCCTATGTGCTGCGCGAGGCCTTCGTCTACCCCTATCCGCAGATCGCCGACATCCTCCAGGTCAGCGCGGTCAATGCCCGCCAGCTCGTGAGCCGCGCCCGCAGACATCTGACCGCCGCACGACACGAGCCCATCGACAAGATCGAGCATCGGCGCCTGCTGAAGGTCTTCCTCGACGCCGCCCAGACGGGGAACATCGCCGCCCTCGAAGACCTCTTCGCCGCGGACGTCGTCAGCTCCTCCGACGGCGACGGCATCCGAGGGGCGGCGCGGTTCCCGCTGCTGGGCAGCGCCCGCGTGGCGAAGTTCCTCGCCGCGTACGCGCCACGATTCTGGCCGGACACCGCATTGACGTGGGTCGAGGTGAACGGGCGTGCCGGTGTGCTCGTCCCCCGCAACCGCACCGACGCCACCCTCCTCACCATCGAGGCCTCGCCGCAGGGCATCCATCACGTCATGTGGATCGTCAACCCGGCCAAGCTCGACGCCTTCGAACGCTCACGCTCCCGCGGGGACGCCGACCCTCCTGGGAGGGGCTGGACAGGCGTCACAACAAGCCGGGCTGTCCGGTCTTAACTGCCGACACCGACAGAACAAGAGGACATCGTGCGGGCGACCCCGTGGACGGGCGGCAGGACATGACCGAAGTGAGCGCCGGGACGCTGGCGGAGATGCTCGACGAACGGCGGCATCTGCTCGAGATCGCCACGTGGATGTTCGGCTCGGAGACGACGGCTGACCGGATCGTCCAGGAGACCTATCGCCGCTGGTACGCACTCGGCGAGGACGAGCGCGCCGGCATCGCGGTGCCACGCGCCTGGCTGACGCGGGTCGCCGGGAGCATCTGCCTGGACCTGCTCGCCGCCGCCCCGGCCCCCGCCCCCAGCGGCACACCGCAACTCGGCACGACCGGAGCGCCCGCCACCACCCCCGCTCAGGCACTCCGGCGCGAACCCATCACCGGCCTGGCACACCAGCAGGCCGGGTCGGACCGGGCGATGCCGGCCAGACACGACCGGGTCGCGCGCCGGTTCGCCGCGGCCTGCGAGGCAGGGGACACAGCGGCGCTGCGGGCGGTCCTGGCCGCGGACGCGATGGTCGTGAGCGACGGCGGCGGCAAGCTGCGCGCCGCCGTGCGCCCCACCTACGGCGCGGACGCGATCGCCCGGTTCCTCACGGCTCTGCTGACCGGCCGGCCCGGCACCGAGGTGGCCGTCGAGCCCGTGAACGGCCGGACGGGACTGGTGCTGCGCCAGGCGGGCCGGGCCGTGGCGGTGGCCGGCGTGAGCGTCGCCGGAGCCAAGGTCACCGCGGTGTGGATCGTGCTGAACCCCGACAAGTTGCAGCGCTGGCACCGCCCATGACCAGCAGCTGGAAGGTGTACCTGTGAACGACCCGGCATTGTCCACGGAGCACGACTACGGCGGCTCCGCGTTCAGACCGCTCTACGTCACGCGCGTCGCCGTGAGCGGCGGCAGCTCCGCACACGGCCGGGCCCCCGGCCGGGCCCGCTCCGCCGACGGCGCCCTCGCCCTGGAGCTGCGGATGCCCGAGGAACTGGGCGGCGACAACCCCGGCCCGAACCCCGAGCAGCTCTTCGCCGCCGGATACGCGGCCTGCTTCCACGGTGCCCTCAGCCTGCTGGCCCGCCGGCACCTCCTCGACCCGTCGCCGATCACCGTGGAGGCGTCCGTCGCATTCGGCCGCGACCCCGCCGACGGCGGCTACCAGCTACGCGCCGACCTCGTCGTGAGGTGGCCCGGAGTCGACCGTGACACGGCCACCCCGCTGCTCGCCCAGGCGACCGCGCTGTGCCCGTACGCCAAGATGACCCGCCAGGGCATCCCGGCCACGATCAATCTCGCCCCCTGAGCCGGAAGGCATCCAGGTAATGGCCGAGGATCGGCTGCCCAAAGCCTCGGCCCGGTGCCCTCAGACCGATCTGACCTGCGTGTATGTGGGTAGTTGTGTGACACCGGAGGCGAGATCGTCCGTTCCGGGCAGGCTTACGGAGGGGTAATACCGTGTCGAAGAAGAACTCAGGCGTCGGGACCGCCGAGCAGGAGCGCCCTGCGGCGTCCGGACCCACGATGCTGGCGGACATCCAGCCGCCCTTCATCCCCGAAGGCGCTTCGGGGATGACCGTACTCGTCGCGTGGCCTCCCGGACATCCGGGCACCGCTCCGCACCGCCACTCGGGGCCGGCGTTCGGCTACGTGATCGAAGGGGCGGTCCGGTTCGAGCTCGAGGGTGAGCCGGAGCGCGTGGTCGAGGCCGGTGAGACGTTCTGGGAGCCGGGCGGCGACGTGATCCACTACCAGGACGGCAACGCCCTGCCGGACTCGCCGACCAAGTTCGTCGTGTTCATGCTGTGTGAGCCGGGTCAGCCGATGCTCACGTACGTCGACGAGAGGGAACTGGCGCAGCGGGCCCACCTGCGCGCCCCGCGTCCCGCCACCGGCTGATCCGCCTGTTCGATACGGCGGCGCCCCGGCCCCGCAGGGGGCCGGGGCTGCACGTGGCGGCGGCCGGAGACGAGAGTCAGGCGTTGATCGACGTGCCGAGGGCGCTGCCCGCCAGCCATTCCTCCCACGACTTGGCCCACGGCGTCGGCCCGTTGCCGAACTCGAGCTTGCGCGACGTCCCCACGACCTTGATGATGTCCCCCCGCTGCGTGAACTTGTAGAACCAGTGGGCGTTGGCCGTGCTGGCGTTCACGCAGCCGTGGCTGACGTTGCGGCTGCCCTGCGCGTCGACCGACCAGGGCGCGGCGTGGAAGTACGTGCCGCTGTAGGTCATCCTGACGTTCCACTTGGTGTGCGCGTAGTACAGGCCCGGCCTGCCGATGGTGGCCGAGTCCATGAGGACGTCCGCGGCCTTCTCCTGGGCGATCATGGTGCCGGAGTAGCTCTCGTCGCCGGGCTTGCCGAGGCTGATCGGGATGGTCTTGACGACCTTGCCGTTCTTCCGCACGACCGCCTGGTGGGTCGAGTTGCGGATCTTGGTGATGTGCTCGGGCCCGACGGTGAAGGTCACGCTGCGGTCCTGGGCGCCCCACATGTCCCGTCCGACCCGTAGGCCGGCCAGGTGGGCGATCACTGTGACCCGCTCGCCGGTCGGCCAGTACTCGCGCGGCCGGAACTGGATCTCCCGGTCGCTCACCCAGCTCCAGGCGCCCTCGACGGGCTTGGACATCCGTACTTCGAGCGACCGCTCGACCGCGGCCCGGTCCTCGCGCGTGGTCACCGGCCGCGTCAGCATGAGCTGGATCGGCATCCCGACGCCGACCTTCTCACCGTCCATCGGTGACACGCCGGTGCCGAGCACCCGCTTCGGCTTGAGCGTGGTGAACCCGGCCTGCGCCGTGACCGGATTCCCGTCCGTGCCGATGGCCTGCGCCTTCACCGTGTACGCCGTCGACGGCTTCAGCGGCCACCACGGCCGCCAGGTCCCGTCCGTGCCCACGCTCCCGCTGACTTCCTGTCCTTTGGCGTCCGCGACGGTCAGCCTGGTGATCCTGCCGTCGGTGACCTTGACGCTGATCCCGGTGTCCGGGGAGACCTTCCTCGTGCCGTCGGCAGGCATGATCGACAGCTTGGCCGCCGGACCCAGCTGCTTACCGGGCGGCGGGTTGGAGCCGCCCGAGGTGCAGCCTGCGGTCACGAGCAGCACCACGGTGAACGTGCCGACGAATATGGTTCCGCCATTCCGCATGGCCGATGCCTCCAGTCCCCCGACAAATAGGCATATTTCAGGCTAGACAGCCTCTTAATGATACGAAGTCCGTTGTGCCCATAACTGCCCGTAATCATGCACGTCGCCCACCCTGGAGCGCGCCGGCCATCAGCCGGGCCGCCGGCGCACCCCGCTCCCAGCTGGCGACATCGGCGACGATGCTGCCAAACATCAAAATAATGGATGTATAACACCTCATAGGTTTTACGGGTTGTTTGGGGTCTAAGAGGTAACTGTGAGTATCTGGTAGGGGTATGTCTGCTTCCGTCTGAGTGCCTGGTGAATCCGAATACTCCGCCGAAATGGCGGCTGCCGGATTACGGGCCGTCCAATCCAATGAACGGAAACGAGAGCAGTGAATACTGAAAGTCGGCGGTCACGGACCTCACGCCATGGGCGGTTCGTGGCACTAGCTCTTACCGGCGCGGCCGCCGGTCTCATGTTCCTTCCCTTCGGCCAGGGGGTGGCCGGAGCGAGCACGGGCTTCCCCGCCGTCCAGGCCGGCGGCCCGCCGGCGCCGGCGCCGCAGGCAGCGCCGCGCGTCCACGTCCAGAAGAAGGTCGTGCATCACCGCCCGCACCGCCACCGGAACTACGAGGAGGCGGACATCCAGGTCTTCAACCGCAACAACAGCTTCAACTTCGACCACCGCAGGGACTTCTACAGCGACAACGAGTTCAACAAGGACCGGTGGGAGAAGGAGGACTTCGAGCACGAGCACGACCACGACCACGACCACCACAAGCCCGTCGAGTGACGCTGACGGACTCCGGACGCACGAACGGCCCGCCCCTCCCTGAGGAGGAGCGGGCCGCCGCGTGGAGTGCCTGTGCTCCTTAGGCCGTCGCGGCCGTGCGCAGCGCGCGGTAGAGCAGGCGGCTGTCGCCCAGGTGGTGGCGCAGGAGTTTCTCCAGGCCGCCGATCGGGACCAGGTTCTGCGGGGCGCGGGGGTCCTTGTAGTCGACGCCCGCCAGCGGCGGCAGGGCGAGGGTGACGGAGTCGGCCAGCCGTACGGCCTGGGCGGGGTCGAGGTCGGCACTGGCCTCGCAGCGGGCCACGCCCGCCCACGGCGCGGACGACTGGACGGGGAGCCGCAGGTACCAGGCGTGGCGCCGCCAGCTGGTGCCCATGAGGAACACGGGGGTGCGCTGGCCGGGAGTGAGGGCGGCGACCACCGCGGACTGGGGCGGCGGCAGGTAGGCGGTGTGGTGGGTCTTGATGTAGCCGACCGTGCGCGGCACGTGCGTACGCCCGCGCAGCGGCCCGTCCACCAGGAGCAGGTCGTCGCCGCGGTTGCGGTGCCGGACGGCCAGGTCCACCTCGAGCTGGGTGACCTGGCGCTGCAGCGCCAGGGACAGCTCCTCGAAGGAGGCGTCGGCGGCCTTGCTGGGATGGTAGGTGGCGTGCGTGGTCTTGACCTCGGGCGCGTACGGGGAGGCGGAGATGAGCGTCCGGTTGACCTGGATCTCCGCCAGGTCGGCGCCCTCCGGCCCGCAGCGGACGATCCCGGCCGCGTAGGAGGCGGCGATGCCGGGGACCGGCATGGGCGCGTCGGGATCGTGGACCCAGACGCGGGCGTCGATCCTGCGGACGCCGTCGGCGACGAGCAGGGTCTCGGGCGCGGAGGCGTCGGGTCCGGGCGTGACGGGTTTCCAGTCGGCGGCCGGCTGCTCGATGTCGAGGATCAGCTCGGCGCTGGTGGTGCCCAGCTCGGAGAGGTTCTCGACGGCGAGGGCGGCGGCGTAGCCGGGGTCCCACGGGTCGACGGTGAAGCCGGTCATGGAGCGACGGTCGCCTTCCGTACGTGGGAGCCCTTGCCGTCGCGGCTGACCTCGAAGCGGACCGGGACGCGGTCGGCCAGCGCGGGCACGTGGGTGACGACGCCGATCATGCGTTCCTGGCCGGCGGCGAGGCGTTCGAGTGTGGTGGCGACGGTGTCGAGCGTGGCGGGGTCGAGGGTGCCGAAGCCCTCGTCCAGGAAGATCGAGTCGAGTCTCCTGGCGACGGCGCCGGACAGGGCCAGCGCCAGGGCTAGGGCGGCCTGGAAGGTCTCGCCGCCGGACAGGGTGCGGGCGCTGCGCCGCATGCCGGCCTCGCCGTAGTCGATCACCTCGATGTCGCCGGTCTTGTCGGCGAGCGCGAGCTCGTACTGGCCGTCGGACAGCTCGCGCAGCGTGTCGGAGGCGGAGGCGACGAGCACGGCGAGGGCCTCGGCGCACAGCCAGCGCTCGAAGGCGTTGGCGCGCAGGCGGAGGGCGAGCTCGTGGGCGACCTTGGCCTCGTGCTCCTTCTGGGCGACCTGCTGGTCCAGGTCGGCGGCGCGGCCGCGTTCCTCCTTGAGGCGTTCGAGTGCGCTGTCGGCGCGGGCGACGGAGCCGGCGACGGCGGCGCCGAGCTGGTCGGGAGAGGCGTCGCGCGACGCGACGACGCCGTGCTCGGCCAGGCGCTCGCCCAGCCTGCGCCGGTCGGCGGCGAGCCGGTCGCGGGCCTGGGCGAGCTGCTCCTCGCGTTCGGCGAGCGCGGCGCGGGCGGCCTGGGCGGCGCGGTCGCGCCAGCCGAGCAGCTCCGTCCAGGCCCGGTGCAGGTCCTCGCGGGCGAGGGATGGCGGCGGGTCGTCCTGGGCGCCGGAGACGAGCAGCCGGTCGCGGGCGGTCTCCAGGGTGCGCCAGGCGCTCTCGGTCTGGCGCTCGACCTGTTCGGCCGCGGCCCGCGCCTGCTCGAGGCCGCCGCGTGCGGCGCGTACGGCGTTGCGCGTCTGGGCGACCAGCTGGTCGGCCTTGGCGATGGCGGCCAGCCGCGCCTCGAGCTCGGCCCGGTCGCCGGGCGCGGGCAGCGCGGCCAGCTCCGACTCCAGCCCGGCGGCCTGCGTGGCCAGCATCGAGGCCGAGGTCTCGGCCTTGGCCCAGGCGGCTCCGGCGCGCTGGGCGCGTTCGCGGGCGCCCGCGAGGGCGCGGTCGGCGGTGCGCATGTCGGCGGGCGGCTCGTGAGAGGGCAGCTCGGCGACCGGATGCCGGCAGACGGGGCACGGCTCGCCGACGGCGAGCCGGTTGAGCAGGTGGGCGGCGGCGTGGGCGTCGCGCAGGCGTTCGCGCTGCGCTTCGGCGGTGGCGAGCGCTTGTTCGGCGGCGGTCCGCTCGGCGGCCAGGCCCTCGAGTGAGGCGGCGGCCGACGTGGCGGCGGCACGGGCGCGGGCGGCCTCGGCCTGCCGGCGTTCGCGGGCGTCCAGGGCCGTGAGCGCCGCCCGGGGCGCGCCGCGGTCGCCGAGCGCGGCCAGCGCCTCGTACGCCTCGTGCTCGTCGGCCTCCAGCCTGGCCACGTCGGCGGCCATCGTCTCGACCGACTCGGCGGCGGCGCGGCGGGCCGCGGCCAGGGTGGGGACGGCGGCGGGCATGCGGAGCTGGGCGAGCACCGACTGGCGTTCGGCCACGGCGGCCCGCTCCTGCTCGGCGCGGCGGATGTCGCCCTCGCGGGCACGCAGCAGGTCCAGGTCGGCGCCGATGGTCTCGGCCAGCCGCCGCAGCGCCGCCAGCCGCTCGGCCAGCTCGCGCTCGGCCTCCTCCGTCGCGCCGGACAGCTTGGCGAGCTGGTCGCGGGCGAAGGAGGCGGCCTGCTTGGCGGCCTCCTCCTCGCGGGCGGCGCTCTGCCTGATCCGCTCGTAGACGTCGGCGTCGAGCAGCTGCACCAGCAGGTCCTGCCGCTCGCGCGGCGCGGCGTGCAGGAACTCGGCGAAGCGGCCCTGCGGCAGCACCACGCACTGCGTGAAGAACCGGTACTCCAGCCCGGTCACCCGCTGCGCCTCCGGGGTGACGTTCTCGCCCTCGGCGACCGGCTTGACCACCGCGTCGAACGCCTCCGCGAGCGGCGCGGCGGCGTCCAGCTCGTCGAGCCTGGCCTCCTTGGTGCGCACCGCGCCCTTGGCGTCGCGCACCATCGCGCGGACCACGCCGTAGCGCCGCCCGTCGCTGTCGAACACCATCGCCACCTTGCCGGCGGTGACCGACGGGGCCAGGGCGTGGGCGACGGCGTTCTCCCTGCCCCAGCGGGGCACGGTGCCGTACAGGGCGAAGCAGATCGCGTCGATGATCGTGCTTTTGCCCGCGCCGGTCGCGCCCACGAGCGCGAAGTACTCGGTGTCGGAGAAGTCGACGGTCACCGGCTCGCGGAAGCTGCCGAAGTGGTCCAGGTGCAGCAGCAGGGGGCGCATCAGCCGGTCACCTCGTCGTAGAGCCGGTCGAACAGCGTGGCCACCTGTTCGTCGTGGCGGCCGGTCGCGGTCAGGTAGTCGCGGAACAGCTCGCGCGGGCTGCGCTCGCCCGAGCCGGTCCTGCGCGTGGCGGGCACCGGCCGGAACTTCTCGTCCAGCATGACGTCGACGGCCCCGGACAGCAGCTCGCGCACGTCGTCGGCCAGGCCGACGCGCGGTTTCTCCTCCACGATCACCTTCAGCCAGTCGTCGCCCGGCTCGATGCCCTCCAGCTGCTCCAGCGTGCCGCGCACGGTACGCAGGCGGCGGGCCGAGGCGAACGTCAGCTCGCTGACCACGGCGGGCCGCCCCGGGGTGACCTCGACCAGCAGCGCGCCCGGGGTGTTGCCCTCCTCGCCGAAGTCCACGTTGAGCGGCGAGCCGCTGTACCAGATCGGGCACGGGCCGGGGATCTGCTGGCGGCGGTGCAGGTGGCCGAGCGCGGCGTACTGGGTGGCGGGCGGGAACGCGGTCGGCTCGAAGTAGTAGGAGAAGATCGACTGCGCCTCCCGTTCGCCGCCGCCGAACGCGCCGCCGGGGAGCGTGCCGTGGGTGGTGACCAGGTTGACGGTGTCGGCGTGGAAGCCCGCGGTGAGCGCGCCGATCAGCTCGCCGATGCGGGAGGCGTAGTCGCGGTTGTGGTCGGAGGCGGTGCCGGTGAGGACCTCAGCGGCGCGTACGACGTACCGGTGCGACAGGAACGGCAGCACAGCCAGCCGCACCGGCTCCCCCGAGCGTGCCGTGAAGGCGAGCGTGCCGCCCGCGTCCGGGCGCCGGAACGAGCCGATCACGTGCAGGCCGAGCTTGCCCAGCACCGGCCGGTAGACCTCCAGCAGCTGCGGGTTGTCGTGGTTGCCGGCCAGCACCACCACGTCGCGGCCGTCGCCGCTCAGCGCCATCAGCGCGTTGAGCACCAGCGACTGCGCCTCGGGCGTGGGCGCCGAGGTGTCGAACAGGTCGCCGGCCACGATGACGGCGTCCACGTCGTGCGTGCGGGCGGCGGCGACCAGCTCGCGCAGCACGGCCCGGTGCTCGTCGAAGCGGGGACGGCCCTTGAGCACTTTGCCCACATGCCAGTCCGCGGTGTGCAGGATCTTCACGAAACCACCTGTGGTCAGAAGGGCGGGATGTCGTCTTCGACGCCGGGCAGGCCCTGGAACGGATCGGCCGAGACCTTGGCCGGCTGGGTCGCAGCCTCGGCCGGCCGGGTGGCCCAGGCGGGGAAGGGAAAGGCGACCGCCAGCGGCACCGGGATCTCCGGCTGGGCGACGAACATGGTGCCCGGCTTGGCGATCGTCGCGCGCTCCCGCACGGCCGGAGGCAGCCAGCCGTACTCGGACCGGGCGGCCTCGGCCGGGTCCAGGCGGCCCGCGACGCGTACGGCGCTGTTGGAGACGATGCGCCGCTCCACCTCCGAGGCCGTCTGCTGGGCGCCGATGAGGATGACGCCGAGCGAACGGCCCCGCTCGGCCACATCCAGCAGGATCTCCTTGATGGGCGAGTCGCCCTCGCGCGGCGCGTACTTGTTCAGCTCGTCCAGGACCACGAAGAGCAGCGGCCGGGCCGTGCCCGACGACTCCTTGCGGTGGAACTCCCCGCGCAGCACCACGCCCACCACGAACCGCTGCGCCCGCTCGGGCAGGTTGTGCAGGTCCACGATCGACACCTGCGCGTCGGAGGTGCGGACCGAGTGGTTGCGGTAGAAGGGCAGATCGCCCCGGATGATCGGCGAGAGCGGGCGCACCGCGCTGCGCAGCCTGCGCAGGAAGGCGTTGACCGTGCCGAGCGGCGTCTGCGCGCCGCTCCACTCGCCGCGCGCGCTCTCGTCCTGCAACTGGTCGGAGAGCATCTCCACGAGGTCGGCGAACGTCCGGCAGGAGATGCCGCGCACCATGACCGCGCCGCCGTCGCCCACCGGCTCGGCCCACGACTTGAGCCGGGCGGCGACCTGCCCCACCAGCAGCGAGTAGCCGGCGCGCTCGTCGTCGGCGTCGGCGAACACGAACCGCAGCAGCTCCTCCTGGCAGAACTCCACCAGCGTCCAGTAGAAGGCGCTCACCCCCTGCGTGCGGGCCGAGACGTGCGGCACGCCGTTGGGGTCGCCCGGGCGGGGCGGCGCGAACACGTGGACGCTGCCGAACGCCCTGGCCGGCAGCCCCAGCCGGGCGTAGACGCCGGCGGCGCGCTCGTCGAGCCGGACGTTGTCGTGGTCGAGGAAGAGCAGGTCCTCGCCCTTGACCGAGAAGATCAACGCCTTGGTGTTGGCCGCCTCGCCCTCCAGCACCCCCGAATTGAAGATCGAGTAGAGCAGGAACGTCGCGAACGAGGTCTTGGTGGCCACGCCCGACACGCCGGAGATCGACACGTGCGCGCCGCGGGTGCCGTCGAGGAAGTCGAAGTTGACGTAGAGCGGCTGGCCGTCGCGGCCCATCCCGAGGGGGATCCGCCGGTCCATCACGTCGAAGTACAGAGCCTGGTCACGGTCGCCCGCGCCGGCCAGGAAGACCTTGGAGCCGGGCAGCGGCGGCACGAACACCTCCGGCTCGACCCGCGTCACCCGCACCTCCGCCACCTCGACCACCGCGGCCGGCAGCGCGCCGTCGGCGATCAGGAAGACGTCGGAGTCGTACGCGGCGCCCTCGTGCCGGGCCTCCACCGTGGTCACCACACCGGCCACCAGCACCGTGCCGTAGCCCGGCACCTCGCGCCTGGTCACCACCACGTCGTCGAGCTGGACGACCTTGCCCGGCTCCAGCCCCACCCAGAACGACAGCGGCGAGGCCGCCTGGGTGCCCAGCACCCGCCCGACCGCCTCACCGCTCGCAGGCGTCGCCGACGTCGCCGCCGCCTGATGGCTCACCGCCCCGTTGACCGTCACTCATCCCTCCGCCCCCACGAATCCCGCTCTAAGGGAGCGTAGTCGGCCTCAGGGGTGCGTCCGGCTCATTTCAGCAGTTAGCCGATCGAGATCCGGTCGAGGTCGGGGGCGGCGGCCGTGTCGTTGTGGATCTTGATGGTGTTGGCGCCCGCCCGCAGCGTGACGGGCACGGACGTGGTGTAGGGGGTGTTATTGCCCACTCCGCTCACCTTCACCTCGACCGGCGTCCCGCCATTGACGGTCACGAAGTACGACCGGTCGCCGTTGACGGTGAAGTCGATGAAGAGCGTGTACTGGCGGGCCTCCGGCACCACGACGTCCTCGAACAGCACGGAGGCGTCCGAGTCGCCGCCGAGGTTGCGCACCTTCTGGCCGCCTGAGCAGGGCGTGCAGCTCGTGATGCCCGCGCTGCCGAGCCCGTTGCGCGAGTCCTCGGCCTCACGCATGAAGACCCGGTCGGCGGGGCGCGGCCGGACCCGCACCTGCCTGGTGACCGTGTTCGGGCGGCCCAGCACCTGGAACGCGGCCGTGACCGGGATGTCGGCCGACGTGACGTCCTGGCCGGGCGGCGAGGTGAGGGTCCACGTGCCTTCCAGCGTCTGCCCGAGCCGCATCGTGCCCGCCGTGACGGGATCGCCCTCGACCGTCCAGCCCGCGGGCGCGACCGGGGCGAGCCGCACCTGGTCGAGCGCGTCGTCGGCGTCGAGGCGGAGCTTCGCCGACACCTTCAGCGACTGCTGCCCCGGGCCTGCCCACCGCAGGCCGCCCGGCTCGACGGTCATGGTCGTCTTGGGCACGTACGAGGCGGGCGGCAGCGGCGCCACGGCGAGCCGGTCGACGCCCGGCCCCCTGGGCGCGTCGCTGGCCAAGGTGATCGTGTTGGCCCCGGCGCGCAGCGGCACCGGCAGTGCCGTGGAGAGCGGCACGTCCGCGTTGTCGCCAGGGACCCGCACCTGGATCGGCGCGGCGCCGTTGACCCCGATCGAGAGGGAGCTCTCGGCGGCGGCGGTGTGGTCGATCTGCAGCCGGTAGTCGCCCGCCGCCGCCACCGTGACGTCGCGGTAGGCGATCGCGTTACGCGGCCCGCCGCCGAGCCCGGCGACCTTCGCCCCGCCGGAGCAGGCCGGGCACGGCTCGACCCGCGCCGCGCCCGAGCGGCGCTGATGTTCGGCCTCCAGCGGCACCGCCGCGCCGGAGGAGACCGGGTAGTCGTGCGCGACCTCGATCTCGTCGATCTGCAGCTCCTGGAAGAAGCGCGGCGCCTGCGGCCCGGCCCAGGTGTTCAGCACCTCCAGCTTGATGTAGCGGGCGCGCCGCTCGCCGAGGTCCACGGCCTGCGTGCCGCGCGCGCTGCGCATCGCGCCCGTCCGGACCGGCCTGCCCCAGTGCCGGCCGTCGTCGCTCACGTAGACGCGGTAGTCCTTGATCCGCGCGGAGTCCTCGGGGCGGCCGAACGTCTCGCGGGCGTACGTGGGCGACCATTCGCGCTGGCTGACCGCGAGGTACGCCGCCTTGCGCACCCTGCCGAGGTCCAGCGTCACCGACACGGGGAGCTTCGCGGCGCTGTCCCAGTAGACCTCGTGGCTGCCGTCCACGAGCGCCCCCGCCGGGTGGCCGTCACGTGACGAGGAGGCGGTGGCCCTGAGCGCGGACTGGTCGTAGAAGTGCTGCCGTCCGGCCGTCTCCACCTTGAAGACCGTGTCGTAGGTGTCCCACTTCGCGATGCCGAGGATCGTCAGGTAGCCGCCGGACTGGCTGAACCGCATCCGCTCCCCCGTGCGCAGGTCGCTCACCGCGCTCACCCGGTAGCCGTTGTCGCGCAGGCGTACCAGGTCGGTGCTGGGCCTGGTCACCACGTGCACGTACTGGATCTTCGCGCCGCCGCGCTCGACGGTGACGACGCCGTGCGCGCCGTCGTTCCAGAAGCCCGGCTGCAGGCCCCCGTACAGGTAGCCGCCGCCCTCGGTGCCGCGCAGGGACGCCCTGATCGGCGGGACCCACGTGGCCATGAAGTCGTTGAACTCCTCCTGCTCCGGCGGGAACCTGCCGTTGACCATCGGGGTCTCGGCCATCAGCGACTTCATCGAGGAGCCGGCGTTGGTGACGTAGCGGCCGGTGCTGAGCCGGAAGTCCACCGGGTGGCTGCCGCCGTCGTACCACCAGTCGCCGGTCGTGGGCAGCTTGTAGTCGGCCTCGACCAGGCGCGGCATCGGGGTCCAGGCGGCCTGCGGGTAGTCGTAGGCCGGGGTCATGCCGGTCTTCTGCTCGTTGCTGACCGTGTCCATGATCGGGGTGTCCTCGTTGTTGTTGCTCAACAACCAGGACGGCCGCTTCTCGCGGATCTGCTCGTAGAGGTGGTTCTGCTCCCAGTACTCGTTGTCGTTGTCGATCCAGAACCCCGCCAGGTCCTGATATTTCGCCATAACTTCGGAGAACAGGTCGTAGCTGTACATGCCGAATCCGGCGCGGGTGGTCAGGTCCACCTGCCGGCCCTTGTAGGCGGAGTAGGCGGCCGAGTCGAGCGTCTCGACGCCCTGCTCGTTGTGCCACTGGGGGTCGTCGGTCATGTAGAGGATGACCCGTACATCCTTCGCCTTCCCGGCGTTCACCAGCTCGCCGAGGAAGTCCCGCTTGGTGGCGCACGAGCCGGGGACCTCCGACGGCCACGGCCGCGCGTAGCCGAGCCTGCTGTGGAAGGTGGCCAGCACGATGTACGAGGCGCCCAGCTTGCGGGCCTCGTCCACCCAGTAGTCCGGGCTCCAGCCGCCCTCCGTCACGTCGCGCTCCCAGGCGGCGCAGTCGAGGTGGCGCGGCGCGGTGAACATGCCCCAGTGCAGGAACAGCCCGGCCGTGGAGTCGCGTAACCACTGCTGCCTCGGATGCTGGACCTCCGCGCCGGCGGGCGCCGCGCAGAGGCTCACGACCACGGCGAGGATCAGTGCGGCCACGAAAGTACGTCGAAGTCCCATGGGCAAACCCCTCCAGACATCCGATGAATACAGCAGCCTCAGCAGCCGGTCAAGGGTCTTGACGCAGGAACACGCAAAGTGATCCTATGACTCGTGATAGGAAACTTTCCTAATATGGAGGGTCAATGCGATTACTCAGCACGAGCGCGCTGACCGTCGGGCTGCTGCTGCCCGCCCTCCCCGTTTCCGCCGATCCCGTCGAGTCGGGGCCCTGGACCGAGTACTCGCCCACGTTCACCGTCCAGGAGCGGGGGTGCGGTGACGTCAGCGACCTGACGTTCAAGCTGACCTGCTCGACGGACAGCGGCGACCAGCGGGCCGAGCGGCGCTACGCCACCTACTCCAGCGGCACCCGCCAGTTCGAGGGCTACTTCAAGATCACCAGCCTGCCGGGCACCCGGATCAGCCTGAAGCAGACGTTCAAGACGACCGGGCCGTTCTTCATGCTCGCCGTCGAGCGCGGCGGCCGGTTGTACTCGGTGCACGGCGGCGACACGGTCGCCACGGGCGCGACGATCGGCACCACGGTCCGTGTCAACACCGTCCATGTGGTCGGCAGCGTCCACCGCACCTACATCAACGGGTCGCTGAAGCACACGGTGTCGAGCGAGAGCGGCAGCTTCTACGACAAGTTCGGCGCGTACCGGACGGCCAGCGGCCAGGGGCCCGCCACGGTCGAGTGGAGCGGCATCCGCTTCTGGCGTAAGTAGGGGGCGATGAGGGCCCGGAAGGCGTGGGTGCTGATGGCATTGGTGCTGGTGGTCCCGGTGGCCGCAGCGTGCGCGGTCCCGCGGCCGGAGCCGTCGGAGCGGCCGGAGCCGTCGGAGCGGCAGGAGCCGTCGGGGCGGCAGGAGCCGTCGGTCCGGCTGGAGGCCGAGCTCGTGTCGCCGACCGACATCACGCTGCGCTGGAAGCGCCGCGATCCGGGCGCCGCCGGGCACGTGATCGAGTTCGCCACCGAGCCCGCGGGGCCGTACACGATCCTGGGGTTCCTGCCGCCGGAGCAGACGTCGTACACGCATCCCGACCTGATGCCGCGGACCACCTTCTCCTACCGGCTGCGGCCCTACTACGGCGCGGCCTCCGCGCCGGTCGACGTGACGCTCGGCGGCGGGCCGTACCCGGAGCCCGATCCCCGCTGGGCCGAGCCGCGCGTGCTCCCGGGAGGGTCCCCCGGGACGCGGCCTGTGGGCAGCGAAGGAGCCGCTCCCACCGGCCTGAAGGCAACGGTGACGCAGGCCGACGGCGTCGCGTTCCGGTGGGCCGACCAGGCCCGCGACGAGGAGGGCTACCTGCTGGAGGACCGACCGGCGGGCCGGCCCGGCTACCGGGTGACCGCCGTGCTCGCGCCGGACGTCAACGCGTTCGGCCTGGTCACCCTGCCCGAGGAGCGGCACGCCTCCTACCGGGTGCGTGCCTTCCGCTACGGCCCGCCGTCCGACGTCGTCCAGCGGACGACCGGCGACGACACCCCATCCCCCACCACCGAAGAAAGCTCACCATGAACAAGCTGTCCGCGTCCGGTGCGCTCGCACTGGCCGTCACGTTGGCGCTGAGCGCCTGTTCGAGCGGTACGCCCGGCACGTCCGCCGCCCCCTCGTCCGGGGGCTCGTCCGGCGGCAAGCAGAAGGTCACGTTCCTCGTCTTCCCCTCGCCGAACCTGCCGGAGTCGTACTGGAAGGCCCAGGTGGCGCTGGTGACGAAGGCCAACCCTGACCTCGACGTGGAGCTGGTCGCCGCGCCGTCGGAGTCCGAGCGCAACGACTACGCCAAGCAGCTGGCCGCGTCCGGGCAGCTGCCCGACGTGCAGATCGGCATGCAGGACCTGATCGCCCTGGAGCCGAACCTGGCGCCCTGGACCGAGCAGGAGCTGACAGACTTCCTCTGCCCGACCTGCGGCGCGGTCAACGGCAAGGTGCTGCAGCTGCCGGCCAACACGCAGACGATCCCCAACGTCTACTACAGCAAGAAGCTGTTCAAGAAGGCCGGGATCGCGGCGCCGCCCAAGACGTACGCCGAGCTGCTCGCCGACGCCGAGAAGCTCAGGGCCGCCGGGATCACGCCGTTCGTCAGCGGCGGGGTGTTCGTCACCTCCCAGCCGTGGACCGCCATCCTGGCCACCGACCTGTACGCCAAGACGCCCGACTGGATCGCCAAGCGCCGCGCCGGGCAGGTCACCTTCGCCGGCGACCCGGTCGTGAAGGCGGCCACGCAGAAGTTCGCCGATCTCGCCGCCAAGGGCTACATCGACAAGCGGCAGATCGGCCAGGACTACCCCAAGACGCAGGAGGCGTTCCTGGGCGGCAAGGGCGCGATGTACCCGATGGGCAGCTGGTTCGCCGCCGCGGCCGACCAGTCGGACATGAAGGACGACATCGGCGTGTTCGCCTGGCCCAGCGATGACGGGAGCCTGCACCTGCCGGCGTTCACCGGCGGCGGCCTGTCCGTGAGCGCCACGGCGAAGAACCTGGCCGCGGCCAAGAAGTTCGCGCTGGCCTTCCAGCTCACCAGGGAGAACCTGGACGCCTCGGTCAAGGCCGACGCGCTGTTCCCGGCCATCAAGGGCTACACGCCGCCGTCCACCACCGGCCCGGTCTTCAAGGCCGTGTACGACCTGTGGCAGCAGGCGATCAAGGAGAACGCGACCGTCCCGGCGTTCGGCTGGGAGGCCGGCGACGCGGCCATGCTGCCCGGCATGCAGGGCAAGTTCTGGTCGGCCGCGCAGGACCTGGTCAGCGGCAAGAAGACGACGGACCAGACGCTGGCGTTCCTCGACACCGAATGGGAGAAGAGCGGCTGATGGCCGTCAGCACCACCCATCGCAGGCCCGGCGCGCTGACCCGCCGTGGGAGCAGGCGGCCGGTGCGGCCGGGCCTGTGGCACTTCCTGACCTTCGCGGCGCCGGGCACGCTCGTCTACACGTGCCTGGTGCTGCTGCCGATCGCCATGAGCGTCGGCTACAGCCTCACCAACCAGGCGCTGCTCAGGCCGAACACGCGGTTCGTCGGGCTGCGCAACTACGCGCTGCTGTTCAAGGACGACACGTTCCTGAGCTCGCTGCGGGTCACCACCATCCTGTCCCTGATCGTGGTCATCGTCCCGAACGTGCTCGGCGTGGCCATCGCCGTCGTCCTCGACCGGCGCGGCTGGCTCTACAACGCGCTGCGCAGCGTCTTCTTCACCCCCATGGTGATCAGCTCGGTGGTCATCAGCGTGATCTGGACCCGTGTGCTCGCCGACGACGGACCGGTCAACCAGGGGCTGCGGGCCCTGGGGGTGAGCGAGCCGCCGGGCTGGCTGTCCGACCCGGACATCGCGCTCTACTCGCTGTCGTCCATCGTCTGCTGGCAGATGCTGGGGTTCTGCGTGGTCGTCTACCTGGCCGGGCTGCAGGGGGTGCCGCAGGAACTGGCCGAGGCGGCCGCGATCGACGGGGCCGGGCCGCTGCGGCGCTTCTGGAAGGTCACCTGGCCGCTGCTGGCGCCGGCGCTGACCATCAACACGGTCGTCCTGCTGATCTCCGCGTTCAAGATCTTCGACCACGTCAAGGTCATCACGAACGGCGGGCCGGGCACGGGCACGACGGCCAGCGTGGCGTTCGTCGTCCTGCAGGAGGGGTTCGTGGAGAACCGCACCGGCTACGCCTCAGCCGAGGCGGTCGTCATGCTCGTCATCATCGCCCTGCTGTCGGTGGTCACGCTGCGGATCCTGCAGCGCAGGGAGGTGCAGCTATGACGGGATCCCGCCTGCCGTGGGTGCGCCCGCTGGTCGCGCTGGTCATCGGCGCCGTCTTCTTCATCCCGCTCTACATCGCGCTGATCAACGTCTTCAAGGCGAGCGGTCAGGTGGCGCGCGACACGATGTCGCTGCCCGCGCCCCCCACCCTGGACAACCTCGTCCGCGTGCTGACCGACCCCGACAGCCTCTTCTGGTCGTCGCTGCGCACCAGCGTCGTGGTCACCTCGCTGTCGATCGTCATCCTGACGGTGCTGTCGGCGATGCTCGGCCACTACCTGGCGCGGCACGGCCAGTGGTGGTCGCGGGCGGTCATGGTGCTGCTGCTGTGCGGGCTGATGATCCCACCGCAGGTCATCCTCATCCCGGTCACGCAGGTGCTCAAGTCGCTCGGGCTGATGTCCACGCTCCAGGGCCTCGTCCTGTTCAACGTCGGCTACTACGTACCGTTCGGGGTGTTCGTCTTCTCCGGGTTCATGAAGGGGATCCCGCGCGAGCTGGAGGAGGCGGCCGCGATCGACGGGGCGACGCGGTGGCAGACGTTCTGGCGCGTCGTCTTCCCGCTGCTGCGGCCGGCCACCGCGAGCGTGCTGATCTTCCTCGGCGTGTGGATCTGGAACGACTTCCTCAACCCGCTGATCATCTACGGGCCACGCGAAGGCACGACGATCATGACGGGCGTGTACAAGTCGCTCGGCCAGTACGCCGCGGACTTCGGCGGCATGTTCGCCCTCATGTTCCTGGCCACCCTGCCGATCCTGGTCTTCTACCTGCTGCTGCAGAAGCAGTTCGTCAAGGGCCTCACGGGCGGCGCGACGAAGGGCTGACGGCCTCCTCCAGATGGAGGTCCGACGGCAGGCCGGTGACCGCGGCCCCGCCGTCGTGGTCCACGCTCACCTCGACCTCCGCGCCCGCCACCCGCATTCCGGCGACGGTCAGCGCTCCCAGGGGCGCGCCGGACAGCGGGCGCAGGCGCGCCCGGCCCGCCGGCACGTCGGGGTAGAGGCCCAGGGCCGCGTGGGCGATGGCGATCGCGGCGGCGGCGGACCAGGCCTGGGGGCGGCAGGCGGCGGGGTAGGCGACCGGGCGGCCCACCTGGTCCCTCGCGTCGCCCGCGTACAGCTCGGGCAGCCGGTAGCCGAACGACTCGGCCGCCGCCAGCAGCCCCTCGGCGAGGGTGGCCGCCTGCTCGCCGAAGCCCTCCCTGGCCAGGGCGGCGATGACGATGGCCGTGTCGTGGGGCCAGACGGATCCGCAGTGGTACGACAGCGGGCTGAACCCGCCCTCACGCGACGACATCGTGCGCAGCCCGAACCCCTCCGCCATGGCGGGTGACGCCAGCAGCTCGGCGACCCGGGCCGACTCCTCCTGTGAGAGCAGGCCGGTGCCGAGGAGGTGGCCGATGTTGCTGGTGAGGGCGTTCACCGGCCGCTTGTCGCGGTCGAGGGCGAGCGCCGGGAAGCGGCCCTGCGGCCCGTCGACCCAGAAGGCGTCGCGGAACCGCTCGGCCAGCGCCGCCGCATACTCGCGCCACCGGGCCGCCCCCGGCAGGCCGAAGGCGTCCAGCAGGGCGGCCCCGTGCAGGGCGGCCTGGTGCGCGTAGCCCTGGACCTCGGCCAGCGCGATCGGCGGCTCGGCCTGGCGGCCGTCGTGGAAGCGCACCGAGTCGCCGGAGTCCTTCCAGCCCTGGTTGGCCAGGCCGCGACCGCTGGAATCCACGTACTCGATGAAGCCGTCCCCGTCGGGGTCGGCGTGGTCGGCGAGCCAGCCCAGCGCGGCCCGCAGGTGCGGCAGCAGCTCCTCGACCTCGGACGGCGGCATCCCCCAGCGCCACGCGTCGTGCAGCAGGCTGATCCAGAGCGGGGTGGCGTCGATGGTGCCGTAGTAGACGGCGGGCAGCCGTCCTTTCTGGCCCGCCAGGTCGAACGCCTCCCTGCGCAGCTCATGCATGATCTTGCCGGGGGCCTCCCCCGTGTCCGGGTCGAGGCGCGTCCCCTGGCGGCGGGCCAGCACGCGCAGGGTGCCCGCGGCCAGCCGGGTGCCGAGGGGGAGCAGCATGCGCGCCGCCCAGATGCTGTCCCTGCCGAAGAGGGTCAGGAACCAGGGGGCTCCCGCCCCGAGGAACGTGTCACCGGGCGCGCCCGGCTCGGCCAGCCGGAGCGACCTGAGGTCTTCGAGCGACTGGTCGAGCAGCCTGGTGATGCGCCGGTCGTCGGCGGTGACGCGCGGCGGGCTCCATTCGAGGGAGGCCGTAGGGGTTACGACGACCGCGGCGGGGTCCTCGGCGGTCAGCTCCCAGCGCAAGGTCACCCGGCCGCGCGGCGGCAGGCTCACCTCCCACCTCAGGCAGGCCGGTCCGTCGCTCCCTTCCACGAGTGCCTGGGCGTCGTGGCCGGTGACGGTGACGTGGGTGGTGTCGGAGCCCCAGCTCAGGCGGCCCTCGCCGACCGGCGTCGCCGGGACGGGGGTGCCGGGGCGGCCGGACTTGACCGCGTCGATGGCCGCGAAGTCGCAGGACAGCTCGACCGTGACCGTGGCCGTCACGGGCGACGACGCGGTGGAGGTGATCGCCACCTGCTCGATCATCCCGTACGGCGAGAGCTCCCGCAGCCGGTCCAGCCGGACCGTGGGGTCGGCCGTGCGGTCGCCGAGCCAGCGGGCGAGCGACACGAAGCGGTCGCGCCCGGCCCCGGCGGGCGCGTGCCCGACGGACTCCGGCTCCCGCCCGTCCACGAACAGCCGGGCCTGGGACAGCACCCGGCGGTCCGCGTAGAAGAGCCCCTGGACGCCGGCCGGGCGGATCTGGCCGTCGGCGTCGCTCAGCGCGCTCGCCGGCGCCATGACGGTGCTGACCAGATCGTGCAGCAGCGGCTGAAGCACTGGGACTCCCCCTGGGGTCGGGTCAATGGTCACCGGCGGGTCTTGACAGAAGGTCGCCGGGGGTGCAGATTTCGAAACACTCCGCTAATTTTGAACGATCAAATCATGCCGCAACAGACTTTGAACGTTCAACCCCTCGAAAGGCGATTTATGGCGGGAAAGGTGACGATCACCGATGTGGCGAAGGCGGCAGGCGTGTCGCGCCAGACGGTGTCGAACACGCTCAACAGCCCCGAAGTGGTCCGGGACGAGACCCGCAAGCACGTCCTCGAGGTGATCGAGCGGCTCGGCTACCGCGCCAACCAGGCCGCCCGCCAGATGCGCACCGGCCGCTCCCGGCTGATCGCCATCGGCATCGAGCCTGACGGCGACGGGATCAGCGGTTCCTGGGCCGACCGCTTCCTGCACAGCCTGTCGGAGACGGCGGCGCAGGAGGGGTACCGGATCCTGCTTTACACCGCCGCGGACGACCGCTCGGAGATCGCGACGTACGAGGACCTGCTCGGCGCCTACCAGCCGGACGCGTTCGTGCTGACCGGCACCCACCACGACGACCTGCGCGCGTCCTGGCTGCTGGAGCGCGGGCTGCCGTTCGTGGCGTTCGGCCGGCCCTGGAGCGACCTGCCCGACGCCCGCCATCCGTGGGTGGACGTGGACGGCGCCGCGGGCACCGAAGCGGCCACCCGCCATCTGCTGGCCACCGGTCACCGGCACATCGGCTTCATCGGCTGGCCGCCCGGCTCGGGCGTGGGCGACGACCGGCGGGAGGGCTGGGCCCGCACGCTTTCGTCCCCTGGGGTGCAGCGGGCGGTCGAGGACGGCATCGCCGCCGGGGAGAGCGCGGCCCGCGACCTGCTCGGCACCGAGCCCGAGGTGACCGCCCTGGTGTGCGCCAGCGACTCCCTGGCCCTGGGCGCGCTGCAGGCGCGGGAGCCGGACCGGCCCGTCGCCGTGATCGGCTTCGACGACACGCCCGCCGCCAGGGCCGTCGGCCTCACCAGCGTCCACCAGCCGCTCGGCGAGGCCGCCGCGGCCTGCGTGGAGCTGCTCGCCCGCGCCCTGGAGAGCCCCGACGCCGGACCGCCGTCGGCGCACGTGCTGCTGTCGCCGTCTTTGACCATCCGCCAGTCCGCCTGACCCCTGCCCCCTGCCCCCCAACGCGAGAACAGGAACCACTCCGATGACGCCACGTACCCGCCGCGCCACCGCGATCAGCGGCCTCGCCTGCGCCACGCTCGCTCTGTCAGCCTGCGGCAGCGGCTTCGACGACAAGCCGAGCCCGGCCCAGCAGACGGGCGGTCAGGTCAACCTGCAGGTCCTCATCGGCTCCTCCGGCGAGGCCGAGACCGCCGCCGTCAAGCAGGCCGCCCAGACGTGGGCCGCCTCGGCGGGGGCGGCCGCGACGGTGACGCCCGCACAGGATCTCGCCCAGCAGCTCGGCCAGGCCTTCGCCGGTGACAACCCGCCGGACGTGTTCTACGTGGACGCCTCCCGCTTCGCCGACTACGCCAGCGTCGGCGCCCTGGAGCCGTACGGCGACAAGATCAGCCAGCCCGACGACTTCTACCCCTCCCTGCGCACCGCGTTCACCCGTGACGGCAAGCTCTACTGCGCGCCCAAGGACTTCTCCACCCTCGCGCTGATCGTCAACAAGGACCTGTGGTCCAAGGCCGGGCTCACCGACGCCGACGTTCCGACCACCTGGGAGCAGCTCACCTCGGTCGGCGAGAAGCTCAAGGCCAAGGGCGTCACCCCGCTGGCGATCGGCCCCACCCGCGACCGCGTCGGCGCGTTCATGGTGCAGGCCGGCGGCTGGCTGACCAGCCCCGACGGCAGGCAGGCCACCGCCGACAGCCCGCAGAACCTCGCGGCCCTCGAGTACGTGCGCTCGCTGGTGTCGGCCAAGCTGGCCCGCTACCCCGACCAGCTCGACGCGGGCTGGGGCGGCGAGGCGTTCGGCAAGGGCAAGGTCGCCATGACCATCGAGGGCAACTGGATCAAGGGCGCGCTCAAGGCGGACTTCCCCGACGTCAAGTACTCCGTTCACGAGCTGCCGGCGGGCCCCAAGGGCAAGGGCACGCTGTCGTTCACGAACTGCTGGGGCATCTCGGCCAAGAGCCGGCACAAGGACCAGGCGGTCTCGTTCGTCGAGGCGATGACCAAGGCCGACCAGCAGATGGCCTTCGCCAAGGCGTTCGGCGTCATGCCCTCGCGGCAGTCCGCCAAGGCCGCCTACACCGCCGAGTTCCCCGACGACGGCCCCTTCGTCAACGGCGCCGACTACGCCCAGGGCCCCGTGAACGCCCCCAAGATGGACAGCGTCCTGGTCGACTTCGACACGGGGCTCCAGAAGCTGGCCACCACCGCGCCCAAGACGCTGCTGCAGCGGACGCAGAAGAACATCCAGGCCGCGCTCGGCACGTCATGACCGCGCGCAAGACACGCGAGCACCTGGCGGGCTGGCTGTTCGTGGCGCCCGTCGTGGTGATCCTGGGCCTGTTCATGCTGGCGCCGATCCTCATGGCGTTCTGGGTGAGCCTGACCGACTGGAACGGGCAGGGCAGCCCGTTCCGGAGCGGGGTGCCGTTCGCCGGAGTGGCCAACTACACCCGCCTGTTCACGGAGGAGGGGCTGGCCAGGCAGGACTTCATGACGAGCGTCCGCAACAACGTCTACTACGTGGCCATCGTGGTGCCCGCCCAGACCGTGCTGGCGCTCGGCCTGGCCCTGATCGTCAACAGCCGGCTGCTGAAGGGCCGGACGTTCTTCCGCGCCGCGTTCTTCTTCCCCTCGGTGACCAGCTCGGTGGCGATCAGCGTGGTGTTCCTGTTCGTGTTCGCCAACTCCGGCGCGGTCAACGCGCTGCTGGGCCTGTTCGGCGTCGACGGGCCCCAGTGGTTCGCCGACTCGCGGGGCGTGCTGCACCTGCTGCTCGGGGCCGTCGGCCTGGTCGATCCGGCGGTTCCGCCGGAGGCGCTGACCTCCGGCGGGCCGTTCGGGCTGTCGTGGTGGGAGTGGCTGTCCGGGCCCAGCGTGGCGATGACGACCATCATCATGCTGGTCGTCTGGACCACGTCGGGGACGTTCATGCTCATGTTCCTGGCCGCCCTGCAGGACATCCCGGTGTCGCTGGAGGAGGCGGCCATGCTGGACGGGGCGGGCCGCCGCCAAGTCTTCAGGAACGTGACGCTGCCGCTGCTCAAGCCGACCCTGTTCCTGGTGCTGACGCTGGGGCTGATCTCGACGTGGCAGGTCTTCGACCAGATCTACGTGATGAGCCAGGGCAATCCCGCCAAGACCACCCTCACGCCGGCGTTCCTGTCGTACCAGACGGCCTTCCGCAGCTTCGAGTACGGCTCGGGCACCGCGATCTCGTTCGTGCTGTTCGCCATCATCGTGGTGCTGACCCTGGTGCAGCGCTGGGTGATGAGAGAGAGGCGCCATGCGTAAGGACAACGCGCGGTCGCTGGCCTCGACGTTCGCCGGCTACTGCATCCTGATCTTCTTCGCGCTCGTCTTCCTCTACCCGTTCGTCATCCAGATCGCCACCTCCTTCAAGACCGAGCCGGACGCGGCCGCACACCCCCTGTCGCCGTTCCCCGACCCCATGTCGATGGGCGGCTACGAGAAGGTGTTCGTCAACACCGACCTGCCGCTGTGGCTGGGCAACTCGCTGCTGGTGACCGTGGTCGTCACGGCCGGGCGCGTGCTGCTCGACTCCATGGCCGGGTACGCGCTGTCGCGGCTGCGCTTCGCGGGGCGGCGCGCGATCTTCTCGTCGATCATCGCGATCATGGCGGTGCCGGGCGTGGTGCTGTTCATCCCGAAGTTCCTGGTGCTGAACCAGTTGGGCATGTACGACAGCTACACCGCCCTGATCCTGCCGGTGATCGCGGACGCCGCCGGGGTGTTCATCATGAAGCAATTCTTCGACTCGCTGCCGGTCAGCGTCGAGGAGGCGGCCCGGGTGGACGGGGCGGGGGTCTTCCGCACGTACTGGTCGGTCGTGCTGCCGATGGCCCGGCCCGCGCTGCTGACGCTCACCATCATCTCCTTCCAGGGCACGTGGAACGAGTTCCCGCACAGCCTCGTCGCGGTGCAGAGCCCGGAGCTGTTCACGCTGCCGCGGGGGCTGGCCGACCTGGTGAGCGGGTCGCTGGGCAAGGGCACGCAGTACCCGCTCAAGCTGGGCGCCGCGCTGCTGGCGACCATTCCGGTGGCCGTCGTGTTCGTGGTCTTCCAGCGGTACTTCGTACGCGGCGCCAACGAGGGCTCCGAAAAGGGCTGATGGCCGCCCATTCCCCTGAGTGTCCACGTTTGTTCACAAACGGGTTGCAACCACGCCATAGATTCCTATCCCATGAAATTTAGTGACATGTCGCCCAGGCTCTCCCGGCGTTCCCTGCTTGCCGGTGCGCTCTCCGGAGCCGGTCTCGCCGCGCTGAGCGGCACGGCCGCGTACGCCGACGTGCGGGCGCCCCGCGTGCTGATCGCCACGAACGAGCCGTGGGGCACCTACCACGTGGCCCCGCTGCTGCCCGAGGCGCGACGGCAAGGATGGGAGATCACGCAGCTGGTGCCGGACCTGTCCGGGATCAAGCCGGGCGATCCGGTGCCGGCGGTGACGCCGGACCGCGTTCAGGGCGCCGACCTGCTCGTGGTGACGGGGGCCGGGGACTGGCCGGCGGAGTGCGCGGCGCGGTTCCCGAAGCTGCCGTTGATCGCGAGCTCGCTGGCGTACCAGTTGCCGGTCGAGGCGCCCCGCGCGAAGGAGTTCCGCGGCCGGCTCAGGGCGATCACCGCGTCCTCGCCCGCCGAGGCCAAGGTGTTCGACGACTACCTGGGCACGCGCCGCCCGATCGCGGTCGTGGGCACCCCGCAGACCGACGACCTGCCCCGGCACGCCCCCGAGGACGGGACCGTCCTTGTGCTGACCAGCGTCACCAGGTCGAGCAGCACCGGCGGCTCGGCGCCCGGCACCGAGCTGCTCCTGGCCGCGGCCGAGCGGCTGGCGGCGGCGGGCAAGCACATCCTGGTCGGGCTGCACCCGCGCGAGGACCGCTCGCTGTGGGAGCGGTACGAGATCAGCTCCGTGCCGTCGGTCCAGGCCTCGGCGCGGGCCGAGGCCGCCATCGGCATCCCGGGGACGGTGTTCCCCGTGGTCGCGGCCGTGGGTGTCCCGCTGGTCGGCTGCACGGATCCGCGCCTGCAGATCCCGGAGTACCTGCTGAGCGTCTGCTCGCACACGATCACGGCCGCGGACGAGGCCCTGACCGCCGTGACGGAGGCCGAGCCGGTGTCACGAGAGGTGCTGTACGAAGCGGTGGGGCCCGTCGGCGGCTCGGCCCGCCGCCTGCTCAAGGTGTGGCGGAAGGCGGGCATCCGCGTCTGAGACCCGGCGAAGGCGGGGATCGGCGGCGGAGGCCCGGCGGGCGGGCCGCGTTCAGGGTCTCAGGCTCGACGTGGTGAAGCGGGTCAGGACTCTCCTGCCGTCGGTCACCATGATCGTGAGGTTGTCGAAGCCGGAGGCGAAGAGGAGGTCGTCGTCCCCGTCCCCGTCGTAGTCGCCCGCCGCCAGCGGCGCGGCCTGGCCGACGCCGGGGACGCCTCCGCCGGCCCGCAGGCCGCCGGGGCCGCCCCAGAAGATCCGCGCCACGGTGTGCCTGCGCCCTGACACCGGCCATTCCCTGTCCCCGCCGAAGGCGAGGTCGTCGCGGCCGTCCCCGTTGAAGTCGCCGGCCACCGCGGCGCCCGCCGTGCCTTTGAACACCTTCTGCCGGCCGTCGCCGTAGTAGACGGTCAGCGTCCTGTCGACCGTGGGCGGCTCCGTCTCGTAGCCGGGCTCGTCGTTGCGGCTGCCGTCGTCGCCGACCGCGATGTCCCTGGTGCCGTCACCGTCGAAGTCGCCGAACGCGGAGGCCATGCCCGCGTTGAGCTTACGCCCCTCCTTCGCCAACCCCGAGGGTCCGCCGCCGAGCAGCCAGCCGGGCATCTGGTTGTCGTCGTCCGGCTCGTACACGATCAGCCCTGTCGGGCGCCGTCCTTCGATCTTGTCCACGGCCAGCCGTCCGAGCACGTAGCCGGTCGGCGACGGCTGGACGGTCTGGCGGCTCGGGATCCCCTCGCGGCTGAACGGGCCGTAGAGCACGGCCAGTCCCATGTTGTCCTCCCCGCTGTCGGCCGGGCTGGACATCGCCACGTCGGCGGCGCCGTCGCCATCGTAGTCACCGGCGATGGGCCAGTATTCGCCCCACTTGCTCTCCTTCGGAACCCTCACGGGTGTGGGGAGCGCCCTGGACTTGATGCCGCGCGGGCCGCCCCAGAAGACGTACGGGCGCACCCGGCCGTCCTGGCCGGGCGTGCTCCCGTAGCCCAGGATGTCGCCGAAGCCGTCGCCGTCGAGATCGGCTCTGGTCCCCACCTCTGCTTCCATGCCACTGAACCAGGGCTGGAACGCATCCGATGACACGACGGCCCGTTTCCCCGGATCGAGCCCCCGGGACGAGCCGTAGACCACCGCCAGACGCCGCCGGCCGACCTCGCCGTACGCGACGACCAGGTCCGCCCGGCTGTCCCCGTTGACGTCGTCAGGGCGTGCGTTCGCCTTCTTGGCACGGGGTGTGGACGGCGTCGGAGACGCGGATGCCGACGTGGGCGCGGGCACGGACGCGGTGGGCGGCGGGGAGGTCCTCCGGGGCTCGGGGGAAGGTTCGTCGCGGCATCCCGCGAGCAGAAGGACCGATGCCAAGCAGATGATCATCCTTCGCCGCACAGGCAGAGCTTAGTGGGCGCTCCCTCCCCGCCTCCAGCGCGCCTGGAGGCGGGGAGGGAAGTCTTCACTTCAGGCCGTACGCCCGGTGGACGGTCTGCTCCACGGTGTTGCCCTCGGCGTCCGTGGCCTGGGCCCTGAGCCCCACGGCGCCCGTGGTGCGGGACAGCGCGGGCGGCGTGATGGTGGCGCGTCCCGAGGAGGACACGGGCACCGGGGTCCAGTGGGCGCCGTCGTCGAACGTGACCGAGAGCTTCAGCGCGGTGAGCTTCGCGTCCCGCACCCCGTAGGACCCGTGGTAGCCGGTGACGGTGATCCGGTGTGAGGTGCCCGCCTTGAGCCGGTTGTCCAGGTCGAGGGGTACGTCGTAGCGGAGGTTGAGCCGCCTGACCGGCTCGCACGGCGCCAGCTTGCCCGTGGCGAACCAGGCTATGCAGAGACCGTCGTCCGTCGTGGACATCCCTCCGGTCGGCCGCTTGGACCGGAAGGTCCACGCCGTCTCGACGTCCTTGGCGTACAGCTGCGACGGGTTGGGGGTGTGGAACTTGTCGGTGAGCCGGTAGGCGGCCGCCGTCTCCGGCAGGGTGAAGGTCGGCACGATGAACGCGACGATCGCCAGCACGATCTGGGCCTCGACGAGCGGGATCTCCTGCCCGTCGCGGTACAGGTGCATCTCGTCCTTGCCGCCGTGGACGTCACTCTGGAAGTTGGCGTTGTACGTGTACGCCTCCTGGTGGTTCGGCACCGGCCCCATGACGGGCACGGCCGCCAGGAAGGTGTCCTGCGTACGGCACGGGAAGCACATGGCGACGCCCGCGTCGAGCACCGCGTCGGAGACGACGATGTTGCCCGGCACGCGGGGCTGGATGCCCCACGGCTCCGTGCGCGACCCGGCCTTGGTGAAGATGTCCACGGCGGTGGTCGTCAGCGCGTGCTTGGCGTACCAGTCGTCGCCTTCGTCATATGTCATGGTGTTGGTCCGGGTCCAGACGACGTCCGGCGAGACCGGCCCGACGTACTCGGTGAGGGTCGTCTGCGCGCGCACGGCGTGCTCCATGGACCACGGCCCGGCGTATGCGCCCGGATGGGTCAGCAGCGACGCCGCCGTGCTCAGCTCCACGTCGCCGGGCCGGTCGGCGTGGAAGCGGTCGTCGATCTGCTGCAGGTCGCGCGACCTGATCGAGTAGCGGACGTCGGCGGGGACCCGGCCCTGCTCCGGGAGGAACAGCGAGTACAGGTACGGCGTGGTCGCGACGCCCTCCGCCGTGACCGTCACCGGCCGGCGCCGGGACAGGGCGGCCAGCGCGCGCCCCTGCTCGGCGGGCAGGCTCATGGTCGGGATCGGGTAGGTGGGCCAGCTCGCGGCCGGGTCGAGGAAGGACCGGCCGGCGGCCCCGTACCCGAGGACCGCGGCGGCGCCCGCCTGCTGGGCGGCCTTGACCCGGTCCAGGGCGTTGCCCGTGCAGGCCGTGGCCGGGCACAGGTCCCCGAGGTCGAGCAGGACGAGCTTGCCCCGCACGTCCTGGCCGCTGAGGTCGGCGCCCTTGCCCGCGTTGACCAGCGTGAGCCTGCTGCGGCCGTCGAGCTTGGGCGTCACCGTCTGCAGGTCCGCGTAGCGCGGGGTGAGGTCGGGCCCGCCGGGCACCTTCATGCGGATGGCCGGGGCGCCCATCTGGTAGCGGCCGGTCAGATGGAACGTGCCCTGGGTGACCTTGCGGGTGGGCAGCATCAGGTAGTCGTCGATCCCGTACTGCGGATACAGCGACTCCGCGTCGATGGAGGCGATGCCGTTGGCCGCATTGCGCCGGAAGGTGTACTGGGAGAGGTAGACCTCCGAGTCGCGCGGCGTCTCCACGGAGACCTTGCGCGCCTTGCGCAGGTCGAGCGTGACCGTGGTGTCCTTGGTGATCTCGATCTGCGGCTCGACGGGCAGGGCCTGGGCCCATTCGCCGTCCGCGCCGCGCCAGGCGACCGCGCTCATCACGGCGTAGGTGCCGGGGTAGACCTGCGCCTGGCTCTCGGTGCCCGTGGCCGGGCTGTAGGAGTACTGCAGGTCGTCGCGGTCGTCGGTCCGCATGAGCAGCCACGGGATCTCCGTGTTGCCGGTGGCCCCGTCGGGCAGCACCAGCCGGGTGCGCACGGTGACCTTCCGCGGCTCGACGAACGCGCCCACGGCCGTGTTCACCTGGACGTCGCCGCTGGAGGCCCGCACGTAACCCTCGTACCAGGTGTCGGGGCCCGCCGGGTCGAACGTGACCGTGACCGGCGCGGTGCCGTGCGCGGGGACGGTGACCGTGTCGCGGTCGAGGGTGAGCGCGCGGGCCGGCAGGTCGCCGCGGTGCGCCTTGACGCCGGTGCTCAGGGTGAGGGTCACCGGCTGGTCGCCGTCGTTGGTGTAGGTGAGGGTCTTGGTGACCGGGCCGCTCTGGGGCGAGGGCAGGAAGCCGAAGTCGACGCTGCCGGAGGCGCGTACCTGCTGCTTGACGGCGCGGGCGACGTCCACGCGGCCCGCGCCCTGCTCGTAGGCGTCCCGCCCGTCGCCGTGGGCGGTGCTGGTGAGCGCGGCCTTGAGCTGGACGTTGGTCCAGTCGGGGTGCTCCTGGGCGAGGATCGCGGCGGCGCCGGCGACGTGCGGGGTGGCCATCGACGTGCCGGACGCGGCGGTGTAGCCGTCCTCGGCGGGCTCACCCATGGACGTGCCGCGCGCGCGGGCGGCCACGATGTCCACGCCGGGGGCGCTGATGTCGGGCTTGAGGCTGTAGCCGATCGGGGTGGGGCCGCGGCTGGAGAAGGACGCGAGCGCGTCCGAGCGGTCCACGGCGGCGACGGTCAGCGCCGAGGCGGCGGTGCCGGGCGAGCCGATCGTGCGGTTCTGGCCGTCGTTGCCCGCGGCGATCACGAACAGCGCGCCGGAGTCGGCGGAGAGCTTGTCCACGGCCTGGTCGAGCGGGTTGTCCGGGCCCGGGCAGCACCCGCCGAGGCTCATGCTCACCACGCGGGCCTGCTGGGCGACTGCCCACTGCATGCCTTCGATGATGTCGGACTCGAGGCCGCTGCCGTAGTTGTTCATCACCTTGCCGACGAGCAGCGACGCCTCGGGCGCGACTCCGCGGTACTTGGGGCCGTTGCCCGCGATGATGGAGGCGACGTGCGTGCCGTGGCCGTGACCGTCCTCGGCGCTCGACTCGGAGCTGAAGTTCGCGGTCGCGGCGATCCGGCCGGCCAGGTCGGGGTGGGTGGCGTCGACGCCGGTGTCGAGCACGGCCACCTTGACGCCCGTGCCCTTGAACCCGGCCGCCCACGCCTCAGGGGCACCGATCTGCTTGACGCTCCGGTCGAGCGTGACCTGGACCTTGCGGTCGAGCCAGATCTTCGAGGACGCGGCCCTGGCGGTGGCGACCCCGGACCAGAACTGCCCGGCGGCCTTCTTGTCCACCTTGACGGCCACGCCGTCGATGCTGGCGAGGGCGCGCGCCCCGGCGATCCGCTGCTGCGTCCCGTGCTGGACGATCAGCGGCAGGGTGGGGGTCTCGGCGTCGGAGTAGCCGTTGCCCGCCAGGTACGCCATGTCGAACAGGCCCCTGTCCAGGCGGCCCGCCGACAGCTCGTCCATCACGTCCGTGGGGTAGACGTAGTACGCCTTGCCCTCGCGTACCGACATGAAGAACATCGGTGCGCCGTCGTGCCTCCTGGCCGGCTCGACCTGGGCCTGCGGGCTGCCGTCGGGGGCGGTGCCGTAGGTCACCACGTCCCCGGTGATCAATGTGATCTTCTTGGCGGACTCCCCCGCCGCACCGGCGACCGGCGCCGGGGCCGAGAGGGGGGGAAGGGGGGTCGGCGCTGCCATCCCGGTGGACAGCAGCACGCCTAACGCGACAAGAGAGCGACCGATCATGCGTCTCCTCAGAGATCATCTAGGTCGTGTTTCATAAGGCATTGAGCCACTGGTTGATCGCAGCGATGATGACGACGGCTTCGTAGCGTACGGCGAGCTTGTCGTAACGGGTCGCCATGCCGCGGTTGCCTTTGAGCAGGTTGATGCCGCACTCCACAGCGTGACGCAGCCGGTAGAACGCGGGGTCGAAGGCGGGCGGGCGACCTCCCTTCGATCCCTTGGCTCGCCGGTGAGCGTCCTGGTCGGCCTTGCTCGGAATGCACGCCTTGATCCCACGCCGGCGCAGATGAGTCCGGTTGGCCTTGCTGGTGTAGGCCTTGTCGGCCAGGACCCGGTCCGGGCGGGTCCTGGGACGGCCACCGCCGAGGCGGGCCACCCGGATCTTGCCGAGCACCGGTATGAACTGCGGGCTGTCGCCCCGCTGCCCGGCGGTCACCACCGCAGCCAGCAGCTTGCGGCCCTGCTCGCAAGCCAGATGGGTCTTGGTGGTCAGCCCGCCGCGCGAGCGCCCCAGGCCATGATCGGCCGGCTCGCTGTGCACCCCGCCGGGTGGTTCCTTTTGCAGGTGACCGTCCCGGCGTGCTCCGGCCGCGTGCTGGTGAGCCCGGGTGATGGTGGAGTCCACGCTCACCGTCCAATCGATCTTCCCGGCGGCGTCCGCACACGCCTGCAAGGCCGCCAGGATCCGCGCCCAGATCCCCTCCCGCTGCCAGCGCCGGAACAAGCCATACACGGTGAACCAGTGGCCGTAGCAGGCAGGAACGTCCCGCCACGGCGCCCCGGTCCGGATCCGCCACCGGATCCCGTCGATCAACTGACGCTTGCTCCACTTCGGCGGACGCCCCTTGCCCGATGCGGCAGGCAGATGCGGCTCCAGCGCCGCCCACTGCGCATCAGTGAGGTCGTGCCGCCTCGTCACCACTACGCTGGTCACGAGGTCTCCGGTATTTCGTTCTTCTTGGTCGTTGAACCACCTACCGGAGACCTCTTCGTTCAACGATCACCGACACGCCTCACACACGTGATCTTTCGAAACACGGCCTAGTCCCCGGGAACCATGACAGATCGCAGTAAAGCCGCGAAAGATGATCGAGAGTCCTTTTCCCGCCATGTACGGAAACAGGACAAGCACCGGCAACGGCGGGTCCCGGCGCGGCGATCACGGACGGTAAGCTGGGAATGACGGAAGGGGGACGTCATGATCGAGGTCAAGAGCATCGACAAGCCTGACGAGCGCCGCGACTTCCCCATGGGGCATCTCGAAGTGTGCAACCTGGAGGGCCTGACGTTCGGCGTGGCCACGTTCGAGCCCGGCTGGCGGTGGTCGGCGTCGGTCAAGCCGATCGTGGGCACCGACTCCTGCCAGGTCCACCACAACTGCTTCGTCGTCCAGGGCCGGATGCGCCTGCGGACCGACGAGGGCGGCGAGGCCGAGGTGGGCCCCGGCGACGTCTTCGTCTGCACGCCCGGGCACGACGCCTGGGTGGTGGGCGACGAGCAGTGCGTGGTCTACGACTTCGCGGGCGGCGCCGCCGAATACGCCAGGGGCACCCGTGCCGGCTGATCGGGCCGGCTGATCGGGGCCGGACATGGCTGTGGCCGGATCGCCAGTCCGGTGCGATCCGGCCACAGGTCAGTGGGTGTTCATCCGCAGTGTTCGAAGGGGCTCTCGTACTTGCTGGTGCCGACGCTGCCGCCCCACATGACGCACTTGTCGGCGGCGGCGGCCCTCACGGGTCCGGCGTAGTACTCGAACTTGCCCGCGTCCTCGATGCGGGCCTTGTCCTTCACCTCCAGAAAGGCACTGGTGTCGGAGGCCGTGCCCAGGGAGATCTTCTTGATCGTGGCCACGCAGTTGTTGCCGTTGGCCGAGTTGTAGAGCAGGAAGACCGTGCCCGCCGTGCCGAGGGCCTGCGAGTCGATCACCTTGTAGCCGCTGCCGCACACCTCTTCCGGCGTGTGCGGGTTCGTGCCGCCGCCCCCGCCGCCGCCGGTGACGTACTGCATGTACTTGGTCCAGTCCCAGTAGCGGCCCGGGTCGGTGTGGTCGGTACCGGGGACCTCGACGTGGCCGATGATGTGGGTACGGTCCTTGGGGATGCCGTACCGGTCGGCGATGTTGCGGGTCAGCGCGGCCGACGAGCGGTACATCGCGTCGGTGAACCACGTCGCGTTGTCCACGAAGCCCTCGTGCTCGATGCCGATCGAGCGCCGGTTGTAGTTGCCGGCGTGGAAGGCGCGGTCCTTCTCTCTGACCATCTGGGTGATGGCGCCGTCGGAGGAGCGCACGACGTAGTGGGCCGAGGTGGGGTTCGGCCTGGGCCCGGTCTGGAACCAGTCGATCGTCCCGGCGTAGGAGCCCTGCGTCACGTGGATGACGATGCGGTCGATGGCGTCGCTGGTCGGCCGGTTGGAGACCGCGTAGTTGCTGCTGTGGGCGGGCGCCCACACGGCCGACGGGTAGTCCGTGCTCGCCGCAAGCGTGCCGGGCTTGTCCAGGTCGTCCGCCTTGGCGTACTGGCCGCGGTCAGGCGTCACGGTGCGGGCCGGCACGGTGACGGTCTCGCCACCCGGCGTGGTGGCGCGGATGCCCTGCGCCAGCATGTCGTAGACGGTGTCGGCGTAGAGCCGGGCGACCTCGGGCGCGGACGCGCCGGAGTACTTGGCCACCGCCTGGTACCACTTGCCGGCGTCCTTGCGGGCGGCGGCGGTCAGCCTGAGCTCGTCGGCGTAGGCCCGCAGCACGGCGGCGCCGCCGGCGATGTTGGCCGCGTCGTCCGCCTTCAGCGCCGAGAGCGGCTTCTTGGTCAGCGTGACGGCCCGGTCGAGGGTCTTGGAGGTGACCAGGTGCATCATGCCGTACCCGCCGTCCGCGCTGGGCTGGCCCTTGTGGCCGTCCAGGTGCGTCTCGGAGTACGCGACCGACACCAGCAGGTCACGCGGCACCTCGTAGGCGGCCGCGGCCTTGGCGAACGCGTCGGCCAGCGGGTCGGCAGCGGCGGCCGAGGCCGGGTGCCCCGTGCCCGCGAGCATCGCCAGGGGGATGACCGCGCCCGTCAGGATCATGCGAATCTTCACAGGGTTCAGCTCCCGCAGTGCTCGGACGGGCTGTCATACTTGCTCGAGCCGACGCTGCCGCCCCACTTGACGCACTTGCCGGCGGCCGCGCCGCGGACCGGCCCTGCGTAGTACTCGAAGCTGCCGCTGTCGCTGACGCGGGCCTTGTCCTTGATCTCGAGGTACGCGCTGGTGGCGCTGGCCTTGCCGAGCGAGGTCTTCTTGATCGTGGCCACGCAGTTGTTGCCGTTGGCGGAGTTGTAGGTCAGGTAGACCGTGCCGTTCGAGCCGAGGGCCTGGGAGTCGATCACCTTGTAGCCGCTGCCGCAGACGGACTCGGGGGTGTGCGGGTTGGTGGAGCCGCCGCCACCACCGCACTTGTTCTTCGAGGTCACCGAGGCGATCGGGTAGCCGAAGGTGACGCCGTTGAAGACGGCCTTCTTGATGTTGGCCGGGTAGTTGGAGCCGTTGCGCACCTCGTAGTGGAGGTGGGGGCTGATGTTGTTGCCCGGCTTGCTGGTGTTGCCCACGGTGCCGATCTTCTGGCCCTGGGCCACCTGGGCGCCGGCCGAGACGGCGCGGGAGTTCAGGTGGGCGTAGTACGAGGTCCAGCCACCACCGTGGTCGATCTTGACCAGGTTGCCGTAACCGTTGGTCGAGCCCTGGTGGGCGGAGATGACCACGGTGCCGGCCGCGGCGGCGACCACGGTGTCACCCTTGTCGGCGTCGGGCGTGCTGCCTCGGTTGAAGTCGATCTCCCACGCCCTGTGGGCGCTGCTCCCACTGTTGTTGCCCGTCCAGGTCTGGCCGCACGGGAACGGGAGCTGGAAGCTCGGGGCGGCCAGGGTCGAGACCGGCGGGACGTCCACCTGGTTCGGCGGGTTGCCCATCTCCCCCTCGTCCTCCTTCGGCGAAGGCGATGCCGAAGGGGTCGGGGTCGGGGCGGCCCACGCCGCCGTCGCGATCGAGCTCGTGGCGAGGCTGAAGAACAGGGCAACCCCGGCCGTAAGCACCCCTCTGGGTCTCATGCGGATACCTTTCTGCGCGCGCCAGGAGGGGGTGGTCCCCGCCCGGCACCGCGAACTGTCCGTTGGATCTTTCGAAGCGCTCTTGCTGGGGACCAAGATTGCGAGTACTGCATACAAATAACATCCAAAATCGGTATAAAGGCCCTTCCAGCTTGATACGCCTCACCCACGGGCGCCCCGCCCGGCGTCCAGCTCAGGAGAACGCGCGGTCATGGTGGTTGAACAGCCCGTATTCAGTGTTCTCGGGCCGCTGCAGGTCCGGGGTCCTGAAGGGCCCCTTCGGATCGCGGGCAGGAAGCCCAGGCTCCTGCTCGCCTCGCTGCTGCTGGACGCCAATCAGGTGGTCAGCTCGGACGTGCTCGTCGAGGTGCTGTGGCCGCGGGTGCAGCCGTCGTCCGCCGTGGCCAACCTGCGCACGTACGTGAGCTCGCTGCGCTCGGCCGGGGTCCAGATCGTGGCCCAGGCCTCCGGCTACGCGATCGAGCTCGATACGGACCGGCTGGACGCCCTGCGGTTCGAGGAGCTGGTGACCGGGGCGCGGGCGGCGGGCCGTACCGATGAGGCCTTCGAGCACTTACGCCGCGCGCTGGCGTTATGGCGCGGGACACCGCTCGGCGACCTGCCCGCCAGCCCGCTGTGGGACGGGCGGCTGCGCGCGCTCACCCAGGCCCGGCTGGCCGCGGCCGAGGAGCTGGCCGAGCTGAAGCTGGCCCGCGGCGAGCACGCCGGCGCGATCGACGACCTGCGCGCGCTGATCGGCGAGCACCCCTACCGGGAGGATCTGTGGCAGCGGCTGATCCTCGCCCTGCACCACAGTGGCCGGCGGGCCGAGGCGCTGCACGCCTACACCACGATCAGGCGGCAGCTCGTGGACGAGCTGGGCATCGAGCCGGGGCAGGACCTGCGTGACGTGCACGCCTCCGTGCTGGCGGGCGACCCGGCGCCCGCGCCCGTGACGGCGGGCGACCCGCCTGCGGCGCCCGCCGCCGCGCCCCACCAGCTTCCCGCGGACGTGCCGGACTTCACGCCCCACCAGCTCCCGGCGGACGTGCCGGACTTCACCGGCAGGGCGGCGGACGTGGCGGCCCTGACCCAGGCCCTGTCGGCAGGCGAGCGGCCGCCGGACGGGCCCCCTTCGATCGCCGTGGTGACCGGGCCGCCCGGCGTCGGCAAGTCGGCGCTGGCCGTCCACTGCGCGCACGCCCTGCGCGCCGAATACCCGGCCGGGCAGCTCTACCTCTGCCTGGGCGGCACCGAGGCGACGCCGGCCGACCCCCTCGACCTGCTCGCCGAGGCGCTGCGCGCGCTCGGCGTCGCGGAGCCGGCCCTGCCGCCCACGCTGCGCGAGCGGGCCTCCCTGTACCGGTCCCTGCTGGCCCGGCGGCCCATGCTGGTCTTCCTCGACGACGCCGCCGACACCGCGCAGGTACGCGCCCTGCTGCCCGGCCACGGCTGCGCGGTGCTCGTCACGAGCCGGCGGCGGATCGCGGAACTGCCGGGCGCCCTCCAGCTCGAGCTCGACGTGCTGGCGCCCGCGGAGTCCGAGGAGCTCCTCGGCAAGATCGTCGGCGCCGAGCGGGTGGCCGCGGAGCGCGAGGCCGCGCAGGCGATCATGCACTCCTGCGGCCACCTGCCGCTGGCCGTCAGGGTGGCGGGGGCCCGGCTGGCCGGGCGGCCCGGCTGGCCGCTGAACGTGCTGCGGCAGCGGCTGGACGACGAGACGAGCCGCCTCGACGAGCTGCGCGCCGGCGACCTCGAGGTACGCGGCTCGTTCGAGCTCAGCTACCGCCGGCTCCCCGGCGACGCGGCCCTGGCCCTCCGCGCGCTCGGCCTGCTCGGCTCGCAGTCCGTGCCCGGCTGGGTGGCCGACGCCGTGCTCGACCGGCACCGGTCGGACACCGTGGTCGACACCCTCGTGGACGCCAACCTGCTGCGCCTGGCCGGCACCGACCCCGTCGGCCAGCCCCGCTACCGCCTGCACGACCTGGTCCGCTGCGCCGCGAAGGAGAAGGCGGGCGCCCCCACCATCGACGGCGCCGAACGGCACGCGCTCGTCAGGGTGCTCGGCGGCTGGCTGACCGCCGCCGAACACGCTGCCACGCAGCTGCCGACCACCCTGTTCGGGCTGACGTCCGACGGGGCGCCCCGCTGGAGCCTGGAGCGGGAGACCCTCGGCCGCCTGACCGCCGAGCCGCTGGCGTGGTTCGACGCCGAGCAGGACTCCCTGGTCGAGGCCGTACGGCTGGCCGCCGACGCGGGCCTGGCCCAGTCCGCGTGGGGGCTGGCCGCGACCCTGGTGCCGTACTTCGACCTGCACTGCCGCCTGGAGGAGTGGCAGACCACGCACCGCGTCGCCCTGGACAGCGCCCGCGCGGCCGGCGACCGCCACGGCGAGGCCGCCATGCTCCGCGGCCTGGCACAGGTCTGCGTCTACCAGGACCGCTACGCCGAGGCCGGCGACATGTTCCGGCGGGCGCGGGTCATCTTCCACGAGCTGGGCGACACGCGGAGCGAGGCGATCTCGATCTGCGGGCTGGCGGCGGTCAACCAGTTCTCCGGCCGGCATCTCAGGGCGCTCGGATCCTTCAGGCACGCGCTGGCCATGTTCCTGGCCATCGGGGACAGGAGCGGCGAGGCGTACGCGCGGCAGGCGATCGGGCGCGTCTACCTGTCGCTGCGCGACGTGCGCCAGGCCTCCAGGTGGCTCGGGGACGCCCTGCGGCTGGCCGAGGAGCTCGGCGACGCCCACCGCGAGGGCTGCGTGTCGATGCAGCTCGGCCGCCTGTACGACCTGGTCGCCGAGTCCGACCGGGCCATGCGCTTCCAGGGGCACGCGCTGGACATCTTCGAGGCTCTCGGGGATCGGCACTGCGGCGCGTACGCGATGCGGAACCTGGGCGGGCTCCAGGTGGCCAGGGGCGACCGGTCGGACGGCTCCGACCAGCTGGAGCGCTCACTGGTGATCTTCCAGCAGCTCGGGGACCGGAGCGGCGAGGCCGACACGTACCAGTCGCTGGGCGAGCTGTACCACTCGTCCGGGCGCTCCGTGCTGGCCCGCCACTACCTGCACCAGGCCCACGAGCTGCGCAGGGAGCTCAGCGAGTCGTTCGCGTGACGGCGGGGTGTCCGGCCAGCCACCGCTCCGTGGGCCAGCTCTCGAGGCGCCACGCGCTGTCCCAGAACATCCACTCGTACTCGGTGGCCCGGCAGAACGCCTCCTCCATCGCCCGGCGCGTCCCCGGGTCGGCGAGCTCGGCCAGCCGGTCCACGAGCGCCCTGGCCTGCTCCACCGAGGCCGCGAAGGACGGGTCGGAGTAGGTGGCGATCCAGCTCCGGTACGGGTGGTCGGCGACCTCCGCCGTGCGCTCGAGCAGCGCCGTGCCGACGTCCTGGTAGACCCAGAAGCAGGGCAGCACGGCGGCGGCGAGCACGGGCAAGGGGGCGGCCAGGGCCGTGGCCTGCAGATAGGAGGAGTAGGCCAGGCAGGTGGGCGAGGTGGCGACGGCTTCCGTCTCGGCGGCCGCCAGGCCGAACTGCTGCAGGTAGCCGGCGTGCAGGCCACGCTCGACGACCAGCGCCGTGTGCGCGCTCCGGGCGAAGAACGCGGCGTCGGCCGGGTCGGTGGCGCGGGCCGAGGCCGTCGCGAGCACCTTGGAGTAGGCCACCAGATAGCGGCCGTCCTGGACCAGGTAGAACGCGAAGCGGTCCCGGTCGAGGGTGCCGTCGCGGAGCGCGGTGTTGAACGGGTGGTCGTGGATCGCCTCGAGCAACGTGGCCGTGCGCATCCACATCTGCTCACAAAAAGTCACCGATGACGTCCCTTCGCTAGTGCGAACTAGATCAGGTTCGACGGGTGTGATCTCAGCCCGGCCTCCCGGGCACCCCGCGTCACGGTGAACGTTAGCAGAGGATCAGAAGCACCATCCATTGGTGTCGGGGGCGTGCCATTTGATGGCAATCCGTACCACCGCGCGATCACCGACGCCTCCACGTCGTGATCTTTGGAAACACCGCCTCCAGGATTGATCACGGACGTGCTCGGAGCGAGCCGGGGCCGGAACCGGCCGCCCGGTCAGCCTGGAGCCCGGCGGAGGCTACCGGCAGCGGTATCAGACGAGCCGGGTCAGGGTTGCGGGAGTCCCGTGTATCGAGGCGGCGACTGGTGTCGCCGACGCTGGTCGGGCGCGGCGAAGAGCTCGCCCGGCTGGTGTCGACGGTGTTGCAGCCACCGGCCGTGGCCCTCATCGAAGGGAAGACCGGTGTCGGAAAGACCCGGCTGGCCTCCAAGCTACGCGCGCGCGACTGGGCGGCACCGGTAACGGCGCCGGCGGGGCCGCGGGCGATCGCTGCGACAGCTCTCCAACGCCGGCGGCCGCCGCTCCCCCAGCACCGCCACGTCACCCGTGCGCAACCAGGTGAACGCCGCATCGTCCCACGACCCGCCGTCCACACCTACCCCCGACCCAGCAGCCCGCCGCCTCGCTCAGCGGCTGGTCGGATCAGGCCTCGGCCATGACCGCGCGGATCAGGGGGCCGCCGCTGACGGGTGATCCCGAGTGCGCGAGCGATCTCCTTGGGCGAGCCACCCTGGCCACGCAGCTCGCGTGCCTGTCAGAGGCGGAGGAGCCGCCCGTCTGAGCCTTCACCTCCTGGTATGTACGCTTACCGGTGTGACCCGCCGCCCGCACACCCGCCCTCCCATCCTCGCGGACGTGGCGAAGGCCGCCGGCGTGTCCGTCCCCACGGTGTCTCGGGTGCTGAGCGGGTCCGCGCCGGTGAGCGCCGACAAGCGCAGGCAGGTCCTACGCGCGATCCAGGAGCTGGGATACCGCCCTAACGCCGCGGCGCGCGCCCTGGTGACTGGCCGGCGCTCCATCATCAGCGTGCTGACCAGCGACACCACCCGATACGGTTATGCCAGCACGATACGGGGGATCGAGGAGGCCGCCCGCGCGGTCGGCCTGGTGGTCGCCCTGACGATGCTGGACGGCGACGACGAGGAGTCGGCGCGGGTGGCCGTGGACCTCGCGCTCGACCAGCCGCTCGCCGGGATGATCGTGCTCGAGTTCGATATCCAGGGCAGCCGGGCGCTGGCGGCATTGCCCGACACGCTCCCCGTGGCGGCGGTGTCCTCCGCAGGGCAGGGCAGGAGCGTCCCGCGCGCCTTGTTCGACGATCACGCCGGCGCGCGGGATGCGACGAACTACCTGCTCGGACTGGGCCATCGCACCGTGCACCACGTGGGGATACCGGCCTCCGGCCGGCCGAGCGGGCGGCTGCTGGGCTGGCGGGAGGCGCTGGAGGCGGCGGGAGCCCCGGTTCCGGAGATCGTGGAGAGTGACGGGACCCCGCGCTCGGGCCTCGAGGCCGGCGCGCGCCTGGCCAGGCGCGACGACGTGACCGCGGTGCTGTGCGGCAACGACGAGGTCGCCTTCGGCGTGATCAAGGCCTTGCAGGACGAGGGCTCGCGGGTCCCCGAGGACGTCAGCGTCGTCGGCTTCGACGACCATCCGCTGGCCGAGATCTGGACTCCTTCGCTGACCACGATGAGCCAGGACTTCGCCGAACTGGGGCGCATGGCGGTCGACTTCCTGCTCGGCAGGCTGGCAGGCGTGCCGGTCGCGGCGGCGCGGTCGACCCCGCGCCTGGTCGTGCGCAAAAGCACCGCTCCACCCGCCGGCTGACCTCGGCCCAGGACCCCTGGGAAACCCGCGCGAACGCGTGGTCATGCTCCTTCACGGCATCTCGTGTTGAAAGCGTTATCAGACCATTTCCCGTGGTCCCCTTGCCACATCGCTTGATAAACGTTTTCATAGCTAAACCGCACCATATGTCCGGCTTTAGGAACGTGATGACGAGCAGAACAATCCAGTGGCGTACCGGCTCACTCGACCTGGTACTCGAGCGGCCCGAAGACGCTCCGGCCCGCATCGTGAGGCTCGGGACCGCGTCGCCCGCACCGAGCCCCGTGGCTCCGTTCCGGGTGCAGCCGCTGGTCGAGCTGATGGTTCTGGGGGAAGGCCGGGGGCTGTCCAACACCCGGTTCACTGACACCGCCGCCGGATCGCGGCTCCGGTTCGTGGACGCCGTCGAGCGGGCGGACGGCGACTGGCGCGAGCTGCGGGTGAGGCAGCGTGACGAGGTGACCGGGCTGGAGGCGACCAGTGTCTTTCGCGCCAGGACGGACGTCCCGGCCCTGCAGACCTGGACCGAGGTCACGAACACCGGGTCGGCGCCCCGGGTTCTGCAGATGGTGTCGTCCTTCGCCTCCGGCGCGCTGGCCGAGACGGCGGACGACGGCGACCTGGTCCTGTGGCGGGCGCGCGCCGACTGGTGCGCAGAGGGCAGGTGGGCGGCCATCCCGCTGTCCGGGCCGGACGGGCTGGCGGACATCAACAGCGAACTGCACCAGCACGACGGCCGGGGCGCGCTCGTCACGGTGAGCAAGAGCACCTGGTCCTCGGGCGAGTACCTGCCGACCGGCGTGCTGGCGAGCGCCCGCACCGGCCGGGCCTGGGGCTGGCAGATCGAGCACAACGGCGCCTGGCGCTGGGAGGTGGACCGCCGCCGCGACGGGGCGAACGCCGTCTCCCTCGTGCTGAGCGGCCCCACCGACCTCGACCACCAGTGGAGCACCCGGCTGCTCCCCGAGGAGAGCTTCGTCGCTGTTCCCGTGTCCGTCGCCGTGTCCGACGAGGGTTGCCAGGGAGCGCTGGCCGCCCTCACCCGGCAGCGGAGGGCGATCCGCCGCGCGCATCCCACAGGCGACACGCTGCCGGTCATCTTCAACGACTACATGAACACCCTCATGGGCGACCCGACCACCGAGCGCCTGCTGCCTCTCATCGACGCCGCCGCGGAGAGCGGCGCCGAGTACTTCTGCATCGACGCCGGCTGGTACGACGACGGCGGGAAGTGGTGGGACAGCGTCGGCGAGTGGCGCCCCTCGACCGGCCGCTTCCCGGACGGCGGGCTCGCCCGGGTCTTCGACCGCATCAGGGCCAGGGACATGCGCCCCGGCCTGTGGCTGGAGCCGGAGGTCGTCGGGGTACGCAGCCCGGTCGCCGCCATGCTGCCCGACGAGGCGTTCCTGAGCCGGAACGGCGAGCGGGTCGTGGAGCACGGCCGGTACTTCCTCGACCTGCGCCACCCCTCCGCCAGGAAGCATCTCGACGAGGTGGTCGATCGCCTCGTGCACGACTACGGCACCGGATTCTTCAAGCTCGACTACAACGTCACCCCGGGGCCGGGCACCGACCGGGGCGCGCTCCAGCCGGGAGAGGGACTGCTCGAGCACAACCGGGCCCACCTGGAGTGGCTGGACGCCCTGCTCGGCCGCCACCCGGAGGTGATCTTCGAGAACTGCGCCTCGGGAGCCATGCGGGCCGACTACGCCATGCTCTCCCGCCTCCAGCTCCAGTCCACCTCCGACCAGCAGGACTGGCGGCTCTACGCCGCCATCGCGGCGTCCGCGCCCGCCACGGTGCTCCCCGAGCAGGCAGGCAACTGGGCCTACCCGCAGCCGGGGATGCACACGGAGGCTCTGGCCTTCACCATGATCAACGGTCTGGCCGGACGACTCTACCTGTCGGGGCATCTCGACAAGATGAGCCGGGCCGAGCGGGAGCTCGTCGCGGACGGGGTGGCCGTGCACAAGCGGATCAGGGCCGAGGTCGCCACGGCCGAGCCGTTCTGGCCGCTGGGGCTGCCCGCCTGGTCCGACGACGTCGTCGCGCTGGGCCTGCGCACCGGTGACACGGTGCGCCTTGCCGTATGGCAACGCGACGGCGGGCCGCACGACATCCAGGTGGACCTGCCCGGCCTGCGCGGCCGCCGGCTGCGGGTGGAGACCGAGTATCCGGCGACGCTACCCGGCTGGCAGCACCAGTGGGACGCCTCCACCGCGCGGCTCACGGTGCGTCCCGCCGTACCCGGACCGTCCGCACGCCTGCTCCGCCTGCGGCCGGAGAACTGATCCCTTTTCAGCGTGGCAGCCCTCACCTCCCACCACACACCAGGAGAATCCATGAAGACGCGACGCCTTTTCCGCGCAGCAGCCGCCGCCACGTGCGGGGCGCTGCTGCTGGCCGGCTGCTCGGCGGGCAACCCCGGGACGTCCTCAGCCACAGCCGGGCCGGTCACCACGACCTGGCCTGACCCGGGCGCCGGCCTGCAGGGCGTGACCCTCACCCTGTGGATGTCGACGCAGACCGCCGCGATGGCCGACAACGTCATCAAGGCGTTCGAGGCCAAGACCGGAGCGAAGATCAACAAGGTCGTCATTCCCGACGTCTACGAGACCAACGCGCCGACCAAGCTGGCCACGGGCGCCAAACCGGACCTCGCCACCTGGCAGCCGACAGGCAGCATGCTCTCCCTGCTCAAGCCGGCCACCGACCTGCAGAGCCTGGACGGCGCGCCGTGGCTGGCCAAGCAGACGCCGGCCATCCAGAAGCTGGGTCTGGTGAACGGGCATCACTACGCGGCCTTCGTCAACGTCCCCTCCGTTCTCGGTGTCTTCTACAACAAGTCGGTGTTCCAGAAGGCGGGGATCACGAGCACGCCCAAGAACTTCAACGAGTTGCTTTCCGACGCCCAGAAGATCAAGGCGAAGGGGGTGGCGCCGTTCTTCGGCGCCGCCGGCGACCAGTGGCCCACCCAGTGGTGGCCGCAGGTCCTGCTGGCCGAGGCGTCGAAGAAGGGCCTGTGGGAGCGGGTCAGCCAGAACAAGGAGAAGTTCACTGATCCGGAGATCCTCGGCGCCGTCCGGCAGTTCCAGGACATGGTGAAGCAGGGTCTGTTCAACAAGGACGACAAGACCTCCAAGTACACCGAGTCCGGCCCAGCCCTGCTCAAGGGCGAGGCGGCGATGGTGCTCCAGCTCACCTCGTTCGCGTCGCTGATGCAGTCGACGGCGGACACGGCGACCATAGACCGGGAGATCGGCTGGTTCCCGATCTCCAAGGACGGCAACATCGCCACGTCGGTGCCCGGCGGCGACAACGCCCTGGTCGCCTTCAAGACCGGAGATCCGAAGCGGGAGTCCGGCGCCCGGCAGTTCCTGCGGTTCTGGCTGGAGACCTACTACCCCGACTACGTGAAGTCGGCCGGCACCGTGTCGATCGAACCCACCGTACCGGCTCCCGCCGGGGTGCCGGAGGTCGTGAAGCAGGCCTCGGCCGCGCTGGACGACGCGGCCGGCTCGATGCAGCAGAACGCCGCGGTGAACCCGGACTTCTACGTGAACCTGGCGAACATGGTCAACGGGACCATGACCCCCGAACAGGTGACCTCCACTACACAGTCACAGTTCGCCCAGCTCGCCCAGGCACTCGGGATCCAGGGCTTCTGACGGCGGGCGGGGGCACGGACCCCCGCCCGCCCCCGCCATCACACTGAAAGGTGTGCAGGATCGCCATGATCCCTTCTCATTCGGCCGCTTCCGGTCGCTCGCCGCGGCGAGCGGTGTTGTACCCGAGCTCGTTCCTCGCTCCGGCGTTCGCCGTGCTGGCCGTGTTCTTCTTCCTACCGACCGTCTTCAACTTCGTCTACGCCTTCACGGACTGGTCGGCCTTCCATGACGACATCCGCCCCGTGGGGCTGGCGAACGTCAAGGCGGTGCTGTCCAACGGCGCCCTGCTGTCGTCACTGCGGATCACCATCGTCTACGCGGTCCTGGTGGCGATCATGCAAACGGGGTTCGGGCTGGGACTCGCTCTCCTCCTGGAGCGCGACACCCGGATCAACCGGTTCGCCAGGGTCGTCTTCTTCGTCCCGGTGCTGATGTCCGCCCTGGCGGTGGGGTACACCTTCCAGGCGCTCCTCAAGCCCGACGGTCCGCTCAACGGGCTCATCGGCGCTCTCACCGGCCAGCACGTGACGATCCCCTGGCTCGGCAGCACCACCTGGACGGTGGTGACGGTGGCCTTCGTGAACTCCTGGAAGTGGATGGGGCTGGCGATGGTGATCTTCCTGGCCGGTCTCAAGACGATCCCGGCCGACGTGCTCGAGGCGGCCAGGATCGACGGCGCCGGCAGGTGGAGGACCTTCCTGTCCATCCGGTTCCCGCTGATCGCCCCCGCGGTGACCTTCAACGTCGCGACCGCGCTGCTGGGCTCCTTCAACGGGTTCGACACGATCCTGGCGACCACGGGGGGAGGGCCCGCACAGCAGACCGAGGTGCTCGACATCTACATCTTCCGCGTCTACGGCAACGGCCTGTTCGCCCAGGCGACCACGATGAGCCTCGCCCTCCTTCTCCTGGTCGCTCTGCTGGCCTTCCCTGTCATCGGCTACCTGCGCAAGAGGGAGCGTGTCCTGTGAGGATCTCCGCCCGGGGCTGGTCCCGCCTCGTTCACCCGGCCGTCGTCATCATCCTGACCGCCGTCGTCATCGGAATCCCGCTGTGGCTGGCCCTGGTGACCTCCGCCAAGTCGCAAGGCGAGGCGAACCTGCCCGACCTGTCCCTCCCACGGGTGTGGCACCTGTGGGACAACTACTCCCAGGCGTTCACGCAGGGCCACATGCTGTGGGCGCTGTTCGGCAGCCTGCTGGTCATGGTGCCGTCCGTCGCCGGGGTGCTGATCTTCGGCTCGCTGGCTTCATGGGTGCTGGCTCGGCGGGCAGGGCGCGTCATGGCCGTGCTCTACTCGGCTGCGATCAGCGGGATCATCCTGCCCCCGGCCGTCGTCACGATCGTGCTGCTGCTCCGGCAACTCCACCTGGCCAGCACGCCGATCGGCATGATGCTGGTCTACATGGGCATGTACATGTCCCTGGTGATCTTCTTCGTCACCGGCTTCGTGCGGACCATACCGGTCGAGGTGGAGGAAGCGGCCCGCATGGACGGCGCACGGCCGCTCGGCATCTTCATCAAGGTCGTCCTGCCGCTGCTGCGCCCGGTCATCGCGACCGCCACGATCCTCATCTGCCTCTACATCTGGAATGACGTCTTCTACGCCTTCTTCGTGCTCGGCGGAGGGACGTACTCGACACTTCCCCTGAACCTGTACTCGGTGGCGAGCAGCAACCTGTATCAGAACAACTGGAACCTCGTTTTCGCCTACGTCGTGCTCATGAGCCTGCCGCTGGTCGTCGTCTTCGTCGTCGCCCAAAGACGGATCATCTCCGGCATCACCGGAGGAGCCGTCAAGTGACGGCGGTCCACTGCTGGTTGGGCTGCCCGTTGCAGCCCCAGATCTATGCCCTGCGGGTTCATCGTTGAGGTCGAGCACTTCCTGCGATGTGTGCGCGAGCGCTGTGGGGTCTGCTGGAGGAATCGCAGACAGCAGCCGGTAACCGGTGACGCTGTCCAAGAACGAGCGGCTGATGTCAGAGGGCTGGGCCCGGCGCCGCATCGTCCACCACCGCTTCCGGACGAACCGGCCCGGGTGGACGGCGCCGACCCCGTCCATGGAGGTCGCCATGGATGGCCGCGACCGTTCGCACCCAGATAGAGCCTGCCGTGAATCCTGGGATCGCCGGCAAGGGCGTATTCGGCGTCGCCGTACTGGTGCCGGGCGTCGTTGATCCGCCTCCGGCGCCGTCCCGCGTCGTCGGACCTGAACAGGCCGTTCACCCCGTGACCCGCCTTGTCCGGGACCGTCTTGAACCCTGGCCACACCCTTCCGACCGGCGGGCAGTCCGGCCGCGGGTGTGGCGGTGAGCAGCCAGTCCAGCAGCGGAACCCAGCGGTCGCGGTCCCAGCGATAGACGCAGCCGATGTCGGTGCGCGGGTGGACCAGGCCGCGCCGGCTCTGGTTGAAGCGGCCACGAGGCAGAGAACGTTATCTGGGGACATTAGTGAGGGAGGCCCGATGCCACCAGATCTCGTTATCGGAATGTTACGTATATCCACACATCGCCCCATCAGAGCCTCGTTCTGCATCGATGATGCGGAAGCGGAGGATTAGAAAACGGTTGCTGAGAACTCTTGACCGGTTCGGCCGCTCCCGGCATCCTCGACACCTAGGCAGGCAAGCGCTTTCCGGTGTAGCCGCCTGAATGGAGGACCGTGCCATGTTCGATGTTCTGCGAAGAGTCTGCTTCGACCAGGACGCGCGGAAACGTCGCCGTCCGAATCCGACTCCAGCCGCCGCAGGCGCCCACGTCCGACGACCCGGCGCGTTCGCCGCAGCGCTCCTGCTCGTCACCGGATTCCTCTGCGCGGCAGCCCGGCCGGCCGCCGCGCAGGATCTCGGCACGTGCACCCCGACATTCCAGGCCACCGTCAGCGAGCAGGGGTTCGTCCACCCCGGCGTCGGCCTGACCCAGCCGATCCTGGAGAACGCCCGCCGGCAGATCGCCGCGGGCGCCGAACCCTGGACCTCGTCGTTAAAGGCGATGCAGCAGTCGTCCGCGGCTGGGACCGGGGTGACCTCGTCCAACCGCAGCAGCGCCGACCCGACCAAACCCGCCTCCGACGCGTTCAACAGCCAGGGCTTCAACGGCCGCTTCATCGCCGACGGCCTCAAGTCCTACACGCAGGCGATCCTCTACGTACTCACCGGCAAGGAGGTCTACCGCAAGAACGCCCTCGACATCATCCGCATCTGGGAGCAGATGGCCCCCGACAAGTACGAGTACTTCACCGACTCGCACATCCACACCGGCATCCCCCTCAACCGCATGGTCTCCGCCGCCGAGCTGCTGCGCTACACCTCGTGCGCCGACGAGGCGTACCCCTGGACCGACGCGGACACGCAGTCGTTCACCGACAACCTCGTAGTCCCGGTCATCAAGACCTTCCAGAACGACAACAACCACTTCATGAACCAGCACAACTACCCGCTCATGGGTGCGATGGCCGGCTCCATCTTCATGAACGACACCACCCTCTACAAGCGGTCGGTCGAATGGTTCACGGTCAACGCCACCGCGAAGGATCAGGGCTTCAACGGCTCGATCACGCGGCTGTTCCGATGGGTCGACACCAACGACGCCACCGGCGAGCCGATCGACGACCCGCACGTCCAGCACGCCGAGATGGGACGCGACCAGGCCCACGGCGGTGGCGACCTCACCAACGCCGCGATCATCTCCCGCATGCTGCTGGCGCAGCGGACGAAGGTCGACCCCGTCAGCGGCACCGTCTCCGACGCCCCGAACGCAGTGGGTCCCTATGAGTTCCTCGGCGACCGGATCCTCGCGGCCGCCGACTATTTCTGGCGGTTCATGCTCGGTTACGACACCAAGTGGACCCCGATGGCGTACGCCATCTCGCCCGACGGCACCATCCGCGACACCTACAACCACATCTCGAACAGCTACCGCGGGCGCTATAACACCGCGAGCTTCTGGGACGTCTACTACTACTACGCGTTCACCCGCGGCGAGGACGTCAGAAAGCTCGCGCCGTACTTCGCCGAGGCGTACGCCAAACGCAACGGCCCCCTGTTCTACTACGGCGGCGGCCTCAACAAGGCGTGGGACAACGTGGACGGCGGCGGCGACTCGTGGCTCTTCGCGCCCGCCTCGGCGGCCGGGCAGACCGTGCCGCCGCTGCCGGACAGCCCGACGATCCTCGAAGTCGAGAACAAGTACACCCGGCTCTCCGGCGACGTCGAGCGCGGAACCGACGCCGGCACCGCATACGTGCGGATGTCGACCTCGCGCCCCGGCTCCGAGATCGCCTACCTCAGCGGCTCGAGCAGCAAGCAGCTTCTTGCCTTCCGGGTCCGTACCGACGGCGAGGTCCGGCTGCGCATCGACCGCCACGATGACCGCACGATCCTTGTGCCGGACACCGGCGGCAAATGGCGGTACGTCATGTACCCGCGCTCCATCGGGGACATGCTGTTCATCCAGGCCACCGGCGACGGGGCGACCATCGACATCGATCACATCAACACGAATGCCGCCGCCGAACTGACGCCGCCCACCTTCGACGACACCTCGACCGCCCGCATCGTGAGCTGGAAGGGCGCGACCGCCACGGCCGACCTCTCCGCGCACTACGCCGGCGCCGACAAGCTCGCCTACACGGCGCGGGGACTGCCCGTCGGGGCGTCCCTCGACGCCTCCACCGGACAGCTGACCTGGACACCCGCCGCGGCCGGCTCCACCGTCATCACCGTGACGGTCTCCGACGGCACCACCCTGGCGAGCCACCCCGTCGTCCTCGCCGCCGCCCACAGCCGCTCCGACGCGCTGGCACTCGCCCAGCAGGGCCACGACACGGACGCCGAGTACGTCTCCGGCACCGAGGCCGCCTTCGACCAGGCGCTCACCGCTGCCCAGGCCGCGGGCAAGAAGGGTACGGACGACGAGTACCTCGCCGCGCTGACCCACCTCGTGACGGCGGTCGACGGTCTCGCCCTCCTCTCCCCGCGCACGGCCGTGGACCGCAGCCTCGACTATCCCTCGCTCGTGACCACCTCCACGGCCGGGGCCAACATCGGCAATCTCGTCGACGGCGACAACCAGTCGGGAACCGGGTACGCCCAGGCGGTCAACCTCTCCCACACCTTCGACTTCGGGCCCGACTTCCGAGTCTCGGCGACCCGCTTCGGATTCCAGAGCAACATCTTCGCCGACCGGCTCGCGAACTCCACCGTCTACGGCTCGAACGACGGCAGGAACTGGACCCGTCTGACCCCGGGCGTCACCCAGTTCACCCAGGACTTCAACACCCTCGACGTCGCCCCCGCTCTGCGCGACCAGCAATTCCGCTACATCAAGGTTCAGCTGCTCAAACCCCTGCCGGACGTGCTCTACGGCATCGTCCGCAACCTGTTCGAAATGACCGAGTTCCACATCTACGGCAACCGGCACGAGATCGACAACTACGTCAAGGCGACCTCGATCGCCTCCGACCAGGCCATCGCCGGCAAGATCATGGTTGGCGACACCGTCGACGCCTCGGTCACCGCGAAGAAGCCGATCCAACAGGTCACCGTCACCGTCCAAGGTGTGACGGCGAAGGCGAACTCCGACGACGGCGTCAACTGGACCGCCTCCGTCAAACTCGACAACGTGGCCCCAGGCGACATCCAGGTCGCGGTCGACTACCTCGACGCCGACGGCAAGCCCGGGCCGACCGCCTACGGCACCACCGACGGGTCGAAGCTCTACATCGCGGGCGACCCCGCGCACTTCATCGACGTGGCCAAAGTGGCCACCGTCATCGCCTCCGACAAACAGTGGCCGGGCACCGGACTGGGCGCCGACAAGGTCGGCTACCTGCTCTTCGACCGCGACCCCGACACGTACGGCGACCTGAACACCGGACCGGGCGCGTACTACGACATCGACTTCGGCGCTCACGCGACCGTGCGGCCCGACGAGGTCCTGATCCTGCCGCGGGCCAGCCACCCCCAGCGGGCCAACGGCACCGTCGTGCAGGGGTCGAACGACGGCCAGACCTGGACCGACCTCACCAAGCCACTCACCGGGGCCGCCGCAAACGGCTGGAGCGACCAGCCCACCTCGGGCGAAGACCACTATCGGTACCTGCGGATCTACAACGCCACCAGCTGGTACGGCGACCTCTCCGAGGTCGAGCTCTACGGCGACATCAAGTCCGACGCGTAGTTCGACTCGAAGGCGCGCACGCCCGACGACGCCACCAGGGCGAGCGCCTACCAGTACGAAAGCAGGTCGCGCGGGCCGGGAATCTGTTCGACTCCTTTGTCTGGGTAGGGCAACATCGCCCGGCCCAGTCAGGCCGGGCGGGACCCGGACCATGTCGTCAGTACGACGGTCAGCCGGGCTCACCACGCCAGCGGTCCCGCTGGCGATGGCCGGACGGTGGCCACCCCGCCGCGTGGGAAGCAGGGAACGTTGTCTGAATCCGCCTGCCTGCATGCGACCGGCAAAGTCCCCGAAACACCATATTTATCCGGGTGACATCTTGCCCCGGGCTGTCGCCAGGTTCTAACTTCCGTAGAGACCGTTTTCTATCCGACTACTCCCCGTTCCCGCCGACCCGCGCGGCGCGTTCCCCCTTACGGAGAGGTGTCCTCATGACCCGTAAGCAGCTGAAAGCCGCAGCTGTGACCATCCTTGCAACGTCCGTCACCCTGGCCGGCTGCGGCGGCGAGCAACCCGCCGCACCCCAGAGCAAGGGACCGGTCACCATCACCTGGTGGTCCTGGGACGAGCACAAGTTCCTCGACCCGATCGTCGAGAAGTTCAACGCCACCCACGACCACATCAAGCTCAAGGCGGTCAAGCAGACCGACCTTCCGGGCGCCGCGGCGAACCTGCGCAATGCCGTGGCCGCGAAGCAGGACGTGCCCTGCCTGGTCAAGAACATCGGCGAGGTGCCAGGACTGGCCGGTGAAGGGCTGCTGGAGGACGTCACGGAGGAGTTCGAGCCGTACACCAAGAAAGGCCTGTACAACGAGCCGGCCTACGCCGGCGCGCAGGCCGGCGGCCGCTACTACGGCGTCCCGTCGGGGTTCAACCCGTCGTTCATGATCATCAACCGGACCGTCTACGACAAGTACGGCATCGCGCCGCCCAAGACCTGGGACGAGCTGATCGCGGCGGGCAAGGAGCTGAAGAAGCACGGCGTCTACGTGATGAACCTCGCCGGCGAGGACCCCTCCACGCTGGTCAACCTGACCCAGCAGGCCGGCGGCACCTGGTACAAGGTTGAGGGCAACACGTGGAAGGTGGACTTCCTTTCGCCCGAGTCGCTCAAGGCCGCTGAGGTCATCCAGCAGCTGGTGGACAACGAGCTGGTGGCGAACCAGACCTACCAGGACCGGCCGGCCCTCATCGCCTACTTCGACTCCGGCAAGATGGTGTCCCTGCCCACCTCGACCTGGCAGCTCGGCAACTACGAGCTCAACTACAAGAAGTCGCTGGGCGACTGGCAGCCCATCGACCTCCCGCAGTTCGCCGACGCCCCCGCGTTCGTGACGAATGCGCACGGCAGCGCCATCCTGGTGCCGAAGGGCTGCCAGAACGTGAAGGAGGCGGTCGAGGCGGCCGTCTGGATGACGACGAGCAAGCAAGCCGTCGACGCCAGCTACCAGGAGGACACCAAGCAGTACGCCTGGCCGGGCGCCATCCCCGACCCGAGCCCTTGGGTCGACTCCGCGGTGCCGGCAAAGTTGTTCGGCGAGCGCCGCGGCGAGGCCAAGGACGTCATTCTCAAGGCGGTCAAGAGCGCCCGTGACCCCTGGGTGGTCGGCCCCAACTACACCGGCGTGTTCACCGAGCTCCAGGACCAGTGGGCGCAGATCGTCACCAAGAAGATCACGGTGCACGAAGCGCTGGAGCACATGCAGAAGTTCACGGTCGACGACCTCAAGGCCAAGAACATCAATGTCCAGGGCTGACAGCATGGCCTCGCCCGCCGTCATGACCTGGCGGCGGATCGCGGCGATCAAGGGAGCCTCCTTCACCGTCCCGTTCTTCCTCGGATTCGTGCTGTTCACGGCGGTGCCGATCGTCCTGGCGCTGCGCGAGAGCATGTACACGACCAAGAGCTCCGGGCTTGGGTTCGGTGAGAAGACCATCGAGCTCTCGGGGCTCGCCAACCTGCTGAAGGGCGTGGGCGACGAGCGGTTCTGGGCGGGGATGGGGCGGGTGGCACTGTTCGCGGCGATCAGCATCCCGCTCATCCAGGTCGCCAGCGTCGCCGTGGCGCTGCTGCTCGACGCCGCCACCCGGAAGGTGGCGGCGCGGTTCCGGCTGGCGCTGCTGATCCCGTACATGATCCCGGGGATCGTGGCGACGCTCATCTGGATCTATCTCTACAGCCCCGACGTCGGGCCGCTGACGCCGTTCTTCGCGCTGTTCGGGATGGACGCCGATTTCTACAGCGGCGAACTGATCTGGGTGTCGATCGGCAATCTGATGGCGTGGGGCGGCATCGGGTTCAACATGCTCATCGTGTACGCCGCGTTGCAGGCCGTGCCTCGGGAGATCTTCGAGGGCGCCCGCGTGGACGGAGCTTCGGAGCTGCGGATCGCCTGGTCGATCAAGGTGCCGTTGATCCGGCGATCGTTGGTGCTGACGACTGTGCTCAGCATCATCGGCACGCTGCAGATCTTCAGCGATCCGATGCTCTTCCGGTCGATGGCACCGGAGACCGTCACCCGCGACTTCACGCCGATCATGGGCATTTACGACTGGGCCTTCGCGCAGGGTGACTTCAACTACGCCGCCGCCCTGTCCATCATCCTGGCCCTCGTGGTCGGCCTGGCGTCGGCGATCTTCTATCGGTTCACGAACAAGGCGCCGACCTCATGACCACGACGCTCGACCGCCGTACCGTCACCGGCGCCGCCCCGCGGCAGCCGGTGGCGCCGCACAGCAAACGTACGAAGGCGACGGTGCTGTTCGGGCTGATCGCCTTCACTGTGTACTCCGTGGCGCCCGTGTGGTGGCTGATCGTGTCCGCGACGAAGGGGCAGAGCGACCTCTACACGACCAACGGGCTGTGGTTCGCCGAGTTCCGGCTGCTGGACAACTTCAGGGAGCTGTTCACCTACCAGGACGGCATCTTCCTGACGTGGATGTGGAACACCGTGGTCTACAGCTTCGCCGGGACCGCCGGTATGACGCTGATCTGCGTGGCGTGCGGCTACGGCCTGGCGATGTACCGCTTCCGGGGCCGCGGCGTGATGATGGGCTGCATCATCGGCTCCTTCCTGGTGCCGCACGCGCTGCTCACCATCCCGTCCTTCCTGCTCTACACGGACCTGCGGATGATCGACACGCCCTGGGCGATCATCGTGCCGAGCTTCTTCAGCGCCTTCTCGGTATATCTGGCGAAGGTCTACGCCGAGGGAGCCATCCCGCATGAGTTGCTGGAAGCAGCCAGGATCGACGGGGCCGGCGAGTACCGCATGTTCTTCGTCATCGGGGCGCGGCTGATGTCCACGGGCGCGGCGACGATCTTCCTGCTCGGCTTCGTGGGGTCGTGGAACTCCTTCTTCGGGCCTCTGGTCTACCTGCGCAGCCAGGACAAGTGGACGGTCATGCTGGGTCTCTACTCGTGGCTCAAGGTCAAGGTGGACAACTCCACGGACCTGACCGGGCTGGTCGTGGTCGGCTCGATCGTCTCCCTGATTCCCATGGTGGCCTTGATGGTGTCCATGCAGCGCTACTGGCGCTCCGGCGTCACCTTGGGCAGCCTCAAATAGAGTGCTGTTGGAAAACGTTGTCTATACTGCGGGATCATGGCCAGGAGAGATGAGCACCGCCAGAACACGATCCGGGACGTCGCGGCGCGGGCCGGCGTGTCCGTCTCCACGGTGTCCAGGGTGATGGCCGGCGACTACCCGGTGGCGCAGGCCACCAAGCTGCGGGTGCAACGGGCCATCAAGGAGCTCAACTACGTGGCCAACACCCACGCCCGCGCGCTGGTGGTGGGCAGCACCCAGACGGTGGCGTTCATCGTCAACGACGTGCGCGGGCCCGCCTTCGCCGCCGCCGTTTACGGAGCCGAGCAGGAGGCGGCCCGCCGCGGGCGGCTGTGCCTGGTGTGCACGACCGAGGGCGACCCCGAGCGGGAGCTGGCCGCCATCCACCTCATGCGCGAGCAGCGGGCGTCGGCGGTGATCCTCATTGGCGGGGCGGTCGACGAGCCTGCCTACCACACGCGCATGGCCGAGATCGCGCGCTCGCTGGACGCGGCGGGGTCGCGGCTGGTCCTGTGCGGCCGGCCGCCGATGGGCGGCGACATGCCGGTCACGGTCGTGGAGTACGACAACGAGGCCGGCGCCTACGCCGCCACAGCTCACCTGCTGTCCCGCGGGCATCGGCGGATCCTTTTCCTGGGCGGCGGGCCGCCGGGGTTCACCACGACCGCGGGCCGGCTGGCGGGGTACCGGCGGGCGCTGGAGGACAATGAAGTGCCCGTCGACCCCGAGCTGATCGAGACGAAAGTGCAATTCAGCCGGGCGTCCGGCTATGAGCACACGCGGCGGTGGCTGAGCTCGGGGCCGCCGTTCACCGCGATCTTCGCCGAGACGGACATCGTCGCGGGAGGCGCGATGGCCGCGATCTTCGAGGCAGGGCTGAGCGTGCCCGAGGACATCTCGCTCGTGGGCTACGACGACATACCGCTGGCGACGGACCTGCGGCCGCAGCTGACGACCGTGCGCGTGCCGTACGAGGAGCTGGGCCGCAACGCCGTGCGCCTGGCGCTGGAGCTGAAAGAGGGGCGGGCGAGCAGCGGCTCGGAGCAGCACGCCGTGTTCGGCACGCACGTCGTGGTGCGCCAGTCCGTCGCGCCACCGGCTTTTGATCCGTAGGTTCAGGGTTCGAATCCCTGGCGCGAGGTCGACCGGCTTGAGGAGCCGCCCGCACGTTTCGGCCACGGCCGTCCCACCCCTGACACCACCGGTGTACGAGACGTGCTTACGGAAGATCAGCAGATCTTCGTGCGCGGTGGCACCGGCATCTGGACCTGGAGTTGGACGGCCGGGCCCAGGACGAGAATCGCCGTGGCGCCGAGCTACGGCAGGGCGACGGCGATGCCGCGGCCGCACATCCGGCGAGGATGACCCTGGCCGGCCAGTGAGCGTCTACTGGCCGGCCAGCGCATCCTGCGTTTCACTGAGTTCTTGTCAGCGGCGGCCAGGGGAACATCGAACCGGCCGTGGCGTACGCGGTCGAAGTCGACGGGGTCAGGATGTTCCGGCGCTCAAGACCGCATCGACGGCCATGTAGAGGGTGTCGGTCTCGGACTGCAAGATCGAGCCGTCGGAGGGGAGGGCTCGCTCCAGTGCGAGTCCGTCCAGGACGGCAAGGAGGAACTTCGCGCGCCGGGAGGTGTCGCCGGGGGCGAGAGCGCCTTCCTGCGCGAGCACCGTCAGCCAGTACTCCACGCGACGTCGCCCCTCCCGTTCCAGGGCGAAGTATGCCTCCCGCACCTGCTCAGTCGGTTCCGAGGCGATGAACTGCTCGTAGACGGTGCGGTGCGCTTCCCGCGCGCCGGCGCCGACTCCGGCGGGGGCGACGACCTGGCGCAGGCAGTCGACCAGGCGGTCACGGGCCGGCACGTCCCGATCGTGGATCCGCTCTTCGGAGACGACGACGTCGTACAGGCGGGTGAGCACCTCGTCCTGGAGCGCGCGCTGCGTCGGGAAGTGGAACCGGAGGGATCCCGTGCTCACTCCCGCGCGGGCGGCGACCGCTCGCACGCTGAGCTTCGCCCCGGGGTTTTCCCCGATCAACTGCATCGCCGCCAGGAGAACCTTGTCCCGGCTGCTGAGCTGCTCGTTCTGATCCGTCATCACCTGAGCCTCCGCCTCACTCACCCACGGCACTATCACACTGTACTAGCACGCTGTGATAGCTTGCCGTCGGAGCGACTAACACAGTGTGTTAGTCGGGTGGTGATGAAGCGACCCAGGGAGCATCGGCCGGACCGGCCGGGAGCGGAGGGAACGCGGTGAAGGCATGGCGGCGCAGCCGGGCGATCCGGCGGGTCAAGCAGGGCGACGGGCGTCCCCTTCAGCGGTTTCGCTGGTGGCAGTTGCCGTTAGGGCGCGCACTGTTCCACCTCCGGCCCTCATCCGACGGCCGACGGCCGGGGGCATACACCGTCGACGTACGGCACTGGGGCAACCAGCCGGGCGGCGAGAAGACAGCACACCTGTATCTCGACGGCCGCCATCACGCCCAGTCCAAGATCCCCGCCGCGTTCCCCGTGGAGGGCGGCGTCATCGAGGTCGCGACCAGCAGGTTCGGGATCAAGCGCTGCCACTACGTCACCACCACGGGCCAGGAGCACCAACTTGTTCCCGACCCGAAATCGGGCGAGGGCCGGCGGGCCCGTCTCGAGCGCGATCATCCGACGGTCAGCCGCATCATCGCCGCCACCTCGATCGTGCTGCTCGTGATCGGCGTGGGGCTGAACCTCCCGCAGATCATCGGGCCGATCTCGCAGGTGCCGCCCATCGCCGAGAACCTCGGCACCTTCACCTCCCCCATCCACCTGCCGCCCTGGCTCAACATCACCCTCGCCCTCGGCGCCGCGCTGGCCAGCGCGGAAAGAGCGCTGCGTCTGCGTTACCACTGGCTGCTCGACGCCGGAGGCCACTGACCGACAACCCTGGCTGCGGCTGGCAGGCAATCCGCACGCAGTACCCGGGCCGGTACCACTCGGGGCCCGCTCCAGCCGGCGTCGATGACACATCACCAGAAAGGGACACCAGAATCATGAACGTCCTTCGCAGACCGTTCCAGATCATCCGCGCCGACCTGCGCGCGTACCTGCTGATCAATGCCCTCGTCTACGGAGTGCTGCTCCTGGGCATGGTCCTGGCCATGATCTTCCCCGATCTCCATGCCGCGCGGACGTCCGCCTTCGCCGACGGCGGCCAAGGGGCGCTCGTCAACACCGTGATCGGCAGCCCCTGGGCCTTCGGCGCGACCATCTTCGTGGTCAACGTCTTCGCCACAGCGCTACTGCTCATCGTCCTGCCGTCGCTCGTGATCCCCTTCGCCGGCCTCGCCGTCTTCGTGATCAAGACGGTCGACATCGGAATCACCCTGGCGCCTGTCAACCGGACATCGGCACTGATCCTCATCCCGCACTCACCGACCATCCTCATCGAGTTCCAGGCCTACGTCCTGGTGATGTTCAGCGCTTACCTGCTGGGCAGGTCCTGGCTCCGACCGGCGACCGTGGGTGCCACCACGAGAGGACAGGCCTATGTGCGTGGTCTGAGTCGACTCGGCCGGCTCTGGGTCCCGGCGCTTGCGCTCTTCGTCATCGGCGCGGTCTACGAGGCCGTCGAGATCTACCACCTCGTACCGCTGGTGCTCGGCACCTGACCGCCCCCAGGCAACACGGGAAGAATCATCGCACGAACCCTGCTCGCGGCGAGGCGGGGCCGCTGCTCTTGCCGCAGGAGTCGAAGGTGGTGAATGGATCACGGTGTGTGCGGGGTTGGTGCGCGCGAGCACGCACCGAGCACGCCAACGTCGCACTTACGGCGGCGCTGTCCCCCAGCGCGAGGGGACACACGGTTCTCCTGAGCCGGAAGGCGGCCTTCTAGCGGGTCTGCGCGAGCAGGACGGTCAAGGTGTCGGTGACCACCGGTCGCCGACGCGCCCACCACCAGCACGCCGCCATCGGGGAGCCGGCCGGGCTCGCGGTAGTCGCAGAGCGTCAGTTGCTCCACGGACGGCGGCACCGCGTCGCTGGACGGCGGCACCACCGGCCGGTTGCAGGCGCCGCCGGCGATGACCACCGCCCGGCAGGCGATCTCGCCGCGGCTCGTCGTCACGCGGTAGCCGCCGCCGGCGGCTCGTACGGACGTGACGTTCGTGCCGGTCCTGACGGGTGTCCGCGAGAGCGCGGCGAAGCCCTCGATGAAATGATCGCATTTCCTTGAGTGTTGTTTACGATGAGCCACAGGTCGTTTACGCTGATGCTCCCGTCTTCGGCCCTCGGGGAAACGAGAGAATCGCCCATGACTCGGCTTTGCGCTGCCCTGGTCTCCGCGCCGGACCGGAGAACGCCATGAGCATCAGACTCGATCCGGAGGACTTCAGTCGCTTATCCGACCTTCTGGGAATGCTGCCGGATTTCCGGACGGTACAGAATCGCGTCGACTTCATGACCGATGTTTTCGCCGGATCACCCCGCAAGGACGACGTGATCGCCTCACTCAACCTCGACGGCACTCCCCGCGCGGTCGCGGTGCGGGTTATCGAACGCCTGCAGAACTTCGGCCAGGACGAGCCGGGCCGGGAAACGCTGGGCGTGCTCGTCAACAAGACGCTGGCGTACATGGGCGGCGGCGACGACGCCGACTTCCTGCGCGAACTCCTGCGGCACTACCCCTTGGAGACCAAGCCCACCGCGGACCTCCGCGCTCTCGGCGACTGGCGTGGACGTGAGTCCCCCGGACAGGTCCACGAGAAGATCATCGGCGAGAACACGCTCCGGGACATCGCCATGCTCCAGCTCGCCCTCGACGCGGCCAGAGCGGTCGTCCGCATCGCGACCCCCACGTCGCTGGGAACGGGGTTCATGATCACGCGAGACCTGCTCATGACGAACAACCACGTGGTCGCGGACATCCGGACCGCCGGGCGGAGCCACTACCAGTTCAATTACCAGCTCGACCGATGGGGCCTCGAAGCTCCTGTGCACACGTGCAAGGCCAGGGCGGACGGCGCGTTCTACACCAACGCGGAGCTGGATTTCAGCGTGCTGGAACTCGGGGACGCGTCGTACGAGTTCGCACCGCTGGCGCTGAAGGCCGAGCAGGTGAGACGGGATGACCGGGTGAACATCATTCAGCACCCCGGCGGCCACTACAAGAAGATTTCCTTTCAGAACAATTTCGTGGCGTACGCCGATGCGCGCGTCATTCAGTACACCACGTCGACGGAGCCCGGATCGTCGGGATCGCCCGTGTGCAACAACGCGTTCAAAGTGATCGGAATCCATCACAGTGGGGGAATGCTGACCGAGCCGAGCACTCAGCGACGTTATTTGAGGAACGCGGGTACGACCAGCATCGCCATACTGGACGACCTCCGCGAAAACGCACCGGAGATCGCCGCGAGATTGAAGGGCTGACCTCGTGCCCGCGTTGCCTGAGGACCTGTTCGACGAGATCGTGGCTTACCTGAGCCGACACCTGCAGAGCAGCGCGGATCGCGAGATCCTGAAACCGGTTCTCAGCGAGTGGCACGGGTTCGACGACATCGAGTGGGAGGGCTCCCCCCGGGTGTTCTCCAGCCGGCTGGTCTTGCGGCTCCCTCATGACCTGCTCAAGCGGGTGCTGCGGAGGATCCCGGCGGGTGCCGAGCAGCGCGAGGCGGTCGAGCGAGTCTGCTCACGCATCGACGCGGCAACCGGCGTACGGCCGGCCAGGCGACCGCCGGCCGTGCGCCGGAAACGACCGCCCGAGAGCCAGGTGGACGGCTTCCGCTCGCTGCTCTTCCAACCACTCGACGAGTTGTCCGCACCAGGCACCGCGCCGAGGCCCGTGGAGGACATCTGGGCGGAGTGGGCGCGGTCGTCCTCGGGGTATCCGCTCATCCTCATCATGGATTTTCCGCCCGACGTGCCGCCGACCCTTCTCGCCGCCGACGACGACACGGGAAACACGCTGTGGATCGACGGTGAGCCGCTGATCGCGCCGGCGGACGCAGCACAGGAGGGCGCGGACACCGTCGACCTCTCCGCTTCGCGGCCGTCCACCCTGGTGATCGACTTCTCCGCCGCGGCGCCCGACCGGGTGCTGAAGTCCGGCGAGCGCGATTTCGGTGAGGACCTCTCTCTGCTCCTCTCCCTGGCCAAAAGCCGTGATCACAGGGTCGTGCTGGGCCTGCCGCGGTTCGTCGCGTCGCGGCTGAGCCGGGAGACGCTACGACGGCTCTCCCCATGGACCTTCGTTTCGGGCGAGCTGTTCTCTCCCGCGTACGAGCCTCGGGTGGAGGACTGCGAGAAAAAGGTCCTCCGCAGGAGCGTCCCGTTCCGGGACGTCCTGCTCCCGCTGCTCAGCGCCAACAGCGCCACGCTCGCCCGGACAAGCGCAGAGATGATCGCGAGCCTGCCCGTCCCCAGGCACCCTTCGGAATCGGACAGGATCGCCTTCCTGCTCGGTTTGTCCCGCAGGCTCCTGGAAGCCGGATACTACGAGATCGCCTTCCGGCTGGAGGGCTACTGCCGATCCCTGGCGCAGGACAAGGTCTTCATCCCGCTGACGGCGGATCTGGTGGCGGATCGGAAGAGCTCGATCGTCGGTTTGGTGGAGTCGACCGCGGAGCTGCCGGCGATGGTCAGACACGGGCTCCTCGTCGGTGACACAGGCAGCGGCAAGACGACCTCCCTGCTGAAGACGGAGCAACTCTGGCTGCTGCCGCGGTGGGCCACGTCGGGCATGCGGTTCCCGGCCTACCTTCCCTTGTACGTTCCGCTCGCCAAAGCCGGCGCATTCAGCCTGGCGCGCCAGATCGGGGAGCGGCTCGCGGACGGCTCGTTCAGCCGGTTCGATGAGGGCGGCGAACGCCACCGGCTCGCCTGCCACGCCCTCATCGGCAAGCTCGGGACTCTGGAGGCGTTGTGCGGCCTGTTCGGCTCTCCGCTGATGCTGTTGCTGGATGACGCCGATCGGCTCTCCCCGGCCAACGAGCACCGCCTCACCAAGGACCTGGACGATCTGCGCAACGACTATCCCGGCATGGGGATCCTGCTGACCGGCCGCGACGCGCGGATGGCCACGCGGGCGCGGCTCAGCGTGGCGGAGATCCGGGAGCTGAACGAGCAGCAGGTCGATCTGTTGCTCCGCCAAGGACACGGGCATCCCTCACTGCTCGCTCTGATGGCGGCGAACGGCAAACCCATATCACGGTACGTACGCAATCCCCGGCTGCTGAGGTTGATCTGCGACCTCGAGTGCACCGGCGAGGAGGTCGAGAACGCCAACCTCCGGAAGGTCATCGAGCTCTACGTCGCCGGCTCGGGCCGGCGGGTCGTCAGCGACCGCCGCCGGAGGGTCACGGAGAAGTGGCTCGCCAAGGTGGCGCTGGAAACGAAGGCCGCGCAGGAGCATCACTACCGCACCGACGACCCGGAAGAGCAGGGACTGATCTCCATCGGCCGGGCACTCGGACTGTTGAACGAGGTCAGGGATCCGGGCGTGCTGGCGTTCCGGTTCGAGACCCTCAGCGACTACTTCGCCGCGAGGCAGCTGGCGAAAGAGCTGACGCGGTCGGATGTGGCTTCCATCCTCGCCGGTCTCCTGGGCGGCGAGGACGGCGAGCACGGCGAGCACGGCGAGCACGGCGAGGGCACCGTTCCCGCGACGTGGCGTGACGTCCTCAGAATGGTCGTGAGCCTGCTCCCGAACGCGCGAGCCGGCGAGCTGGTCGACTTCCTCAGCCGGGTCGACCTCCGCCTGGCGCACGAATGCGTGCTCGAACTGGCGGTCCAAGGGTCTCTTCTGCACGATCCGACCTCACCGCTCCTGAGGAGCCGGATGAGGGAGACCGACGACATCACGGCCAAGGTCGACGACGCCAGGACGCTGCGTCACCTCGATCCGAGAATCGACGTGCGGACTCCGCTGGGGAACATGGTCGACGTTCCCGGGTCGGAACTGATGGAGCCCTTCAAGATCGGCCAGTATCCCGTCACGAACATGGAGTTCGCCGAGTTCGTCGATCGTGGATATGACACCAAGCGATGGTGGCCCGACGCCGGTTGGGACTGGGCGCAGCAGAACAAGATCCGTCATCCCCGGTACTGGCGCAACAACCGTCTGAACCAGCCGAACCAGCCGGTCACCGGGGTCAACTTCTTCGAAGCCGTTGCGTACTGCGCGTGGCTGACCGAGCGGCATCAGGGCTACCTCTTCCGGCTGCCGTCCGCAGCCGAATGGGATCGAGCAGCACACGGCGACGTCGGCGTCTTCGAAGACATCCTGCGGATCACCCGCGACGCCTTCCGGCTGAACGCCGAGCGCCGGGCGGGGCAACGGAACGCGTCGAGAATCAAACGGTGGAAGGCCCGGAGGCGGCCCGCGCACAAGGAGCTCGCCGCCGAGCCCATCGAGCTTGATCGCCAGCAGGAGCTCGACCTGAGCAACGAGCTCGTGTCGAGAACGAAGGGCTACATGGTTCGCTACCGGGACCAGCTGGAGCATGGAGCGGTGACGCCTGTCGGTGTGTTCCCGGCGAACGGTCTCGGCTGCCATGACCTCTTCGGGAACGTGTGGCAATGGTGCGGCACCGCGGTGTCGACGGTGTCCTCGACGGAGACGCGTCTTGAGGACCTGCCGCGGGCGGCGCACGTCGGCAAAGGAGAGTCGATCGTGGTGAAAGGCGGTTCCACCACGGACCCGTACAACCCCGTCTGGCTGGTGATGGGGGGCTGGTTCGATCCGTTCGTCAGATTTCACCGGTTGGGGTTCCGCGTGGCCGGAGCGCGGCGGATGGAGGAAGAGGAGGGCAGCGCGTGACGCAAAGAGTGGTGGAGATCGAGGGGTCCAGGGTCACCTTGGCGGAACCCGATGACGTTCGGCAGCGGACGTTCGTCGGCCGCGAGAAGGAGCTGCGGATGTGCCGAGTGGCATGGGGCGTCACCCAGGACGGGACGGAGTTCCTTCCCAGTGAGGTCCCGCCGCTCCCCTTTCGTCTGGAAGGCGCGCCCGGCCTCGGCAAGAACGAGATCGTCTATGAGATCGCCCGCGCACTCGGCAAGCCGTTGTACATCCTTCAGGGCCACGAGGAGTTCACCCCGGAAGATCTCGCGCTGCTGCTGGCCCCTGACCCCGAAGCCGCTTTCGTCGACGCGATGCCGATGACCCTTCGGGCAAGCAAGCTCGCGACCGCGCTTCACGTGGGCGGTCTGTTCTTCTTCGATGAGATCAACCGGGTCCCGGAACGAGCGCTGAGCCCGCTGGCTTCGGTGCTCGACGGACGGCAGTCCATCTATTCGGCGATGACCGGCATCACCATCAAGCCGCCGGACGAGGAGGCCAGGCAGGGCTTTCGCTTCTGCTGTGCGCTCAATCCGGGGCTGAGCAGCGCCGGCTACGTGCTGCCGGACTACATCGAACAGCGGACGATACCCGTCATCGAGATCAATCACCCGCCGTTCGAAGACCTGCAGCAGATCATCCAGAGACATCTCAACCCGTCGCCGGATTTTCTCGACGCCTTCACGGAGTGGTACCACAAGGAGGAGCGAGCGGAGGTCTCCGTGCGGCAGGCACTCGCTCTCGTCACCTACGCCATGAGCTACGAAAAGCAGGTCGGCGGCCGCAAGGCCGGCATCTTGGACAAGGTCGCGTCGTTCGTGATGGGCCGCAAGAGCTGAGCGCATGAGAACGAAGGTGCCCGCGTGGATCTTCCCATGCCCTATCTGCAACGGGGCAACATCTACTTCGTGCCCGTCCTGCGCCACCATCTTAATTTCGCGGTGCAGGTCCAGAAAGCAGCGGAACTCCTCCGGCTCGGTCCGGAGGACCTCGTCGCGGTGGGACTTCCCGAATCGGTCAGGGAGCGGACTCTCGAGGCCATCGGCAGGCTTCCACGCGTTTCGCTGGTCATCTCGTCGGTCAGCGACAGTGACCAGCGTGAGGTCTTTCCGATCACGCCCGCCGACGGCATCGTCGAGGCCATTCGCCTCGCGACCGAGCGGCACGTCCCCCTCCGATTCGTCGACCAGGAGATCGCACCAGGGAATCTGGTCGACCACTTCTGCGTCGCCGACGAGGACTGGCCCGACGACGGCCTGGCTCTCACGCACGGCGCCGAGTGGTATCTCGACCTCATCGCCGAGCGGCTCGCGCACCCGCCCTCCCGCTTCGAGCCGGTGGACACCTGGCGTGAGCTCCACATGGCCGCCGAATTGCAGCGGCTGCATCCGCGCCACCGCCGCATCCTCTTCGTCTGCCACGCCGCGCACGTCCGGCCGATCCAGCAACTGATCCGCCGCCCGGTCCCGCCTGCCGACGCCGCCGGATCCGCGCTGCCACCGGTGAATTATCGGATCTGGGAGCCGAGCCTGCCGATTCTCGTGCGCTACCTGGACTACATTCCCCGCCTCGTCGAGATGTACGAGAGAAGAAGGGCCGGCGGGCAGGCCCATGAATTCGACAAACTCGACGCCCTGCTGGAGCTCATCTACCTGATGAACCAGGAGGCGACGGACCTCAGGTTCTCGATCCGGCACTATCAGGCGTTCTCGCAGGTGCTGACGAAGCTCCTGGAGCAGGAGAAACGGATCTCGCCGCAGTTCGACACCGTGCTGCTGGCCAGCGGGAGTTGCTTCAACGGTCCCTTCAGGGAACGCGTGTTCCGGCACCTGGCCGGCTACTTCGACCAGGTCAAGGTCGAACGGATAGGACGCGTCCTCAGCACGAGGGAGAGCCTTTTCGAGGTCAGCCTGACGAATCCAGGCAGTCGCCGCGACATCTTCGTGGCTCGCAACTGCACTTATTTCGAACACTCCTACGAGGTCGTGTACCCGCCGGGCACGCGCGAACCGCCCCACGTCGACGGAGCCGTGCCGGATTTCGCGCCGGACCTCTCACCGGATCAGATCGAGGAGGTCGAACTCGACTACCCGACGCCTCCCCGGAGGCCTCGCCGGCCGTTCGCGAAAGACACGGAAACCAGCATGAGCTGGCCACCCGCCGATTGGTTCGTCAACGAAATGCGGCAGAAGGCGTACAACATGGTCCAGCTGAGCGGGGACCGGCAGGTGAAGAGCATGGAGTTCCAGGGCTCGCTGCATGACGGCATCGACTTCCGCCGCACATTGCGGAGCCACTACAGAGGCCAGCCCCGGCTGTACGTGAAGAAGCACGTGACCAAGAAAAGGAAGGACATCGACCGCAACGAGCCGGTTTTCTGGCTGTTCGACGGCTACGACTCCGTCACCCCAGATACTCCGACCTGCGAGTTCGCGTCCAGCATGGCGGGCCGGGACAGTGACCCAGGTGTCGAAGAATGGTTTTTCTGGAAAAATCTTTGGGAAAAGCCGGACCTGAAGAACAAGTACGGCGACTGGGTCGCGGTGTCATGTCACGAGGTGTACGGCCGGGTCACTTTCCTGGATCGGAGCCTCACGCTCGAGGATGTGCTGAGCCGGCTGGGCAGTGATATGGATCGACGGGTTCCCAAAGCCGATCTGATCGGCGATCCCGATCATGTTCGCCGGCTTCTGTCCAGCAAGTTCGACCTCGATCTGACACTGACGCGCTGGTGGGAGATCATGCTCCTGGCGGCGGTCGAGCACGCGAAGGAGGCGGTCGTTTTCTTCGCACCCCAGAAATTCGTCATTCCAGCGGACATCAGCAATCGGGCGGCATCCCGCGGCAAGAGAATCATCCAGTTCCCGCTCACCAGGTTCACCCATGAGGAGCTCCGCCGGCTCCGCGTTCAGTATGTCCTTTACTATCTGTACCCGAATTCGAAGGCCCTCCTCACCCTTGAGCACCTGGCGTACGTCAACACCCGGTTCGAGGACGTCATGAAGCTCTTCTGGGAGTGAAAGGATGGTCCCCTCAGTGTGCCTGGAAGGGACTTGAGATGGCTCCGAACATCGCGACCGCGCGGGGCGACCTGCCCGAACTGCTCGATTTCCTGCGCCCCCGGCACCACGGGCTGCTGTCGACCACCCGCGCGGACAGCCGGCCGCAACTCTCGCCGGTGGCCTGCGGCGTCGACGACGGCGGCCGGATCGTGGTCTCCACCCATCCCGACCGGGCCAAGGCGGTCAACGCGCGCCGGGACGAGCGGGTGTCGATGTGCGTGCTGTCCGACGACTGGAACGGCCCGTACGTCCAGGTCGACGGGCACGCGGAAGTGCTGGACATCGCGCCTGCCGAAAATTACGTCTGCCCAGGTCACGCCCTTTGTTAGGGCTAGGTGCGGCATGCACGAGTTCCGGCGAGCAGAAGAGGGAGGCGGGTGCGGCATGATGATCGGCCGTGCTCCTTCGCCTGGCCTACCTCACCGTCACGAACGCTTTCGCCGCACTGCGCTTGCTACCCGTGAGCGATCGGGATAAGAACGTAGAGATTCTTGCCCTGCGCCACCAGATCACCGTCCTTGAACGCCAACTCGGCGCTGACACCAGAGTGCGATTCGCGCCTGAGGACCGAGCCTTTCTCGCCGTGCTCCTGACCTCGCTGCCCCGCGAGGCCCTGCGCCAACTGCGACTCATCGTCCGGCCGGATACCGTCCTACGGTGGCATCGCGATCTGGTGAAACGGCGTCATGCCCGTACCTGCCGACCGAAGCGGGCTGGCCGCCCGCCCACCGTCCGCTCCATCCGCACCCTCATCCTGCGCTTGGTTAGGGAGAACCCCGACTGGGGCTACCGGCGGGTCCACGGAGAGCTCACCCCCTCGGCATCAAGGTCGCGCCATCCACGGCGTGGGGATCCTCAAGCAGTAAGGTCTTGATCCGGCGCCCGAGCGGGCGTCCACCACGTGGGCCGACTTCCTGCGCTCCCAAGCCGACGCCATACTAGCCGCCGACTTCTTCGAGACCGTCACCCTGAACGGGCAGCGCCAGTACATCCTGGCCGTCATCGGGCACGCCACCAGGCGCATCAGCGTGCTCGGCACCACCGCGCACCCGAGCGCGGACTGGGTCACCCAGGCGATCAAGAACCTGGTGATGGACCTGAACGATGCGGGCTGCCGTGCGCGCTTTCTGATCCGAGACAGGGATGGCAAGTTCCCGGCCGTCGAACGCTTCCAGAAGACCATGAAGAACTGGCTACGCGCTCAGCCCGACCAGCCGGCCACTCTGGCCGACCTGCAGGCGCTCCAGGGTGATCACATCACGATCTTTGTGCCAGAGCCCGTTTCATGTGGCCATCTGTTTGCACCGACCTATGAAACAGCGTTCGCCCTGGACGCGCGCCGCCGCGAGCGGTGTTTCATAGTCGCTTATGAAACACCTCGCCAATCCACGCAACCGAGAGTGTGGGCAGGACCGCTGACGAATCGAGGTCAGTAGGCGAGTTCTCCGATGCCGCCATCGACGCGCAGGACGGTGCCGGCGGTGTAGGCGGACTCGTCAGAGGCCAGGTAGACAGCCGCCTTTGCCAGCTCGGTGGCGGTGCCGATGCGATGCAGGGGCACGGTCCGTCGCAGCTCGGCGTACAGGGCGGCCTGCCGCTCGGGGCCGAGTGAGGCGAACGTGTCCGTGAGGGTCGGCCCCGGGCTCAGCCCGTTGACGCGGACGCCCCGCTCCTTCAGCTCGTAGGTCAGCCCGCGCGACAGGGACAGCAGGCCGGCCTTGGCGGCGCCGTAGACCGCCGCGTTCTCGTGCCCGATGAAGGCGGAGACGGAGCCGACGAGGATGACGGACGCCTGCCGGGACAACAGCGGCAGCAGGGCCTTGATCAGGAAGAACGGCCCCTTGAGGTTGGTGGCGACGAGCCGGTCGAACGCCTCCTCGGTCCATTCCTCGATCGGCAGGTGGGTGACGTCGGCGGCGTTGCTCATCACGACGTCGAGCCGGGGCCACTCCTGCCGCAGCCGCGCCGCGAGCGCCGCCTGGCCGGGCACGTCGCCGGCGTCGGACAGCACGGGCAACACCCGGCCGCCCAGCCGCCGGGCGGCCTCCTCCAGACGTTCGCGCGAGCGGCCGGTGATCGCGACGACCGCTCCCTCGGCGAGGAACTCGCGGGCAGTCTCGAACCCGATGCCGCTCGTCCCTCCCGTGATCAGGGCGTACTTGCCCTCAAGACGACCCATTGACCTCAATCTCCTCACTCGCGCCCGAGCGCGTGGTTCTGGTAACGATGGTTGTGCAGAGGACCGGAGCACGCCCCGGGTCAGATGGCGGTGCGGCCTCCGTCGGCGGCCACAACGGCGCCGGTCACGTAGCCGGCCTGGTCGCCGGCGAGGAAGGCGATCACCTGGGCGACCTCGGCCGGGTCGGCGGCGCGCTTCAGCGCGGTCGTCAGCCCCATGCCGCCGAGGTCCGGGCCCATGGCCGCCACCACCTTTGATGTGGTCATCGGGCCAGGCGCCACGGCGTTGACGCGCACGTTGGAGGCGGCGAACTCGGCCGCCCAGGTGCGGGTCAGCGACTCCAGCGCCGCCTTGGTGGCGCCGTAGACCGCCATCGTCGGCATGCCCAGGGCGGCCGCGGTGGAGCTGACGTTGACGATGCTGCCGCCCCCGCCGGCGGCCATCTTCGGCGCGAGCCGGGCCACCAGGACGAACGACGCGCGCACGTTGACCGCGAAGGCGGCGTCGTAACCGGCGAGGTCCTGGTCGGCGGTCGCGCTGAACGGGACGACGCCCGCGTTGTTGACGAGGATGTCCACCGCCCCGGCGTCATCGGCCAGCCGTTGCACGGCCTGCGGGTCGGCCAGGTCGGCGGGGATGAAGCGCACGGTGCCGGCCGCGCTCGCCCGCACGTCATCCACGACCTGGGCGCCACGATCCGGGTCGGTACCAGTGATGATCACGTTGGCCCCGCCGGCGGCGAGGATCCTCGCTGTCGCGTGCCCGAGCCCGCCGATGGCACCCGATCCGGTGACCAGCGCCGTCTTCCCGTTGAAGTCCATGGGGTCCTGCCTCTCGTCCGCCGGCGCGCTCACGCGCCACCGACTTCTATGCGTTCGTTCAATAAGTCGCCAGCCGTCACCGTACGGTATTTCGTGCAAGCGGTCAAAAAGTCGTACCCTGGGGGATATGGCACGGACAGGACGCCCCCGCGCATTCGACAAAGACCAGGCCCTCGAGCGCGCGCTCCTGCTGTTCTGGTCCCGGGGCTACGGAGAGACCTCCGTCCAGGACCTCGTCGACGCGCTGGCGCTGGAGCGGGGCAGCCTGTACGGCGCCTTCGGCGACAAGCGGCAGTTCTACCTGGCAGCGGTCCAGTTGTACTGGGACACCTACGAGCGCGAGCTGGTCACGGCGCTGGAGGCCGGGCCGGTCTTGCCGGCGCTGCGCGAGGTGCTCACCCATCCGGCCCGGGCGCAGGAGTACGCCTCTGACGTCGGCGTTCCGCAAGGGTGCATGATCGGCAACACCACCGCCGAACTGGTCCCGCACGATGCCGAGGCCCGCGAGATCGTAGCCCGCTCACACGCTCGCTTCACCCAGATCGTCGCCGACGCCCTGCGGCGCGCGCAGGCCATCGGTGAGGTCACCCAGGCCGCCACCCCCGAGGCCCAGGCGCAGCTCCTGCTGTTCACCGTCCAGGGCCTTTCCCTGGTCTCCCGCGCAGGACTCGACGCCTCCGCCGCGCTCACCGCCGTCGACGCCCTGATCGACGCCCTCCGCGCTTAATCCGCGGGCTCGGGGGCCCACCGCGCCGTCGGCCGGTCCGGATCGCTGGGGCCTCGACCAGGTCACTGTGCGCCCCGCGGCCTTGCGCGAAATCCTCGAAGGACTTCACCGGTGACGAACGTGCCTGACAACCTTGGAGCCCACTTGCTCAACGGCGGCGGGGCTGGTGGGAGGCGTCGCTTCGGTCGGGGCAGGTGAGCGGCTGCAATCGCATCGCCGGCCCTCAGTCGCCTGCGGCCTCGCCCGTCGCCGCGCGGGCGAGAGTGTCGGCCACCGTTGTGCGGGCGAGCCGCGCCACGGAACGCAGTTCGGCGTCGGAGGCGCCGGCGCGGCTGAGCACGGCCAGCGACTGGTTGATGGCGACGACGAACACGGCCAGCTCGTCCAGGACGCGGGGATCGGCCGATGCGGCCGCCAGCGCCCCGCGTACCCGTCGGCGTTGGATGTCGAGCAGGGTGCGCACATGGCCACGGCTCTCCTCGCCGAGGATCGCCGACTGCGCCGCGGACTGCGCGATGAGGCACCCCGTAGGAACCGACGGATCGGCGATGCGCGCCAGCACCACGTCCAGGAACGCCTCGATCGCGCGCACCGGATCGTCGGAGTGCGCGGCGAGCGCCACCTCGTACTGGGCGGCGTAGGTGGCCGCGTAGCGGTCGAGACACTGGCGGAACAGGGCATCCTTGCCGCCGAACGTGCCGTAGATGGAGCCGCGGCCCAGACCAGCGGCCGCGCCCAGGACGTCGAGCGAGGCATCGGTGTATCCGCGCTGCCAGAACACACGCATCGCCTGGTCCAGGGCAACGCCGACGTCGAACTGCTTGCGGCCTGACATGCCACACCTCCCGGGTTCTTGGTAACCCGCCGTGATTCTACTCACATGTTGGACTGAACGATAAAACTATCTTTGACTGTTCAGTACAAGATGACATAGCGTGCTGGAGCATTCGCACGGGAGAAACCACTGTGATCCAGGACATCGCTCCAGAAATCGGTTCGCAAAACCACGGCGGCCGCCGCATCCGCGCCACGTTCTGGCTCGTGGCAACGATGTACGCCCTGTCATGCTGGGTGGCACCCTGCCGATTCCGCTGTACGCATTCTGGGCGCCGCAAATGGGTTTCGGGCCCTTCACCACCACGCTGGCGTTCGCCGTCTATGCGCTGGGAACGGTGCTGGCGCTGATGATGTTCGCGTCCCTGTCCGATCGCGCGGGGCTCCGGCCGCTGCTGGCGGCCCCCGCGAGCACCGCGCTGTTCCTGATCGCCCGGGACGTCGGGACGCTGCTGGCGGCGCGATTCCTGTGCGGGCTGGCCACAGGGGTGTTCGCCTCCACCGCCATCGCGGCGCTGAGCGAGCTCGCCGGCGGCAACGCTCGGCGCGCCGCGATGGTGTCCACCGCGGCGAACATGGGCGGACTGGGACTCGGCGCCGTCATGGCCGGCGTGTTCGCCGAGTACGGCACCGACCCCACGCACCTGGTCTTCTGGGTCTACCTGGCGACGCTGGCGCCTGCGTTCCTCGCCGTCGCGATCACGCCCGAGACCGTCGCGGTCCGCGGACGACCCGCCCTGGCCGTGCGCAGGCCGGCCGTACCGGCCCGGGAAGCGGGGAGGCCGGAGTTCTGGCGGGCCGCCGCCGCTGTCGCTCGTCGCGGGCGTCGTCGTCCAGACCGCGCTGTGGACCCGGTCGCTGGCGTTGTTCGTCGTCGGCACGATTCTTGCGGGCGCCGGCGTCGGGCTGGTGTTCCGCCGCGGCGTCGCCGTCACCCAGCGGCTGGCCCAGCCTCGGCGCTGAGGCGTCCCACTCCGGCTGCTTGACGCGGCCGCATCACCTACAAGAAAGGAAACGCCATGAAGGCACCCATGCTCGAAGGTCCCGGCTCGGTCAGCGGAGCGCCGCACCTGCCGCCCGGCTTCACCGACACTTTCATCAGCCGCTACGTCGACACCGGCGACGTGCGCCTGCACGCGGTCACCGGCGGCCGGGGACCCGCGCTGCTGCTGCTGGCGGGCTGGCCGCAGAGCTGGTATGCCTGGCGGCTGCTCATGCCTGCGCTGGCCGCCGACTTCTCGGTCGTCGCGGTCGACCCGCGCGGCGTCGGGCTGTCGGACAAGCCGCAGGACGGCTACGACACCGGCACCCTCGCCGCCGACATGGTGGCGTTGATGGCCGCGCTCGGGCACCAGCGCTTCTCCATGGTCGGCCATGACATCGGCATGTGGACCGGCTACGCGCTGGCCGCCGACCACCCCGAGCGCCTCGACCGCCTGGCCGTCGCCGAGGCCGCCATCCCGGGCCTGTCCCCCTCACCGCCGCTTTTCCATGACACACAGGCCAACGACCGCCTCTGGCACTTCGCCTTCAACCGCCTCGCCGAGCTGAACGAGCTGCTCATCCAGGGCAAGGAGCGCATCTTCTTCGGCCACCAGTTCGCCACCAAGGCCGTGCGCAAGCTGCCCGACCACGCTGTCGAACACTATGTCGGCCCCCTCGCTGCCGACCCCGACGCCCTTCGCGCCAGCTTCGCGTTCTACCGCGCACTCGACACCACCATCGCGCAGAACCAGCGGCGCAAGACCCGACGGCTGACCATCCCCGTCCTGGCGATCGCCGGAGCGGGCAACTCCGGCGACCTGGTCGAAAAGACCATGCGGCTCGCCGCCGACGACGTGGAAAGCGTGATCATCCCCGACTGCGGCCACTACCCCGCCGAAGAGGCCCCCGAGGAAATGCTGGCGGCCCTCAAGCCGTTCCTGACGGCCCACCGCTTCGATGCGATCGGGGGAGAAAGGGGCCCGAATTGCTCGCCCGGCTGGCCGCCCAGCGCGACTAGATCGACAGGCGGATCGCCGACCTGACCGGCACCCGCAACCGGCTCGACTCTGTACTGGGCCGACCACGGGCGCGGTGGTCTCAGCGGGTGCTGTTGGCCGTTGCCGTCGCCGCCATGAGGGCGGCGACGGAGTCGCGATGGTCGTGCTCGTTGCGCCCGAGGACGATGCAGCTCGGTCCGGCATCTGCGACGGGGACGCAGATTGTGCCCGGTGATGCCGGGGTGACAAGTGAGCGAGGAAGTATCGACAACATCGTCACCTGCGGCCACCTCGTACCCGTTCGGCCAGGCCTTTCGTCCGTGGACCGACGTGAACGTCGACCAGTGGATCCTGCTCACCAACCCGGACGTCACCGCCACCTTCTGGACCCTGCGCGCCGCCTGACCTCGGATAACCGCAACGTGCCGCATGGCCGCCCACCGGCACTCTCTGGGGATTCGGGACTCAGCAGATCGATCTCTACACGCCGCCGGAGACGCATACCAGCCCCCAGTACGCCACCGTCCACGGCGCCAGGATCCAGCCGTATGTGCTGAACGACCCCGGCAAGATCTCCATCGCCTACACGGTCGGGACCAGTGCTGTGAAGACCGAGTTGCTGGACGCGTGGCTACTACTTCCCTGACAATCAGTACCCCCGATTCATCGATGTGCCGGTCACGGCCTTCTTCACCACCAAAACACCGTGAACGCCGCCCGGCAGGGGCACGCCGTGCTCCTGCCGGGCCGTCCCCGGGGAGGTCACCCGAATGAGCGAGCCGGCGCGTGTGCGGGCAGCGGCGGGACTCCTGGTTCTGCTCACCCTGTCCGCCTGCCAGATCGGCCCTGGCGAGCTGTTCAGGGTCGTCAACGAAACCGACGAGACGGTGGTGGTGAAGTGGAATGACGCCGTCTACGCCACGTTGCCGCCCGGTCGTATGACTGCCACAGCGCTTCCCGAGGGCTACTGCGAACAGTCGCGGGGCGACCGGTTCACCGCCACGTCGGACAGCGGCCGGCAATATCGTTATCAGGGCAGGGTGTGCAACGGGAACACCTGGAAGCTGCCCGCGCCCGGTGGCTGACGACGCGGAAAGGATCCGGACGGCGCCGCCTGGTTCCAGTCAAATTAGAGGACTCGGGCCTGTTCGGGGTTCGGATCACGAGGGGTTGTGGATTCGTCTGCGCGGTGCGGTCCGGCCCTGATAAGCCATGGGCATGGCGCGTGGCGACCTCACGGACGAGGAATGGGCGACTCGCCGGACGAGGCGTAGACAGCCCGGGTCCAAGGCACGCCGCGCGTTCAGCCCGAGCCCACTCCCGGGCCCGCGCCACTGACGTCTGCCGACGCAGGAGACCGGGCAAAGGACGCCGTCCGCGAAGCGGCCATGGTGACGGGGGCAACGCCCTATGCCATTGTGACGGCATGTCCGAAGATCAGACCGACACGCCGGTCCCGCTTCCCCCGCCCCTGCGCTTACTGACTGAACAGGAGGATATCCACGTCGGGAATGCCCTCATCGGCAAAGCCCAAGAGTATTCCGTGGATTGGTTTGTGGCCCAACAGCTCGTCTACGCCGCTCTGGGCGCTCTTGGCCTGTTCCCGCTGCCGGGGGCTATGGATCCCCCCGGCGAGGACTGCAGTGCGCTGAAACTGGCGTGGGACACCACGAAGCATCCGGACAGCGAGTATCTCGGGCAGTGGGTCCGGTGCAGCGAAGCTGCCGGCCACGGCAGCACCGACCATCGCGCCTCCGGAGTAGCCGATTGGTCTGACGGCGAGCCCGGCACTGTGCCCGACACCAGGACAGCCTGACGGCCTCACGACGCGCTGCGCAACTCAGGACCCGGACGGCGGTCCGTCAGCCGGGCCCTGAACGAGGTACTGGCAGCACTGCGCCCACTGACGGCCGACGCGGAGGCCGCTGCCCCTGCCCCCTTCGCCTCGCCGGAGAGGCAGGCTCCGGGATGGCCCGGGGCGCGTACCAGGCTGCAGGCCGTAACGGGTGCCGTCCGAGGTCGTGGAGTAGTACGCGCCAACCTTACTTACCGAACATGCCTGCCTCCCAAAGGTCACCCAAGATAACCCGCGCCGCCTCCGGCCGGCGAGCCCGCTCCAGCTCACGATCACGCATCGCGCCCGCCGCCCTGGGCGACGCCTGTGCCAGCACCTGCGGAGCATGGCCACGCCCTCCTGCTGGTTCACCGCCGCCTCCGCGCCATCGCCGCGGCGATCTCCGCCTCCCGCTCCTCGCGGCGCCGCGCCATCTGCGCACGAACAGCCCGGTAGGCGTCGTTCGGGTCCGACCACTGCGAGACGTCAGCCACAGGCGGCGGTGCCAGCTTCCGCGCGACTCACTCGAGGTTCGTCCACGAGCTCGACACCGGCCGCGGCCGCCATGAACTCACGCGCTCGCCTGCGCTCCTCCTGCTCCTTTCGGCGCCGGGCGTCGGCCGCAGCCGCGCGCTGCGACCGCGAGGGCAGCGCCTGGCCGTCGTCGCCGAGCCAGGCCGCGAGGCGGTGCCGCACCCAGCCGGGGATGTGCCGCAGCTCGGCCACGCTCGACCACGTGTACGTCCACGCGCTGTCGTCCGGGCGGACGTCCAGCGCGTGCAGCACGTCGGCCGCCGTCCACCCAGCAGCGAGGAAAGACCGCAGCAGCTACCGCAGATACCAGGGCGTCATGTGCTGGAGCACGTTCGACTCCTGCCGGAGCCGTTCGCAGGCTGCGAGTCGATCACGTCTGGTCCTCGGCGATTTGTGCAATGCCCAGGTCGGCGAGATACGTGGGCTGCGGCGGGTTCGGCGGGGTGCCTCGCGCGTGCGCGTGGGATCTGTTCCTTCTCTCTCAGGGAGAGAGAAGGAGGGGGTTCACTTAGGTCTTGACCTGGTCAGATCTGGTGTCGCTGGTCGGAATAGGTGTGATGTCGCGAGGGATGCAGATCACCCAGAGGGCCGCTCGGTTGCCCATGCCGTCGTCGTCCAGGCCCGCAGCGGTGCCCTTCCGGAAACGGACGGTGGAACCCTCCTCGACAACGCCGAGCCAGCCATGCTCACGGAGCCAGCGCACCCAGCGCTTCACGGTCGCCTTGGACAGGCCGGTGCGCTCGACGATGCCCGCGATCGTCGGACGGGAGCACATCGTCTTCCAGTCAGCGGCCCAGGCGATCACCTGGGCGACGCGGAGTAGATTGCCGTATCCGTCGTAGCGGAGGCCGAGGACCTCAGGATCCTCACGCAGAGCGCGCAGGAACGCCTGCTGGTCGGGGGTGCGGCGCATGCCGTGCGGCACGGACGCCAGGATGAGCGCCTTCGACGGCGCGACAGCAAGAACGGGCGCGTCCGACACGCCAGCGGCCGCCGCTGTCACCGCGGCACCCCCGCCCGGGGGGTCGCGGCGGACGGCGAAACCAATCCGCGTATAGTCCGTGAACGGCGGCACACGAGGGCCACGACTGGCACACGGTGGCACACGCCAGAAGTTGAGCGACTGGCGTCCTCGCAGGTCAGGCCATGATTTTCCTGGCCAGAGAAGCGCGCCCTGCAGGATTCGAACCTGCGACCGTCGGATTAGAAGCAAGATCCTTTAGTGTCGCGCGGCGCCGTCTGGTGGTGGTTCGTACCACCTCGGCGCACATTGCGTGTCAGGCGGTGCCGGGCCCTGACGACGCGTGGTGGGGCGTACGAGCACGCACCGAGCACGGCGGACACCCTATTGATCATTGCATCAGGCTCCCTGGAATGGATCCCACGTTCCAGCCATGCCAACACGATAGATAGAGGTCAGTCGCAGTGCTCGGCACGTGCTCCAACCCGTACACCACCTCCGTGGACGCGACCCACATGCCACTTGACCCGTACGGATGGAGTTTTCAACAGGCCCAGGGACGGCGGACGAGCAAGGCCAGATCATAATCGTTCGCCTCGGCAGCTGGACAACAGATAGCGTGTCCGCTGTGCGAGACGAGATCTACCGCTACAACAAGGAACGCTGGGAAGCCCTTGCGGAGGCGGACGCGTTGTTCACCCGTCCCATGCTCGACCTGGACGCGGAGAAGGCTCAGGCCTATCTCGGCCTGGACAGGCTGGGCATTCCCGCAGACCTGGCGGGCCGAAAGGTGCTCTGCCTGGCAGGAGGAGGCGGCCAGCAGTCCGCGGCCTTCGCCCTGCTCGGAGCCGACGTGACGGTTCTCGACATCTCCTCCGGACAGTTGGAGCGGGACCGCTTGGCCGCTGAGCACTACAGCGTCGGCATCCGCACGATCCAAGGAGACATGCGGGACCTGTCCGCCCTCGACGACTCCACATTCGATCTTGTCTGGCATCCATACTCGCTGACCTTCGTCCCGGACTCCCGGATCGTTTTCCGCCAGGTCGCGAGAGTCGTCGGAAAAGGCGGCCACTACTACCTGATGTGCGCCAACCCGTTCTTCGCCGGGCTCACCCACGACTCCTGGAACGGGGCGGGCTACCCGCTGAAGCAGCCCTACATCGACGAGGCCGAGACCAGCTATCCCGACCAAGACTGGGTCTACGGCGGGAAGCCGGCGGATGATCGCATCCGCGAACCCAGGGAGTACACGCAGACACTGAGCCGGATCGTCAACAGCCTGATCCAGCACGGCTTCATGCTGACACACCTGTCCGAAGTCCGAGGCGACTACCCCGATGCGGAACCGGGCAGTTGGTCGCACTTCATAGGGGTGGCCCCGCCGTGGCTGGAGTTCGTCTGGCAGTACCGGCCTGGTGTCACGTCCTCGGAAGGTAGGGCGTCCCGGGGCACGGGTGACCGCGAACCACTCGAACAGTGATCGGGCGGCCACACCACCAACGCGGGGCGAGAATCTCCAGACCCTTTTCCGATTGCTCATGGGCAGTAGTCACAGTGCGGCGAAGGTGTCGGTGATGGTGAGGTAGGCCAGGCGAAGGAACACGGCGGATCATCCTTCCGCACTTGATTCCGTCCTCTGAGTGACCAAGGCTCGCGCCGCCACGCGACGCTGACGATCCATGTGCGAACGCGTTCGCCGAGCGATGGGTCCGCACGGAACGCACCAGCGGGCCGAACCGACGGACGAGCCCTCATCGATCCGGGACTGACGGACCCGGTGCGCAGCATCTCCACAATGCCGATGCAGCGTCAGCACATCCTGGCCGCCATCGAGCACGCCGGCACACGCGTCCGCGTTTTGGGCACCACCGCTCACCGCACCGCCGCGACGGTCGGCCTGATCGACGCCCTGACCAGTGCCGGCGTCAAGACCTTCGCGAACAAGGGCTGTCAAGGCGCCGACGGCACGATCCGCACACCGTTCGAACAACATCGCCACCGGCCCTGGCTCTCCCGCAGTTCCACGCCGCTCAGCCGCAGCTCAGGAGACGTAACTCAATATTCGAGCGGCACACGGTTCAGTCGCAGGGATCGAACTTCGCGAGACCACCGAAGTAGCTGGGCCATTTCTGGCCGCCGGAGATGGCGGCCCAACGTTCCCGACTGAGTGCTACATCCGCACGTTGGTCACCGGAGCCACATAGATCACGCAAGGGATCTCCCGATATGCCGCGCACGTTCCAGGAGAAGGCACCCCAGCGTGGAGTGGCGAGCATCGCGGTATCTCCATCGGCGCTCAGCACCACATCCTCCACGGCCTTGGCCGGGCCCTTTAGCGTGGCGCGCAGGGCAGGACGTGACGGGTTCCGCAAGTCCCAGAGCGTCGTCACTCCGTGCGGGGTGCCGGCAAGAGCGGTACGCCCGTCTGGAGTGATCGCCACTCTATTGGCATCGGTAGTCAACGAGCCCAGCGCCCTCGGACGGCGTCGGTCGGCCAAGTCCCAAAGGCGTACCGGGCTTTGAGTGCCGCCATCGCTCACGCCGGCTGTCATGGCCCGCCGCCCATCACCGCTGAGGGCAATGCCTCGCACGCCTGGCAGACGGGTGTAAAGAGAGGGGTGGGAGGCATCGGTCAAGTCCCACAGGTAGCCTTCTCCCCTGCTCACCACCGCCGCCGTACGCCCGTCGGAGCTCACCGCCACATCGCTGATCGATGAGGGGTGAGCAAGTCTTGTCAGTCGCTCCGGGTTGGCGAGTGTGGCCAGACTCCACACCTCCACCCCGCCGTCATCAGTACCGACCAACGCGACTGTGCCATCTGCGGTCAATGACAAACGCTGAATGCCGCTCGCGTCACCGGTCTTCAACACCGCGCGATTGGCCGGGCCAGCGTGAATTTTGCGTGTCCGGCAGTGCCGGGTCCTGACGATGCGTGACGGGGCGTACGAGCACGCACCGAGCACGGCCGACAACCCTAATGATCATCGCATCGGGGCTTCACGGAATGGATCCCATACTCCAGAGAGCACCGGCGGGCCGGGGCCGTCTGGATGCGGGCGAGCTCGCAAACCGTGGCGGCGCACAGGAGCGCGACCACGGAGGCGGACCGGTCATCATGTCGCGGCGCAGGGGCCACGGGTGCTGAGGGCCAAGCACGCGCTCTGCCACAGGAGCCAGGGCGGTGAGCTGGGTACGTGCGCGTGGCAGCGTCCCCGCCTCCGCCGTCCAGCGGGCGAGGCTTGCCCGGGTGAGCAAGGTGTCAGGATGCTCGCCGCCGAGCGTCCGCTCCACCCTCGGCAGCAGGCCGTCTCAGGTCTGAACGCACACGAGGGGGCCGGACATTTCCCGTTACGGCAACTGTCCGGCCCCGCAGTGGTCACTACGCGGCTAGCAACACCTGCGCTCGAGAGTAGTCCGAACCCCGAAGGTGCTTCCTGGCCCCCAGTTGCACGCGTACTTGTCCTTCATTGACCTGCTGCCGCACGCGGGGTTGTAATAGCACCGCCCCCACCAATAGCCGTCAATGGGTCTGTTGTAGCACTTGACGAGGGCGCCGGCAGAGTCTTCGGGAAGGACCCAGGCCAGGGCGCGATCCGCGAGCCCGGTTATGATCTTCACGCTTTTCATCCATTTCTTCGTTCACGGTCTCAGAACTTGGTCAGTTGCTCTATGCCGTCTCCTTTACTGACAGGCCTGCAGATCCGAGGGAAAGCCTTCGGCGAGTGATGGCGTGAACGTCAGCGAGAGAAAAGTAACCGTGGTCTCGCGAGTCGAAGCTGCCCTCGCTGTTGTCGCTGAGCAGGACGACATTGCCGACGGGGATACGACCTTCGGCCACCACCGGGGCCACCGAGAGCGGAACAGGATCGCCCGGCAATCCGGCGATCCGCTTGATGAGGAAGGTCCCGCCGACGAATTGAGGAGCGCGGACCACCACGATCTGGCCGCATCGGAGCGCCGACGCGGCCACGCGCCGGACAAGTAGCCGATCGCCGTCAGTCAATGTGGGAGCCATGCTGTCGCCATCGACCCGGATCACGGAATACGTCGCGCGCAGCCGTACGATCAACAAGGCCGATGCGCAGCTCACGACGAAGAGCACCCACCTCACAGGGCCACCGCCTCTTCCGGGCCGCGGTACCCGGTCGCCTGGAGATTGAAGAGGCGTGCGTAGGGGCCGCGGACGGCCATGAGGGCGTCGTGCTTTCCGGCTTCCCGGATGGCGCCGTCCTCCAGAACGATGATGAGGTCGGCGTCGCGCACGGTGTTGAGCCGGTGAGAGATGAGCAGGCTGGTGGCGCCGTGGCGGCGGCGCCGGGTTCGAGTGTGCACGTCGGCCTCGGCCTCAGGGTCCAGCCCGGCGGAGGGCTCGTCGAGGATCACGAGGTCGCGGTGGCCGCGGAACATCGCGCGGGCCAGGGCCGTGCGCTGCCATTGCCCGCCGCTGAGCATGACACCCGTGTCGGGGGCGTCCTTGTCATCCTCGCTGAAGAAGGTCCGCGTGAGCAGGGTGTCGTACCCGCGAGGAAGTGAGGAGAGCTTGTCGTCGATCCCGGCCTCGTGAGCGGCCCCACGGATTCGGGTTTCGTCCTCACGGGCGGGGACGAAGCCGATGGAGACGTTGTCGGCTGCGGACATGTCGTAGGCCATATGGTCCTGGAACACTCCGCTGATGCGGTGCCGCAGATCATCAGGGTGCACGTCACGGATGTCGACGCCATCCCACGTGATGCTTCCGTGCTGCGGGTCGTAGAACCGGCACAGGAGCTTGACGAGGGTGGACTTGCCGGCCCCGTTCAGACCGACGATGGCGACCGACGCGGCGGCCGGGATGAACAGGTTCAGGCCGCGCAGGATCCAAGGGTGATCCTCGCTGTAGCGGAACCACACGTCGGTCAGTTGGATGCCGTGCCTCAGCCGGGGCAGTGGCGCGGGCTCGGCGGGAATGGGGAGGTCGGGTTCGGCCGAGGTCACGGCCACGTAATGGCCGAACATGAGCAGATCCTGGTGGAGAGCGGCGATACCGATGATCAGCCCGTTGAGGGCGGCCTGAACCGCGCCGATGGCGGCGATCAGCAGGGACACGTCGCCAATGCTCAACGCGCCGGAGCCGGCGGAGATGACGGCCCAGATCAGCCCGCCGCCCGCGACCACGGCGCCCAGCAGCGTCAGCAGGCCCTCAACGGACAGTTCCTTGATGTCCATCCGGCGGCGTGCGGCGTTGGACGTGCGCAACTCGGTCATCATGCGGCCTCGCAGGAAACGGCCGCTGTTGAATAGCCGGATCTCCTTTGCCGCCGCAATCGTGGTAAGCAGATCGCCGTAGAACATCTGGCGTCGCTCCGCCGGGCCGATGTCCCATATCATCGCGGCGCGACGATGCGACAGCCGCAACTGCGCCAACAGTGCGGGAACCCCGGTTGCCAGGACGATCCCCGTGAGAACCGGACTGACCGTCAGAAGGGAGCCGACCATTCCGGCCAGCGTGATGACCGCGCTCACAACCCCCAGGGATCCGGTGACGACTTCCTGTCCCGTTGACAGGCTGTTCTTCGCCAACCGCAACTGGTCGTGGAAGTTGGGGTCCTCGAACCGTCGCAACCCGGCGAACCGCAGCGTCGCGGAGAACAGCTGTGTGGTGGTCTGAGCGGTGAACAACCTGCCCATTTCGCTGTTGAGGTACTGCATGAGCTGAGGCAGCACCGTTACCAGGATGCCCGCGGCGGCCAACCCCACCGCGAGGGTGCTCAGCTCGGCCGCCGATCCCTGTCTTGCCAGGGAGTCGACCACCAGTTTGGTCAGCCACGCCACCGCGATCGGCGCGATGGCCTCAACGATCATTACCAGGACATAGACCACCATCAATCCCGGGGCCGCGCGCAGGGCGACCCCCGCGGCGGCCTTCGCCGTTCCGATCATGCGCTGACCGTGGCGGGCAACACGGGATCGTTGTCGGTGACCCTGCCGTCCGCACCGATTTCGAAGACGGTCGGATATCCGGTGACCCGGAAGGCGCTCTGAATGGCGGCATGAGGTGCCTCGACCACGACACGTGCCACCTCAGCGAGGCGTTCGACGTCAGCGATGGCCTCCTTGTCGCTGTCGGTGACGACGACGGCGAGCACGGCACCCGGGGTTCGGCGGGCATGGTCGATGAAGCGCGGCATCAGTTCCCTGCAGGGCTGGCAGGACGGGGAGAAGAACCCGATCAGGGCGGCCCCTTCGATCAGCTCATCGGAGATCGGCTCGCCGCTGGTGGTGGTGGCGGCGAACTCCGGGATCTTCTCTCCGATGGCGAGCCCTTCCTCCATGGGTGGCAAGGATGCCGCTGACGCCGCCTGCTTCCGCAGCCGGCGGATCACTCCGACCGTCAACAGGAGATTCAGCAGGCACAGCACGCCGACCAGGACGACGGCAACGATCAGATACGGCATCACGCACTCCCCGCGACTTCCATGAACAAATCGGCGATATCGTCGAAGACGATCAAGAGGATGGCGCCGACCAACCCAACCGGCACTGCCAGGGCGAGGCCGACCATGGTTACCGGGCCGCCGGGAAACATCAGCGCCACTGAACCCAGCGCGGCAACGAGCAGCAGAAGCCCGTTGCGGACCAGATGCACCGGGCCAAGCGGGGTCACGGACGCGCCGAAGCACTGGCATGGCTCGCGCTGCCCCCAGCGAAGAGAAATAGCGATCCACGTGGAGAACGCGATCAACAGCATCCCGCCGACGGCCAGCCCCGCATGTGGAAGCACGATCAAGGTGGCGGCAGTGACAACTTCCACGGCCACCGTTGCCATGGCAGCCGGGAACCGGGCCGGGCCGGGCAGCAATCGCAGGGTGGCGGCGAAAGACTGTAGTGCGGCACGACTGCGCAGTTTCGAGTACGCGGAGACAACGAAGACCGTGGTGAGCAGGACTTGACTCGCCACCAGCACGTGAACCATGACCCCAGATGCTCTTCCGGCCCCTTAGCCCGGCGCTAGCACGCCGGTAGCGCGGTTGGCGGCATGGGCTGGTTGTGCGCTTGTGCGGTCGGCCCAGGGCGCGGTGTCGGTGTTGCCGCCGGTCCGTTTCCCCGAGCCGCCGTCTCGCACCCGCCGTGCGGTTCTCACCGGAACGGGCTCGCCACGTGTTCTGCCCGGTGGCCAGCTTGTGACTGCCGGTTCGATGGTCCACGGATTCGGGATCTGCGCTAGCCCTGAACAGTCCCCGCTCCGCCACGTACGGCCCCGGCTCTGGAGCGCGATGACCAGCAGCGGCACTGCCCACAGCCGCTGACCGAGACACCGGCTTCGAACTTCGCCTCTCCGATGCCCAAGGCCAGTCTGCTGACCGGGGCCCGAACTCGCACCTCACCGACGCGACCACCCCCGCGTTCTCCACCACCATGCGGACGGCTTCTTCCTTCAACCCGGATGAGAAGGCGTCCCCACTGAGGGGATCTACGGTGAGCACCCCCAACGTCGTATGAGGTGATCGCGGTGCTGGCGAACATGCTGGAATCCGCCCTGGCCGGCGGCCCGCAGACGGTGCCGGCGCGCCGGATTGGCGAGGCGACGCCCGGCGGCGACGACCAGCCGAGCGGACAGGGCGACGGAGCGAGCACCGATGATCCGGGGCGAGTCGAAGGTGACGCGTTCGCGCCTGGAACGCGTCGCGATCGTGTATGTCTGCCAATCGACGCTGGTGCAGATTCGCGAGCACACCGAGTCGACCCGGCGCCAGTACGATCTGGCAGATCTGGCGGCGCGGATGGGCTAGGACGGGTGCGATATCGAGGTGATCGACTGCGATCTGGGGCTGTCGGGACGCAGCGCCGCCCGCCGGGACGGGTTCAAACAGCTGGTCGCCCGCATCTACCTGGGCGAGGTCGGGGCGGTGTTCGGGCTGGAGGTCTCCCGGCTGGCCCCGCTCCAACGCGGACGTGGCCCGCCTGCTGGAGCTGGCACGCTTCACCGACACCCTGGTGATCGACACAGACGGGGTCTATGGCCTGTCCGACATCAACGACCGGTTGCTGCTGGGGTTGAAAGGCCAGATGGGCGAGGCCGAGCTGCATTGGCTGACCAGCCGGATGAACGAGGCCAAACGCGCCGCGGCCGCCCGCGGCGAGCTGCGGCTGCCGCTGCCGGTCGGGTTCGTCTACGACGAAGACCAGAACGTGGTCATCGATCCGGACGAGGAGATCGCCACCGCGATCGCGCCCGAAGCATAGGGGCGGGCATGCGTGAAGGCCCCGGCAGGTACCGGGACCTTCACGCCCCCTCTCAGGTGACGGAGTCGGGGTAGGCCGACAGCAGGACCTGCGTCCAACCCTCGGTGTCCACCACGCCCTGCCCGTACAGATCGTCGCCCTTGCCGTCGAGCGGATTCTCGTCGAAGTAGCGGTGCACCGACCCCTCGGCGTTCCTGTGGCCGTAGTAGACACCGCCACCCGGCGACAGCAGCTGGTCGAACACCTGCCAGGTCGTGTCACGCAGCTGGTATCGCTGCCACGACTCCGCACCATTGATCTTGTACGAGATCAACGCACCCGCCGACGTCGTACCCAGAATCCAGCTCGGACCCGTCGCGGTCAGCGTCTTCAGCGCGAACCCGGTCCCGATCAGCGTGTTACCCGTGATATCGGCCAGCACCGGCTTGTCAGCCGTCAGCTTGTACCGACGCAACGCACCATCAGCGATACCGAACAGGTAATTCGACCCGTCATACGCCAGCAGATCATGGGTCCAACCAGTCCCCAGCAACACCGGCGGCGAGAACGTGACCCCATCCCTTACCGAGATGACATCCACCCGATACAGGCGACCATCCCTACCATCCTCGGTCACCAGCAACGTGTTGTAATTCAACGTCGCCAGCGCCTTGGCCTTGAACCCCAGCGATACCGCCGACAGCTCGGCACCCGCCGTCCGCTTCCCGGTCGCCGCATCGATCGCCGTGTACGTCAACCGCCCGTCGGACAGGACACCGTACACCGAGGCCGTGCCCTTGGGGGACACCGTGCCGCAGTTGTGGCTTTCGACGTTGTTCCACTCCATGCCGTTGGCCTGGCCATAGGTGACGCCGTTGAAGATCGGCTTGATCCGCTCGGAGTCGGGGTCGCCCCACGAGGCGTGGCCGTCGCCGTTGGAGTCGTAGGCGAGCTCGAAGTGCAGGTGGGGGTGGTCGTTAGACAATGCCCCGGTCTTGCCGACCTTGCCGATCACTGTTCCCCGCTCCACCTTGTCCCCGGCTGAGACGGCACGGGACTGCAGGTGGATGTAGGTGGTGAAGTAGCCGCCGCCGTGATCGATCTGCACGACGTTGCCGCCGTTGTCGTGCCAGAAGGACCTGTCCACGGTCCCGCTGGCGGCTGCGAGCAGGGTGGCGCCTTCGGTCCCCTGCTGGTCGGGCTCCTTCACCATGTCGAGAGCGGGCGCGTGCCCCCAGCTGTTCAGCTGCCACTTCTGACCACACAGGAAGGGAAGCTGGAAGTCTGGTACGGCCAGCGCGGGGCTCGCCAGCCCGACGATCCCGAGCGCGGCGGCGAACAGCGTGGCGATGAATCCGCGTAATAAAGCGGATCGAGGCATGAGATTCCTCCAGGAGGATTCCGACTGAATGGAAAATGAACAGGGAAGGCGATTTTCCGTAACGTGCGTTAAGACGTTGCCCGCCTTCCCGCTGACCTCTCGTGCGCGGGATCGACCATAGGAGGCGACGGTATGGCGCGGGTATGTTTATCGGCTCGTCGCGTACTGCTCCCAAAAGGAGTAAACGTCTACCTCGTCCACTCCGGGGAACGAACCGGGCGGCAGCACGGCCTTGCACCTCAAGGACCGGGGTGAGGATGATCAGGGGTCAGAAGCGCTCTCTCGTCCTGGCGGCGGGAGGAGATCGATAGGGCGTCGGGGAGGAAGTCCGGGCTGATCCCGGCGTTGATCAGGGTCTGGCGTTCCCGCTCGAACTCCTCCAGGGACCGGCAGCTGCGGGTGAACATTGCCAGGAGCTCGCGGGCGGCGGGCCGGTTGGCCCGGGCTTCGTCGAAGAACACCTTGACCTCGTTGTTCACCCCCTCCCACAGGTCGAGCGGCTTGGGCTCATCCGACGGCGGCCGGGTCGCTCCGGTGAGGTCGGGGATCAGCGGGCGCTCTTTACGGCGGTAGCCGCGAGCTCGACTGGGCCCTGCACCAACCTCACCGCCCTGGGCCGGCAGTTGGCCGCCTAACGCGTCAATAGACCCACGAGAGTGAGTTGCCCGTGCATGTGGCAGCGCCGATCTTGGCTATGCACACGTAGTACTTCACGCCGTCCTTGGCCTCGAACGCCTTGGTGTAGCTGGTGCCGCTGATGTTCTTGTGGAGATAGTTGCTTTGGGCGGAGATCGTGATCTCGTACTTGTCGTTGGCTAGCTTCGTCGGCTTCTCGATACGGGCCCAGATCCAGGTCTTGTTCTTGTACTTGCCATAGCGCATCTGCAGCGTGCCGAGATCGGTCCTATGGCTGTAGACCCTGGTCTTGACGCTGGTGGCCTTCGTCGGCGCATCCGACGAAGTGGCCAGCGCTGCGGCTGCGGCCGGGGTCGCGGTAGGGGCCGCGGCTGCCGTAGCCGGGGCCGCCCCGGTGGAGGCGATGATCGCGGCGGTGGCCGCCATTCCGGCCAAGGTCCAGATCTTGCGCATTTCAGGTCCCCTTTGCGGTTGTCGGACTGGAGAGGCAATGCTAGGGAGGCCCGGTATATCGGAGGCATGCCCTTCCGGCGGAGCCGTCGTTCCCCCGCATTGCGGGGAGGCGGTACGTGCCGTCGTCCAGGCTTCTGCTATCAGGCCGTCCAGGGAGCGTTCGACTGGACCGGGTCATCCCAGGTGACGTCCAGCGCGGACTTCATGACGGGGGGCGGGCAGCTCTCAAGACGGCCAGGAGGCGGCTTCGGCACGCGCGATGGACGCGACGTCCACGCTCTGCTCTACCGCCCGGACGACCCCGGCCCTCCCCCGGTCCTGCTGTCCATCCACGGCGGTCCGGAATCCGAGCGCCAGTGACGCGGCAGGCAACGTCATGACCCTGTCGAGCTGTACGTTCACCACGGCCGCGCCGCCCCCCGCGCAGCCGGTCAATCCCAATCCGTCCTTCGAGACGACCATCGAGCCAGTACATCCTGGCGGCCATCGAGAACGCCACCCGACGCGTCCGCGTGCTCAGCACCACCACTCACCCGACAGCGAACTGGGTCACCGGGCGCCCCTCACCCGCTACCTGGACCCCCCCGCAGCATCGGACAGCCGTCCCCTATCGACCCGGCGAACCGCCGAGGCCACCGCAGAGCCGTCGTCGGCGGTCTCATCAACGCGTACGAGATCGCCAGCTGAAACCACGGAGAAGAACCGGCAGGTCAGACGCCGAATCCCGCTATTGAGTCCCACAGGCCTGATTCCGGTCGGGCTAGCGGCGCGCGAGGGCCGGGCGAGCGGGATCATGAAATATCCAGATCGTGGATCCCCTGCTCGTCACGTGCCCGGTCCTGATCGGGGCAGTGTTCGCCGTTGCCGCGTTCACCAAGCTGCGCAGCAGCGCGGACCTCCGCCTGTTCGCGTCCATCCTGGTGATGGTGCCGGAAAGGCTGCGCCTTCCGGTGGGTGGCGTGGTCGCGAAAAGTGAGGCGGCGACGGCTGCGCTCATGGCGATCCCGGGAACCAGGGCTGGTCCTCAGCCGGATCATGCTCGGCGCATTCACTCTGATGATCGCTGTCACCGCCCGGCGGGGCATGTGAGTGTCCTACCGCTGCTCCGGCCCGTCCGTGGTCTCGCTCGGATCGGTGTACCTGATGCGGAACGCCCTGCTGTTGCTCGTGGTGGCGCTCGGCGAGATGGCGCTGACCTTCACGAGCGAGCCGCCGGTCGCGGCGCTGGCGGTGGCAATGCCAGCGGGGCTGGCGGGACGGCCGTGCTCATCGATTTTGACGACGTCACCGAGTTGTTCATGGACAGAATGGGGAGGGCGTGATGCAGTACCTGGTCGCCGCGGTCGTGCTGGTCGGTCTGCTGGGCCTGGTGAACTTGCTGCTGACCGTCGGTGTGATCCGCCGCCTGCGCAGCCAGAGCTTGCCGCCGTCGATGCCGGTGGAAGGCCTCTCCCCCGGTGCGAGGGTCCCGCAGTTCGCCGCCACGAGCACGAGCGGCGAGCCGATCTCCGACGAACTCCTGAGCGGACCCGCGATGGTCGGATTCTTCTCCCGGGGCTGCCAGCCCTGCAAGGACCTGCTCCCGTTCTTCGTGGAGCGGGCACGCGGCACGTCGGACGCCGTGCTCGCCGTGGTCGTCGCCGACCCCGGCGAGGACTCCGCAGCCGACATCGAACGGCTCGCGGAGGTAGCACGTGTCGTCACGGAGGCACCCCAGGGCCCTCTTCAGACGGCGTTCAAGGTCAACGGGTACCCGACGGTCATCACGATCGACGCTCGGGACACGGTCGTCAGCAGCGGCCACACCATGCCCGCCGAGGTCAAGGCGTCGTGAGGCGGGCGTTCCTCACCGCGGCGTGCGGACTCGTGGGTCTGGCCCTGCTGGCCGTTCGGCTGCGCGCGACGTACCTGGTGATCCGCGTCCGCGGCAACAGCATGGCCCCGGCGCTGACCCATGGAGACCGGCTCCTGGCCCGGCGCACGGACCTGGCGGCGCTGCGCAAGGGGCAGATCGCCGTCGTCTCGAGCCCACACCCGGCCGGCAGCGAATTCCTGATCAAACGTGTTGCCGCCCTTCCCGGCGATCCGGTCCCGGAGCGGGTACGGAGAGTCGTCGCCGACGACGTCGTCCCGGCCGGCAGGTTCGTCCTGATCGGTGACAACACCGAGGCCAGCTTCGACTCCCGCGAGCACGGCTTCTTCCACGCCGACGACCTCCATGCCGTCACCGTCAAGAAGCTGGAGACGCAGCATGGCCGTTGACGGGGTGCGCCTGGCCGCCTCCGTGCGTGAGGCGGCGGCCACCGGTTGGAGCAGCGCTGCCGTTCCCATGATCGAGTACGCGTTCACCCTGCTGGGCATGGCCACGACGCCGGTCGCGGTGGCCTGGCTGACCAAGCTGGTCATCGACGGCCTCACCGGGGCGGCCTCCCTGTCGGAGCTGCTGGGCCTCGCCGCCGGGCTGGCCGGTACCGGCGTCGTCGCCGCGACCCTGCCGCACGCCTCGCGGTACCTCGGCAGCCAGATCGGCCGCGCCATTGCGGCCACCACGACGGACCGGCTCTTCGCGGCCACGGCACGATTTCCAGGGCTCCGGCCTTTCGAGGATCCGCGCTTCCTCGACCGGCTGCGCCTTGCCCAGGAGGGAATGTCCAGAGCAGATGGCATCGTCACGGAGGCGTTCGGCCTGGTCCGCTCCGCTGTGACTGTGATCGGCTTCGTCGGGTCCGTGCTGGTGCTCAGTCCTGCCATGACGCTGATCGTGCTGTGCGCCGCCGTGCCGGCACTTATCGCGCAGCTGAAGCTGTCCCGCCGGCGCACGACCTTGATGTGGGAGATCGGCCCCGCGGAACGACGGCAGCTCTTCTACAGCACCCTGCTCAGCACGATCGAGGCGGCCAAGGAGATCAGGCTCTTCAACCTGGGCGGATTCCTGCGCGGCCGCCTCATGGCCGAGCTGTCAACGGCTCAGGCGGGCAAGCGGCGGATGGACCGCAAGGAGCTGTCGGCGGAGGGGGCGCTCGCCCTGCTGTCCGCCGTGGTGACCGGAGGCGGGCTCGTCTGGGCCATAGCCGCGGCCCGGACGGGCACGCTCACCGTCGGTGACGTGTCGATGTTCACCGTCGCCGTCGTCGCCGTCCAGGGCGGGCTCGACACCCTGGTCAACGGCATCGCGATCACCGATCACAACCTGCGGCTCTTCGGGCACTACGTGGCAGTGGTCAGGGCCGAGCCCGACCTCGTCGTGCCGACCGCCCCCGCTCCGCTGCCGCCACTGCGCCGGGGGATCGAGCTGCGCGACGTCTGGTTCCGTTACAGCGACGACCACCCCTGGATCTTGCGCGGCGTCGACCTGTTCATCCCGTACGGCGCGGCCGTGGCACTGGTCGGGCTCAACGGCGCGGGCAAGAGCACGCTTGTCAAGCTGCTCTGCCGGTTCTATGACCCGAGCCGGGGAGCGATCCTCTGGGACGGAGCCGACCTGCGCGATGTCCGGCCGGAGGCGCTGCGGGAGCGGATCAGCGGCGTCTTCCAGGACCACATGGCCTACGACTTCTCCGCCCGCGACAACGTCGGCGTGGGAGACGTCGGTGCCCGTGACGACCTGAACCGGATCCGCGCCGCCGCGCGAAAGGCCGGCGTGGACGAGCTGCTGGCGGCCCTTCCCCGGGGCTACGACACGCTGCTCACCCGAATGTTCACCAGCGAGGAGGACCGCGAGGACTCCTCGACCGGCGTCGTGCTCTCCGGCGGCCAGTGGCAGCGAACGGCCCTGTCCAGAGCCTTCTTCCGCGACGGACGGGATCTGATGATCCTCGACGAGCCCAGCTCGGGTCTCGATCCCGAAGCCGAGGCCGACGTGCACGCCCGGATGCGCCAGTACCGCACGGGCCAGACCAGCCTGCTCATCTCCCACCGGCTGAACACCGTGCGGGACGCCGACCTGATCGTCGTCCTGAAGGACGGGGTCGTCGCCGAGCGGGGAAGCCACGACGAACTCATGGCGGTGGACGGCACCTACGCGCGCCTCTTCCGCCTACAAGCCCGCGGATATCACGAGGTAGCCCCCGGTGATACCGCGCCCAGTGAACCCGAGGCAAGAAAGGAGGTGAAAACAGAATGCTGGACAAGCTCATCGACCGGTTGATTCCCACGGTCAAGGCTGACGCGGCGTGCGCCGTGAGGTGCGTGCAGGTCAGCTACGACCCGGCCACCGGGTGCTACAAGATGAAGTGCTATCGATCGGACTGCACCTATTACATGGTCACGCTTTGCGAATAACTCGCCGGAGAAGGGTGGGACCGGTGAAATCCATCACCGCCTTGGCGGACCGGATCATCGCTTTCGTCGTACCGGCCGGCGACGCGCAGGCCGCCTGTACCGCACGTTGCACTCTCGACCACACGACCTGCACCGGCAGCATCTGTTGCGCTTACTACAAGTGCTGGAAAAGCGACTGCACGGTCTACTGGAGAAAGCAGTGCGCCTAGGTAAGTGAAGGGTGCTCCCTGGCAGGCGCCGGCCAGGGAGCACCCCGTAGAACGCGAGATCGAGGACCATGAGAAACGCGATAGAAAAGCTCAGCGACCGGATTCTGGCGATGGTCGTCCCGCAGCACAGCGCTGCCGCCGTCGACTGCTACTACATCTACAAATGCATCGCCGGAACGAAACTTCGGGCGCACTGCTGTGACGGAAGCTGTGGAAAATACGTGATCGTCTGCAACACCTGTTGCTAGAGCGGCGCGCCTCGGAGTATCTCCTGGTGCTGCCGGCGTAAGTGGTCGGCCGGTTCGATGCCGAGCTCCGCACTGAGGATGTCTCGCATGCGCCGGTAGGCGGCGAGCGCTTCGGCGCGGCGGCCGCGCCCGGCCAGAGCCCGCAGCAGCATCTCCCACAGGGATTCACGGAAAGGGTGGGCCTCCACGAGGCGCTCCAATTCCGGGATGACCCCGGCGTGGAGGCCGAGCCGCAGCTCGGCCTCCACACAGAGCTCGGATGCGGTCAGGTGCATCGCGTCCAGGCGGCGGCGCTCGCAGCGGACGGTTTCGACGTCGATCTCCGGCGCCAGCGGACCGTGCCACATGTCCAGCGCCTCCCGCAGCAGCCCGGCTGCCACCTCCGGACGGTCCGCAGTCAGAGCCTCCGATCCCCGGGTGAAGCGCTGCTCGAACGCCCTGATGTCCACCGCTCGATCCGGGACGACCAAGGTGTAGCCGTTCCCGAGGGTGGTCAGGCCGACACCGTGGGCGGCCAGCGGTGCCAGAGTGCGTCGCAGGCGGTAAACATACGTTTGCAGACTCGCTCTGGCCGTCGCCGGCGGCTCGTCCGGCCAGAGCTCCGTCATCAGCCGATCCACGCTGACCACTCCGCCTGAACGCAGCATGAGAACGGCAAGAATCGCCTGCTGCTTCGCGGCCCGGACGTTGATCGCGCGGCCCCCGCCGTCGACCACCGCCAAGCGTCCCAACAGTTGGAACATCGTGCACCTCCGATCGGCATTGTGCTCATGACGGGTATGTCCCCGGTATGACAGGCCGGCGTGCCATACCGGGACTCAGAGGTGAGCCATGGTGCGGCGGGCCAGGGCCGTCTGGATGCGGGTGAGCTCGCAGACCGTGGCGGCGCACAGAAGCGCGACCACGGAGGCGGCGAACCTTCCTGGTGGTCGAGACGGTGCTTCTCAAACGGCTGTATGTGCTGGTCTTCATCGAGCACGGCACCCGGAAAGTGCGCTTGGCCGGAGTGAAGCAATCGTCGTGAACAGCCACATCATCATCACCCAACCAAGCAACAGCCTTGCCGACATCCTCGACGTTCTCGCTCGTCCCGGCGGCGACCGGGCCGGCCCCCTCGTCCCTGACCTGCATCAGGTACTCGTCGCCGAATACCGTGCCGGCCACGCTGCCCGCCTGGATGTAGGTGTCGTGCGTGGCCGTGAACGACTTCACCGAACCGTCCGCCAGCGTCGGCTGGCCCGATCCCTTGCTCCTGCTGTTGAAGTACGCCGTGGCAGGCTCCTTGATCCTGCTCATCAGGAAGAAGCCGGCGGTGACGGCGCCGGTGACGGCGGCTGTCACGGTCGACTCCGCGGTCCCGACGCGCAGCGTGGTGACGTAGAGCTCGCCATCGCCCAGGGTAGATGTGGTCGGCGGTCAGCTCCAGGACCCGCCCAGCCGGGGCCCAAGGGCACTCTCGCCGTCACCGACGAGCGGGAGCGGAAGTAGCCGAGCAGCCGTTCCCTTGGCCAGGGTGTAGTCACCGCTCTGGACGGCCGCCTGCACCGACGCAAGCCCCACGGTACGGCAGTAGCCAGCCGCGGCTGGACCGTCCACTTCTCATCACTCCACACACCGGAGAAAGCCGCGTCCCACGTGGCCGCCGAAGCGGCCCGCGCACCTGGCACCCGGAGGGAAGCGACCAGGATGAGTACGGCGCAGCGAAGAGTCCCGATACGGCGACAGCGTGTCAACACGCGGTATGTTCCGGTATGTTCATCACTTGCCACTCAGCAGATCGCGGAGGAGGCCCTCCAACGGGCAACGGTCATGACCGATGAAACGCTGGTCCTGCCTACGGAGGGTGGTGCGATGGGACTGCGGATCAAGCTCTTGGGTCCGTGGGAGCTGACGGCGGGCGGCGACGTGCTACCGCTGACCGGCAGCCGGCGGATCGGCCTGCTGACCCGGCTGGCATTGAGCGCCGGCCGGGTGGTCACCACTGACCAGCTCCTCACCGATGTGTGGGGAGAGAGCCGGGCGGCGACGGCGCCGAAGCAGCTCCACATCGTGGTGTCGAAGCTTCGCGAGTTCCTTGCGCCCCGGGCGCTCGACCAGGTCATCGTGACCGCGCCAGGTGGATACTGCCTGGACGTGCCACCTGACCACGTCGATGCTCACCTGTTCATGCGGCTGGTGCGCGAAGCGCGTGCCGGCCGGGCCATGGGAGAGATCGTTACCGCGGACAGGTCGTTCCGGCAGGCTCTGGCCCTGTGGCGGGGAGAGGCCCTGGCGGGCATGTCGGCGGAGTGGGCCCGGATCGAGGCCACCCGCCTGGCGGAGGAACGTCTCACCGCTCTGGAAGATCACGTGGATCTGCGGATGGCGGCGGGCGATCACCACGCGGTGATACCGGATCTGACCGTCCACATCGAGGCGCACCCGCTGCGGGAAAGGCCGCATGCGCAGCTGATGCTGGCGCTGTATCGCGCTGGACGGTCATCGGAAGCGCTCGCGGTCTACCAGGACACTCGCCGCGTCATGATCCAGGAGCTCGGCATCGAGCCGGGTGCCGAGCTGCGCCGGCTCCATCAGGCGATCCTCGCTCGCGATCCCGTCCTCGATCTGACCGCTCCGGCACAGGATGCCACGCTCGCCGACGCCGTCGCCCCGGCCGAACTGCCCGCCGACACCCCCGCCTTCACCGCCCGCGATGTCGAGCTCGCCTGGCTCGACAAGGCGCTCACCGGCCCGGGGGCCGGCAAGCCGGCGATCGTCGCCATCGGCGGTCCCGGCGGGATCGGCAAATCCGCGCTGGCCGTACACCTGGCGCACGCCGTCGCCGACCGCTACACCGACGGCGTTCTCCACATCGACCTGCACGGCACCACCGACGGCCTGCGGCCTCTGTCGCCGCTCGAGGCGCTCGGCCGGCTTTTACGCTCGCTCGGCCTGGACGGCTCCGCCGTGCCGGCCGCGGCCGACGAGGCCGCGGCCCGCTACCGATCCCTCACCTCGGCGCGCAACGTGCTGATCATCCTCGACAACGCCCTCGACACCCGCCAGGTCCGCCCACTCATTCCCGCCGGGCCGGGGTGCGCAGTCGTCATCACCAGCCGGCAGGTCCTCACCTCGCTCGACGGGGCGAGCCACCTGAACCTGCCCGGGCTCAATCCGTCCGACTCCACCACGCTGCTGGCCCGGATCGCCGGCCCCGGCCGGGTCCACGCCGAGCCGGAGGCCGCCGGGCAGATCATCCGGCTCTGCGGGGGCCTGCCCCTCGCCCTTCGCATCGCGGCGGCACGTCTGGCCGCCCGCCCCGACTGGACGCTGTCCTACCTCGCCGACCGGCTCGCCGACGCCACCCGCCGCCTGGACACGCTGGAATACGCCGACCTGGCCGTCCGCGCCGGCATCGCCGTCAGCCTCCACCACCTCAAGGAGGAGCCCGCCGGCCAGGACGCCGTCCACCTGTTCGCCCTGCTCGGCCTCCTCGACACGCCCACCCACACCCCAGCAGCCACCGCAGCCCTCGCTGACCGGCCCGAGCGCACGGTGGAGGCCGCGCTGGACCGCCTCCTGGATGCCCGGCTGCTCGAATCGGCCGGGCCGGGCCGCTACCGGATGCACGACCTCGTCCGCCTCTACGCCCACGAACAAGCCGACGACATCGTCCAGGAGAACGACCGGGTGGCCGCCACCCGCCGAGCGTTGCACCACTACCTCGCCACAGCCAGAACGGCCAGCCTTCTGCTCAACCCCACCTCCGTCATCGTCAGAAACCTTCACGCCGACCAGCCGGGCCTTCGCCTGGACACACCGCGGAAGGCGATCGACTGGATCGACTTGGAGCGCGACAACCTCATCGCCGTCGCCCGGCAGGCCACCACCCGCACCGACGATCCCGGCACGGTTGAAGGCCTCGCGGCCAGTCTCAACGGACCCTTCAACCACAGAGGCTGGCTCGCTGATCTGGCCGAGATCCATGACCAGGCCCTGCAGGTGACCGTCCGCACTGGTGACTGGGCGGGCCAAGCCCGCGGGCACAACCAGTTGGGCTGCATCCACAAGAATCAAGGTCGCTTCGAGCCTGCGGTCGAGCAGTTCAAGCGTGCCCTCGTGTGCTGGGATCGAGCAGGTCTGCCCCTGCGCAAGGCGGGCACCCTCCACAATCTCGGCACGACCTACGGCAAGCTGGGGCGCTTCGATGACGCGCTTGCCACCATGGACGAGGCGATAGCGACAGCTCGAGCGAGCGGTCAGCGCGACTACCAGGCGTCCATACTCAACGGCCGGGCCGGGGTGCTGATCAGAATGGGCCGGCTGGACGACGCAATCGACGCGGGCCGAAGCAGCCTGGACATCTGGGTGGAGTTCGACGATCCCTGCAACGAGGGAGCGGCGACCGACACGCTGGCCGATGCCTGCCGACGCGCCGGCAGGCTCGTTGAGGCCGAGGCCGGATACCGGCGGGCGGTCTACCTCCACCACAAGGCCGGTCACCGCGCGGTGGAGGCCGTTTCTCTGTGGGGGCTCGGCGACACCCTGCACGATCTTGGACGACATGACGAGGCGCAGAAGTGCTGGCACCAGTCAGCTCGGATTCTGTGTGACGTCCACCTCATCACCGAGGAGGAGCTGGGGGTCCTGCTCGCCCAGGACCTCCCTCAGCCTCCCGAGCCCGTCAAGCACTTCTAGCGCGGGAGCGCGTTGATCAGATCGGTGATCGCGCTGCATGGGGAGGCGGAGGACTGGCCGGCCCAGGCGTACCTGCTGCAAGGGCTTGGCTCCGTCCACCACAGCTCGGGCGCTTTCAGGAGTGCGTGTCCCGCCTGGAGGACGGCCTGGCCTGCTGGGACCGGGCCGGGTTGCCGGACTGGGGATTCTCAACGACCGCGGCATCACCTACACCATGATGGGCCGCTACGACGACGCGATCGCCGCGCTGGGGAGCGCCCTCGTCATCACCGAACGGACGGGGGCGCAGGGACCATGGGGGGCTACGTTCGTAACAAGCGGGTGCACGTCTACTACCGCCAGGGGAGACACGAGGAGGCCGTGGACGAGGCGCGGGCACGCCCTGGCGATGACGGAGGACCCAGGCGATACCGGTGGCCTCGGCATCGCCCACGACACCCTCGCCGACTCCTACCGCAGGCGGCCTGCTGCGCCAGGCGGTCGAGGAGTACCGGCAAGCGATCCAACTCCAGCGCGAGGCCGGATTCACCATGGGCACCCGCCGTGTTCCCACTGGTGGCTCGGCCACACCCTGCACGACCTGGGGCGGCACGAGGAGGCCAGGGAGTCCTGGCGGGAGTCGCTGGACCTCCTGCGCGAAGCCAGCCTCCTCGCCCCCATCGAGGGGACGGACTACCTCGCGCAGCCGGTCCCGGACACGCCGGAATCGATCAGGAACCAGCTGTGACTAACCGAACAACTTGGCCGCAGCGTAGAACTCGTACGCCACGGTCTTAGGCCGTGCCAGCTTCGACCTTCTGCGCCGCCGCATCCTGCTGCAGTGAAGATCACTTAACGCCACTACCGATTACGGGCCAGAGCCGTTACCCACCTGGACACGCCCTCAGCCGGGAACGCCCCCGCCCTGGGATCCTGGGTCAGCTCAGAGTGCAGGAGACGCCCGTGGGGTTGAAGGCCTCACCGCTGGAGGTCGCCGTCTTGATGAGCTTGCCGTCCAGGTAGGTCTTCCTGATGATGTTGTAGCGCTTCTTAACACCGATCGGGTAAGCCCGAAACACCTGCCGGGAATTGGTGAACGGCCGGGAGTTGCACTGGGACGTCACCGTTGCCGTGGTGGACTTGCTGAAACCGATCTGGCCGGCGACGAAGTCGCGCGACACACCGAGGTTGACCTGGATGGTGCGCTGGACGGAGAACGACCGGGAGATCGAGCAGGTGCCGCCGACGGCGACGGCACAGCTCGCCAGCATCTTGTTGTAGTTCACGTCGCCGTTGTGGACGCTCGTCACCTTGATCGAGTACCTGTTATGGGGTATTCCGCCGATCGGCTCGGCGGCGGCGCTCTGCGCTGTGAGCGGGATGAGCGCCATGGGGAGAACGGCTAGCGCGGTGGCCCATCGTCGAGTTCTGGCCATGGAATCCTCCTTGAGGCTGACTGCTATGTCGGGAGGTCACGCTAGAAGAGGGCGGTATATCGCCGGCATGTCGGCCCGGCTGAGCCCGCTGTCCGCGTACGACCTCATCTCCCGAACGGGGCACGATCTCACGTCCAGAGGGTCGGCATGAATATCCGTCTCTTCCGTGCCCTCCATGAAGCGGGCGTGATTATCGCCGCGATAGCTCGGGAGACCGGGCACGACTGGAGGACCGTCAAGAAGTAGGCATGCCGGTAGGAGTGAAACGGTGAACCGGGCCACTACCACGATCATCGCCCGCATCAGGACCGCTCTCTTCATCCGCCGGTGCACGACCCAGGCAAGGTGATCGACATGACCGCCCGGATCCGCCATCGAAGGACCGTCACCGGGTTGATCAGCGAGTACCGCAGAACTTCCTAATCACCTGCGAACGCCCAGCTCAACCACGGTCTCTGCCCCTTTGGCCCCGCACAGGCCTCGAAGGAGGCACCGCGCACTCCAGCCAGGCGTCCGACGGCCTCGCCGGCCGGACACGTCCGTCTCCAGCGCCTCCACATCCTCAGCAGTGGCCGGGGCAGGCGCTACCCGAAGATCTTTTACCACCGCCAGCGCCAACTCCGGCCACCTCGCCTTCACCATCACAGCAAGACGAACGACCCAGACGATAGACCTTCAGAATCTCTGAAATCTCATCAACACCGAAGAAGCCGGAGCGTCAGCAGATAAGCCCAGGTCCTGCCGCTAGACAGATCCAGGAGGCTCTGAGGAACCCAAGGGATATTTCTTACTGAGACGCCCGGGGCGACCCGACTGGCCGCCTTCCTCTGCGCCCGTATCCGCCACCTGATATACCCGCGACATACCGGCGGTGGTTACCGTGTCGCATCATGCGCGCGATGATCGCCATGCTCCTGTGGCTCAACCCGCTGCCCGCACCGGCGGCGCAACCGAGGTTCCCCGTACCGATCGACCTGTGCGCGCTGGTGGACGCAAGTCTGGTCAAGCAGCTCGTGCCAGGCGCCAAGGCGAACCACGACAGAGACGAGTGCTCCTGGACGGGCCAGGGCGTGGGCCTTACGGCCGAGCCGATCACGGAAGACCTCGAGCAGGAGCCGTGGGGCTCGACCAACGCGCAGGTCCACGAGCTCTACCGGAAGCGCCTGGCCAACGACCTCCGTCCCTCCTGGCTGACCATCTGGCAGTGGCCCGCCATCGGCGTACCCACCGAGAAGCGGCGCAGTGTCACCACGACAGTGGCGCGGACGGTGGAAGGCATGGGCGACGAGGCCCACACCGTCGAGCACCGCAGGCTGCGCACGAAAGAGCTGGAGCGCGTCTTCGTCACCTTTCGCACCGGCAACCTCCTGTTCGAGGTCGCCTACACCGCGATCGACGGTCGGGTGAGCGCCAAGCGCCTGCGCGAAGGCGCGCTGTCGGTGAGCAGCAGGATGGCCGCCACGCTCGACGGGATGAGCCCGCCGGAGCCCGGGCCCACGGCGGCGCCCGGCATCTACGCGGAGACGCCGATCGCGTGCGCCATGTTCACCTCGGCGCAGCTCAAGGAGTTGGGCGTGGAGGCCGGCGGCAGGGTGGGGCTCCGTGCCGAGAGCTGCACGTGGGTCTGGCGGACTTTCCAGGAACGCTTGTTCCTGGATTTCCACGCGCCTCAGCGGGGGCCGGCGGGCGACGCCATCGCCCAGGCGAAGGAGATGTTCGCCGGATGGAAGTCCCCGGAGTCGACTCCTGTGGACATCGGGGACGAGGCGCTCGTCATCGGCTCCGAGGTGGTCTTCAGGAAATCCAACCTGATCGGCAGCCTTATGGCGCGTACCCCGGCCCAAGCGCAGCAGGCCGCCCGGTGGCTCGTGGAGGCTCTGTCGTGACCAGGATCCTCGCGGTGCTTCTGGTGCTGCTGGCCACGGCGTGCTCGGCGGATCTCGCGCCGGCAAGACCCTCCCCGACGGCCAGTACGCCGCAGGCGGGACCCAGCCGGTATACCCGTCTCCCTGATCCGTGCTCCCTGCTCACCATCGAGCAGGCGCAGCACCTGGTCCCGCTCGGCCGGTCGAACTACTCCGCAACGGGGTGCTTGTGGTCGCTCCCGATCCTTACTCACCTGCCGGCGTCCTCGGTCTACACGCTCCTGGTCGACGTTTACGTGGCCGCGGACGTCACGGCGGCACGCACGTATTTCAAGCAGCCGGTCACGTCCCCGGCCAGGGCTCCGTGGGAGCAGCTCCGGGTAATGGCCGAACGTCCCTCCAGCCCGGCTCCGGGGGTGGGTGACGAGGCGGCCGTCTATCAGGTGACCGCGACCACGTACATGATCTACCGGCTCAGCAACGCGGTGATCGCTCTCCGGTACACCAGGGCCGAGGAGGCCGACCCGCGGCAGCGCGACAACCTGCGGAAGGCCGCCCTGTGGGTGGCGGAGGTCATGGACAGGCCCGCGCCCGCCGCCAACGCGAACGCGGCGGACGGGCGCTTCGCCGCGGCTCCGTACGCGTGCTCACTGCTGGCGGACGGCTATCCCGGCCCGGCGACCGCCTGCCGTCGCGAAGGTGCGTCCCTGACGGTACGTCACGCGCCGCCGTGGAACGGCAAGAGCGGGCTCGAGGTGGCCAAGGAGATGTTCGCCTACTACAGGAAGCGTCCGGCCAAGACCGTGAAGGGTCTGGGGGACGAGGCCTTTCGGCTGAAGGGCACGCTGTGGGTCCGGGTGAGCAACCTCGTGCTGGAGGTCCGAAGCAACGACGCCACCGCGGTCGTCCGCCAGATCCTGGACCGCCTGCCCGATGGATAAGTATAAGTGGGCGTTTACTCCTGTCTGATCCCGAGTCTCAGGTGCCGGGCCAGGACGGGGTGGATTCGCCGATGAGACGTCATGACGTGGATCATGGTGATGTGGATCACAACTTCGGAGCTCGTGGGCAGGGCCTCGTAGACGCGGACCGGGCGGCGGTGCAGCATCAACCATCTGGGGGTGCGCTCGGCCACCCAGCGGCGCGTCAGGATGGCGAAACCCTTGGTGGCAGGGTCGCGGCGGACGACTTCGACGTCGATGCCGAGGGTGGCGGCGCCGTCGATGACGGTGGTGCGGTAGGCGCCGTCGGCCCAGGCTTTGGTGTGGTGGGCTGGGCCGCAGCGATCTGGGTGAGCAGCAGCAGGCCGGCGGCGCTGTCGGAGATGCCGGCGGCGGTGACCAGCACCGCGAGCAGGAGGCCGAGGGTATCGACGACGATGTTGCTTTTGTTCAGGTGGTGGTCATGGTCACCCCGGCCGACACCGCCGACCGGGACTGCGCCCGCGACCTGCTGTTCCGGCTGCGGCTGACCCACCCCGAGATCACCCTGGTCTGGGCCGACTCCGCCTACGCGGGATCGTTGATCGAGTGGGCGCGCACCTTCTTGGACCTCACCGTCAAGGTGGTCTCCCGGCCGCGCGGCGCCCAGGGCTTCGTCGTGCTGGTACTAGTTACGTGGAATCTGGCCGCAGGGAACATCATCTCTCTGCGGAGCCACCACGAACTGAGGAGATGGGTTGGGCGGCACGGTGGTGCTGGAGGAGAAATGGCCGGTCCTGGTCAGGCACGAGCGGGCGGCCGAATGGCTGCGGGTGTGGACCGATCTCGGGCGGGCACCTCGGACGATCGACGCGTACGCGCGAGGGCTGGCCGAGTACCTGGCTATGTGCGACCGGGAGGGCGTCGACCCGCTGGCCGCGAACCGGGCGCACGTCGCCGCCTACGTGCGTGAGCTGACTGAGCGTCCCAGCCACAAGGGCGCGAACGTGATGTCGATCGACTCCGGGTCGGGCCTAGCCAACGCCACCATCCAGCAGCGGTTGGTTCCCGTCCGGCTGTTCTACGACTACCTGATGGAGGAAGGGCTGCGGGAGTTCAACCCGGTCGGCCGGGGCCGTTACACGCCCGGTCGTCGTCACGGCGGGCATCGGCGGGGCCTGGTGCCGAGGCTGACCAAGCTGCCGTGGATCCCCACTGAGCAGCAGTGGACGGACATCCTGGCTGTCGCCGCTGATGAGCCGGTCCGCAACCGGGTGATGCTCGCGTTGGCATACGACGCGGCGTTGCGCCGGGAGGAGTTGTGCTCGCTGCGCACCGATGACCTGGACCCGGCCCACCGGACGCTGCGGGTGCGGGCAGAGACGACGAAGAACCGACGGGAGCGTGTGGTGCCGTACTCCGCGCCTACCGGCGTGCTGCTGTCCGGCTACCTTACTCACCGCGCCACGATCAGCCGGGCACGCGGGCCGCTGTTCCTGTCGGAGTCGCGCCGCAACCACGCTCAACCGCTGAGCCTGTGGACCTGGTCCAAGGTCGTCCGCCGGATCGCCCTGGCCGCCGGCCTCCCGCGTTTCTCCACCCACACCACCCGGCACCTGTGCCTGACCGACCTGGCCCGGATGGGGTGGGAACTGCACGCCATCGCCACCTTCGCCGGCCACCGCTCGACCGACTCGACGCTCACCTACATTCACTTGTCCGGCCGCGACCTGGCGGACAAGCTCACCAAGGGCATGAATCAGATCCATGCCTGGCGCGTGGAGATGCTCGCCCGCCTCGGCGAGCAGGGGCTCGGAGCCGTGCGCCGGTGACCCTTTCGCCATCAGTGGCCGTCGACACGGCGGCCGCGGACGTCACGTGGACATGGCCGTTCGACCCGTCTCGCTACCAGCAGCGCGATGGTCTTACTGCCCAGGAGGTGTCAGCGCTTCAGCAGCTGGGCACCGACCTGCGTCGCCGGCCAGGCCGCCACAACCCCGACGCTCCGGGGTGGACAGCCATCGAATGGCTGCTCCACCCGCTCGACGACGTCCGGGCGTCATTGTGGTGCCCGGACAGCACATACCAACGCCAGGGCATGAACGACGCCATCGCCCTGATCCTGCTGCGCTGCATCGGGCAGGGCAGGACGTTCTGGTGCTGGACCGCAGAGGACTGGCTTCAGCTGATCGGCGTCGGCACCGCGGAGTTCCGCAAGTCCAGCCCAGGGTGGGTCGATGGGACCGCGCGGTCGACCCTAGCCGCATACGCCTACCTGCTTAGCGGCTTCACCGACTTCGACCGCCTCGGTGGGTTCCAGCGCCTCCCGCTGAGCCGACGCGTGTTCGGTGAAGAACTCGTCGAACAGGCCCACCAGCAGGTCAAGCGGGTCCTCTACGGATGGGGCTACCGGATCGAGTCCGACGTGGACTCTCGAATCTCTCCGGTCCTCTGCCAGGCCCTTCTGCTCAACCGCAGCCCACTGCTGCAAGACCTGACCACCGAGGCGTTCGCCCGGCTGCGCCAACACCCCGCTATGCGACGCCCACACATCGGGGCCCTGCATGCCATCCAACGCGCCGTCGCCTCCATCGGCTTCTGCGAACCCCCACCCTCCCCTTTTCGGGGGCGGATGCCTGAAATCGAGGGCACCGCGCGGCCGTGGGCGGATTGGGTCGAGCGGTGGCACGCCACCTCCACGCTCGCACCCAAGACCCGCGCGACCGCTCGCAGCGTCTTATCCAAGATCGGCCGCTGGCTCGCTGAGGAACACCCGGAGATCACCGAACCCGGCCAGTGGACCCGGCGGACCTGCGCGTCCTGGATCGCCGCGCTGGATCGGATGAGTATCGGTGACTACGTCCAGCGACGCGGCGGCCTGGGCGACAGGCAAGGACAGCCGATCTCCGCAGAAACCAAGGCCGGCTACCTGACCGCGACCAGGGCGTTCTTCCGCGACTGCCAGGAGTGGGAGTGGATCCCCCGACGCTTCGACCCCACTCGAGCCCTCGCCACGCCCAGAACCGTCCTGGCGATGCTCGGACCGGACCCCCGCGTGATCGCCGACGACATCTGGGCCAAGCTGCTCTGGGCCGGGCTGAACATCCAGCCCGAGGACTTGCCGACCAGCTACAACAGCCTTCGCTACCCCCTTGAGTTCCTCCGGGCTGTATCCCTGGCCTGGCTCTTCAGCGGCCAGCGCAGCGCGGAGATCGCCCGACTGCGAGTCGGCTGCGTCCGCTGGCAGCACGACGGATTCTCCATCCCCGGCGACTCCCGCGAGGTCCTGGCCCGGGACGCGGTCTGCCTCCTGGACGTGCCCACCCACAAGACCGGCACCGCGTTCACCAAACCGGTCGATCCGTTGCTGGGCAAGGCGATCGAGGCATGGGAGGCCGCTCGGCCGAGCCAGCCGATCCTGACGGATCGCAAGACCGGAGACCAAGTGCACCTGCTGTTCGCGCTGCGGGCCCACGCGATGGACAAGACCTACATCAACAGGACGATCATCCCCGCCCTATGCCGCAAGGCCGGAGTTCCCGCCGCGGACGCGCGTGGCGCCATCACCAGCCACCGGGCACGGTCCACAATCGCCAGCCAGCTCTACAACGCCAAAGAGCCGATGACCCTGTTCGAGCTGCAAGCATGGCTCGGGCACCGAAGCCCGGAATCGACCCAGCACTACGCCAAGATCACGCCGAACACGCTGGCCAGAGCCTACAACGACGCCGGCTACTTCGAACGCAACGTGCGCACCATCGAGGTCCTCGTCGACCGGGACGCCGTCACCTCCGGCGCCGCCGCGAATGGCGAGCCCTGGCAGTACTACGACCTCGGACACGGCTACTGCACCTACACCTTCTTCGAGCAGTGCCCACATCGAATGGCCTGCGCCCGCTGCGACTTCTACACCCCGAAGACGTCCAGCAAGGGCCAACTCCTGGAGGCCAAGGACAACCTCCAGCGCATGCGGGCCAACGTTCCGCTCACCGACGACGAACGAGCGGCCGTCGACGACGGCCAGGCCGCCCTTGACAAGCTTCTGGAACGTCTCGCCGACATCCCCACACCGTCCGGTGCGACGCCGCGGCAGATCGGCATTCCAGCCCAGGCGACGCTGCTCCCGGTCATCGCTGTCAACCAGAAGCCGACCTAATCGAGCTGCGGCAGGCCCCGCGACCAGGCAACATGACGGCATGACGGATCTCCGATGGGACGAGGTCAGGGAATTCTTCGATCCCGACTTGATGGGCGCATTGCCGAACCTCTTCGTCCCGGACGCCACCGTCGAGGACTGGCAGACCGTCCTGGACTTGGTCAGAACGCGTGGATGGCAGTGGCAGTACTCGCAAGGCGACACAGTGCTGCCGCTGCCTACCGCCGCCGAAGTGCTCGCGCGTCCACCCGAGGCCGAAACGGTGTCGCTGCGAGTCTGGCCTGCTCCAGGCGTGCTCGCGATCTTCCGGCTCATATCGGAGACCGAGATCGACTTCGACGTCAACCTTCGTGAACTACAAGGTCAAAAGGGGGTCGACACACTCTGCGACTTCCTTCGGGCGATCGGGAGCGAACTCGGCAAGCCGGTGCTGATGACCCCGGAAGGCGGAAGCCAAGAACACCCGGTCCTCGGCTTCGATCCCGTTGTCAGCAAGGTCATCCTGCTCGGGGATCCGGCACCCAACTGACCGCGACCGATCAGCGCGGCTTGACAAAACAGATTCCACAGAACCAAGCGCAGGGTGGTGGAACGCAGCCTGTCATGGGTGCTGCGCGCCCGCCGCAACATCCGCGACCATGAACGACTGCCCCAGAACAGCGAAGCCGTGATCACCTGGTCGGCGATCACCCAGATGACGCGCCGCCTCCCCCGCAGCGCCCACGCCGCCACGTCCCGGCGCAAGGTTTCGTGACCGCGCATTTGCGGGCTAGCGTGTCTCGCAACCCACCAGACGAGACAGGCCGATCCGCAGCCATACGGCCACGAAACCCCCTTGGTGAGCGCCTCGCATGGGATCTCGAACCGAGCACTGCCTGAACTGCGACGCACCGCTGCCCCCGCCTATCGGCCGCGGCGGACGGCCCCGCGAATACTGCTCCGGCGCCTGCCGGTGGACCTTTGGGCGAACACGCGCCAGGCGCAGGCGTCCGCTCGCCCAGCGCCACCAACGCCAGGACAACACCCGCAAGCAGCGCCGCCACCTGCGCACTGGACTGATCAGCGAGTATCGCAGAGCCTAACCGCCCTGCAAGGCAGGCCTCGGCGGAGGCCTTCGTGACCGTTTCTAGTCCGGGGAACTCGGCGCGGCAGAACGCCTCGAAACCTCCTCGCCGAAGCCCGCGCCCACGTCCCCTCCGGCCAAGGGGACCGAATTTGAGCGCAGGTGTCGATCCATCCGGCCGAGGCCCGTCCGTAGTCAGGTGACGGGATCCGCCCTTGCGAGCGGAACTACCGCTGCCGCACTACATGTTGTCCATTCAGAGCGTGGTCGTCCTTCCGCCGCTCTGCACGTCATCGGCGTGCCCTTGCGACCCTCACGTCATTTCAGGCCGTCAAGGAAGGTCTTGGCCACCTTCGTCAGCGCCGGTTGCGCGACTGCCGACTCGAAGAACGGTGCCCGGTAGCCGGCGGCGTCGAGGAGGCCGCCTCCGGTCGTGGTCCCCCGGAACGTGACCTCGACCGTCCGGGCGCCGACCAGAACCTTGATGAGGATCTCCTTCGTGGGAGGCGCGCTCTTGTCGTAAAGCTTGGTGGTGCTGGAGACCACGACGAATGCCTTCTCACCGAGTCCGGAGAGCTCCTGGCGGGGTTCGTAGTCAGTGTGGAAGCGATCGCCGGCGAGGCCGCCCCTGTCGTGGTAGCGGTCGTACTTCTTGGCATCGCGATCGAACTGGAACGTCGATCCGGTGTCGCCGCCACCCCAGTCGGCCACGTGAATGGCCAGCTCACCGCCGCGGGCGGTGAACTCCTGCCCAGGTCGATGCTTGACGACCTCCTTGACCGACCAGGTGCAGGTGGTCTGCTTGACGCTGCCGTCATGGGTGCTGACGGACGGTCCGCCGGCAGCGGGGAAGAACGCCGACTCGATCTGTTCGGCGGTGACGATGCCGCAGGGCCCGGCGAGTTTGACCTTGTCGGCACTCTTGACCATTTCCACGGTGATGAGCTCGGCAACCTTCCCGGCCGAGGCCCGCGTCTCGTCGCCGGAGGGGTACTTGGGGCCGGTCCTGTTGTCACCGCCGTAGGTGACCTTGATCAGCCAGGGCCCCTGCCGGACGAACACCTCCGTTTTGAGGCCGCTCCTCCCGATCGAGGTCTGGCTGTAGGAGGCGTCGCCATACTCCAGCGCCTTGAGCTCGCCGAACGCCGAGCCTGAGGTCCTGCCGTCGATCCGCTTGCCGTTCCGGACGTTGACTCGCCGCACGTGCATTTTCTTGTCCTGGTCGAAGCGGTCCGTGGCGTAACCGACGGCGCTGCGTGTCTCTGCGCTCTTGGCTTCCACGGAGATGCTCAGCGCGCGATAGCCGAGGACGCCGTCGCCGACGTCCATCTTGTTGTTTGTCCAGCTGCAGGCCGCCCGCTTCTCGGTGTCGGTGGCGGCCCCAGTGGATGCGTCCTTCCCGCCATATTTCGCATCGGCCACCAGGCTTTTACGAAGATCGTCCGGTACGGCCGCGCAGAGCTGGTCACCGGTGATCGCCCGGAGTTTCACCGCCTCGGTGGTCTTCGCCTCCTTGGCCGTGGGCGACCGGGCCGGATTGCCCCGGCCGGAGGTCGGGGTCGCGGGCGGGCCGGCTTTGTCACGGCCCAGGAGCAGCCAGCCCCCTGCCAGTCCGCCGATCAGGACGACGCCGAGCACGACGACGACGGCGATCAGCGGCTCTTTGCCCCCGCTGCCATTGCCGTTTCGCTGGGGAGGAGTCCACTGCCCTCCGGGTCCGCCTTGCGGGTGGCGCGGCTGCCCACCGGGACCGGGAGGCCACCCTACGTCCGGTCCTGTCCCGCCTGGTGCCGGTCCGCCCTGCGCGGGGGGCGGAAAGCTGCCGGAAGGCCACGCCTGCCCGCGGTTCCGGCCGGCCGGATATCCGGGCGCGCCGGATCCGTGGGATGGCGGGTAAGGGGTGGGCATCGGCGAACCTCCAGAGCGGGCGAGCCTGCCACCCCTGACATGGCAGGCATACGGTGAGAAGCCTTCGCCCCTTGCGCACCCTGGATGCGAGCCTACGGATGGCGGGAACGCAGGTGTGTCAGGTGAACGCCCTTCACCGTGATTACGGTTCGGTCAATCGCTAGGCTTTCGTCCGAACGAAATCGGCGGGAGCGAGGTTGCAAGGTGGCTCAGGAGGCAGCGCGGCTGCTGGTCCGCTTCGGCCGCCGGTACGCGGCCGTCGTGCGCCTGGTGACGCTGGTTCCGATCTGCGTGATCGCGCTGTTCCGCTCCGCTCCCGAGAATCTGGCGCCCACTGTCGTCGTCGTCGCCGTCGCGGCGGTCTGGACCTGCGGCTATGCGTGGTGGCTCGACAAGGGCAGGGGGAACGTCCCGGTCCTCCTCGACGTCCTCGCCCTGCTGGGGCTGTCCGCGTGCGTCGGATGGACAAGCGCGGTTGAGGACACCAACACAGGCTGGCTGCGCCTGCTGGTCCTCTTCATGTGCGTCACCTGCCAGTGGCATACGCCGGTGCTGGTGGGTGCCGCCGCGGCGCTGGCAGCTGGGGGCGGGACGGTGGTCGCCGTCGCCGCGGCAGGCGCGGACGCCAGCGTGATCCGAGGGCTGCTGTGGGCGCCGGTGGCGGCTGCGCTTTCCCGGATGGTCTGGACACTCCTGCGGCGGGCTGCCCACGAGGCCGACCTGACGGCCGCCGAGGCCGCGCGGGCGCGCGGCCAATCGCTCCTGGCGGCTGCCGCCCGCGCCGAGGAACGCGAGTTCGCCAACGCCCTGCACGACACGGCGGCGACGACCCTGCTGATGGTCGGTATCGGACAGGTGCGCTCCAACGCCGGCTGGCTGGCCGCTCAGGCCCGCCGGGATCTCGACAGACTCGGCTCGGGTTACAGCCCGGCCCTCCCGCACGCCGATGTCGTGGGCCTGCTGCGCGCCGACCTCGACGCGGTGCCGCTGACTGTGGAGTTCGACGCCCCAAAGGAGTTGCGCCTGCCGTACGACGTCGCGCGCGCGATCGCCGATGCGGTTGGAGAGGCGCTCACCAACGTGCGCCGGCACGCGGATACGACTCGGGCGACCATACGACTGTGTGGCGACTCGCGAGCGCTTCGACTCGACATCGCCGACCAGGGAAGGGGATTCTCCCCCGCGGAAGTGCCGGCCACCAGGTACGGCTTGCGAGAGTCCGTACATGGCAGGATGACCCGCATCGGTGGCACGGCCACGATCACGTCTGCTCCCGGCGAGGGCACCCTGGTACTGCTGGAATGGCGCGCTGGTGATGGCTGACATATTCGAGGCCGCGTTACGGCACGGCCTGCGGATCGCGACACTGCTCGCCGCCTCGGTGATCGTGTTCGGGCTCGGGATGGCGAACCTGCTGCGCCACCTGGACCGCTACGAGCCCGCGCTCGCACAGTTCGGCGCCATGGCCGCCCTCGGGGCCGTACTCGCGGGTGAGGTGGCCCTGCTCGTCCGGGGAAGATCGTGGCACCGGCTCCGCCAGCCCGCCATCACCGTCGTGCTCGGCGCGTCGGCCCTGTCATACGCGGCCCTGCCGGATAGACGCACCTCAACCGAGATCGACTGGGTGTTCGGCGCCGCCAACTGGGTGGGCGTCGTCGTCCTGCTCGATCGGCCGCTGCGCGCCTGCGTGGCGTTCCTGCTGGCCCACGAGCTCACTGCCCTGCTGCATCTGCTCGTGTTCGATCAGGCCACGCAGCGGGCGCTGGCCCGGTTCGCCACCGGTTCGGTGAGCGTGGTGGGCTTCCCGTTGTGCGTGGCGGTGATGGCGGCGATCCTGCACCGTCTCGGGGCGATGGCGGCGGCCGCGCACCTGGAGATCGAGCGGCTACGGGCCTCCGAAGCCGGTACGGCAGAGGCGCACCGGCGCAGGCTGCAGCGGTACGGGGAGCTGTCGGTGGCCACGATTCCGCTGTTGGAAGGGCTCGCCGACGGCTCGCTCGACCCCGAGGATCCGCAGGTTCAGCGACGCTGCGCGATTGAGGCGTCCCGGATGCGGCGGCTGTTCGCCGAGGCCGACTCCGTCGCCGACCCCCTGCTGCACGAGCTGCGCCACTGCGCCGACGTGGCCGACCGCAAGGGTGTCGCGGTGGAACTGGACGCCCGAGGCCAGTGGCCGGTGCCGCCCGTGTCCGTACGGCGCGATCTGACCGAGGCGGTCCTGACTGTGCTCGCCACAGCCGCCTCACGGGCACGGGTCACCGTCGTGGGCGACGTGGACCTGGTGTCGGTGAGCGTCGTCGCAGACTGCGACGAGGTGACAGCGCCGAACCCGGTCTCAACCGGTGTCCGGGTTGAGGCGTTGCACCACGACGACATGGTCTGGATGGAGGCCCGATGGCAGCCGACGAACTGATCACTGCCGTGATCGTCGACGATCACGCGGCCATCGCCGCCGGAGTCGGAAGCTGGTGTGCCCGCGCCGTACCGCCCATCGACCTCATCGACGCCGGAGACCGGCTCGCCAACGTCTGGACCGGGCCGGGCGCCGCCGCCGATGTTGTGATCTTCGATCTGGAGCTGGTGCCCGGCCTGCCGAACTTCGGGGAGCTTCGCAGACTGGTCGACAGCGGCAGGCGCGTGATCGTGTATTCCCAGCACACAGAAGACGCCATCGCCATCAAGTGCGTCGATATCGGCGCACTCGCCTACCTGACCAAGCGGGAGGGGCCGGAGCACTTGGTTCCCGCCATCCAGGCGGCCGCGCAGGGCGAGCCGTACACCCCGCCGTCACTGTCCGGGGCGTTCATCGCGGACACCGCCGCCGACCGGCCGCGGCTGTCCCAGCGCGAGGTCGAGGTACTGCGGGCGTGGTTCGTCTCCTCCTCGAAGGAGCTTGTCGCGGCCAAGCTCAACATCGCCGTCAAGACCGTCGACACCTACATCGCACGTGTACGGGTCAAGTACGCCAATGTGGGACGGGCTGCCCGTACCAAGAGCGAACTCGTCGGCCGCGCCCTCGACGACGGACTCATCACGCTCGCCGAGCTCAACCAGACGGAGACCTCGTTGTAGGGCATTCGCCGGACATCGGTATGCCCGATGCCTCCCTAGAGTGGTGATCAGCCGCAGCTGGCCGCCTGCGCCGGCTCACCGTCGAAGCGGACATCCGGGCTGGCCTGCTCCCACGAGCGGACGTCTCCTTTCCCGCTCCCGGCACAGAGATTCGCGTCGGCCATCCGAAATGACAGGGGGAGTTCTGATGGGACTGGAGATCAAAATCCTGGGGCCGTGGGAGATCACGGCGAACGGCGAGCCGGCCGTGCTGGCCGGTCAGCGACGAGTGGGGGTCCTGACCAGGTTGGCGCTGAGCACCGGGAAGCCGGTTCCCGCGGAACAACTGCTTGCCCAGGTATGGGGCGAGAGCACTGCGACGACGGCGCGTAAGCAGCTGCACATCGTGGTGTCGAAACTTCGCGGCTTGCTCTCACCGCACCAGGACGACGCAGTCATCGCGACCGTCTCCGGCGGGTACCAGTTGAATCTCCCCCGCGAGCGCATCGACGCCCACCAGTTCTCGATTCTGGCCCGACGGGCACGTGCCGCGAGGGCACAGGGCGAGATCGCGACGGCGGACGAGCTGTTCCACCGGGCTCTGGACCTGTGGCGGGGCGACGCGCTGGCCGGCATCACCGCCTCGTGGGCCCAGGTCGAGTCCGATCGCCTGGAAGAGGAGCGCCTGACCACACTGGAGGACCATGTCGACCTGCGCCTGGCAGCCGGTGACCATCACAGGGTCGTCCCGGTGCTCATCGCCCACGTCGAGGCCAATCCGCTGCGGGAACGTCCGCGCGCCCAGCTGATGCTGGCGCTGTACCGAGCCTCGCGCCCCTCGGAAGCGCTCGACGTGTACCGGAAGACGCGCCGCATCATGGCCGATGAGCTGGGTATCGAACCAGGAGCGGCACTGCGCCGGCTGCAGCAGGCGGTGCTCCGGCGAGATCCCGCACTCGACCTCGCCCCTCCGGCACAGCGCGCCACGCTCACCCCCGCCGGCATCCGGGAGCTCACCGCCCGCGCCACGGAGATCGCCTGGCTGCACAGAACGCTCACCGATACCCAGCCCGGGCCGCCCGCCGTCGCCGCGGTGCACGGTCCCGGCGGGTGGGCAAATCCGCGCTGGCTGTCCATGTCGGGCACGCCGTCGCCGATCGCTTCGCCGACGACGTCCTCTACGTCGACCTGCGCGCCGCCGCCGCCGGACTCCAGCCACTGTCGCCGTTCGAGGCCCTCGGCTGGCTGCTGCGCTCGCTCGGGCTTGACGGCGCCGCCATACTGCCCACCTTGGACGAGGCCGCTGCTCGCTATCGCTCGCTGACCTCGACGCGCAATCTGGTGGTCGTCCTCGATGACGCGCTCGACGTCGGCCAGGTCAGGCCTCTCATTCCCGCCGGGCCCGCGTGCACGGTCATCATCACCAGCCGCCAGATCATGGCCTCGCTCGACAGCACGAGCCATCTGCGACTGACCGGCTTGACCACGCCGACGCCACCGCGCTGTTCCTGCGCATCGCAGATCCCGGCCGGATCCGTGGCGAGCCGGAAGCGGCGCAGCAGATCGTCCAGCAGTGCGGCGGCCTCCCCCTCGCGCTCCGCATCTCGGCGGCACGCCTGGGCGCCTGGCCCGATCGGAGACTGTCCTGTCTGGCCGATCAGCTCACAGACCCCGACCGCCGCCTCGACGCCCTCGAACATGCCGATCTGGCCATCCGCGACGGCATCGCGATCAGCCTCCAGCACCTCCTGAGCGAACCCGCTAGTCATGACGCCTCCCACGTGTTCCTCATACTCGGGGTGCTGGAAACCCGCATCCACGCGGCGGCCGGGACGTCCGCCCTCACCGGCTGGCCGGAACGCAGGGCGGAAGCCGCGCTCAACGACCTCCTGGATGCCGGTCTCCTCGAGTCCGCCGGGCCCCGATCGCTATCGGATGCACGACCTGATCCGCCTCCGCTCCCGCGAGCAGGCCGCCCGCCACCTACGGTGGGTTCGCGGGAAGGCCCTCAGAAGTACGGTGTCCAGCCGGCGCTGATGGCGGTGGCCGGGCTGAACTTGTTGCCGCCCTTACCGTTCCAGACGGTCAGCGTTCCGGTGGCGGCCGAGAAGAGGTCGCCCACGCCATCGGCGTTGAAGTCCGGGGTGGCCGATGCACTCATCCCGGCGCCGTGCGGGTTCTGCGCGTGGGTGAGGGTCTCCCAGCCCAGGAAGTGTGACACCCCGGCGGGGCGGTTCTGCTCGACCCATCGCTCGGCGTCGGGAATGTCGTATCCGAGACGATGGTGCAGCGCGTTGTAGCCGATCTCGAAGTGGTCCCCAAGGCCCTTGGTGACCTTTCCGCCGCACAGCCACGACGGCACCGTCCCGCCCAGCTCCAGGCGCGCGTGGAAGTCCATCGCGAACCGCAGCCGGTGCTTGGCCGTGGCGTACAGGTCCACACCCTGGTTGCGGGCCGTCTCCGCGACGTGGGGGATGGCCGCGAGACCCCATCCGGTGTGCCAGAAGTCACGGCAGGTCTCCTGGGCCAGCCCGTCCACGAACGTGGTCTGCCCCTTCCAATAGTCGATGATCTCGGCTTTGGTGTCGTACTTGCTGCTCGGCGGCGCCTTGGGGTTCGAGCCGTCCGTCTTGAGGTAGATGTAGGCGGGCAGCCTGCCGCGCCAGGTCGTGATCGCCCGATCGAAGGAGGCACGGTCGTCCAGGTGCACGGCGATGCCGATGGCGGCGTCCGTCGTGATCAGTTCCCAGTTGCCGTTGTTGTTGGGCCTTCCGGCGATCATGGTCGGCAGGTACACGGTGCGCAGCTTGCCGGCGAACCGGCCGGCCTGCGTCCACCCGGTGTAGGTGTGCTTGATCAGCTCGGCGGCGCGGGAGAAGTTGGCACTCGCCCAGCCGGTCTGCAGCGGCGCGTTGTCCCGGTGTGTTTGGTGATCACGGCTGACCACGCGTCCATGATCTGGATCGCCTTCTCGGCGTAGCGGGACTTTTATTCCGTAGGTTCCGGGCTCGAGCCCCGGGCGCCCTACCACTCTGGCCTGCGGCTTCTTCCTGTGCGGGAAGGTTTCTTGCTGATCGTGAGACACATATGGGTCATACCTGGGTCACAGGTGTCAGGCCGCCAGCTTGCGGGTCTTCCGAGCGGTCTTGCGGATGCTGGACAGGACTAGCCGCGCGATGGCCTGGGCGGACTGGTGATACACGTCCGGCAGCACCGATGTGTAGATGTCTGAGGTCACCACGATGCTGCCGTGCCCCAGAGTGCCCTGCACCACCCGCAGATCCGAGCCCGAGGCCAGGGTGAGAGTTGCCGTACCGTGCCGCAGGTCATGCAGCCGAATCGGTGGCAAGTCGCTGGCTCGTACCAGCTGGTGGAACCGGACGGTGAGGTAGTACGGGCGCATCGGGGACCCGTCGACACGGGCAAAGACCGGCCCGGATTCGTTCCAGGCGTCGCCCAGCAACTGTCGTTGGGCCCGCTCGTAGCGGCGCAGTAGCCGAACCGTCTCTGGGTCCAGCCCGACGATCCGTCGGCTGGCAGCGGTTTTCGGTGGGCAGGCGATCAGCCCGTCGTCGGTGTGGCACCAGCTGCCGGCTCACGGTGAGCTCCCGCCGGTCGAGGTCCAGGTCCACCCAGCACAGACCGGCTGCCTCGCCGCGGCGCAGGCCACGCAACGCGATCAGCTGCCACAGCGGATCCAGCGGATCGCCGCAGGCGAAGGCAAGGAACTCGGCCAACTGCTCGGCGGTCCACACCGCCACCGCGGGCCGCTCGCCACTCCGCCGCCATGCGGCGACCCGGCGCTCGGTCCACACCTGTGGATACGGCTGGCGCGGTGCGGGCAGCCGGATCATCCGCGCCGGGTTGGATGCGATCAGGCCCTCACGAACCGCGGCGTTCAACGCCGCGCGCAGCGTCGCCCGGATCCGGTGCAGGGCAGCGTCGCCCGGATCCGGTGCAGGGTGGAGGACGCGATCGGCTCCCCATACCGGTTGCGCCGTTTGGCCAAGACGGCGAACATCCGCGCGATGTCGCGGACGGCCAGCTCAGCCAGCTCAATCCGACCCAGATACGGGATCAGATACAGCCGCACGTGATCGGCATAGGTCTCGCGAGTGCTGGACCGTAGCTGGTGCTGCGTCCCCAGCCAGTGACGTAGCCACCGCGCCAGCGTGTACCCCATGGACACAGGATCGTTCTGGTCGGCCGCGATGATCGCGCGGCCCGCCTGGCAGGCCTGCTCAGCAGTCGCGAAGCCGCCACGCCGCAGCCGCTCGCGGCACCGGCCGCACCAGTCCCGGTACCAGCGTCCCCCGGACATCGCAACACAGTCCTCCCGCAACGTGACCGACCTCAACGACCTGCGATCCATCAGCCGAAACCGGTAGTTGCCGGCATGAACAGCGAATACCACCACGTCGCTTAACCGGAGCTCAGGGCACGTAACTCAATATTCGAGCGATACAGGACGTTTCCCGACAAAAATTGATGAAGGGACTTTCTCCTGCGCCCACGAAGGATTGGACATCCATTTATGTCTTGGGTGGATGAGACGCGGGCCGACCCCCCCGCGCGCCTGCACGGCGTGCGAGGGAGTCGGGAAGTTGGTCAGGTGGTGATTGTCCTGCTGCCGCGACCCACCCAAGTGCCGCGCTCGCCCCAGTACGACTTGGCGGTCACAGTGAGGCTGGTGTTCTCCGAGACGTAGCTGCTGTTCAGGTATATGCACGTGCCGCCCGGGTGGCCGTAGTAGTCGTTCTTGTCCGTGACAGTGACCGACCTACCGCCGCCGGTGGGAGTAATCGTCGCTGTAACCTGGCGGGCGCCCTCGGAGTCGTACGCCCGCACGCAGAACTTGTTCGTGCTGTCGCTGTAGGAGATGACGCCGTCGCTGAAGGTCCACGAGAGGTCACTCGCCATTGCCGGCTGCGCCATCGCAACACTTGATGCGACCAAGGCAGCGCCGACCACAGCGGTCTTGAGCAGATTCTTCATCATGTTTTCCTTCCGTCCGGACGGATCCTGATACCGCCCGAAACGGAGCCTGCGTCAAGGCCGAGTCCGACGAAAGGTGTCCTGAGCACAGTTCGCCGACTGGTCGCGCAAACGTTGATCTCCAGCCGCCGGTTCGTCGAAAATCTAGCCGCCGACTAGCGATGCCCTAGCGCCCCGCTAGCGCGGCGACCACTGCGCCTGCCGAAAACTCTCTCCAGTCAGGTCAAGCGGCACGTTACCCGTCGAGCACTTCGCTGAGCCTGTCTTGTCGGCGCGTCGACGAATCACTCCGGATCAGCAATCGGATCGGGTACCGGTAAACGGCGACACTCAGGCCGGCCGTTGATAGCACACCGGATCCGGCGGGTACGGATCAAGCCGTCACAGATGGCTAATTGAATGTAAAGTTAGAATGGTCAAGGTATGCCATCCGACCCGTGGTTGCTCGTTGGATGCTCATCGGCACCGGATATGGCATGGCACCGGGCGGCATTCTTGGGCAATTTGAAGGCGGCATTCGCGGACAGAGTGGCACTTTGAGCTATGCGTAGCGCGGCACGGCTCGGCATAACTTTTAATCCGTAGGTTCCGGGTTCGAGCCCCGGGCGCCCTACCACTCCACAGCCCATCTGACCTGCAATTTCTCGATTCTGGCGGGCATTGCGCGAGGCCGAGATGCGGGGATGGTTGCTCGCCGGCTGCTCGCGGGCACGGATTGGGCACATGCGACCAGGGCCGGTAGATCGTTCGGGCGTCCAGCGTCTGAGCAGACCTCTCAGAAGGTCAAGAGAAGACCAAAGCGGAAGGCCCCATCCGGCCGAAGCGTCCGCCTTTTGGCACGCCGCGTAAAGCGCCGACCAAGGGCAGGGCGTCCCTCTGGCTAACGGATTCTCGTCAAGCTGCAGCGCGGCAAGAGGGACGCTGGGCGCCGTGGTGAGCTGCAGGGCAAACGTTGATCAAGGCACGTCATGAAGGGCACTGTCCTGCGGGATCTAAGGGCTCCTTGCCTCCACAGTGGCTCCGTTCTGATCTCCTCACCGGAACGGATCACACTTGTTCCCTCGTATCGCATTGGCGGCCACCGCCCTCACCGCCCTCACCGCCCTCCTGGCAGCTTCGCCAGCTGCCGCGAATTCCTCTGACGGCTGGCAGGATGACGCCGGCTGGGGTTCGGTCACGCTCTCGGCCGACCGCAAGCACATCACAGTCTGCGACCTAAGCCGTGACGGCCGCGCCGTCCGGGTCGAATATGCCACCACATACCTGCAGAACTGGACCGTGGTCGACTCCAACGGCGCCCGTTGGGGCTGCAGATCGCTGCCTCGATGAAGGACGGCCTGCTCGCGCTGGCTGTTCAGTCCGGCCTGGCGGTGATGTTCGCGATACTCGAAGAAGACGTCACCTCCCTGTGCGGCCCACGAGGCAAGCACGACCCCGACCGAACCGCGGTCCGCCACGGCAGCGAGGCCGGATCGGTGGTGCTGGGCGGCCGCAAGGCTGCCGATCCGCCGCCCACGGGTCCGCACCGCCGACGGCACCGGCGAGGTCGCCATCTCGGCCTATGAGCTGTTCTCCTCCACCGAGATCCTCGACGAGATGGCGCTGGGCAAGATGCTCGGCAAGCTGTCCACCCGCCGCTACCAGCTGGGCCTGGAACCAGTCGGCGCCACCGTCGAGCATGCCTCCACCGGCACCTCCAAGTCAGCGATCTCCCGACGGTTCGTCGCCGCCACCGAGCGCGCCCTGGCCGAGATGATGTCGGCTGACCTGTCACATCTGGAGTTGGCCGCGCTGATGCTGGACGGGGTGCATTTCGGCGAGCACACCTGCATCGTGGCGCTCGGGATCGGCATCGACGGCACCAAACACCCCCTCGCACTGGTCGAGGGCTCGACCGAGAACGCCACGCTGGCCCGTGAGCTGATCGTCGGCCTGCGTGAGCGCGGCCTGGACGTCACGCGCCCCATCCTGGTCGTGCTGGACGGCTCCAAGGCGCTGCGCCGGGCGGTGCTGGATGTGTTCGACCACCCGGTGATTCAGCGCTGCCAACTCCACAAGATCAGAAATGTCCGGGACAAGCTTCCCGAGAAACTGCGCCCGGTGGCTGAGAAGCGGATGCGCGAGGCCTACCACGCCGACACTCCGCTCGTCGCCGAGGCCAAGCTCGCCGCCCTGGCCGCCGAACTGGACAAGAAGTACCCCGGTGCGACCGCCTCATTGCGGGAGGGGATGGACGAGACGCTGACCGTCCTGCGACTGGACGTGCCGCCGACCCTGGCCCGCTCGCTGCGCTCGACCAATCCCATCGAGTCGATGATCTCGATCTGCCGCGACCACGCCGCCAACGTCAAGAACTGGAAGGACGGCATGATGGCGCTGCGCTGGTGCGCGGCCGGCATGGCCGAGGCCACCAAGCAGTTCCGCCGCGTCAACGGCTTCCTGCACCTGCCCAAACTCCGCACCGCGCTTGACCGGCACGTCGCAGCCCAGAAACCGACCTCGAACTGCTACAACGAGAACGTCGCCTAACAGCGGGACCGCCAATCAAGTTCCACGAACGTCGGGACATCCTCTGCACACCTCCTCGAATTCCTTATGCCACCGGTCCAGATCCTCGCGTGTCACGGCCTCGGCATACTCAACGCGTTCAGGCATTCACATACCGTTGCACCCTGTCGTGGGCTTACGCAGCCGAACCGACGAGGCCGGACCGCGATCTAGCGGAGTAGTACTAGATCTCAGCACAGCATCCACAATCTCGATCGCAAGGTTCTCCCCAGTTTTTGGGATCAGCAGATCGGGACGTTTGCTTTTGCGACGGCGGCCACGTGGGCCGGATGGGTGAGCTGTGGATGGTGGCCGGTTCCGGGATGACGGTCACCCGGGCGTCGAGGGTGGCGTCGATCAGCGGATCGAATTCGCCGGTGACGAGGCGAACCGGCACCGGGCAGGTGGCGGCCAGTGTCCGTACCTCGGCGCGTTCGCTGTGCCGTTGTGCTCGGTCGAGCCACCGCGCGGTCGCGCGTGCTCGACCCCGAGGTGAAGCTGACCGTCGACACCCCCGGCGGCGTGGTCGTCGCCCTTGGCGCCACCGAGATCGCAGGCCGCGCGCAGCTGTTCTCCGGCTCGGCCGCGCGGGGGGCGGGCGGTGCTGGTCAACGGCCTGCCCGGGATGCTCTCCTGGCGCGAGGACGGCACTCCACTATCGGTCCTCATGTTCACCGTCGCCGCCGGGCGGATCACGGACATCGCGGCTCTGGTCGACCCGGCCCGGCTGGCGGCGATGGACCTGCCCGACCCGGCGTGAGTCGACGGCCGGAATCATCAGAAACGATAGTGCGCGACCGTGGTGCCCAGCCTGGAGAAGGCCGCGCTGAGCGCCGACAGGCGGGTCCACAGGCGCAGGGCCGTCGGGAACTGGTCGACCTCGGGCTCCCGGGTGAGCAGGATGTGCCGGATCAGGGTCAGTTGCGGGTTCCACCGTACGGGGTCGAGGCGGTCGAAGCCGCAGGACTTGAAGAGCGGGACCAGGAACCGGCTGCCGGAGTAGTGTTTCGCGGCCCAGACGGTGAATCGGGTGTAGACGTTGAATGCGATCTCCCCGCTGGGAAAGTGGCTGGTGAGACGGTCCAGCAGGATGATCATCTCTTCCTGGGAGAGGAAGGGCAGCACGCCGTCGGCGACGATCACGGCGGGGCGGTCGGCGGGGAGCGCCTCCAGCCAGCCGGGCTCGGTCAGGTCCGCGCCGATCGTGTGCGTGTGCGGCCGATCGGGGATGACCCGGTGCCGGGCGTCCACGACTTCGGGGAAGTCGACGTCGTACCAGTCCGCTGTGGGCGGCGGGTCGATGCGGAGGGCCCGGCTGTCGAGGCCGGCCCCCAGGTCGATGCCGATCGCGTCGGGGTGGCGGGCCATGAACTGCTGGGCCACCTCGTCCAGCTTCTTGGCGCGCTGGGCGACGTCGATGGCCGAGGCCGCGCTCCAGCGGGTTTTCCGGTGGTCGTATCCGGTCTTGCGAACGATCTCGTAGGCCCTCCGGTCGCCGAGTATGGGGCGTGGCAGGCGGCTGTCGAGCGCCCGGCCGCACAGCGTCACCCACAGGGTTTCCTGCAACGGGGTCAGGGTAGGAAGGGTCACTCCCATGATGTCCTCCAGGCTCAGGTGGTGGGCATGTCGCGTCGGGTGAATCCGGCCAGGCCGGCCGCGACGAGGGCCGCCGCGACGACGGTCATGACGATCAGTGGCGTGGCCGTCATGACCCCGCCGGGAAGTTTCGGTACGTGCTCGAAGACCGACAGGTTGATGACCCACTGGTCGAGCTGCAACTCCAGGCCGACCCACCCGAACAGCATGCTCACCATGGCCACGGCGAACGTGCCGGCGACCAGCCGGGGCAGCAGCCCGAACAGGGCGAACGCGAGCCCGGTGAACACCCACACCGCAGGGAGCTGCACGAGAGCGGCGGCCAGAAGGCGGGACAGCTCACGGGCGACGTCACCGGTGGTGAGGCCGTGCGCCAGACCGGCGGCCGTCCCGAAGGCGATCAACCCGAGCGCCGGGCCGAGCAGTATGAACGCGAAGTGGCTGCCCGCCCAGCGCAGCCGGCGCACCGGGGTGGCCAGCAGGGGCTCGGCCCGCCCGTCGCGCTCCTCGTTCCTGAGCAGCAGCGCGGCCTGGATGGCGAAGCCGGCGCTGACCAGGCCGAGCATGGTCATCATGGGGGCGAGGAACTGGTCTACGAGCGTGCCGGGACCGCCGAGCCGGGCCAGCGCCTCTCGGGCCGCGACGCCGCTGTTGTCCATCAGCGTCCCAAGGCTCGCCGACATCGCGCCGCCCACGAGCCCGACCACGGCAAGTCCGGCGATCCTGCTGATCAGGGGGCCGCGGTGCAGCCGCCAGGCGAGCGCCAGCGGGCTGCTCAGGCGAGGTCCGGCGGCGGCCGGGCCCAGGCGGGCCTGGAACATGCCGGCGCCGAGGTCGCGCCGCGCCGACAGCGCCACAGCCAGCACGATCAGCGCCAGCACTGCGCCGGCCGCGAGCGCGAGCACCCACCAGCGTTCGCCGCTGTAGGGCCGCAGCTCCTCCGCCCAGCCGAGCGGCGTCAGCCAGGACACCCAGGCGGGCCCGTCACCGGACTGCGCGGCGACGTCGCCGACACCGCGCAGCAGGATCGCGGTGCCGAGCGTGCTGATCCCGATAGCGCGCGCGCCGCCCGCGCCGGTCGTGAGCTGCCCTGTCACCGCGCCGATCGAGGCGAACGCGCAGCCGGCCACCGTGAACCCGAATCCGAGCGCCAGGGAGCCGGCGGCGGGCAGTCCCTGGCCGATCAGCGCCAGCGCCGAGGCCACGCCCAGAACGAGAGCGGCCCCGCAGGTGACGATCAGGGTGGCGGCTAGGTCGGCGTGCCGGGACACCGCGGTGGCCCCGACCAGTTCGCGCCGTCCGGCCTCCTCTTCCGTACGCGTGTGCCGGATGACCGTGAGCAGCGCGAACAGCGCGACCATGAACGTCACGAACCCCGACCGCCAGGCGACGAGCTCGCCGAGGCTGGAGCCGTTCAACACGCCGTAGGCGACGGTGAAGGCCCTGGTGTGGAGGCTGGTCTCGTAGTAGTGCTGGCGGGCCTCCGCCGTGGGGTACGCGCCGGTGAACGCGCCGACGAACACCACCGGGATCATGCAGATGAAGGCCACCCACAGCGGCAGCAGCACACGATCACGCCGCAGCACCAGGCGGATGAGCTTTCCCGTGCCGGCGAACGCGTTCATCGCCCTGCCTCCGCGCGCCGGCCCTTGACATTCGCGGTCGCGCGGTCGTAGTGCCGCAGGAACAGCTCCTCCAGCGTCGGAGGCCGGCTGACCAGGCTGCGCACGCCGGCCTGGGTGAGGTGGCGAAGTGCGAGGTCCAGCGCGGCGGCGTCGACGCTGAAGCGAACCCGGCCGCCGTCGGCGCGCAGGCCGTGCACGCCCGGCAGCCCGGCCAGCCCGTCCGGTGGGGCGGCCAGCTCGGCGTCGATGAAGGTGCGGGTGAGGTGCCGCAGCTCGGCCATGGTGCCGGTCTCAACGGTGCGGCCGTCGCGGATGATCGTGATCCGGTCGCACAGCGCCTCGACCTCGGAGAGGATGTGGCTGGACAGCAGCACCGTACGGTCACCCGCGCGCCGCACCTCCTGGACCGTCTGCCGGAAGATCTCCTCCATCAGCGGGTCCAGGCCGGAGGTGGGCTCGTCGAGGATGAGCAGCTCGGCGTCGGAGGCCAGCGCCGCGACCAGTGCCACCTTCTGGCGGTTGCCCTTGGAGTAGGTGCGGCCCTTCTTACGCGGGTCGAGGTCGAAGCGCTCGATCAGCTCGTCCCGGCGCCGCCGGTCGAGCCCGCCGCGCAGCCGGCCGAGCAGGTCGATGGCCTCACCGCCCGACAGGCCGGGCCACAGGGTGACGTCGCCGGGCACGTAGGCCAGGCGGCGGTGCAGCTCAGCGGTCTGTGTCCAGGGGTCGCCGCCGAGCAGCCTGGCGGTGCCCGCGTCGGGGCGCATCAGGCCCAGCAGGATCCGGATCGTGGTGCTCTTGCCCGCGCCGTTGGGCCCGAGGAAGCCGTGCACCTCGCCAGTCCGTACGACGAGGTCGAGGCCGTTCAGTGCCCGTGCCGGGCCGAACGACTTGACCAATCCGGCCATGGAAATGGCATCGGTCTTAGTCATCATGGGTGTCCTTGCGTGGTGGTGATGGGGAGAGGGCTAGAGATCGTCTCCCCGCTGGGCCTCCCAGGCGGTCTGGGCGGCTTTGAGCATGGTGTCGTCGGCGTACAAGCCGTGGGTGTAGATCTCGAGCATGGGCAGCCCGATGCGCTGCAGCACGTCGGGGCCCATCCGCTCGAAGCCGAGCGCGCGGGTCAGGGGCGGCGCCATGGTCAGCGTGGCCAGGCTCACCAGCACGGTGAGCACGGCCAGCGCCCGCACGTCGGAGGACTGGCGCATCGAGCCGCCGGCGATCCCGTCCCGGAAGAGCTGCTCGGTCTCCTCCACCAGCGTGTTGACGAACGTGGTGGCCGCGGAGGAGGCCTCCTCGATCGCGCGCACCATGTACTGCACATGGAGGCGGTACTCCTCCGAGTCCGACAGATACTCCTGGGACAGATCCCGCACGCTGACCAGGTCGGCCACGGTCCGGGCCCTCCGCACCAGGATCTGCAGGACGTGCTCGTCGCAGACGCTCCGCAGGTTGTCCTTGCTGCCGAAGTGCCGGATGACCAGGGCGGCGCTCACCCCCGCGGTGGCCGCGATGGCGCGCAGGTTCGTCTTCTGGAAGCCGTCGCGGGCGAAGTGCGCGATGGCGGCGTTACGGATCTTGGCCTGGGCGGTCAGATCCGCCAAAGGTGCTGAACACACGTTTACTATAGTAAACATGTGTTCAGGGCCGTGGCAACCGGGGTCAGAACGTGGTGAGGACGATCTTTCCGTGGGACGTCCCGTCGTTCGGGTGCCCGATGTGCTTCGGCGGCCTGGGCGAGCGGAAAGCATGTGCCCATCCGTGGCCGGATTGCGCCTGCCGAAAATTGCGCCCACCCAGCTCACGGGCATGTGGGCCGTGCATGGCGTGCGCGAGTTCTGTCCCTCAGTAGAGGGAGACGCATGGCGTGATGATCGATCGTGCTACTCCGCCTGGCCTATCTCGCCGTTACGAATGCCTTCGCCGCACTGCGATTGCTGTCAACGAGCGATTGGGACAAGGACGTCGAGATACTCGTCCTGCGCCATCAGATCACCGTGCTTGAACGGCAACTCGGCGCCGATGTCCGGGGGAGATTCACGCCGAGGAGCGGGCCGGATGGGACATCCTCACGTCCTCGCCGTCACACGCGAGGAGTTAGGCGCGCTCTTCCCGGCGCTGTCAGGCGCAGCTCACGGGAGGTGACGAGGGCAGGGAGATCGGCTGCTGCCGCCGGTACGCTTCCAGGTCGACGAGGTTCCCGTTGATCGCGTTGCGTCTCTGGAGCTCCGCCCAGTACGCCGGATCGAGGAAGATCGCGGGGTTCCACAGCGGCTGCGTCAGGTCCTTCAGCTGCCCCAGGTACAGGACGGCGTCGGCCAGCTTCCCCAGCGGGAAGCCACACAGCCGGGGCGCGTCCATGAACTGTCCCGCGTCGGCCGACTCCAGCCAGTTGCCGGAGCACGCGATCACGGTACGCCGTGGACAGGCCGCCAGGCGGGGATGGCTGCCGGCCACGATCACGTACACGCGCCGGCCGGTCTGCTCCTCGATCAGCGGGACCGCGTGGTCGGCGTTATGGCCCCGCTCCGGCGAGTGCGTCACGTGCCCGCTGCCGTAGCAGATCAGCGCCCGGCGGTTCCTGGCGAGCACCTCCCGCCGCACCAGGGACGCCATGTGGGTGTCACGCTGGGCGAGGAAGCCGTCCACCTGGTCCTGGGTGGTGATGCGTGACCAGTCGATGGGCGGGTCCCCGAGGAGCACCCGGATCCTCCGCGCGGCGGGCAGCGTCCAGTTGACGGCGCGGACCGTACGGAAGAACTGCTCACGGATCGGCTGGTCGCCGGTGCCCCCGGGCGACTGCGTGGTGTTCCGCCAGACCTGCCGCAACACGTGGTCCTCGACGGCCGCACCGGCGACGAACCGGTCGATGACCGGCTGGTAGAGCGCGTTGCCGAACTCGACGACGATGTCGTCGACCACGTCCGGCAGCCGCGGGTCCGTGAGCAGCATCTGCTGCGCGTCACCGTGTTCCTGCTGGCCGTGCGACTCGCCGACGGCGACGAGCCGGTGGTGTTCGAAGGCCGACAGGACGGCCTGGCTGAGGCCCCGTGCGGACACCTCGCCCGTGCCCTTCGAGCTGACCGTCGAGCTGGTCGTCAGCAGTCCGCCGGCTGCCGTACCGGCCCCGGTGACGGCGAGGAACCTGCGCCGGGTCAACTGCGGATCTGTCACGTCTCGTCCTTTCCGAAGGGGAATCACGGACGGTTGTACGGCACGGCCGGTGTCGGGCGGGTGTCAGCCGCTGACACCCGCCCGACACCCGATCCCTGGCATCGTGTCCGGTGACCGGACGCGGTGGACGGAACGGCGCCACCACCGGGGTGAGAAGGAGGACGGTCGTGCGAGTTCTGGTCGTCGAGGACTTCGAGGTTCTGGCGCGGGCGATCGGGACCGGGTTGCGGCGCGAGGGCATGGCGGTGGATGTCGTCCTCGATGGCGACGACGCTCTGGCCCGCCTGGCCGCCACCAGGTACGACGTGGTGGTGCTGGACCGCGATCTGCCGGGCACGCCCGGCGACGACGTGTGCCGCGACATCGCCGCCGGTGACGCGGGGTCGCGGGTGCTGATGCTCACCGCCGCGGGCACCGTACGGGACAGGGTCGAGGGTCTGGGGCTGGGCGCGGACGACTACCTGCCCAAGCCGTTCGACTTCGCCGAACTCGTGGCCCGCGTGCGCGCGCTGGGGCGCCGCTCGGCACCCGCCGTACCGCCGATCCTCCGGGCGGAGGACCTGATCCTGGACCCGAGCAGGCGGGTGGCCTTTCGCGGCGGGCGGCGCCTGGAGCTTACCCCGAAGGAGTTCGCGCTGCTGGAGTGCCTGCTCGCCGCCGGTGACCGGGTCGTGTCCACGGAGGAGCTGCTGGAACGGGTCTGGGACGAGGCCGCTGACCCGTTCACCACGGCCGTCAAGACGACCGTGCGCCGGTTACGGGCCAAACTCGGCGAACCACCGGTGATCGGCACCGTCCGTGAGGGCGGCTACCGCATCGGGGTCCCGCGATGAACCTGACGGTGACCGGCCGCGCCCGGCGCCACCTGCGACGGCCGTCCCTGCGCGCGCAGCTCACTACGCTGTACGCCGGACTGGTTCTGGCCGTCGTCGTCCCGATGATGCTGGTCGCCGGTTTCCTGTTCGGCAGGGACCAGGTCCGCCTCCGGGCCGGGGACGCCGCTCCACCGCCCGACACCTCCGCCCAGCAGGTCGACGCCGTGCTCACGGTCACCGGGATCATCGTCGTGGTCCTGACCGTGCTGGCTGCGTGGTGGCTGGCCGGGCGCTTCCTCCGCCCGCTGCGCGCCATGACCGTGACCGCCCGGGAGATCTCGGCCACCAACCTCAACCGTCGGCTCGGCCTGCGCGGCCCGGACGACGAGCTGACCAGGCTGGGGCGTACGCTCGACGACCTGTTCGAACGGCTGGACTCCTCGTTCGCGGCGCAGCGCCACTTCGTGGCCAACGCCTCCCACGAGCTGCGCACCCCGCTGGCCGGTCAGCGCGCCGTGCTCCAGGTCGCGCTCGCCGACTCCGAGGCGGGTGAGGCGAGCCTGCGGGCCGCTTGTGAGGAGGCACTCGCTCTCGGAGCGCGGCAGGAACGCCTGATCGGCGCCCTCCTCACGCTGGCCGAAGGAGAGAAGGGCATCGAGCACCGGGAGCTGGTCGACCTGGCCGAGGTCACCGAGCAGGTGGTGTCGTCGCGCCGCTCGGAGGCCGCTGGGCGAACGGTCACGGTTCGTACGTCGCTGGACCCCGCGCCGGTCAGCGGTGACCCCGACCTGATCGCCAGCATGATCGGCAACCTGGTCGACAACGCGCTCCACCACAACGTTCCCGACGGACACGTTATCATCGCCACCGGCCTCACCGGCGACCGCGCCCGCCTGACGATCGGCAACACCGGCCCGCCCATCCGGCCGCAGGACCTGCGGCGGCTCTTCCAGCCGTTCCAGCGGCTCGGCGCCCCACGCACCCACACGGCCGACGGCCACGGACTGGGCCTGGCGATCGTCCGGGCCGTCGCCGAGGCGCACGGCGCCCGGCTGACGGCCCTTCCACGCGCCAAGGGCGGCTTGGACGTGACGATAGTGTTCGACTGATCCCGGTTCGGGGCGGACGATCACGCGTCCCAGCCGAGCCTGTGGGTGCCGAATATCGTGTCGCCTCATGCGACCTGGGCGTACTCATGTAGGAGGCCGCCGAGCCGGTCTCGTCGGGAGACCTCGATGTCGGCGTCGACTGGATCGGGTAGCGCCCGTAGCGGGCTGGCCTGGTTCAGGGCTCGGTGCGGACGTTGCCTGTAAGTAGGTCTCGTACTCGGCGAGGACTTTGCGCAGGTGAGCACGCACAGAGCACGCAAGCGCTAGACGAAAATTCTAGAACGCATCCGATCCCGCGTAACCGCAGGTCAGAACATGATCAAAGCGCGCCCTGCAGGATTCGACCCTGCGACCGACGGATCAGAAGTCCGGGCCCACGGCTCAACAGGTCGGCGGCCGGGGTGAAACTTTCACGTCGACCCCGCCGTCCTTCACCGCTTGACGTGCGATGGTGAGGATTTCTTGCTCGCCGATGTTTCCCCTCGCCGGATGCCGGCTTACGGTGACCACACTTCCCGTCGGAACCGGTCCCGGCCGCGTCGACATCTCGTCGAAGCGCTTCGACGACCCAGATTCGACAGGCTGACAACAGCGGAAAGGGAGATCATGCTCAGGACGCTCCGCCTCTTCGTCTCGGCATCCATGCTCGTCGCGCTCATCGGGGCGCTCGCTCAGCCCGCCCAGGCCGCCGTCTGGTCCTCGACGGACCAGTGGGGCACGTGGACCAACGGCGGCTACACCCTTTACAACAACATCTGGGGCAGCGGTGCCGGCCCACAGACGATCTGGGCGAATTCGTACAGCAACTGGGGTGTCTGGGCCAACCACCCCAACACCGGGGGCGTCAAGTCCTACCCCAACGCCACGAAGAACGTGAACCGGCGGCTCAGCGCCCTCGGCAGCGCGACCAGCAGCTTCAACGTGACCGTCCCGAACGGCGGCGCCTACACCAGCGCGTACGACATCTGGTGCGACGGCCACACCTACGAGATCATGCTCTGGATGAACAAGTACGGCCCGGTGGGCCCGATCGGGTCGCGGCAGACGAGCGCGTCGGTGGGCGGCCACAGCTGGGACGTCTACCGCGGCTCCAACGGGTCCAACCAGGTGTTCTCCTTCGTGCGGCAGGGCAACGTCAACGCCGGGACCGTGGACATCAAGGCGATCCTGAACTGGCTCCGGTCCAGGAACTGGTTCGGTGACGTGACGCTCGGCGACGTCCAGTTCGGCTACGAGATCACGTCGTCCAGCGGCGGGATGGACTTCCGCACCAACAGCTTCTCAGTGTCGGCGAGCTGACCTCGGCCCTTGGGCGATCGCGCCGAGCGGCGTGACAGCGGAACACGCCGCTCGATGCGGCGACGGAACGCGCGTGAGGCGGCTCAGGCGGTGAAGGCGGCGCGGTGGTCGCGGGCCCAAGTGCCATACGTGCGGGGCGGGCGGCCCAGCACCTTCTCTGCGTCCGGGGTCAGCCGGGCGTTGCCGCCTCGCGCGACCAGCTCGGCGCCGTTGACGGCGGTGTCGGCGAACCCGGCGTCCTGTCCGGCGGCGAGCAGCCGCTGCCGGTAGAGCTCCAGCGGCACATCGACCGCCTCCAGGCCGCGACCGAGGACCTCGCCCAGACACGCCACCATGTCGGGGACGCTCAGCAGCTCCGGCCCCGTCAGTGTGAGCGCGCTGCCCGCGAGGTCACCGGACGTCAGCGCGCGCACGGCCACCTCGGCCACGTCACGCGGGTCGATGACACCCTGCGTGCCGGTGCCGGTCATGTTGGGAATCGGGTGCCCTGACCGGATCGGAGCGGCCCAGCGCAGGCTGTTGGAGGCGAAGCTGGAGGGACGCAGCACCGTCCATTCCATGCCGCTCGACCGCAGCGCTTCCTCGCCGGGAAGGTGCCAGTCCGTCACCTTGGAGTCGGGCCGCTCGCCGGTGCCGATGGCCGAGAGCTTCACCGCCTTCCGTACGCCCGCCGCCCGCGCGGCGGCGAGCATCGCCTCGTCGTGCCGGATGATCGCCGGGCCGGGGGCGCTGAGCAGGAACAGGGTGTCGGCTCCCGCCACCGCCTCCGCCAGGGACGCGGGGTCGTCGAAATCGCCTCGCACGGCCTCGACGCCGGGCAATGCGGGAACTCGGGAAGGCTCCCGGGCCATCGCCCGCACCCGCTCACCACGAGCCGACAGCAACCGGAGCGTTTCACCACCGATGGTGCCAGTAGCACCGGTAGCAAGGATCATGCGTCGCATGCTGTCAGCGCATCCGCCAGCGCCTATAGGAAGTTCCGGCACAACCGGCTCATATCAACCAGCCGGCAAGGGCGGTTAACGTGAGGCCATGAGCATCCCGCCCGGCAGGCTGCGACGCTGGATCGGCGACATCACCGTGTGGACGGACTTCGGGCCCGGCGATCGGCTGGTTCACGTCCCTGACGCCGACACCGCCCTGGTCGTGCGCCGGGCGCGGGACGGGCGCTGCGACCTGCTGGTGGCCGGGCCGCGTACGCGTGCTACGTACAACGCCGGCAAGGACATCCCGTTCAGCCTCCGGCTCCGGCTTCGGCCCGGCTCCACCCGGCTGCTGCTCGGCGTGCGAACGGGCGAGCTGGTCGACCGGGTGGTCGGTATCGGCGAGCTGTGGCCCGGCTCGGACGGCCTCGTGCTCCGGCTGGCCGAGGCAGGGACCGACGCAGGGCTCGTACTGAAACAGCTGGAGTCGGCGCTGCTGGCCCGGATCGCCGCCCGGACCCCGGCGGACCTGGCGCGGAGCGAGCTGGTACGTGCCGCGGCCAAGGCCCTGACCCGCCCTGCCGGCCCGGGACGGGAGCCGGTGCCCGCCATCGCGCGGCGGCTGGCCGTCAGCGAGCGTCATCTGCGCGGCCTGTTCGCCGACGACGTGGGGCTCCCGCCCAAGCGCTTCGAACGCATCACGCGCGTCCGCAGGGTGCTCGCGGACGGCCGTGCCTCCGGCTGGGCGGCGGCCGGCTACTACGACCAGTCGCACATGACGGCCGACTTCCGCGCCATGATGGGCGTGACTCCCGGCGCCTTCTTCGCCGGCCGCCTCCCGGCCCTTCAGCCTTGCTAAGCTGACAGTTAGTTCGCTTTCCGAATCAAGCAGAGGGTCGGCGGCATGGTCAAGGCAACAGGTGAGCACATGGGAGTCGTCTCCGGGCTGGTGCGCGCCTCCTTCCTGGTGAGCGCCGTGTACGCCGAGTCGGCGCGCGAGTACGGGATCACCTCGCAGCAGGGACAGCTCCTGTGCGTGCTGATGGCGCAGCCGTACGGGATGAGCGCGCTGGGCGGGATCCTGGGCCTGGCCAAGTCCAGCCTCACCGAGCTGGTCGACCGCAGCGCGCAGCGGGGCCTGGTGCGCCGCGAGCCGGACCCGCGCGACGGGCGCGCCGTACGGGTGGCGCTCACCGACCGGGGCAGCGAGCTGGCCGAGGACTTCTACACCGAGACGTGCCGCCGGATCGACCAGCTTCCCGCGGGCCTGACGGCGGACGAGCGCGCCGCGCTGGCCGGGCTGCTGGGCCGCGTGGTCGAGGACAACCAGGTCCCGGTGGTCTTCCTGGAGCCGGCCGACACCGCCTCCCACAAGCGCTGACCTTGAGCCGGCCGGCGGGCATCGAGGCGCTGGCCCGGGACCCGGCCGGCGGGCGGACGGGAGCTGGCCCGGGACCCGGCCGGCGGGCGGACGGGAGCTGGCCCGGGACCCGGCCGGCGGCCAGGCGGGAGCTGAAAGTTTCAGCCCCGACGTGCGCGGATGCCGGCGGAGCGAGCGCGGCGCTGGCCTGCCCGCTCAGGCCGGTCCTATGGTGAGGCGGCCATGTCCCGTGTCCTCGCCCTCCTGGCCGGGCTGTGCCTGGCACTCGCGCTCCCGCCCGCCACCGCCGCGGCGCGGGCCACACCCCTCAGTGGGTCTGTCGCCGCTCCCGTCACTGTGCCGGTCGGCGCCCAGTTCACCGACACGTCGGGAAATCTGCTGCACGCCCACGGCGGGGGTGTGATCAAGGTCGGCTCGTACTACTACTGGTTCGGGGAGAACCGCAACGCCGACGGCACCTTCCGGTACGTCTCCGCCTACCGCTCGGCCGACCTGCGCACGTGGGAGTTCCGCAACCACGTGCTCACCCAGTCCAGCGCAGCCGAGCTGCAGGTGGCCAACATCGAGCGCCCGAAGGTCGTCTACAACGCCTCGACCGGCCAGTTCGTCATGTGGATGCACAAGGAGAACGGCCGCGACTACGGCGAGGCGCGGGCGGCTGTGGCGGTCTCGAACACGGTGGACGGCGCCTACACCTACCTGCGCAGCTTCCGCCCGCTCGGCCACATGTCGCGTGACATCACCGCGTTCGTCGACACCGACGGCACCGCGTACATGATCTCGGCCGCGAACGAGAACTACGACCTGCACGTCTACCGGCTGACCGCCGACTACACCGACGTGGCCGCCCTGGCGCGGAAGTGGGCCGGCGACCACCGCGAGGCGCCGGCGATGTTCAAGCGCAACGGCGTGTACTTCATGCTGACCTCCGCCGCCACCGGCTGGCAGCCCAACCAGGCCCAGTACGCCACCGCCACCAGCATCACCGGCACGTGGAGCGCCTGGCAGAACGTGGGCGACTCCACCACGTTCGGCTCGCAGCCGGCGTACGTGCTGCCGGTGCAGGGCACCTCCGGCACGTCGTACCTGTACCTGGGCGACCGGTGGGCCGGCGCGTGGGGCGGCCCCGTCAACGACTCCCGCTACGTGTGGCTGCCGGTCCAGTTCCCGAGCGGCACGTCCATGAGCCTGACCTACGCCCGGCAGCTCACCGTCGACGCCGCCACCGGCACGATCACCACGACCGGCACCGGCTACGACCGGCTGGCGGTACGCCACTCGGGCAAGTGCGCCGACGTGCGCAACGCCTCCACCGCCAACGCGGCCGCCGTCATCCAGTACTCCTGCGGCGGCGGCACGAACCAGCAGTGGCGCATCCAGTCGATCAGCGGCGGCTACGTGCAGATCGTGGCCCGCCACTCCGGCAAGTGCCTGGACGTGGACGGCGCCTCGACCGCCGACGGGGCCGCCGTCCAGCAGTACGCCTGCGGCACCGGCACCAACCAGCAGTGGACGCTGCAGGACGCGGGCGGCGGCTACCTGCGGCTGGTGGCCAGGCACTCGGGCAAGTGCGCCGACCTGCCCTCCTCGTCGCAGGCCGACGACGTCCAGTTCAAGCAGTACGCGTGCAACGGCGGCCAGAACCAGCAGTTCACCCGCACCCCACTGTGAGGAGGCGGGCACCCGGTCAGCGCACGGTCTCGTAGTGGCGCAGGAACAGCTCCTCCAGCGTCGGCGGCCGGCTGACCAGGCTGCGCACGCCCGCGTCGGTGAGCCGCCGCAGCGCCTGGTCCAGCGCCGGGTTGTCCACCGTGAACCGCACCCGCCCGTCGCCGGCGGTGAGGTCGTGCACGCCGGGCAGCCCGGCCAGCCCGTCCGGCGGCCCCGCCAGCTCCGCCTCGATCGACGTTCGTGTCAGGTGCCGCAGCTCCGCCAGCGTGCCCGTCTCGACCGTCCGTCCGTCACGGACGATCGTCACCCGGTCGCACAGCGCCTCCACCTCGGCCAGGATGTGGCTCGACAGCAGCACCGTACGCCGCGGCTCCTTGACGCACTCCCGGAACACCTCCTCCATCAACGGGTCGAGCCCGGAGGTGGGCTCGTCGAGGATCAGCAGCTCCGCGTCCGAGGCCAGCGCCGCCACGAGGGCCACCTTCTGCCGGTTGCCCTTGGAGTACGTGCGGGCCTTCTTGCGCGGGTCCAGGTCGAACCGCTCCAGCAGCTCCGCCTTGCGCCGCTCGTCCAGGCCACCGCGTAACCGTCCGAGCAGGTCGATCGCCTCGCCGCCCGACAGGTTGGGCCACAAGGTCACATCGCCCGGCACGTACGCCAGCCGCCGGTGCAGTTCGGTCGCCTCCGACCACGGATCGCCGCCCAGCAGCCGGACGGTGCCCGCGTCGGGCCGTACCATGCCCAGCAGGATCCGGATCGTCGTGCTCTTCCCCGCTCCGTTGGGCCCCAGGAAACCGTGCACCTCGCCGGTGCGCACGGTGAGATCGAGGCCGTCCAGCGCCCTGGTCGACCCGAACGTCTTCACCAGTCCCTGCACAGCGATGGCGTCAGCCATGGCGATGCTCCTTCACGTGTCATGACCCCGATCGAGGGCCTTCCTGGCCTCCGCGGCCTCTTCGAGGCTGAGCAGCGGGTGGGAGTAGATGTCGAGCATCACCCGCATCAGCTTGGCCTGCCCCTCCGGGCTGGTCAGGTCGGCGTCCAGGCCGCGTTCGACGTGCCGGCGGAGGACCGTGACCGACAGCGCCATCGCGGTGATCAGCGCCGAACGGGACCGCGCGTCGACGTCGGGCCGGTCGGGGCGGCTCTTGTCGGCCTCCGCGATCCATCGCTCGCCGATGTCGACCATCTCGTCGAACAGCGGCGCCGCCCAGCCCTCCGTCAGCGCCCGCGCCAGGTAGGGCTGGTAGGGCCCCATCACCGCGACCGGGTTCAGGCCGGCCCGAGGATCGCGCGCGGCGTCCTCGTGCAGCTTGTGGATGAGCTTCACCAGGTGCTGGTCGCACGCCTCGCGCAGCGCCTCCTTCGAGCCGAAGTGGTGACGCACCAGGCCCAGGGAAACCCCGGCGGTCTCGGCGATCCCGCGGATCGTCGCCCGCTCGAAGCCGTGCTCACCGATATGCCGCATCGCCGCGTCCCTGATCCGCGCACGCGCGGTGAGGTCCTCCGGATCCGGTACGGTCGTCATCCCATTCCTCTGTATAGCCAACTGTTCATACGAAAAGCAGGCTATACCCACGTATAGTCCCGGCGCAACGTGCGGCCCGCGCCTCGACTACGCACATCGGCCCGTCCCGTTCTACGCTCCATCACGACGATTGGAGCCACCGCCGTGCCACAGACCGACCTCCCGACGGCCGCCGCGCCCATGCGCCTGACCACCGCCATCCGGCCCTACGACTGGGGCTCGGTCACGGCGCTCCCCCACCTGTTCGGGACCGAGCCCACCGGCAGGCCCCAGGCCGAGCTCTGGATGGGCGCCCACCCCGGCGACCCCTCCACCGTCGCCGGCATCCCGCTGAACGAGCTCATCGCCCACGACCCCGCCGCCACCCTCGGCGAGCCCACCGCCGCCCGCTTCGGCCCCGCGCTCCCCTACCTGCTCAAGGTCCTGGCCATCGAACGTCCGCTCTCCCTCCAGGTCCACCCCTCCACCGCGCAGGCCGAGGCCGGGTTCGCCGACGAGAACGCCCGGGGCGTCCCCATCGACGACCCGGCGCGCACGTACAAGGACGCCTCGCACAAGCCCGAGATGGTCTGCGCGCTCACCCCGTTCCACGGCCTGTGCGGCTTCCGCGACCCCGCCGCCGCCGCGGACCTCCTCGACCGTCTGGCCCTGCCGGACCTTCGCCCCTGGGCCGACCTGCTCAGATCGGGCGGCCTGCGGGAGGTGTTCGCCCAGATGCTCGACGAGGCCAACCGGCCGCTGCGCGCCCAGGTCGAGCAGGCCCTGCTCGACCTGGACGGCGACCCCGACCTGGCCGTGTACGGCGACATCGCCCGCGCCTGCCCCGGCGATCCCGGCGTCACCGCCGCCCTCCTGCTCCACCACGTCAACCTGCTCCCCGGCCAGGCCCTCTACCTCGGCGCCGGAGTCCCCCACGCCTACCTCGGCGGCATCGGCGTCGAGATCATGGCCAACTCCGACAACGTGCTGCGCTGCGGCCTCACCACCAAGCACATCGACGTGCCGGAGCTCATGCGCGTCGTGGACTTCACGCCCTCGGAGCCGCACCTGGTACGGCCCGAGGAGGACGTGCGGGGTGAGCATCACTACCGGCCACCGGCCCCCGAGTTCGCCCTTGCCCGCTACGACCTGGAGACCCCCCCACTCGCTGACCGGAGGCGTTCCCCAGATCGTCGTCTGCGTCGACGGCGAGGCCCACCTCGGAGACCTGACGCTGCGGCCGGGCGAGTCCGCGTTCATCCCGGCGGCCGTCCCCTCGGTGCGGCTCTCCGGCAAGGGGACGGCGTACTGCGCCTCGCCGGGCGCCTTTACGATGTAGATTTATATGTGATACGTTCAGCGTCGCCGTGCACCGCTGCGACCCGAGGAGGTGAGACCGATCAACGCTGTGACAGGTCGGGGCTCCCTCCTTCGCATGGTCTAGGGAGCGCCCGAAAAGGCATCCCGAAAGGCTCGAAACGCTGTGCGCTTCACCTCTCAGACGTCGTCGGACGGCGTCACCGAACAACTCTTCATCCTCGGCGAGACCCCCGGCGTGCTGTGGACGCCGCAGGACGCCCTCGGCACTCGCCCCGTGATCCTCATGGGGCACGGCGGCGGGCAGCACAAAAAGGCTCCCGGCGTCGAGGCCCGCGCGCGCCGCTTCGTCGCCGAGGGTGGTTTCGCGGTCGTCGCGATCGACGCGCCCCACCACGGCGAGCGGCCGAAAGGCGAGGCGTTCAACCGGCTCGCGGCCGAGAACCGGGCCCTCATAGCCGCCGGCGAGAATCCGGCCGCGCTGGTCCCCGCCATGCACGAACTCCTGGCCGGGCAGGCCGTCGCGGAATGGCAGGCGGTCCTGACCGCGGTCCAGCAGCTCGACCACGTCGGCGCCGGACCGGTGGGCTATTGGGGCCTGTCGATGGGCTGCGGGCTCGGTGTCCCGCTCGTCGCCGCCGAACCCCGGGTCCGCGCCGCGGTGCTGGGCCTGCTCGGGTGGTCCGGGCTGGCCGGGACCGCCGCGCGCATCACCGTGCCGGTGGAGTTCCTCCTCCAGTGGGACGATCGGCTGGTGCCGCGGGACCAGGGCCTGGCGCTGTTCGACGCCCTGGCCTCTCCGGACAAGACGCTGCACGCCAACCCCGGCGATCACGGGGAGGTCCCCGCGTTCGAGACGGACAGCTCGCTGCGCTTCTTCACCCGGCATCTCGGCCAGGACGCGCCCGCGCCCGTGTGATTCCCGAACCGCACGGCGTGCTCAACGGCATCGAGCACACCGTGCGGCCGGCCGGAGGCAGAGGCGCGGATACGTTTCGCCGCCGGCTTGAACGTCGCGTTCCTAGGCTCCCTGGCATGAACACGGTGACTGCCGCCACTCATGTGACCATCGAGCCGAGCATCCTGTACTTCGGGACGCCGGTCGTCCTGCTCTCCACGGAGAACCCGGACGGGACCTTCAACCTCGCCCCGATGTCCTCCGCCTGGGCGCTGGGCAACGTGATCGTGCTCGGGCTGGGCGCCGAGGGGCAGACCGCGCGCAACCTGATGAGCCGCCCCGACGTGGTGATCAATTTGCCCGCTCCCCACCAGTGGGCGGCGGTCGAGCGACTGGCTTCTCTCACGGGCCGTCACCCGGTGCCGGCGAGCAAGCCCGCGGGCTGCCGTTACGAGCCGGACAAGTTCGGCGCGGCCGGGCTGCGGCCCTCGCCGTCCGAGACGGTACGGCCGCCACGCGTGGCCGAGTGCCCGATCCAGTTCGAGGCGCGGGCGGAACGCGTGGGGCACGACGTCTCCGGGTCGTTCGTCATCGCCGAGGCCGTCGTGGGGAAGGTGCACGCGAACCCGCGCCTCGTCGTGCCCGGTACGCACCACGTGGACCCGGGCGCGTGGAGCCCGCTCATCTACAACTTCCGCCACTACTTCGGCCTCGGCCCCGAGCTCGGCCACTCCTACCGCAGCCAGACGCCCCGCACCCGGTGAGGGTCCGGGCAGCCTGCCCGCTCAGCGCAGCCGCCGCACCTTGAGCACATTGTCCGTACGGGTGCCGGGGTGGCCGTCGGGTCCGTGCTGGGTGCGCTCGTACTCCTCGTTGACCAGCACCTCCCACTCCCCCTCCGGCAGTTCGAGAGCGTCGAGGACGTCCTGCGGCGTGGGGAAGTGCGCCTCGAAGGGCGGGTTCTCCACCCAGGACGCCCAGCCCCCGTGCCCGACCACCAGCAGCACCCCGCCGGGAGCGACGGCCGACGCGGCGGCGCGCAGGATCGTCTCGCGCGGCATGTCACGAGGGGAGTGCAGGAAACAGGCGGAGACGAGGTCGTACGTGCCCTCGGGGAAGGACACGGACAGGTCGTGCTGCTGCCAGTCGATGCGGTCGGCCACCCCCGCGCCGCCGGCGTGCTCGGCGGCGCGTTCGAGCGCCACGCCGGAGACGTCGGCCGCGGTGACGCGCCACCCCTGCCCGGCGAGCCAGATCGCGTCGGCGCCCTCGCCGCACCCGAGGTCCAGCGCCGTGCCGGGCTCGAGGTGCGTCGCCTCGCGCACCAGCATGACGTTGGGGTTGCCGCTCCACATCTGCGTGCTCTGGCCGTAACGAGCGTCCCAGTACGCCTCGTCGGACTCGTACGACTCCTGGGAGCCGTGGGCCCAGGCCCGGGCGGCCACCGCGCGCCGGGTCTCCTCGGCGATCAGGTCGGCGTTGATCGCCCCCGCCGCCCGTACGCCCGCCGCCGCGGCGGCGATGACCTGATCGGTCAGGCCGGTCACGTTCCCCGCCACCCAGACCCCCGGCACGCTGGTGGCGCCCGAGTGGTCGGCGGGCACGCGGGTGCCGATCACGTACCCGGCCATCTCCTGCTCCTCCGTCTCCAGCCCCAGCCCCGCGAGCAGGCCCGCGCGGGCGGTGAGGCGGCCGGCGGCGGCGAGAGCCCGGCACGCGACCACCCGCCCGTCGGCGAGCCGTACCCCGGTGAGCCGGTCGTCCGTCACCTCCAGGCCCGTCACCTTCCCCTCCACCACGGTGACGCCCCTGGCGGCGAGCTGCTCGCGCTGCTGCGCGTCGGGCTCGGGCGCGGTGTGCAGGAAGAGGGTCACGTTCTCGCTCCACTGCCGCCACAGCAGCGCCTGGTGAACGGCGAGCGGGCCCGTCCCCAGGACCCCGATGGCCTGGTCGCGCACCTCCCAGCCGTGGCAGTACGGGCAGTGCAGCACGTCCCGTCCCCACCGCTCGGCCAGGTCCGGCACGTCCGGCAGCTCGTCGACCAGGCCGGTGGTGACCAGCAGCCGGTCCGCCTCGACCGCGGAACCGTCGTCGAGCACGACACGGAAGCCCCCTCCGTCCAGGCGTTCGGCGGTCTCGACGGTGCCCGTCACGATCTCCCCGCCGTACCCGGTCACCTCCTCCCGGCCGGCGGCCAGCAGCTCCAGCGGCGCGACGCCCTCACGCCCCAGGTACGTGTGCACGCCCTCGGCGGGGGCGTTGCGCGGCCGTCCCGCGTCGATGACCAGCACCTTGCGCCGCGCCCTGCCCAGCGTGAGCGCCCCGCTCAGCCCGGCGGCCCCGCCACCGACGACCACCACGTCATACTTCGCGTCCATCACGCGTCTCCTCTCGATCGTTCCCGGCTGCGCCAACTGTCCGTGATCGGCCGACGAGTTGACAAATATCGTTGCCGAAATGGCAAAGTAGGGCGCATGGACCTCGACGACGTGCTCCACTCCGTCGGCCCGCGGCTCCGGGCGCTGCGCCAGGAGCGCGGGGCGACGCTGACGCAGCTGTCCGGGAGCACCGGCATCTCCGTCAGCACGCTGTCACGGCTGGAGTCCGGGCAGCGCAAACCGACCCTGGAGCTGCTCCTACTGCTGGCCCAGGCCCATCAGGTGCAGCTCGACGAGCTGATCGACGCGCCCGTGACCGGCGATCCGCGTGTGCACATGCGCCCGTTCAAACGCCACGACATGACGTACGTCCAGCTGAGCCGCCGGCCCGGCGGGATGCAGGCGTACAAGCAGATCTACCCGCCGCGCTGGCCGGGGTTCGAGCCCGAGCAGAGGGTCCATGAGGGCTACGAGTGGCTGTACGTCCTGTCCGGGCGACTACGGCTGCTCCTCGGGGAGCACGATGTGATCCTCACGCCGGGCGAGGTGGCGGAGTTCGACACGAGGACGCCGCATGCGTTCAGCAACCCCGGCGATGAGCCGACGGAGGTCCTGGCGCTGTTCGGTCCGCAGGGTGAGCGCATGCACGTCCGCGCCCGGCCCGCCGCCCGCTGACCACGCTCCCGTTCCGCCGAGGTCCGGCGGCGGGGTTTGATGGCGGGTTTGATGGCGGGGGCACGTGGCAGTCGGGTGCATGATGAAGCACGTGATCGAGTCCGTGAAGCGGTGGGTGCGCGGGCACCGGCCGGACGGCAATCCACTGCGGCGGCGCTCCGACCGCCTGGAGAGCGCCGCGCTGGCGATGGCGGCGCTGCTCGTCCTGCTCAGCGTGTGGCCGGCGGTCATGGCGGGGCGGGAGGCGTACGAGGAGGCGCGGCATGCGGGCGCCGCACGCCGGACTGTGGAGGCGACGTTGCTGGCGGACGCGCCGGTCACGCGCCTGTCGTTCGGGGAGGTCTCCCGTGGCGGGCTGACCTCCGCGCGGTGGACGGCGCCTTCCGGGCTGGAGCGCACCGGCCAGGTGCCGGCCCCGTCCCTGGCCAAGGCGGGTGCGAAGGTGCGGATCTGGGTCGGTCCCGATGGCCGGCGGGTCGCCGCGCCCCCGAGCCCCGCTGAGCTCCGGGTCACCGCCGTGGTGACGGCGCTGCTGTTCGTGACCGTGGCGGCGGCGATCGCGCTCCTGGCGTTCGCCGGGTTCCGCCGGGTGCTCGACCGGGGCCGTTACCGTGCCTGGGAGGCCGCCTGGGCGCTGTCCGCCGAGCGGTGGCGGCGGCCGCGCCCGTCGTAGCGGTTTTCCCATACCGAAATCGCATGGTCAGCCATGCGCCTGATCAACGGCTCGCCCAGCTCACAGGCCAGATCAGTGCCGAACGCCCGCATGTGCGAGCGTCTATGGTGAAACGGAGTCACGTGTTCGCCCGCTTCATGGACGGGGTGCGGGCGCGGGGCGCCCGGTTCGGCCGGGCTGTGCTGGAGCCGCCCATGGCCGCCGCGGCGCCCCGCTGTCTCTCCTCGCTTACGCGTCCGTGCCGAAGCCGTCGAGCGCCTCGCGCTCCTCGAGGGTGCGCAGCTCCTGGAAGACCGTGATGTGCAGGTCCGCGGGCGCGTCCAGCCGCGAGTTCAGCGACTCCCAGGGCGTCACCGTGGGCGGCGCCACCTCCGACGCGCCCGCCGACACCAGCCGCTCGGTGGTGCCGCGCGCGTCGTCCACCTCGAACGCCACCCGGATCTTCGGCGCCACCTGACGCCCCACCTCGACATCGTCGATCATCTTCTTCTGCGCCGGGTTAGCGATCTCCAGCGTGGCCCGTCCGGCGTCCAGGATCGCCACCCGCGCGCCGTCATCGCCGGAGAACGCGGCCTGCTCGGGCAGGCCCAGCACGTCGCGGTAGAAGGCGACCGCGGCCTCGTAGTCCTCGGCCTCCACCACCAACCGGAGCTGGCGGACCGGGCGGTCTTCGTCGGGCGTGCTCATGGGGTCTCCTCCAAGGGACGGGGGCGTTCAGTCCCCTGCTCCAACCCGACCGCACCCGCCTTTCATCCCCGCCCGTAACGGTCTTCGGCCCGCCAGAAGTACCAGAAACCGGCGATCAGCGCGAAAACCGCCCAGAACACGCACGACACCCAGACCGTCCGCGGCGGGTCGTGGCTGCCGATGAGGAGGTCGCGCATCCATTCGATGTAGGAGGCCGCCGGGTTCAGGTACATCACCGTGGCCACCCACTCCGGCAGGCCCGCGCTGTTGACGACCTTGTCGTGGATGGCGAAGAACACCCCGGACGCGTACAGCCACGTACGCATGATGAACGGCAGCAACTGGTTCAGGTCGCGCATCGAGGCGCCCAGCCTGGCGAGCACCAGCCCGGCCCCGATGTTGAACGACGTCTGCAGCACCAGCACGACGGGGACCATCAGCCAGAACCACGTGAGCGGCTCCCCGGTGAGCAGCACGATCAGCAGCAGCACGCCCATGGAGATGGCCAGCTGCTGCAGCTCCTGGATCGTGTACGCCAGCGGCAGCGACGCCCGCGGGAAGTGCAGGGCGCGGATCAGCGACAGGTTCCCGGAGATCGACTTGGCGCCCGCGGTGGCGGTCCGCTGCGTGTACGTGAAGACGAACATCCCGGTGAGCAGGAACGCCGGGTAGTTGTCGACGTTCTTGCTGCCGCCCAGGATGAGCCCGAACATCACGTAGTAGATGGCCGCGTTCAGCAGCGGGGTGAGGACCTGCCACAGCTGGCCCAGGGCCGAGCCCGAGTACTTGGAGACGTTGCGCGAGGTCGCGTACGTCAGGATGAAGTGCCGCCGCTCCCACAGCCGGCGCACGTACACCGGGAGCCTGGGCCGCGCGATGGCGGGGCGCAGCCCGTGCCTCCTGGCGAGCTCGGCCAGCGACCCGCTCTCCGGCGCGGCGTTCTCCAGTTCGCTCATGCGCACCTCATCGGTGTTCATCGGGTCGGGGGCCGCGCCGGTCAGGGCATCGCGAGGGTCACTCCCGTCACGGCGAAGCGTTCGACGGCCGCCAGGTGTCCCCCGGTGGAGGCCACGACGGTCAGCGTACGTCCCGGCGTGGCCGTGAACGAGACCCGGGCCGACCACGGCGAGCCGCTGCCGCCGGCGCTCACGCAGCACCTCTGCCCCACCGGCGTGGCCGAGCCCGGCTGCCTCACCTGGACCCTGATGCTCTCGTCCACGCCCGAGATCCGCCCTCCCACGGTCAGCGGGGAGCGCACGACGGCGCCGTACCCGGGCTTGGTGAGCGAGAGCGAGGTGTCGTCGGTGCCGACCACCTCCCAGGGCGCGTCGCCGCCCGAGCCGTACCTGACCAGGTGCACGACGGCCGCGACCAGCGGTCGCGAGTTGTCCTCGCCGCGGTAGGCGACGTGCACCCGCGCGTGGGCGCCCTGTGCGACCGTCCTGGCGACCCGGTCGATCCCGGTGAAGCCGAGGTAGTCGCGGGTGAAGGCGAGCGCGGTACGGCGCGCGTCGAGGTGCCACGCCCCGCGGCCGTCCTTCCGGTACGCCCGCCGCCACGCCGCCACCTCGCCCGTGCCGGAGAACGGCCAGAGCGGCTGGTAGCGACCGGCGACCAGGCCGTCTCCCGGGCGGGACGCGCCGGTCGGACCGGTCGGCGAGGCGGTGGGGGTGGCCACGCTCGACGCGGGGGCGGCCGTCCGGGTGGCGGTCGTGGCTCGCTGCGCTCCGGCGTTCCCGCAGCCGGCGGCGGCGAGCCCGAGCACGACCAGCACCGGCAGGACATGCCGGGCAAGGGGTTTCATAGGGCTCCTCCTGACAGTGACGATCATGCTCGTCGCGTATGGAAGGTACCCCACCCGGCCCCGTCGTGACCTGGCGTTTCCGCCACTGGTTGATCTCCGGTGGCGGCTAGACGCCGTGGATGCGGCGGCCCGCGATCTGGTGCGGGACGATCCGGATGTAGAGGCGGCGCTCGCCGCCCGCCCACGGCGTGACGTCGGCGTCGGCCAACTCGGCCATCTCGTCCGGCGCCACGTGATGGCAAGGCCCCTGCACCAGGACGCTCCACCCTTCGCGGTTGGTCTCGTCGATCCGGTCGATCTCGAAGGCGATCTTGATGTCCACGCCTTCCAGCCCCGTGCGGAGGTCGCGGTCCATCGGGCCGCCCGAGGCCGTGCGGAAGACGATCGCGCCGTGGTGCATCGTGTAGTTGACGGGCAGCACCGCCGTCCCCCGGGGGCCCTGGAACGCGACCCGCCCGATCCCGCCCGGCTCGATCAGCCGCAGGCACTCCTCCCGGCCCAGCTCCTCCATCGTCGGGTTGGCCATGGCGGGCCCGTGCCCGGGCGGCCGGTCCCGGTCGCCGCCCAGCAGCTCGTGCACCGTGGTCTGCAGGGCGTCGGCCAGGCGGTAGAGGGCTCCGGCGTCGGCCGTGTCGGGGTTCTCCTCCAGGTACCGGAGGTAGCCCGGCGACATGCCCGCGCGCTCGGCGACCTGCTCGCGGGTCAGGCCGAGGCGCTCGCGGCAGTGGATGATGCGGCGTCCGAGATCTCCCGGGCCGGCCATGATGGCGCCTCCTCGCGTATGCGTACGGCGCGCGGTGCCGTTCAACCGGAGCCCGTCCGGACGCAGGCGTCGAGACGGGTGCCCATACTCGGACGCCTACCCACGCACGCCCCGGTCAGCCCTCACCTGACCAGGGCGAACGCCGGGAAGCGCGTCAAGAGCGGGTCCCGATGACCGTCGTGGCGTCCAGCTCCTCCGAGCGCGCCACACGGGCGGCCAGGCCCGCGCCCTCGACGGCCTCGGCGGTCGCGGCCGCCTGCCGCTCACCGGTCTCGACCAGCAGGTGGCCTCCCGGCGCGAGCCACCGCGGCGCTCCGGCGATCACCCGCCGTACGACGTCGAGCCCGTCGCCTCCGCCGTCGAGCGCGACGAGCGGCTCGTGCAGCCGGGCCTCGGCAGGCAGCAGCGCGACCGATTCTGAGGGTACGTACGGCGGGCTCGCGATCAGGATGTCCACCCGGCCCCGCAACGAGGCGGGCAGCGGCTCGTACAGATCGCCCTCGTAGACGTGACCGGCGGGCAGGTTGCGCCGGGCGCAGCGCACGGCGGCGGGGTCGAGGTCGCCGGCGTGCAGCTCGGCCCGCTCCAGCCCGGCGACGAGCGCCGCCCCCATCGCGCCGCTGCCGCAGCACAGGTCGAGGACGACCGGCGTCGCGGCGACCCGGCGGGCCAGCGCGACGGCCTGCCGGATGAGGAACTCGGTGCGCGGCCTGGGCACGAACACCCCGGGCTCCACGACCACCCGCAGCCCGCAGAACTCGGCCCAGCCGAGGACGTGCTGGAGGGGCTCTCCGTCCACGCGCCGCTCGACCATGGCGGCGAGCTCCTCAGGGGTGGCGGCGGTGGAGACGAGCAGCTGGGCCTCGTCCTCGGCGAACACGCAGCCGGCGGCGCGCAGCCTCGCGACGAGGGCGACGGACCCCTCCTCGCGCTCCGGCCTCACGTCATCCCCTGGCGGCCGGGGCCCGGCACGGCGACGACCTGGCGGGGGTCGGTGAACTCGCCGCACTCGTCGCACTCGAGCTTCTGCTCGACCGCCGCGCCGCAGACGGAGTGCCGGAACAGGGTCGGCGGCCCTTGGGGTGCCGCCCAGCGGTCGCCCCAGGCGTTCAGGGCCAGGATGACCGGCAGCAGATCGGCGGCCTTGTCGGTGGGCAGGTACTCGTAATGGTCGGCGTGGCCGCCGTAGGGCCGGCGCCGGAGGAAGCCCTCCCCGACCAGGTGATCGAGCCGGGCGGACAGCACGTTCCTGGCGAGGCCGAGGCTGGCCCGGAACTCGCCGAACGTCTTGAGATCGCGCAGCAGCACATCTCGCAGGATCAGCAGGGTCCACCGCTCTCCGACGAGCTCCAGGGTGCGGGCGGCGGAGCAGTTCTGCCCCTCGTAGGTTCGGCCGAGCATGACCTCATCTTAGTGGTTGCGTGATAGGACCAACCCTCGTAGATTCGTGGTCCTATCAAGCAACCATGAGCGAGCGGAGCAGTGACATGACCGTCGGCGACGAGATCTGCACCATCAAGCGCACGCAGGCCGAGGACTGGGACGCGGCCGCGCAGGGTCTGGAGGGATTCGTGGACGACCTGGAGTCCGGCCTGTCGTCGGCCACCCGCCGGCTCGTCGAGCTGGCCTCCCCGCGCCCCGGCCAGCGCGTCCTCGACCTCGGCACCGGCTACGGAGAGCCCGCGCTCTCGGTGGCCCCGCTGCTGCGGCCCGGCGGCCACGTGACCGGCATCGACCTGTCCGACGAGATGATCGAGCTGGCCCGCAGTCGCGCCGGCGGCGAACCGGACGTCGAGTTCCGTGTCGGCGACTTCGACACCCTCGACCTGCCGGACGCGTCGGCGGACGCCGTCCTGGCCCGCTTCGCCCTGATGTTCGCCCCCGAGCCGGTCCACACCTTCACGGAGATCCGGCGCGTCCTGGCCCCTGGAGGTGTCCTGGCCGCGACCGTGTGGGCCTCTCCCCAGCTCAACGGCTTCGCCACCGGCACCTTGGCCATCGCCCGCGCCCTCGGCGCCACCCCGCCGCCCGGCGCGCCGGGCCCCTTCTCCATGGCCGACCTCGACACGCTGATCGGGCAGCTGCGAGAGGCGGGGTTCGCCGACGTCAGCAGTGAGGAACTGGTGGTCCCGTTCAGAATCGCCGGCCTCGACCGCTACGTACAGATCACCCTGGCCGTCACGGCGCCCAGGCTGCTCGCCGCGGCCCGGCAGCGCCTCGGCTCCGACGCCGCGGTCGCCGACCTCATCAGCGCCGCCGCCCGGCCCCATCTCGACGGCGACGGCACCGTCGTGCTGCCCTCGACCGCCTTCTGCGTACGCGCCGTCGCCCCGGCACAGCGCTGAAGGCACCGATAGGGTCTGGATCACGACCCTGCGACCCCAGGAGAGCGGCATGAGCCTCGCCCCGTACACCGTGACCGATCCCGTCGCCGAGCACGGTGAGGGGCCCGTGTGGTCGAGCCGCTGGGGCGGGCTGCGGTGGGTGGACATGCTGGCCGGTGACATGCTCGCGCTCGACGCCCGGGGCAAGGTGCGCCGCCGCCATGTGGGCAAGGTGGCCGCCGTCGTGCGGCCGCGCGTGTCCGGCGGCTATGTGGTCGCGGCCGAGCGCGAGCTGCTGCTGTCCGACGCCGACGACCTGGACGCCCCGCTGCGCTCGCTGGGCGAGGCCTGGAGCGACCCTGCCGTCCGGATGAACGACGGCGGCTGCGACCCCGACGGCCGCTTCTACATCGGGAGCATGGCCTACGACGCGAGCCCGGGCCGCGGGTCGTTCTACGTGGCCGAGCCCGGCGGCGGACTGCGGGTGGTGCTGTCCGGGGTGACCATCTCGAACGGCTTCGACTTCAGCCCGGACGGCGCCCTGGCCTACTACGCCGACACCACGACGGGCCGGGTGGACGTGCTCGACTACGACCCGGAGGGCGGGCTGAGCGGGCGCCGCCCGTTCGCCGTCGTCGATCCCGGACAGGGGCAGCCCGACGGGCTGACGGTCGACGCCGAGGGCGGGGTGTGGGTGGCGCTGTGGCAGGGCGGGGCCGTGCATCGCTACGACGCGAGCGGCCGGCTCGACGCGGTCGTCAACCTGCCCGTACGGAAGGTCACCGCGGTGACGTTCGGCGGCGAGAGCCTCGACCGGCTGTTCATCACCACCTCGGCCCTCGGTGTGGACCGCGCCGAGCAGCCGGACGCGGGCGCCGTCTTCGCCGCCGACCCCGGCGTGCGGGGACGGCCGGTCCTGCCGGCCGCCCTGTGACTCAGCGGCGGTGGTCGCCGACGGCGCCGTCGTCCATAAACCTAGGGATGCTAGGATTTAAACTAGAAGCCCTAGGTTAGGAAGAGGTGCCCATGGCTCGTGCCGGGCTGACGGCGGACCGGGTGACCGAGGCGGCCGCGGAGCTGGCCGACGAGGTCGGGTTCGACAGCATCACCGTGTCCGCGCTGGCACGCAGGTTCGGGGTGGCGGACGCGAGCCTCTACTCGCACGTCAAGAACCTTCAGGACCTGCGCACCCGCGTGGCCGTCCTGGCCGCGCGCGAGCTGGCCGACCGGCTCTCCGACGCGACGGCGGGACGGTCGGGCAAGGACTCGCTGACCGGGTTCGCCAACGCCTGGCGCGATTTCGCGCTGACCCGTCCCGGCCGCTACCAGGCCACCCAGATGCCCGTCGGCCCGGACGTCGTGGCCGCGTCCCAGGGGCACCAGCGCATCATGTCCCTCACGTACGCGCACCTGAGCGCGTACGGGCTGCCCGAGCCCGACCTGACCGACGCCATCCGCCTGCTGCGCAGCACGTACCAGGGCTTCTTCGAGCTGGAGGCGAGCGGCGGGTTCCAGCATGCGCGCAGTCTCCAGGCGTCCTGGACGAAGATCCTCGACGCACTCGACAGCGCGCTGCGCCATTGGCAGGTTACCGATCGACCCCCAGGAAACGACCATGAATCCGATCACTGAACACGACATCCGCACGTCCTTCGTCAACTGCTCCAAGGGCGAGGCCCGCAGGCTCAACCTCCCGCGCGACCTGGCCGAGTCACCCTGGCCCGACCTCGACTTCCTGGGCTGGCGCGATCCGGGGGCGCCGGAACGGGCGTACCTGGTGGCCGAGCGCCGCGGCGAGCTGGTCGGCGTGGCGCTGCGGCCGGCACAGGAGGCGCGCAGGAGTTTCACCAAGTCCACCCTGTGCTCGGTCTGCGTGACGCCGCACGCGGGCACCGGCGTCGCGCTGTTCACCGCACCCAGGGTCGGCGCCGCCGGCCGCCAGGGCAACACGGTCGGCGCGTACATGTGCGCCGACCTGGCCTGCTCGCTCTATGTGCGCGACAAGAAGCAGACGGAGCTGGGCACGCGGTTCGAGTCGCTCACGGTCGAGGAGCGCATCGTACGGGCGGCCGCGAACCTGGACGGCTTCCTGGAGCGCGTGCTCGACGGCACCGTTCACTGACGGCGCACCAGGCAGAGCCTCATCCCGCATTGTCGCTCGCCCGTAGAACGGGATACCTTGACCATTCAGATGATGCCATCATTCGAATGGACCGAGGAGCGGCTATGACCGGCGTGCCCGAGATCGACCTGACCGATCCCACCGTGCTGCGCGACCCTTTCACCGCGTACACCGCCGCCAGAGAACAGTCGCCGGTGGCTCGGCTGCTCGCGCCCGGCTTCGGGCCGTTCTGGGCGGTGACGCGGCACGAGGAGGCCAGGGCGATGCTGAGTGACCCGCGGCTGGCCACCAACGAGCACAGTTACCAGCGGCCCGACGTGCCGGAGCACTGCCTGCCGTACATGCGCACCATGTCCGAGATGAACGGCGCCGAGCACGCGCGGCTGCGCAGGCTGGTCGCGCCGGCGTTCACGCCGCGCAGGGCGGCGGAGTTCGGGCCGAGGATCGAGGCGATCGTCGAGCGCCTGCTCGACGATCTGCCCGCGCGCCCGGATCTGCTGGCGGACTTCGCGCGCCCGCTGCCGATCGAGGTGATCTGCGAGATGGTCGGCATTCCCACCGCCGACCGCCCCAAGTGGCGCGAGTACGGCGCCGCGGTCGTGGCCGGACACGGCGCGAGCTTCCAGGACGCCATCCCGCGCATCCTGGAAGGCGCCGAGGCCGCGGTCGCCAGGGGGCGGGAGAGGCCCGGCGAGGGACTGATCTCCGACCTCGCCCGCATCATGGAGGAGGATGGCGACCGCCTGTCCGACACCGAGCTGGTCACCATGGTCTGGACCCTCGTCCTGGCCGGTCAGACGCCCACGAACCTCATCGCCAACGCCGTCGCCACCCTCCTCTCCCACCCCGATCAGCTCGCCGCGCTGCGGGCCGAGCCCGCGCTGATGCCGCGGGCGGTGGAGGAGCTGACGCGCTGGTGCGGGCCGCAGCTGCTGACCATCCCCCGCTTCACCACGGAGGACCTCGAGATCGGCGGCGTGCCCATCCCCAAGGGCGTGCCGGTTACGGCTTCGATCGCCTCCGCCAACCGCGACCCCCGCGCCTTCGACGAGGCGGACCGGCTCGACATCCGGCGGGAGCCGTCACCGCATCTCGGGTTCGCGCACGGACCGCACTTCTGTGTCGGCGCGTCGCTGGCTCGCGCGCAGACCGGTATCGCGATCGGCGCCCTGCTGCGCCGCTTCCCCGATCTGGCGCTCGCCGGCGAGCTCCGGTACACACCCGACCCTGGCACCTGGCGCCTGACGTCGCTGCCCGTCACCGTCTGAGACGGCGCGCGATCGGCAGCTCGTCGCCCCCGAGCCGGTAGCGGCCGGTCCGCTCCCCGGCTCGAGCGGCGCGGACGGGCTCAGGTAGGCCCAGTCCGCGACCGGCTCGGCCCGGCAGCGCCTTGGCGGTCGTGACCAGGTCGTCCTCGTAGCCGGGCGCGGGCCGGGTGGCGCCGACGACAAGGTCCTGGCCGGCGCTCAGCGCGGCCACGTCATCGACGTTCGAGGCGTCACCCGCGCGGGCGCGCGCGGCGGGGCCGGCGGCGAGAGCCCTCGGGCGGAGCCGGTGACGCGGACGTCAGCGGCGACGGCGCCGGCCGGACCCGGCGCCGCGCCCCCGACCCGCGCCGGGTTCCGAACCGACGCCTCGAGCCGAGCCCGCACTCCGCCCGGAGCCCGCACCCCGGGACGCGCCCTCGTAGCGGGTGGCGGGCCAGTGGCCTGGGCGGGTGAGAGTGGCGGGAAGGCGGGTGGCGGCGTCGCCCTTGGCGGCGTTGAGCTGGGCCTGGGTGAGGAAGATACTGCCGGTGAGGTCGGCTCCCGCCAGGTCGGCACCGCGCAGATCGGCCCCGATCAGGTCGGCCTCGCGCAGATCGGCGCCCCGGAGGTCGGCGCCGATCAGATAGGCCCCGCGCAGATTGGCCGCCCGCAGGTCGGCGCCCGCCAGCCGGGCCCCGATCAGGTCGGCTCCCCTGCGGTCCTTCCCCTTGCGCCCGGCCCTGGCCAGCTCACTGGCACGCAGCAACAGGGTGTTGACCTCGGCCCGGTGTGCCGCGACGTCCAGTTTCTCCAGCACGTCGGCGCTCTCCCGGGTGAGCCGCTCGGTCTCGGCGAGCGCCTGGGCCAGCTCGGCGTGGACCTCCCGGGCAGCCTCCAACGACAGCGCCTCGGCCAGGTACCACAGCAGCTCGTGCAGCTGCCGCATGACGGGGAACACGGCGTACATCTGCTTGGCCGTGCCCGGGGCCGCCCGCCAGCTCGAGCCGCCGAAGGTGACCTGGGAGACCTTCTGCCCCGCGCCGAAGCAGTCGAAGACGGTGCAGCCCGGATAGCCGCGCTCCCTGAGCTGCGCGTGGATGGAACAGCGGAAGTCGTCGCGCAGGTTGCGGCAGGGCTGCCCGGCGTCCTTGTCGGCGGCGAAGTCGGCCGACGCCGCGAACGGCAGCGCGACGCAGCACAGCCCGAAGCAGCTCTCGCAGTCGGCCAGCAGGCCGAGCTCGCGGGGGTGGGTTCCGGGCAACGTGCTGCTCTCCGTTCGCGTCAGGTAGGGCCACGTCAAGGGTACTCAGTCGTGGACGTACGGCGTCGTCGTGGTGAGCGCCTCGAACCCCAGCCGCAGCAGGATGGGACGGCTCTGGCTGGAGGCGTCCACCTGCAGATGATCGTATCCGCGCGCGGCCGCCTCGCGGGCCCGGTAGGCGACGAGTGCGCGGTAGACGCCCCTCCCCCGCCATTCCGGTACGGTCCCGCCGCCCCAGCGGCTGGCGAACCGGGCGCCCGGGTGCAGGTCCATGCGGGCCGCGCTGACCGGCACGTCGCCGGCCATGGCGAGGACGGCGACGACGTCGCCGGCGGCGAGCTGGTCGAGCAGGCGCTCCCTGATGCGCTCGCGGGTCGCGCCGAAGGCCTGCTCATGCACCTCGGCCACCAGCTCCACGTCGTCAGAGCCGGTCACCGGGACCAGCCGCACGCCCTCGGGGGTCGGGCCCGTCGGGGCGGGCCTCCCGGCGCATCTGCCGGTCGAAGAGCTCCAGCACCTCAGCCCCCGAACCGCCGCTGGCGGGCGGCGAAGCTGCGCAGCGCGCGCAGGAAGTCGATCTCGCGGAAGGCGGGCCAGTACGCCTCGCAGAAGTACAGCTCGGAGTAGGCGGACTGCCAGAGCAGGAAGTTGGACAGCCGCTGCTCGCCGCTGGTGCGGATGACGAGGTCGGGGTCGGGCTGACCGGCGGTGTACAGGTGGGGGGCGATGTCGTCCACGCTCAGGGTCGAGGCCAGCTCCACCATGGACTGCCCGGCCTCGGCCCGCTCGTACAGCAGCTCGCGCAGGGCGTCGATGACCTCCTGGCGGCCGCCGTACCCGATGGCCAGCGTGAGGTGGAAACCGGTCTCGCACGTGCGGGTCGCCTCGACGGCGCTCTTGAGTGCGCGGGCGGTGGTGTCGGGCAGCATGTCGAGCAGGCCCGCGACGTGGACGCGCCAGCGGGCGTCGGGGCGGTCGAACCGGTCGGTGACCATCTGTTCGATCACCCGCAGCAGGTAGGCGACCTCCTCGCCGCCGCGGCGCTCGAGGTTCTCCGTCGAGCACAGGAACACGGTCACGTGCTGGATGCCCAGGCCCTCGCACCACGACAGGACGTGCTCGATGTGCTCGGCGCCGTACTTGTGGCCGATGCTCGGGCTGGGCAGGCCCTGCTGCTTGGCCCAGCGCCGGTTGCCGTCCATGATCAGGCCGACGTGGCGGGGCAGCGGCCCGGCCGTGGCCTGGCGGCGCAGGCGCCGGGCGTAGAGGGAATGAAGGAGGTCAGTCGTCCACATGATCCAAGGATGGCGCACCCGCGGGGCCGGAGGCCCCTCCTTCCCGATGTGCCGGGCCGAGGTGGGTGAGCTTGTCGGGGTTGGTGATGATGTAGATCCCGTTCACCTGCTCGCCGTCCGGGGTGAGGTCGAGCACCATCATGCCGAACGGCGCGTCGCCGTCGAACACCACGGCGGACGGGTCGCCGTTCACCTCGCGGTGGTGGACGTCAAGACCGGCGGGCACGCGGTCGAAGCCCGAGGTGAGCAGCCTGGCCACCTTGTCGCGGCCGTGGACGGGGCGCAGGCCGGGCTGCGGCGCCTTGCCGCCGCCGTCCGACCAGAGGGTCACGTCCGGTGCCAGCAGCCGCAGCAGGCCCGTCAGGTCGCCGCCGAACACGGCCGCCAGGAACTTCTCGGTGGCCCTGCGCCGCAGCCCCGGGTCCACGTCGTAGCGGGGCCGGCGGGCGTGGACGTGCTCGCGGGCGCGGTGGGCGAGCTGGCGCACGGACGCCGAGGTACGGTCGAGAATCTCGGCGATCTCCGTGTGCGCGTAGCCGAAGACCTCGTGCAGCAGGAACACCACGCGTTCCGTCGGGCTGAGCGACTGGAGCACCACGAGCAGCGCCATCGACACCGACTCGGCGCGCAGGGCCTCGCCTGAGGCGTCCTCCTGGTCGCCGGTGGCGACGGGCTCGGGCAGCCACGGGCCGACGTACTGCTCGCGGCGGCGGTCGATGCTCTCCTGGCGGGCCAGCGCCCGGTTGATCGCGATGCGTACGAGGTAGGCGCGCGGGTTGGCGATCTCCTCGCCCGACTCGCTGCGCGGCGCCCAGGCCAGCCACGTCTCCTGCAGCACGTCCTCGGTGTCGGCGACGCTGCCCAGCATGTTGTAGACAACGGAGAACAACAGCTCTCGGTGGTCGACGAAGACCTGGGTGGCCTCTGGCATCGCGGTGTCCTCCTGGAGGGGTCACGGCCGTCTACCTGGTGAGAGCCCTCGCGCCCCGGCGAGTGTGACAGGCTGGGCGCGAATGTGACCGGCGTCTCATTCCGTACGCGGCCAGGCGTCGCCCCAGTCGGCGTCCCGCGCGGCGCGGTAGAGGTCGCCCTGCCGCTTGGACACGATCACGTCGCTGACCTCGTCGTCGCCCGTGCACAGGCGCAGGGACACCACGCCCTTGCGCTTGACCGGGTGGCGCAGGATCCGGGCCTCGGCCCGCTCCGCCGGGACCGTCGTGGCGGCCACGTACGAGAACTTCTCGTCCTCGAAGCTGAGCGTGCCCGCCTTGATCCGCCGGTGCAGGGAGCTCCTCGGGAGCCGGACGGAGAAGTGGCACCAGTCGCGTCCCGGCACGATCGGGCAGGGGCCGTCGTGGGGGCAGGGGGCCACGATGGTCAGGCCGCGGGCGGCCAGGACCTCCCTGGCCTCGGCGACGGTGGCGTAGCCCGCGGGGGTGCCGGGCTCGACGACGATCACCATGGCGGCGTCGGCGGCCAGCCAGCCGACGATCTCCCGGCGCTGCGCCTCGGGCAGCTCGCCCAGCGCGTACGACATGGTCACCAGGTCGGCCGGGGGCCGGTCGAGGCCGGGGCGGACCGACGCCTGCCGCCAGGTGACGCCGCGGAGCGACCCGGACGTCCGGGCGAGGCGTTTGCCCAGGTCGATGATGTGCGGGTCGTGTTCGATGACGGTGATCTGCTCGAGGGAGCCCCACGTCCGGTCCGCCGCCCAGATCGCCGCCCCGGTGCCGCCGCCCACGTCGAGGTGCGTCCTGGGCCGGAAGCCCGGGGTCAAGGTGGCGGCCTGACGCATGGCCGTGGCGGCGGCGGCGTACGTGGCGGGCATCCGGTAGGCGGCGTACGCGGCGACGTCGGCCCGCGACCTGATATGGGTGCCTCCTCCCGTGCCCGTACGGTAGCTCTGGGTGAGGCGCGCGACGGAGTCGGACAGGTCTTGCGGCGAGTAGCCGGACACGGCGTTGTCCAGTGCGGCTCTGAGTTCATCGGGCAGGAGCATGTACAGACCTCAGCGGATTCCTTGAGCGGGGCGGACGGGACGCCAGAGTGGTGCCGTCGCCACCGGCCCAAGCCATTATCGGCCACGCCGCGCCCTGGCCGAGAGCGGCTGCGCCCCCGGCGAACAGCCGCGTTCCCCGGCCCCTCGCCGCAGTAGCGTCCTTGGTGTGCTGATCGTCGACAACGTCAAGGTCGTGTACGAGGAGGCCGGTCCCGCGGCGCCCGCGGGCGGCCGGCAGCTCGATGGGCGGCGCATACGCGACCGAGGCCGCGCTGGCCGCCCCCTCCCGGGTCGACGAGGTGTGGGAGGCCGCGGTGGAGATGTGCCATCTGGTGTTCGAACGCTCGTGGACCGGCCCCCGATCCACGGAACGCTTCCTCACCCCGCCACCCGCCTGCACGAGATCAGCGCCCCCACGCTGGTGATCAACGGCCTGTCGAACGTGCCCGGCATCCAGGAGGTCTCCGGCCTGCTGGCGAAGGGCATCCCCGGCGCCCGGCGCCTCGACCTCCCCGAGACTGGTCACCTGCCGCCACTCGAGCGCCCGAAGGAGGTGACGGCGGCCCTGACGGCGTTCCTGGCGGACGTCTTCACCGGGTGATGACGGGCGCGGTGGCCTGCTGGGCGCGTCCCGTCCGGATGGTGTGCTCGGCCAGGAGGCCGCCGATGGCCGACGTCAGCAGCTCCCTGTGCTCCTCCGGCAGCTCCCTCGTCAACGCGTCCAGCTGCCGCGCGACCCCCTCGTGGGCCAGCACGCCGATCCGGGTCCCCTCCGTGCTCAGCTCGATCAGGCAGGCCCGCCGGTCACGGGAGTCGCGGGTGCGGACCACCAGCCCCCGTTTCTCGGCCCGGTCCACGAGCCCGGTCAGGCTCGACTTCTCCAGGTGCAGCGCGCGTGTCAGCTCGGTCATCCCCACGGGCCCGTCGATGAGCAGGCACAGCAGCTGCGCCTGCTGGGGCGTCAGGTCGTGCTCCCTGCTGACCTCCCCGAACACCTGCTGCACCAGATGCGCCAGCCGTACGAGCGCTTCGGTGAACCGCAGGGCCGGCTCCTTCGTCGTCACCACGGCACCGAGTCTACTTGACAATGGTTCACAGTACGAACTAATTTCGTTATCGCTCTCAACTGTTCGTACAACCAACCAAAGGCCCGGCCAAGGAGCCCCCATGCCCGACTACGGCCACGACCTGCTCTTCGGGGCGAACATCGTGCCCTCCGCCCAGCAGGCGGACACCGTCGTAGCCCTCTCCCAGCTCGCCGAGCGCGCCGGGTTCGACCTCGTCAGCTTCCAGGACCACCCGTACCAGCCCGCTTTCCTCGACACCTGGACGCTGCTCAGCTACGTCGCCGCCGCCACCGAGCGGATCCGGCTGGCGGCCAACGTGCATCCGCTGCCACTGCGGCCGCCCGCCATGCTGGCGCAGGCCGCGGCCAGTCTCGACCTCCTCAGCCGTGGCCGGTTCGAGCTCGCGCTCGGCAGTGGCGGGTTCAGGGACGCGATCTCCTCCATGGGCGGCCCGCGTCTCACGCCTGGCCAGGCTGTGGACGCGCTTGAGGAGGGCATCGCGATCATCCGCGCCGCCTGGGACACCGACGCCGCCGGCGACATCGGCCACAGCGGCGAGCACTATCAGGTCTCCGCCCCGCGCGGCCCCCGTCCGGCCCACGACATCGGCATCTGGCTGGGCGCGTACAAGCCCCGCATGCTCCGCGTGACGGGCCGCCTGGCCGACGGGTGGCTCCCGTCCCTGCCCTACCTCCGCTCGGTCGGCGAGCTCGGTGAGGGCAACGCCGTCATCGACGAGGCCGCCGCCGAGGCGGGCCGCTCGCCCCGCGACATCCGCCGGCTGCTCAACCTCGGCGAGGAGCTTCCCGCGGACCAGCTCGCCGAGCTGGCCCTCACGTACGGGATCAGCGTCTTCAACATCGTGGCCGGCGACCCTCGCCAGATCCAGCGCTTCGCCCAGGAGACCGCCCCGGCCGTACGCGAGCTCGTCGCGGCGGAACGCGACCGGGCCGTACGCGAGCCCGTCACCACGGAACGCGACCGGGCCGTACGCGAGCCCGCCGCCGCAGAACGCGACCAGGCCCGTCAGGACACCGGCTCGGGAGACACCCCGCAGGACGACGCCCCGTTGCCCGCCACCCCGACCCCGGACGACGGCGTACGGCTCACCGACATCCGCGTGTGGGACGAGGCCGCCCGCCCCACCGCCCCGCGCTCCGACCCCGGGAGGCGCTACACGCCCGCGGAGCAGGCCAACGCCCAGCACCTCATCGACGTGCACGATCACCTGCGCGGCGAGCTCGCCCAGCTCCGCGACCTCGTCGATCAGGTCGCCGCGGGCACGATCGACGCGGGTGCCGCCCGCTCCCACATCTCCACGATGACCATGCGCCAGAACAACTGGACGCTCGGCGCCTACTGCGAGTCCTACTGCCGCCTCGTCACCATGCACCACTCCGCCGAGGACGCCATGGTCTTCCCCACGCTGCGCCGCGCCGAGCCCGCTCTCACCCCCGTGATCGACCGCCTCGAGGAAGAGCACCACGCCATCCACAAGATCCTCGAACGGGTGGACCGCGCCCTCGTCGCCTTCGTCGGCGACCCGGCCGGCCTCGACGACCTGCGTACCGCGGTGGACCTGCTCACCGACAGCCTGCTGTCCCACCTGTCGTACGAGGAGCGCGAGCTCGTCGGGCCCCTGGCCAGGCACGGCTTCTAGGTGACTGGTGTTTTTTGATCTATCTCGCGTCGGTCTCGCCTGTTGTGCCATGGTGATCGGTGTTGGTCACCGGGAGCGGGGAGAGACCGAGCGATGGCAGTGGGCCAGACTCCGATGCAGCCGGGGTTGCTGTCCTCCACGGTGAGTTTTGTCGAGGGTCGGCTGGCGCCGAACTCGATCTACACGGTGCTGCACCGTGAGTGCCGGAATCTGTTTCCGGACGAGATGTTCGCCGACCTGTTCGCTGAGGATGGGCGCCGGTCGGTGCCGCCGATGATCGTGGCGGTGGTGATGGTGCTGCAGCGGCTGGAGGGGCTGTCGGATCGCGAGGCGGTGGATCGGTTCGCCTTCGATGTGCGGTGGAAGTACGCCGCCGGCGGGCTGGACTTCGACCATCCAGGGTTCGTGCACACCGTGCTGGTGGACATGCGGGCCCGGCTGGCCGCCTCCGACCAGCCAGACCGGATCTTCGAGCGGACCGTGGAGGTGGCCGCCCGGGCCGGGCTGATCGGCCGCAAGCGGGTGCTGGACTCGGCACCGATCTATGACGCGGTGGCCACCCAGGACACCATCACGCTGATCCGCTCGGCGATCCGGGGCGTGCTGCGCGCCTCCGACCGGGAGTTGCGGGTCGCGCTGCGGGCGGTGATCTCCAGCGGGGACGCCTACACCGATCTCGGTAAGCCGGTCATCGACTGGACCGAACAAGCGGAGCGGGAGGCGCTGATCGACTCGCGGGCCCGCGATGGGTTCGCGCTGCTAGCCGTGCTGGACGGACGGAAGGTGGCTGAGGAGGTCGATCAGGCGGCACGATTGCTGGCCACCGTGCTCGGCCAGGACCTGCAGCACGGCGAGGACGGGGTGTTTCGGATCGCCCGCAAGGTGGCCAAGGACCGTGTCATCTCCACCGTCGATGCCGAGGCGCGACACGGCCGCAAGACGGTGGAGCGCTCGTTCGACGGATACAAAGGCCACATCGCCGAAGACCCCGACAGCGAGATCATCACTGCCACCCGGGTGACGGCAGGCAACGTGGGCGATGCCGAACCGGCCGCCGAACTCCTGGCTGACCTCCTGTCCGAGCAGGCCGAGCACGCCGAGCAGGCCGAGCACGCCGAGCAGGCCGAGCAGGCCGAGCAGGCCGAGCAGGCCGAGCAGGCCGAGCAGGCCGAGGTTTATGGTGATGCCGCCTACGGCACCGGGCCGATGCTTGCCAAGCTCGACCGGGCGCAAATCGAGGCGATGGTCAAGACGCAGCCCTCCAGCGCGCCCGGAGGTCGCTTCACCAAGGATGCCTTCACCGTCGATCTGGAGGCCGGGCGGGTGATCTGCCCGAACCAGATCGTCAAGGAGATCCGCTGGCATCGCAATGGCAGTGGCGTGGCGGCCTTCGGCTCCGCATGCGCGGGATGCCCGCTCCGGGAGCGGTGCACCACCGCCAAGGACGGCCGCGACATCAACCTCAGCCCGCACGAGGCACACTTGGCCCGGGGCCGGGCCAACAGTGCCGATCCCGGCTGGCTGGCCCGATACCGCGCCACCCGGCCCAAGGTCGAACGCAAGATCGCGCATCTGATGCGGCGACGGCATGGCGGACGCCGCGCCCGCATGCGCGGCACCACCAAAGTCGACGCGGACTTTTCTTTGCTGGCCGCCGCTGTCAACCTGGCACGCCTGGCGGTGCTCGGCGTTACTTCCACCTCAACCGGGCGATGGGCAGCGACAATGGCCTGACCAGGGAGAACAACCGCACGCCACGGTTACGGAAGGCCAGCGGACACCCTTCGGAACCCCTGTGGATAACTCGGCAGAGCAGGGCTGACCCGAACCCCGCAAAGGCCGGGCCACCCAAGCTCGATCACAGGCCCGGCTCAGCAGATCGCGATCGAGATTCAACCGGCCGGGATCGACCGCTTAACACCAGCGACCTAGGAGCGGCGGGCGGGGAAGGCGTGGCGGCGCGCCGCCACCACGATCGCGAGGGCCGCGACCACCAGCGGCAGCGAGGTCCACGGCAGCGCGCCCGCCCCCGCGCCCTCCAGCACCACCCCGCCGGCCAGCGACCCGGCCGCGATGCCCGCGTTGTACACGGTGGTCTGCATGGACGTGGCCACGTCCGCGTTCCCCGCGCCCGTGGCGTCCACCAGAGCCGTCTGCAGCAACGTGGGCACCCCGCCGAAGGCCGCCCCCCACAGCCCGACCGCCCCGAGCAGCGCCCAGTCCCGCCCTCCGAGGAGGGCCAGCACGGTCATGGCCCCCGCCACCACGCCCAGCACGGCCACGAGCGCCACCCGCGGGAACCGGTCGATCACGGCGCCGGTGACCCAGATCCCCGCCACCGTCCCGACCCCGAACACGAGCAGCACGAGGCTGGTCTCCCCGAACCCGGCGAAGGCCACGAACGGCGCCAGGTACGTGTACATCGCCTGATGTCCCACCAGCACCAGCACCGTCACCCCGAGGACCGTACGGACCCCGGGAAGGACCGCCACCCGTCGCAGCGGCACCCGCGCGGCGGCCGCCTCGCCGGGAAAGCCCGGCACCTTCCACAGCACCCATCCCACCAGCACGAGCGCGACGACGGCCAGGCCCAGGAAGGCCGCACGCCACCCGAAGGCCGAGGCCAGGGCCGCACCGGCCGGGATCCCCGCGCACAGCGCCACCGTGATCCCCGCCGAGACGATCGCGATCGCCCGCCCGCGCCGCTCGGCCGGCACCATCCGCGCCGCGTAGCCGACCAGCATCGCCCACAGGATCCCGCCCATGACCCCGGCCAGCACCCGCGCCCCGAACGTCACCGCGTACGACGACGAGAGCCCGGTCACCGCGTTGAACAGGGCGAACCCCGTCAGCGCCGAAACCAGCACCGGCCGCCGCGGCAGCCCGCGCAGCAGCGCCGTCACCGGGATCGCCGACAGGGTGGACGCCACCGCGTACGCCGTCACCAGGAACCCGGCCCGCCCCTCGGGCACCTCCAGCGCCCGCGCCATCGGCGGCAGCAGCCCGGCGGGAAGCAGCTCGGTCATCACCGCCGTGAACGCCGCCGAGAACAGCGCCAGCAGCCCCGACCACGGCATCCGCACCACGCGGACCGCGTCGGCGATCGTCGCACCAGACATGCCGCCTATGCTGAAACCTTCACATCAATGTGAAGGCAAGCCGGGAGGCCCGCCATGAAGATCGGCGAACTGTCGCGCCTCACGGGCGTGCCCACCCGCATGCTCCGCTACTACGAGGAGCAGGACCTCCTGCACCCCGACCGGGCCGGCAACGGCTACCGCCGGTATCCCGAGTCGGCCGTGTACCGGGTCCAGCAGATCCGCGGGCTGCTCGACTCCGGCCTCACCACGGAGATCATCCGCCGGATCCTCCCGTTCCTGAACAGGCCCGACGAGATCCACCTGCACCCGCAGTGTCTCACTCCCGAGCTGGCCGAACTCCTCGAGGCCGAGGCGAGCCGCATCCAGCAGCGCATCGACTGCCTGTCCCGCAACCGCGACGCCATCCACGCGTATCTCGCCGCCGTACGAGCCGCGGGCCTTTAGATTCGGAGAAACAGGTGTCTGTCGGGAGCGGTCCCGTTCGTCGGTGGGGTGGACAGGCGCGGCCGGGGCGAGAGCGGCGACAGCGACACGTTCGCGGTCCGACGTCCCGCCGAAGGTGCTCGCTCCCGTCCCGACCGACTTCCTCAACTGAACGGAAGCCGACGGAAGCGGACGGATCAGCAGGCTGAGCGCGTACGGCCCTCTGTCAGGCGCCCGGAGACCGGTACTCCACGTCCTTCCTGGCGGCCTCGTCGATCTCCTCCGGCGTCATCAGGACAACCGTCTTCATCAGCACCCCGCCGGACGCCGACACGTTCAGCCCCACGGCGGCCGAAGCCACGTTGTCCGGCATGTCGACGATGACGTACACGTCGTTCTCGCCGAACGCGAAGTACATCTGCTCGACCCGGCCACCGACACTCGCCGCCATGCGCTCCACCGCCTGACGGCGTCCGGTGCCTCCTTCCCGGAGCACCCCCTTGGCGCCGTCCGCAGTGTAGGTCGATTGAATGAGGTATTTGGGCATGGTTGAACCCTTCTCGTTTCCGCCGCTCCCGCGCTCAGACGTCACGGTATGGAACGGATCGATGGCGACACGGGAGCCGCCACTGTGCCGCAACGGAACGGACCAAGGTTTTGCCGCCGTTGAGGCTTTCATCGACCGAGCAGTCGCGTGCTGTGCTCGACCACCGGGTAGCCCCGTCGAGACAGCGATTTAGGGGGAATCCGATGATTCGAATGCTTCACAAGATGGGAATACGGTCCACGACGATGTACGCGGCAGGGCTGGCCTCGATCGGGTTGTCGGTCGCGAGCTGGGCCACCTCGCTGAGGTACGAGCGCGCCGGCATCGACCGGGCCGACCGCTGGGGCATCTTCATCGGGCAGTGGGCGCCCACCTTCTTCGCGCTCGGCACCGCGCTCCAGATGGAGGAGACGCGCCAGGAGACGATGTCGGAGGAGCAGCGCATGCGCATGGGCGAGCGCGAACCCTCACACATGCCTGTGGGGGCGCACGCCTGACCGAGGCTCTTCGTCTCCGAAGACGCGGCCCGGCCTTCTCGGAGGCCGGGCTTTGCGCTGTCCCTGGCCATCACGACGTCACGGATCGCGCGAGCTGCCGGTCGTCCTGGTGATCCTCGTGGCTCTGCTGCTGGCCGGGGCCGTGCTGGCCGCCGTACATCACGCGGAGGTCATCGCCCACCGCGTCGGCGAGCCGTTCGGGTCGTTGGTGCTGGCCGTGGCCGTGACGGTGATCGAGGTGGCGCTCATCGTCAGCCTCATGATCTCCGGTGGCGCGCAGACGGGGGCGCTGGCGCGCGACACCGTGTTCGCGGCGGTGATGATCACCTGCAACGGGATCGTCGGGCTGTCGCTGCTCACCGTCACGCTCAAACGTCGGATCGCGGCGTTCAACGCGGAGGGCACCGGCACGGCGCTGGCCACCGTGGCCACGCTGAGCACGCTGAGCCTGGTGCTGCCCACGTTCACGACGAGCGCGCAGGGGCCGGCCTTCTCACCCGCGCAGCTCGGGTTCGCGGCGGTGGTGTCCCTCGCGCTGTACGGGCTGTTCGTGCTGACGCAGACCGTACGCCATCGTGACTACTTCCTGCCCGTCCAGGCGGAGGGCCGGCCGCCCGCCGAGGAGGAGCACGCCCCTCGGCCCTCGGGGCGCACCGCGCTGACCAGCCTCGGGATGTTGCTGGTCGCGCTGGTGTCCGTGGTCGGCCTGGCGAAGGTGGAGCCGCCCGTGATCGAGACGGCCGTGTCGGCGGCCGGGCTGCCGCAGGCCGTGGTGGGCGTGGTCATCGCGCTGCTGGTGCTGCTGCCCGAGACCATCGCCGCCATCCGCGCGGCCAGGCGCGACCAGGTGCAGATCAGCCTCAACCTGGCGCTCGGGTCGGCGATGGTCAGCATCGGGCTGACCATCCCGGCCATCGCGGTGGCGTCGATCTGGCTGGACGGGCCGCTGCTGCTCGGCCTCGGCGGCACGCACATGGTGCTGCTCGCCCTGACGGTCGTGGTCTCCACGCTCACGGTGGTGCCGGGGCGGGCGACCCTGCTCCAGAGCGGGGTGCACCTGGTGCTGTTCGCCTCGTTCCTCTCCCTGGCGGTCAGTCCCTGATCATATTCCCTATACGGGTGCTTCACTCCCTTGATATGCCATTATAGAGAGCGATATGGAGCAATACACCGTCGAACAGGCCGCGGCACTGCTGGGGCTGCACGTCAAGACCGTCCGCAACTACGTACGGGACGGGCGACTGCCCGCCGTGCGCGTCGGCAAGCGGTACCGGATCGCCAAGGACGACCTCGCGGCGTTCGCGGGGCTGCCGGTCGGCGCTCCCGCGGCGCCCCGCCGCGCCGAGGTGTCCAGCATCGTGCAGATCGACGGCATCACCAGGCCAGACATGGACCGGGTCAGCACGATGGTCCTGGCCTCACTGGCGGGCCGCCCGCACGGCCTGCGCGTGGAGTTCGCCTACGACGAGGAGCGCGCTCACCTGAAGGTCATCGTGCTGGGCGGGCTGGAGGAGAGCGCCCAGGTCCTGCGCATCGTGGACGCGCTGGTCCGCGATTGACGCCCCGGCACATCGGGATCATGGGAGTTGCAGGATGCTTGACGACAGTGTGTACGTCTGCGAGCCGCACGGCGAGCCGCTGCGCGAGAGCAGCGACGCGCTCGACCTCCTCGGCGAGGCCTTCGGCAGGGGCGCCACCTGGGTGGCCGTCCCGGCCGAGCGGCTCCACGACGACTTCTTCGCGCTGCGCACCGGCGTGGCGGGCGAGTTCGCGCAGAAGTTCGTCAACTACCGCGTCGGCCTGGCCATCGTGGGGGACGTCTCCCGCTTCACCGCCGCCAGCTCCGCGCTGCGCGACTGGGTGCTCGAGTCGAACCGGGGTGCCCACATCTGGTTCGTCGGCGACCTGGAGGAGCTGGCGGCGCGGCGGTCAGCTCGCGAACATCCCACCGGTGGCGTTCACGAACGTCGCGGCGAGGCCGCCGGCCCGGTCTGAGGGGCCGTCCGGGGACGGCGGGCGGCCACCGCGGCCAGCATCTCCCAGGCCGCCTCCGGGTGCAGCGTCTCCTCCGGGTCCTGGTGGAAGGGGTCGAGGACGACGGTCTCCGCGCCGAGCAGCCGCAGCGCCTCCAGGTCCGCCATCACCTGGTCGATCGTGCCCTCCCCCGCGCGCCGCTCCTCCAGCGGCGAGTCCGTGATCCGCAGCAGGATCCTGGGCGCCAGGGCGGGCGCCGGTCGGCCCTGCTCGGCGGCGATGTCCTGCACGCGCGACCACGTCTCGCGCAGCCAGGAAACGCTGCTGCGCAGGGGGTGCCACGCGTCGCCGTACCGCACGGCCCTGCGCAGGGCCGCCTCGCTGCCGCCGCCCACCCAGATCGGCACGCCGCCGGAGCGGTAGTCGCGCTCGTCGGCCCAGGCGGTGCGGATGGCGGCGAGGTACTCGTCGGTCACCTTGCCGCGCCGCTCGTACGCCGCCCCGAGCGCCTCGAACTCCTGCCGCGCCCATCCGACCCCCACGCCGAGCACCAGCCGCCCGCCGCTGAGATCGTTGAGGTTGGCCGCCATGCGGGCCACGAGGAGCGGATGACGGTACGGCACGAGGATCACGGTGGTGCCGAGGCCGATCCCCGAGGTGATGCCGGCCAGCCAGGAGAGCGTCGTGAACGGCTCGTAGAACGGCGCCGGATACTGCTCGGCCACGTCGGGAGTGATCACCACGTGGTCGGAGACCATGAGCAGGTCGAACCCGAGCCCTTCGACCGTCTGCGCCCACCGCCGCAGCACGTCGGGATCGGTGCCGGGGCCGAAGTTCGGGACGTTCACGCCAAGTCGCATCGACCCAGGTTAAACCAGGACACCCGCCCCGGCCCGGCTCGCGTGCCGGAGGGCGCGACGCGGCCGCTAAAGTGAGTGGATCTTCCAGACCGCCGTCCTCGCCCTGGCCCTGCTCGCGACAGCCGGTGACCTCTTCTTCGGCCTGAGCCACCCCGGGCCGCCGTCGCTCCCCCAGCTGCTCCTGCTCGCGCTGGGCCTGGCGGGCGGCTGGTCGTTCGTCGCCGTCGGCCTCGTCGTCAGGGCCAGGCAGCCCGCCGGCCGCTCCGGCGGGCTGATGACCGGAGCCGGGCTCTGCCTGCTGCTCTCGGGGGTCAACTACCTCGACGAGCGCTGGTCCGTACTGGCGGGAAACGTCATCGGGTGGCTGGCGCTGACGATGCTCGCGCACGTCGTGCTGGTCATGCCGGAAGGCAGGGCCGTCGGGCGCGGGCAACGGGCCACGGTGCTCGTCCTGTACCTCGGCATGGCGCAGGCGCTGGCCGTCTGGCTGCGGTTCGGACGGCTGGGCGACGGCAGCTGCACCTGCCTGCCGCTGGTGCCCGTCGGCGAGAGCCTGTCACGGCCGCTGATCGCCGCCCTCGCCGTGTTCCTGTGGCTGTTCGGGCTCGCGCTGACGGCGATGCTCGCCTGGCGCTGGCTGGTCCGGCTGCCCGCGCCGCGCCGCCACACGTTCGCCCCCGTCGCGCTGGCCGGCGGGCTGATGCTGCTCGCCACCTGGACGCGGCAGGCCGTCTACCTGTGGCCGGACGCCGCCGACTCCGATCTCCAGGCCGTCCTGCACGGGCTGCAACTCGTCACGCTGGTGCTCTGGCCGCTGGGGGTGCTGGCGGGGCTGGTCCGCGCCCGGCTGGACCAGGCGGCGGTGGCGCGGCTCGCCGACCGGCTCGGCCCGTCACCGGGCGCCCTGGAGGCCACGCTCGCCGGCGTGCTGCGCGACCCGACGCTGCGGCTCGGCTACCGCACGGGCGACGGGTACGCGGGCACGGCGGGCGACCCGCTCACCGTGCCGGGCACGCGGTCCGCCGCGTACCTGGAGATCGACGGGGAGCCGGCGGCCGTGCTGCTCTATGACCCCGCGCTGGACCTCGATCCTGAGCCGGTGCGGTCGGCGGCGGCCATCGCCCGGCTGGTCGTGGAGAACGAGCGCATGCGGGCCGAGCTGGCCGCCCAGCTCGCGGAGGTCCGCGCGTCCAGGGCCCGCATCGTCGCCGCCGGTGACGCGGAACGCCGACGGATCGAGCGCAACCTGCACGACGGAGCCCAGCAGCGGCTGGCCGGGCTCGCCGTGCTGCTCGGGCACGCCCGGCTCCGCAACGCCGACGCCGAGGTGGCGGGCCTGCTCGACGAGGCGGTGACGGGCCTGCGCGCGGCGCTGGCCGAGCTGCGCGAGCTGGCGGGCGGCATCCACCCGGCCATCCTGTCCCAGGCGGGGCTGGCCGCCGCGCTGCGCTCGCTCGCCGAGCGCTCGCCCGTCCCGGCCGTGGTGGAGGAGGCGCCGGACGGCCGGCTGCCGCCCGAGGCCGAGCAGGCCGCCTACTTCGCCGCCGCGGAGGCGCTCGCCAACGTGGCCAAGCACGCCGGCGCGTCCAAGGCGACGATCAGCGCCGTCGTACGCGACGGGATCCTGCTGCTGGAGGTCGGGGACGACGGGAACGGCGGCGCGCGGGCGGAGGCGGGGACGGGCCTGCGCGGTCTCGCCGATCGCGTGGCGGCGCTCGACGGCACCCTGCGCGTGCACAGCCCGCCCGGCCAGGGCACCCGCGTGACGGCCGAGATCCCGCTCAAGGAGAGCTGACCCCTGGGGGGCCTCCGCCGTCATGCCCGCAGGTAGGTCAGGACGGCCAGGACACGGCGGTGGTCGTCCTCCGTCGCGGTCAGCCCCAGCCGGACGAAGATGTTGTGCACGTGCGTCTCGACCGTCTTGGGGCTCAGGTGCAGGCGGCGGCTGATCGCCTGGTTGGAGCGGCCCTCGGCCATCAGCGCGAGCACCTCCCGCTCCCTGTCGCTGAGCCGCGCGACGGGTCCGTTCACGCGCCGCCTGCCGACGAGCCGCTGGACGACGTCCGGGTCGATCACCGTGGCCCCGTCGCGCACCCGCTTGAGCGCGTCGGTCAGCTCGGTGACGTCGGCGACCCGGTCCTTGAGCAGGTAGCCGACCCCGCGGGCGTCCTCGCCCAGCAGGGCGATCGCGTGCTGCGCCTCGATGTGGTTCGACAGCACCAGCACGCCCACCCCCGGGTGCTCCCTGCGGATGCGGTGGGCCGCCTCCAGCCCCTCGGCGTTGAAGCCGGGCGGCATGCGTACGTCCACGATGACGACGTCGGGCGGGTCGGCCCGGACCGCCGCGAGCAGGGCCGGGGCGTCACCGGCCTCCGCGCTGACCGTCACGCCGCAGTCGCCGAGCAACCTGGCCAGCCCCTGCCTGAACAACACACTGTCCTCAGCGAGCACGACGCGCATAGTGGGACACAGCCTAGCTTTCAGGGTTAACCCTGAGCGGTTTGGGGGACCGCCCGGTGGGCAACCGGTCCGGGCGTTGCCAGCCTTTCAGGGTGAAAGACTTCGACTCCACGGCGGCCGTCAGGCTGATAGAGGTGACCAGGCGTTTCGGCCGCGGCAAGAGCGCCGTGGCGGCGCTGCGCGGCGTGTCCGTCGGCCTGAGGGCCGGCACCTTCACCGCGATCATGGGCCCGTCGGGATCGGGCAAGAGCACCCTGCTGCAGTGCGCCGCGGGCCTCGACCGGCCGACCTCCGGCCGGGTGCTGCTGGGCGAGACCGACCTGGCCACGATGAGCGAGTCGCGGCTGACGAAGCTGCGCCGCGACCGCATCGGTTTCGTGTTCCAGTCGTTCAACCTCATCCCCGCGCTGACCGCGCGGCAGAACATCACGCTGCCGCTGCGGCTGGCGGGGCGCCGCGCCGACAAGGACTGGCTGGAGGACCTGGTCAAGCGCACCGGGCTGAGCCAGCGGATCGGCCACCGGCCCACGGAGATGTCGGGCGGGCAGCAGCAGCGGGTGGCGATCGCCCGCGCGCTGATCACCCGGCCGGCCGTCGTGTTCGGCGACGAGCCGACGGGCGCCCTCGACATCGCCACCGGCCGGGAGATCCTCGGCCTGCTCAGAGAGGTCGTCGACACGCTCGGCCAGACCCTGGTGATGGTCACCCACGACCCCGTCGCCGCCTCCTACGCCGACCAGGTGCTCTTCCTGGCCGACGGCTCGATCGTCGACAGCATGGACCGGCCCGGCGCCGACCAGGTCGCCGCGCGGCTGACGCGCCTCGGCGGGTGACGGCATGCTGCGTCTCACGCTGAGCACCGTCCGCACCCGCAAGATCGGGTTCGCCGGATCGTTCGTCTCCGTGCTGGTGGCGGTGGCGCTGATCTCGGCCTGTTTCATGATGATCCAGTCGGGGGTGAGCGCGACGCCCGCGGTGGACCGCTTCGGGGCCACGGACGCCGTCGTACGCGCCGACCCCGACCTGCACATCGGCTCCGGTGACGACGTGGAGGACGTGCCGCTGGAGCGGTCCAGACTGACGGCGGCGCGGCTGACGGAGCTGCGCGCCGTTCCCGGTGTCGAGGCGGTCGTCGCCGACACGCCGTTCGACGCGCAGGCGGTGGACCGGCACGGGGCGACGCTGGCGGGGCCGGGTGGCGGGCCGTCATGGGGGCACGGCTGGCCGGCGGCGCGGCTCACCCCGTTCACGCTGGCCGCCGGGCGGGCCCCGGGCGCGGACGACGAGGTGGTGCTCGACGCCGACCTGGCGCGCCGCTCCGCCGTGCGCCCGGGGGACGAGGTCCGGGTCGTCACCGTGGCGGGCACCCGGCGCTTCCGGGTCAGCGGCGTCGCCCGGCCGGGCACAGGGCGTGCCGGGCTGCCCTCGCAGTCGGCGCTCTTCTTCACCGAACGGGCCGCCGCCCGGCTGTCCGGCTCGCAGGGCGCGGCCGACTTCGCCGGAGTGCTCGCCCGGCCGGGAGTCTCCGCCGCCGACCTGGCGAACCGCCTGCGGCACCTGCCCGGCGGGTCCGGTACGCAGGTGCTGACCGGGGCCGACCGGGCACGGGCGGGCGCGCCCGAGACGGCGGAGAAGCTGGAGTACTCGACGGATCTGTTCGGGCCGATGGCCGGGATCGGCGGCTTCCTCGCCGTCTTCGTCATCGGCGGCACCTTCGGCCTGTCGATCCTGCAACGCCGCCGCGAGATCGCGCTGCTCCGGGCCATCGGCACGACTCCGGGACAGATCAGGCGCATGATCACCGGAGAGGCGATCGTGGTGGCGCTGCTGGCCGCCCTGCCCGGGTACGCGCTGGCCGTCCCACTGGCGCGGCTGCTGCGAGCCGTGCTGGTCGCACGCGAACTCGCGCCTCCGGAGTTCGTCGTGGTGACGGGCGCGCTGCCGCTGATCACGGGTGGCGGCGCCGGGCTGTTCCTGACGCTGCTGTCGGCCCTCACCGCGGTACGGCAGGCGGCCCGGGTACGCCCGGCCGAGGCGCTGCAGGAGGCCGCCATGCCACGGCGGATCATGACCTGGCCCCGCCTGATCCTCGCGCTGCTCACGCTGGCCGGCGGAGGAACGCTCCTGGCGCTCACCCAGCACCTCGGCGGCGAGGTCGGCGTCGCCTTCCTGGCCCTGGTGGTCATCCTGTTCATGGCCTCGGCCGGACTGCTGTCCCCGGTCCTGACGCGGCTGCTCGAACGCCCGGCCGGGGCGGTGGTCAGCGCCGTCACGCGGACGACCGGCTGGCTGGCGCACGCCAACTCGGCCGCCGCGATCCGCAGGGTCTCGTCCGGCGCGGCCGCCATCATGATCAGCGTGGCCATGGCCGGATACGCGCTCCTGGTGACCGCCGTCCTCAACGACACCACCGCGGCCCAGGGCAGGGAGCGGGTCGTCGCGGACCGGGTCCTGGTGCCGCGGAACGGTCCGGGCCTGCCTCCCGACGTCGCGGCCGCGGCCCGGCGGCTGAGCGGCGCCGAGACGGTCTCCGCCACGCGCGCGACCGCGTTCTCCTCGTACGTCCTCGGGACGCCCGACACGCTGCCCGCGCAACTGGTGGACCCCGACACCGTCGGAAAGGTGCTCGACCTGCGGGTCCTCGAGGGCTCGCTCGCCGCAGTCAAGGAGGCGGGGACCGTCGCGGTCAGCCGCACCCACGCCGGCGAGCACGGCTGGCACGTCGGGTCCCGCTTCCACGGGTGGCTGGCCGACGGCAGCCCCGTCGACATGCGCGTGGGCGCCGTCTTCGATCGGGCGCTCGGCTTCGCCGATGTCGTGCTCCCCCGGACCGGGGCGGCACAGGAGCTCGACACCGCCGTCCTGATCCGCGCCCGTCCGGGACAGCTCGGCGAGCTGGATCGCGCGCTGGCCGCCCTCGAGAGGGAGCAGCCCTCCGTGCGGGTCCTGGACCGGGACGAGTACGCGGGAGCCGCCGAGACGTCGATCGCGCGGAACGTCACCGGGACCTACCTGGTGCTCGCCGTGCTGGTGTCGTTCACGGCGGTGTCGCTGGTGAACACGCTGGTCATGGGGACCGCGGCAAGGGCCAGGGAGTTCGCGCTGCTGCGGGCCGTCGGGGCGAGCCGCCGCCAGATCGTCCGGATGATCGGCTGGGAGACGGGGATCGTGCTGCTGATCGGGGCGGTCGTGGGCACGGTGATCGCCTGCGTCGTGCTGGCCGGGGCGAACGGGGCGCTGTCCGGGACGATGTGGCTGTCCGGACTGCCGATGCCGCTCTATCCGCTGGTGCTGGCGGGGGTCGCCGCCATGGGACTGGCGACCAGCGTGCTGGCGTCGGGAATGGCGCTGCTCTCCCGTCCGATCGACGCCCTGGGCGGCGCCCGCGAGTGACATGAAAGGAGAGGTGTTGTCCTTTTTCCGACAATGACGGGAAAGGACGGCGCGGGCCCGCGGTGGTGGGCGATCATGGATGGCATGCTGCGCGTTCTCGGCCTGTCCGCGGCCGAGCAGGACCTCTACGAGGCGCTGGTGGAGCACTCCCCCGTCACCCTCGAAGAGCTGGACCGGCTCGCCGCCCAGCACCTGCCTCCTGGGCTGACCGGCGCCGTCGCCGTCAGGCTCGAGGAGCTCGGGCTGATCGCCCTGCTTCCCGAGGACCCGCCCCGGTTCGTCGTCGTCCCGCCCGAGATGGGGCTGGACGCGCTGATCCGCGAGCGGGCCCGCGAGCTGGCCGAGGCCCGGCTGCGCGTCGGCCAGCTCGCCACGCGCTACCACCGGACCACGGCCGCGCAGGAGTCCGGCGGGCTGGTGGAGGTGGTCATCGGACGTGAGGCGGTGCTGCGCCGCTTCGAACAGCTCCAGCGCGGCACTCGCAAGGAGATCCGCATGTTCGACGCACCGCCGTACGCGGGCGTCGTGGGCGGCAACACCCAGGAGTTCGACCTGCTGAGCCGCGGCGTCGACTACCGGGTCGTGTACGACAGGCGCGCCATCGAGGTACGCGGGACCCTGCAGGCCATCGCCGGCTACATCGCCGCCGGCGAGCAGGTCCGGGTCGGCGACGTACCCATGAAACTGGTGCTCAGCGACTGTCCCATGGGGCTCGTGCCGCTCCGCCACGACCTGCAGATGGTCGAGTCCGCGCTCGTCGTGCACGACTCGACGCTGCTCGACGCTCTGACGGCGCTGTTCGAGATGTACTGGGAGCGGGCGGTGCCGCTGCACATCAGCCACGGACGCGCGCAGCTGGCGGAGACCACGAGCCCGACCGGCGCGCAGCGGGACCTGCTCGCCCGTCTGGTGGCGGGCCAGACGGACAAGGCGATCGCGGCCCACCTCGGCTGGAGCGACCGCACGGTACGCCGCCACGTACGCGCGATGATGATCCAGCTGGACGCCCAGACCCGCTTCCAGGCCGGCTACCAGGCCGTCCTGCGCGGATGGCTGACCGACGAGAAGAGCTCGCAGGATGACGCGACCACCGCATGACGGCCCCGGCGGCCGGGCCCGGCACGCGCTCGGTGCGGCCGGGCTCACACCGGACGAGGAGGCGGTGTACGAGCTGCTCGTCGACTCCTCGCCGGCGACTCCGGCCCGGGTGGCGTCGCTGGGAGCGGCGGCCGGGCTGCGCCCGGAGGTCCTGCCCGGGCTGCTCGCGACGCTGGAGGCCAAGGGACTGGTCACCAGGTCCGCCGACGAGCCGCCGCGTTATGCGGCCGTCGCCCCGGAGGTCGCACTCGACGTCCTGCTGGCCACGGCCGAGCGGCAGCTGGCCCAGGCCCGCGAGCACGCCGCCGAACTCGAGCGCGCCTACCAGCGCCGCGTCACCGAGGAGGCGCCTCCGGTCGTCGTCGAGGTCGTCACCGGCCACCGGGCGGTGCAGCAGCGGCAGGCGCAGATCCAGCGCGGGGCGTCGCACCAGTTGCGCGTCTTCTCCAAGCAGCCCTACTTCGACCCGCCGGGCAGCGTGGCGGCGCAGCACGAGCTGCTCGCCCGAGGCGTCACCGTACGCATGATCTACGAGCGGGCGTTCGTGGATCGGATCGGGGCGCTGCGCCAGATCGAGACGATGATCGAGACGGGCCAGCAGGCCCGGGTGCTGCCCAGCCTGCCCATGAAGCTCTACCTCATGGACGACCGGTTCGCGCTGCTGCTCCTGCGGCACCAGCCCGACGACCCCGACGCCGACGCCGCGCTCATCGTCCACCCGTCCGGCCTGCTCCAGGCGTTGAGCAGGCTCTTCGAAGGCCTGTGGCAGCGAGCCCTGCCCCTGGGCCTGCAGCCGCCGGCGCCCGGCGCGTCGTCGCCGTCCCGCGCCCGCCGGCCCGGCCAGGACGACGAGCGGCTGATCGCCCTGCTGCTCGCCGGTCTCACCGACGAGGCCATCGCCCGCCAGCTCGGCATCAGCCACCGCACGGCGGAGCGCCGCATCGCGGACCTGACGAGCAGGCTCGGCGCCCACACCCGCTTCCAGGCGGGCGTGCAGGCGGCCTTCCGCCATCCCCCGGCGACGGAGTGACCGGGGGGTTTCAGCGGCCGCAGGCGGCACGTACGTCCGCCACCAGGCGCACGGCCTCGTCGATGGTGCGCCCGATCTCCTCCTGGGTGCTTCCGACGGCGGCCAGCAGCGCCTGGGCGCGTTCCGCGAAGCCGGCGGGCGCGGACGGGAGCCTGGCGGCCGAGGCGACCATGCCCTTCTCGTTGATCAGCCAGGCGCCGTCGGCGGCGTGCAGGGCGTGGCAGACGACGCCGATCGCACGGAAAACGGCCCCGGCCGCATACACCGGATCCTGGCCGGAGGCGCCGTACCGGGCGATGGTCAGGGCGAAGTCGGCCTCCCACAGCCCCCGGACGAGGGCCTCCCGCAGCGGCGGCGGGTACTCCTTCGACACCTCGTCCCGCAGCGCCGACAGCCCGCCGGTGGGATCAGAGAGGATCTTGCACAGGGCGACCTCGCCGGCGTATGCGTGGGAGTAGAACCCGAGCGGATGTCCAGGCTGGGAGCCGATCTCGTAGCGGCCCTCGCGGCAGTCGCCCCAGATGCGGCGGACGCGGTCGAGGTCGCGGTAGATCCAGTCCACCCGCCATCCCTCCACGGTGAGCCAGCCGCCGCCGTCCACCCACGGCCCCCAGCCGCCCGGCTCGGTCACCTCGGTCGGCTCGCCCGTCACCTCGCGCGCCAGCGCCCGCAGGCCGGCCACGGCGAGCGGGCCCCGGTAGTAGAGGCCCAGGTCGATGTCGGAGTCGGGGCGGTGCGTGCCGCGTGCCCGGCTGCCGCCGAGCACGACGGCCACCACGCCGGGAACCTCGGTGAGGCGGGCGGCGATGGCATTGATGTCCGGTTCCTGCACGAGGCGAGCTTAGAACGGCCCCCGCCCGGCGCCCCACCGGTTTTGCCCCCGCACGTCTGCCTTCCGGGCCAGGGACACTTCGCGCCTTGACAAGCTTTTTTGTCGGTGCCATCGTTTCACCATGCACGAAGTCGCGGTGATCGAAGATGCGGCGGCGGCCGAGGCCTCACTCGACCCCATGCGGTCGAAGCTGCTGGCCGCCCTGGTCGAGCCGGGCTCGGCCACGTCGCTGGCGGCCAAGGTCGGGCTGGCCAGGCAGAAGGTCAACTACCATCTGCGCACACTGGAACGGCACGGCCTGGTCGAGCTGGTCGAGGAGCGCAGGAAGGGCAACGTCACCGAGCGCGTGATGCAGGCCACCGCGGCGTCCTTCGTCATCTCGCCGGCCGCGCTGGCCGCTGTCCAGCCCGATCCGGGCAGGTCGCCCGACCGGCTGTCGGCGCGCTGGCTGCTGGCGCTGGCCGCGCAGCTCGTACGCGATGTCGGCACGCTGATAACGGGGGCCGCCAAGGCGCAGAAGCGGGTGGCGACGTTCGCCATCGACGGTGAGGTGCGCTTCGCGTCGGCGGCCGACCGGGCCGCCTTCGCGGAGGAGCTTGCGCAGTGCGTGACGGAGCTGGTCAGCAAATATCACGACGAATCCGCCGAGGGCGGGCGCGATCACCGGCTGATCGTCGCCGTGCATCCCGCCGTGAAGAAGGAGCGCTGAGCGTTGGGCCACTCGTTCGAACTGCCCCATGAGGCCCTGGTCGAGGCGACGCCCGAGGAGGTGTGGGAGGCCATCTCGACGGGTCCGGGCATCGACGCGTGGCTGGTGGGGCGCAGCGCCGTGGCGGACGGCGTCGTACGCACCGCTTTCGGCGGCGGCGAGATGCCCCCGTCCACGGTGACCGCCGCCGAACCGCTCCAGCGCTTCGCCCACAGCAGTGACAAGGCGGACGACGGGCGGTTCGTCGCCTACGAGTTCCTCGTCGAGGGCCGGGGGCGGAGCAGCACGCTCGTGCGCATGGTGACCAGCGGGTTCCTGCCTGGGGACGACTGGCAGGACGAGTTCGAGGCCATGTCGCGCGGCCTGGAGATGTTCTTCGCGACGCTGGTCGAATACCTCTCCCACTTCGCGGGGCGGACCGCGCGGCCGGTCACGGCGTTCGGGCCGATGGTCCACGACTGGCCGCGCGCCTGGGAGACCCTGTATGCCGCCCTGGGCGGGCCCCCGTCCCCCGGCGACCGGGTGCGGGTCGGCCCGGCCGAGGGAGTCGTGTACTTCCGCAACTCCCAGACGCTCGGGATCCGCGCCGACAACGCCCTCTACCGCTTCCTCCAGGGGTTCAACGGACCCATGATCGCCGCGCACGTGCTGTTCGACGGGGCGGACGAAGGGCCGCTGTGGGAGGCCTGGCTGGAGAAGCTGTACGCGGACGGCGCCTGACCGGGCCGAGGGGCGTTGCGGGCGGGTGGGGAGTGGGCAGGGGGACGGTGTGAGAGTCGTCGCGCTGTCGGACACGCATGCGCCCAGGCGGTGGCGTTCGTGCCCGCCCCGGGTCGCCGAGCACCTGCGGGACGCGGACGTCATCCTGCACGCGGGTGACGTCTGCGTCGCGTCCGTGCTGGACGAGCTGGCCGCGTTCGCGCCGGTTCACGTCGTGAAGGGGAACAACGACGGGCCGGACGTGGTCGCGCCCGAGACCCTGGAGGTGACCCTCGAGGGGCTGCGGATCGGCATGATCCACGACAGCGGCCCGGCCAAGGGCCGGCTGGCCCGCATGCGGCGCCGCTTCCCGCAGGCCGACCTGGTCGTCTTCGGCCACTCCCACATCCCGCTCGACGAGGAGGGCGCGGACGGCCTGCGCGTCTTCAACCCCGGCTCCCCCACCGACCGCCGCCGCCAGCCGCACGGCACGCTGGGCCTGCTCACCATCGAGGACGGCGTCCTGACCCGCGCCGAGATCGTGCCCGTCACGTGACGAGGTCGTCGCGGGCCTGCTCGAGGTCGGCCCAGGAAGGTCGTCGTCAGGTGAGCCAATAGACCACGGCGAGCAGCACCAGCGGCACCGCCGCCCGCACCGCCCAGCTCCGGGCCGAGGCGACCAGCGCCGCAGCCGAATACGCGATGACCCCGACCAGCAGGAAAACGCCCCAGGCGAACAGGGAGAGGCTTTCGGAGAGCAGGACCGCGACCACGTACGCGGGCCGCAACAGCGCCGCCACGAACAGCGCCCCTATGATCGCGACAGGCCAGGCGGGGCGCACCCGGAAGAGATGCAGCGACGCCCAGGACACGGCGCCCGGCAGCACGACCAGCATGCTCATCATCGCCGGCTCGCCCAGGCCGATGACGGCATCCAGCACCGGCGCCACCAGATAGGTCGCGATGAAAACCGCCATCGGCAGGAGACCCGCGACTGCCGCGCGGGCCATCCGCGCGTGCGGTGGGGCGTCAGGTGAGGCGGGCCGCCCATCCACGATCATGCTCCGATCGTACGACAGGCGGATAACAGCCCTCGGTGGCGTACGACCGGTGGCGTAGCGGAGAAGGCGACGGCCGGCGGATTCTGTCGGACCCCGCTGCCAGGATCCTGAGGACTTAAGGGCGGCGGTAAGGCGACGGGAACGGCGCCGTAAGCGCCCGCCGGCACTGTGGTCACAGATCACCGGAGAGAAGGGCCGAGAAGATGAGCCAGCCGTACATCGTCCAGGACGAGATCGCGCTTCCCGGGTTCGCCGGGGTTGTGCACCTGCCGGGCGAGGCCGGATACGACGAGCTTCGCCGCTCGCTCAACCCGCGGGTGGACTCCCGCCCGGCCGTGGTGGCCGAGGCGCACGGCGTGCGGGATCTGCGGACCGCCCTGCTGGCGGCGCGGCAGCACGGGGTGCCGTTGGCGGTGCAGGCGACCGGGCACGGCACGCACGCCGCGTGCGACGGCGGCGTCCTCGTCAGGACCTCCCGCATGGCGTCGGTGCTGGTGGACCCGGAGCGGCGGGTCGCCCGTGTGGGGCCGGGCGCGCTGTGGGGTGACGTGATCGCCGCCGCCGCGCCGTTCGGGCTGGCGCCGCTGTCCGGGTCGTCGCCGTCGGTCGGCGTCACCGGTTACACGCTCGGCGGCGGGCTCGGGTGGCTGGCGCGCAAGCACGGGTTCGCGGCCGACAGCGTGGTGCGGGCCGAGGTGCTGCTGGCAGACGGCCGGCACGTCGTGGCGAGCGCCGACAGCCACCCGGAGCTGTTCTGGGCGGTGCGCGGGGGCGGCGGCGGGTTCGGCGTGGTCACCTCGCTGGAGTTCCGCCTCCACCCGGTGGAGAAGGTCTACTCCGGGTTCGCGTACTTCCCGATCGAGGCGGCCGGCGAGACGCTGAGCGCGTACCGGAGCTGGATCGAGCAGGCCCCTGACGAGATCAGCACGGCGGTCGTGCTCAAGCGGATGCCCGACGACGCGCCCGAGCCGGTCCGGGGCAGGCACGTGGTCATGGTCAAGGTGGTGCACGCGGGCGACGCGGCGGAGGCCAGGCGGTTGCTGGCGCCGCTGTGGCAGGCGGCGGGGCCGGCGCTGCTGGACGAGACGCGCCCCAGCACGTACGCGGCCACGTCCATGGGCGGGACGCCCAACCGGCACATGGACATGTTCGAGACCGTGCCGGACGAGGTGATCGGCGCCCTGGTGCGGGCGGCCGAGGTGGCGCAGACCGTGGAGATCCGCCACTGGGGCGGCGCGATGGGCCGCCCGGGTCCGGACGCCGGGCCCGTCAGCCACCGCGCCACCCGGCTGTCGGTCATCGTGGACACGCCGGTGCCGGGGCTGCCCGAGGCGCTCCGCCCATACGCGAACGGGGGCACGTTCCTGAACTTCCTGGCCGACCCGTCCAGGACGGCGTCCGCGTTCACGGCGCCGGACTACCGGCGGCTGCGCGACGTCAAGCGGGCCTACGACCCGGACGGCTTCTTCCGCATCGGCCACGTCGCCCGCTGACCGGCCACCTTGACGTCGGCCTCCTCCCGGGGCCGACGAGGTCGACGCCGCCCTTTGAGGACGGCCCTCATTCCGGGTCGCGTGTGAGGCCGTCCATGACGAGCCCGAAGAGGTGGTCGCGCCGCGAGCCGAGAGACGGGGCCTGGTCGGTGATCCAGCTCAGGGCGTTGGCCAGCGCGAACAGGTCCGTCCCGTCGATGTCCTCGCGGATGCGCCCCTCCGCCTGCGCGCGCTCCAGGAGGCGGCCCGCCGCCGAGCGCATCGCCATGCAGGACGCGTGCAGCGGCGACTGCTCGTCGCTGATCGTGGCCATCATCGAACCGGCCAGCCCCCGGTAGGCGCCCGCGCCCCCGATGAGCTCGCGCAGGAACTCCACCAGCGCCTCGTACGGCTCGCCGCTCTCCCCCAGCGCCTCCGCCCGCCCGGCCAGCCGGTCGAACCCCTGCCGCAGCAGCGCCTCCAGCAGCGCCTCCCGCGTGGGGAAGTGCCGGTAGAGCGTCCCGAGCCCGACCTCGGCGCGGCGGGCGATGTCCCGCAGCGAGGCCTCGGTCCCCTGCTCATGGACGACGCCCCTGGCCACGGCGAGGATGCGCTCCCGGTTGCGCCGCGCGTCGGCCCGCTGCTCCTTCGGCGATTCTCCCGTCATGCACGGTCCTTTCCGTTGACAAGTGGAGCACTGTTCCGGTTAATATCCGGAACAGTGCTCCGAATCATATCGGAGCCGTTCCCGTAGGGAGAAACCATGCCCGCTGTCATGCATGCCGTCCGCATCCACGCGCCCGGCGGTCCGGAAGTCCTCACGTACGAGGAGGTGCCCCGTCCTGAGCCGGGACCCGGCGAGGTCCTGATCCGGGTCCACGCCGCCGGGATGAACCCGGTCGACTGGTACGCCCGCAGGGGCTTCGCCGGCCTCCCCGAGGACCTGCGTCCCACGCTGCCCCTGCCGTACACGCCGGGGACCGACGTGTCGGGCGTCGTGGCCGCGCTGGGGCCGGGCGTCACCGAATGGCAGGTGGGGGACGAGGTCTTCGGCCTGCTCCGCTTCCCGAGCATGGAGGCGAGGGCGTACGCCGAGTACACGACCGCTCCGGTCGGCGATCTCGCCAGGAAGCCGGCGTCCGTCGATCACGTGCACGCGGCGGGCGTGCCGATGGCGGGGCTCACCGCGTACCAGTTCCTCTTCGACTACATCGGGCTCGAGCCGGGCAGCCGGGTGCTCGTGAACGGCGCGGCCGGCGGCGTCGGCCACTTCGCCGTGCAGCTCGCCAAGGGCGTCGGCTGTCACGTCATCGGCGTCGCCTCCGGGCGCCATGAGGCGTTCCTCAAGGAGCTGGGGGTGGCTGAGTTCATCGACTACACGCAGGTGGCGGCCGCGGAGGTGGTACGGGACGTGGACTACCTGCTCGACACGGTCGGCAGGCAGCAGGCGTACCGGTTGCTGCCTGCGATCAGGGACGGCGGCGTGTACAGCCCGTGCTTCCTGGTGAACTTCGGGGACGAGGAGCTGGCGAAGCGGGGCATCGTCAAGCGTGGGGGCCAGGTGCGCTCGGACGGGGCCCACATGGCGGAGCTGGCCAGGCAGATGGAGGAAGGCCGCCTCCGGGTGGGGATCGACTCCGTCTTCCCGCTGCGAGAGGCCGCCGAGGCCCACGAACGGGCCGAGCAGGAGCACATCCAGGGCAAGATCGTTCTCCAGGTGGTGGCCTAGCGTCCCGGCCGCCGGGACGCCGAGGACAGCCGGGGTGCGGGGTCTCAGGCGGCGGGGCGGAGGCGGGCGCCGGCGGTCTGGCCGAGAAGGGTTCTGGCCAGGGCGTCCGTCTGGCGGAAGAGCGGGGCGTCGGCGCCGGGCCGCGCGAAGCCCGCGGTGCCGGGGCCGCCCACGGTCCACGGGCCGAGGGCGAAGCGGCGGGGATGAGCGGCGCCGGCCCGGTTCACCAGGCGGCGGCTCGGGAGGTGCACGTCGAGCAGGCCCCCTGACTCGCGGCACTCGCCCCGGACGTAGAGCCCGGCGACCAGCGGGTCGGTGCTGCGGGCCACGGCCGGATCCGGCAGCCGGGCCTCCACCAGGGCCCGCGCCTCGACCGCACCCGGCACGGTCGCGCTGACCGCCCGCCACACCCCTGCCCGATCGTCCCGCACGACCCGCGTCCCCGCCCCCAGGAACGTGGCCACGCCCGCCCGCGCCAGCGCCCGTAGCTCCTCCAGCCGGGGCGCGGGCGGGCCGCTGGCGAAGTAGTTGTACAGCCCCTGGAACCAGGGGTCCTCGGGCAGCACGCCGCGCAGCGCGGACAGTCCGTGGATCATCGCCAGGTCCGCGCTGTGCGCCGGGTCGGCCCGCCGTTCCAGGTCGGCCGCCAGATAGCCGGACATCCACCGCCCCAGCCCCGCCAGGTCGCCGAACCGCATCCCGTGCAGGGGCCGCTCCAGCCGCTCCAGGTGCAGCCGGTCGGCGAACCTGGGGACGGACCTGGTGACCAGCGCGCGCATCTCCTTGCCGCCCCACTCGGCCCGCGCGAAGGCGGGCTCGAACTGGTCCCACCCGATCCGGGTGCGTGAGGGATGCGCGGTGAACAGCTCGAAGTAGTACGCGTACGCGAGCTCCTTGGCCACCGCCCGCCGCAGATCCCCGGGAGGGGCGTCCGGGGTGACGAACCTGGGCAGGCCGGGCGGCGGGGCCGCCAGCCGGTAACCGGTCTTGGCGTGGTACGGCACTCCCCTGCGCGACCCCACGTACAGCCGCGGCTCCGCCCCGCTCGCCACGTAGTGGAGCTCCCCGTCATGCCGGGCGAACCGCCCGCCGCGGCCCGACGTGAGCAGCACCATCAGGTCGACGAACGCCAGCCCGGCGCCGCGCGCGAGCACCGGCTCCCCCGCCGGGATCACGCCCGGGTCGAGGTCGGCGGCGTACCCGGCGGGAAGGTACGCCAGGCCGTGCCGGTCGGCGAACGCCGCCTCCGCGTCCTCCTGCGGCGAGGGCAGCACGCCGTGATGACCCTGCGCGAGCACCACCGCGTCCACCTCCAGCGCCCGCCCGCCGGACAGCTCCACCCGCTGACCCCCGCGCAGGTCGGCCAGGCCGACCGCCGTGTCGCGGTGCAGGTGCACCCGTACGGTGCGGGGTGCGGCACGCACGGCGCGTTCGAGGGCGAAGGACAGGTAGCGGCTCAGGGCCGGGCGGGGCGCGAAGAACCCGGGCTCGCAGCCGAGCCACTCGGCCAGCGACGGCCCCGGCCGGACCGGCCCCTCGCAGCGCACCGACGGGTCGGTGAAGACCGTGATGTCACCGGCCATGGAGTTGGCCCACAGCAGCTCGGGCTGGTCCGCCCGCCAGACCCGGCCGGCGCCGTGCGGGTACGGGTCCACCACGTGCACGTCCAGCACCTGGCCTCCGAGCAGCTCGGAGGCGTTGGCGCAGATCCGCTCCACGAGCGATGTCCCCGTGGGGCCCGCTCCGACGATCGCGACAGCACCCATCCCGACCACCTCCCCCAACCGCCCTGCCATCCCATGGCACCACACCCCGAATACCCATATAAACAGTAGGGATTGCAGGAAAGATCGTCAACTCGACGCCACGGCACAGTGGCCTTGTCGGTGGCGCGGCCTAAAGTCCCTGGCATGGCCATCGATTACGCCCTCCCAGGTCTCTTCACCACACTGGCCGCCGGTCAATGAGCCCTGGCCGCCACCCTGCCGTCCGATCCGTGGAGATCTGCCGCGTCGTGAGCGGGCTCGTCCTCCATCCCCATGGTGCCGCCGCGCTGCCCGAGGAGCGCATGGCGGAGCAGAACCTGCGTCCCACGAGCGCCATCATCGAGGCGCTGACCCGGCTCGACCCGGCGCCCCTCACCACGCCGCGCCCCGCGCACCTGCGGGTGGTGGGCACCTGCCGCCACTTCGCCACGCTGAGCTGTGCCCTGCTCCGCCTGCGCGGCGTCCCGGCCAGGGCGCGGTGCGGGTTCGCCGCGTACTAGCACGATGCCGGAGACGTAGCCGTGGTCCGGTACCCGCATCAGGGTCGCTACCAGGGCATTTGCATTTAGACGCAAAGATATGGCCCCATCGTCGTGCTCACGCCGAAAATGGTGCCGTTTCGGGATCACCGGCACTCGTGGGGACGTGCCGTGCATGGGCGGGGGCGGCAAGGCGTCTTCGCGTGCGCGGCGCAAACCGGCGAGTACTCCGTGGATACGCGTTCACGCAGATGCTCTGGAGGCTTGATGCGCCGTTCCCCCCGCGGGCCAGCCCTCGCCGCGGTCTTGTCGTTACTGGCCGGTCTGCTCGTGGCCGGTGGTGTCCTCACAGACGGGGACCCCGCGGCTGCGGCGGTCACGGACGATCCACCGGCGCAGACGGAGCGGGAGGCGCTGGACCAGGCCCACCGCGGCAAGCAACGGGTGGAGGTGCTCGCCCTGCGCTCGGAGAACCGCCAGGTGTTCGCCAACCCCGACGGCTCGTTCACCTCGGAGACCTCGGCGCTGCCCGAGCGGGTGCGCAGGAACGGCGGCTGGGCCGACGTGGACCCCACCCTGGCCTTCGCTCCCGACGGAAGTGTGAAGACCGCGGCCACCCCGCTGGAGCTGACGTTCTCGGGCGGCGGGACGGCCCCGCTGGCCCGCCTGGCGGAGGGCGGCCGCTCGGTCGAGATGAGCTGGCCGGGAAGCCTGCCGAAGCCGGTGCTCGAGGGGAGCACCGCGACGTACGGCGAGGTGCTCCCTGGTGTGGATCTGAAGGTGACCGCGTCGGTGCTCGGCTTCTCCGAGGTGCTGGTGGTCAAGAACAAGGAGGCCGCCTCCAACCCCGCACTGGGGAAGTTCGCCTTCGGCATGAGCGCGAAAGGGCTGGCGGTACGCAAGACGGCGGACGGCGGCCTGAGCGCCGTGACCGGGGCAGGGGCGGAGGCCTTCCACGCGCCCCCGCCCCGCATGTGGGACTCCTCGGGAACGAATCCCGGGCCATCGTCGCCGGTCGCCGAGCCGCGACGCGAGGCCAGGCAGGCCGTCGTGGGCGTCGACGTGGCGCGGGACCGGATCGCGCTCACCCCCGACGACAAGCTGCTGACCGGCGCCGACACGGTCTACCCCGTCTACATCGACCCGGAGTGGTCGGGATCGAAGCTGCACTGGACGTACATCGACAAGTCCTGGCCCACCACGTCGAACTGGGATTCCACCCACAGGCCGGAGGCCGGCTACTACTACGAAACCACCGGGGCCTCGGGCGTCAAGCGGTCGTTCTTCCGCATGGACTCCGACAACGTCAACGGCAAGCACATCCTGAAGGCGACGTTCCGCATCACGCAGACGTACTCGTATGGGTGCACCTCCGACCCCCAGGCCGTGCAGCTGTGGCTGACCGGGGGGATCTCCAAGTCCACGACCTGGAACCACCAGCCGTCCTGGGCCGACCACCTGGACAGCGTCGCCTCCGACGCCGGGCACGGCTCCTCCTGTCCTGACAAGGGCATCGAGTTCGACGTCACCAGCGCGATCGTCAAGGCCGCCAAGAGCGGCTGGTCGAACACCACCTTCGGATTGCGTGACTACAACGACGACGCCAAGAGCCGGTACGGCTGGAAGGGGTTCAGCAGCTCGCCCAAGCTCGTGGTGGACTACAACACCCCGCCCGCCGCGCCGTCCGGAGTCGGCACGTACCCGGGCACGCCCTGCGCCACGGGTGCCGGCCGTCCGTCCGTGAACGCCGGGGACGCCGAGAACCCGATCAAGCTGAAGGCGAAGATCTACGACCCGGACAAGGCGAACGACGGCGTACGCGCCGAGTTCGTGATGAACCACTACAACGCCGCCACCGGCGCGTGGGAGAACATCACCTCCTCGCTGCCTGGAGGTGGCAAGACCGCCTACAAGTACACGGCCACGGCGACCGACCACGAGATCACGCTGTCCGGTCTGGCCACCGGCGAGTCCTACTCCTACAGGGTGCGCGCCTTCGACGGCACCGACGCCAGCGCGTGGAGCGCGTGGTGCGAGTTCACGGTCGACACGGTGGACCCGGCGAAGCTCCCCAAGGTCACCTCGGCCGACTATCCGGCGGGCACCCCGGACGACTGGAAGGGCGGCGTCGGCCGGACCGGCTCGTTCACCTTCGCCCCCGGTGACGGCGAGAGCGATGTGACGCGCTTCAGGTATGCGCTCGACTCTCCCGCGCTGGCCACGGCCGCGACCCAGGTGAGCGTCCCCGCGGGGCAGACCTCGGTGACCGTGCAGGTCGCGCCGCGTCACGACTGGCTGAACACGCTGTACGTCTATCCGGTGGACAAGGCCGGCAACGTGGGCAAGACCCCCGCCGTCTACAGCTTCTACGTCAAGGCCGGTACGGACGCGATCGGGCAGTGGCACCTGGACGAGACGTCCGGCACCACCGCCGCCGACGCGGCCGCGAACCCGCACCCGGTGACGCTCGCCGGCGCCACCGGCTGGACCGGCGGCCGGGTGAACGGCGCGCTGGGCCTCGACGGCTCCACCGCCTACGGCGCCACCAGCGACCCCGTGGTGCACACCGACCGGGGCATGTCGGTCTCCGCGTGGGTGCGCCTCACGGACAACTCGAAGAACTCCACGGTGGTGAGCCAGGTCGGGAACAGGGGTGCCGGCTTCCAGCTGTACTACTCCTGGGGCTACAAGCGCTGGATCTTCAACAAGTACGACGCCGACAAGGACAACCCCGCGATCGCCCGAGCCTTCAGCGACGCCGAGCCGCAGGTCGGCGTCTGGACCCACCTGGTCGGCGTGTACGACGCCCCGGCCAGGCAGCTCCGCCTCTACGTGAACGGCATCCGCCAGTCCACCCCCGCCGCCTACACCTACACGCCCTGGGACGCCACCGGCCCGCTGCAGATCGGGCGCGTCAAGGCGAACGGGACGTTCCAGGAGAACTTCGCCGGTGACATCGACGAGGTGAGGGTCTGGGACCGGATCCTGTCCGACGACTCCCGTACCGTGAACGACCCGGCGCTCGGCAACGAGATCGCCGCCATGGCGAAGCAGCCCCCGGCCCAGTTCGGGCGCTGGGCGTTCGACGAGGGAACCGGCACCGCCGCGGCGGACTCCTCCGGCTACGGCAGGACCGCGACCCTCAAGGGGAACGCCGGCTGGTCGGACGACGGCTTCGACGGCTCGAACGTCCTGACCCTCAACGGCACCACCGCCTACGCCTCCACCGCCTCGGCGCCGGTGCGGACCGACCACAGCTACACGGTGTCGGCCTGGGTGCGCCTGACGGGCGACGACAGCTGCACCGTGCCGGGCCAGAACATGACCATGGTCAGCCAGGACGGCGACAAGTTCAGCGGCTTCTACCTCGGCTACCGCTGGTTCCTCGACAACGGGCAGAAGGTCTACCACTGGTCGTTCGCCACGCCGAGCGAGGACGCCGGCACCGAGGTGATGACGCAGACCAAGTCGGTCGACGTGGTCGACTGCATGTCGCTGAACTCTTGGACGCACCTGGCCGGTGTGTACGACGAGGTCGCCAAGGAGCTCCGGCTGTACGTCAACGGCCAGCTCGCCGACACGCGGCCCTTCGCGACGGCCTGGCACGCCGGCGGCCCGCTCGAGATCGGCCGCGCTAAGTACAAGGGCGAGGTCGTCGACTACTTCACCGGCGACGTGGACGACGTCCGGACCTACACCGGAACCCTCACCGACCGTCAGATCCTCAACCTCGCCATGGGCCAGGCGCTGGACGGCTGACCACGGCCCGCTCCCACCCCCCCTTCACCGACGTTCATCCCGGAGGTAAGTCGTGCTCGCTTCATGGCGAGGCTGGGTTCGGGTCGCCGGACTGCTGGCGGTCGTGGTGCCCGCCACGCTGGCCGTCCGGCTGCCGGAGGCGCAGGCCGCCGGCGACCCCGCATGGCACAAGGCTCAGGCTCAGCACCCGGTGCCCGGTCACCCGAGCAGGGCCCGTCCCGCCCCGTCTGATCCGGGGGCGAAGTTCGACCTCAAGGGCGCCCCCGCCGTGACCTGGCCGCAGCCGGGTACGGCGATGGCGCGTACGGCCGGGACCGGCTCCACCGGCGACAGGTCCGTCGCGGGGCGGGCGGCGAAGGCACGGGCGGGAGACCTGCCCGTCTGGGTCGGCCCGCCGTCGTCCGCCTCGGACAAGGCGGCCACCCCCCGGAAGCCGTCCTCCGCGGCGGTGGTGCCGGACGTCCAGGTCCGGGTGCTGGACGCCCGAACGGCCGACCGGTCGCGCATCACCGGGCTCGGTATCCAGCTGACCCCCCAGGGCACGTCGGGCGGCTCCGCGCGCCGCGCGGCGGTCGAGGTGGACTATTCGGGCTTCCGGTACGCCTACGGCGGCGACTGGGCGTCCCGCCTGCGCCTGGTCCAGCTCCCGGCGTGCGCGGCCACCACGCCCGACCTGCCGCAATGCCAGACCCGGACCCCGCTGCCCACCGGCAACGACGTCAAGGCCGGCCGGCTGACCGCCGACATCGACCTCGCCGCCGCCGGCGCGACCACCCTGGCGGCCGAGGCGGCGCCGTCGGGCTCGGCGGGCTCCTACGAGGCGACCTCCCTGTCGCCGTCCGCCACCTGGAACGTGAGCAACCAGAGCGGCGCGTTCTCCTGGTCGTACCCCCTGCGGCTGCCGCCGACCCCGGGCGGGCCGACCCCCAACATCGGTTTCGTCTACTCCTCGGGCAACGTCGACGGCCGCACCGTCGCCACCAACAACCAGGCCTCCTGGATCGGCGAGGGCTTCGACTACTGGCCCGGCTTCATCGAGCGCCGCTACAAGCAGTGCGCCGACGACGACGTGAAGCCCAAGCGCAACGACCAGTGCTGGCGCTACAGCAACGCCACCATGTCACTCAACGGCCAGGCCACCGAGCTGGTCCTCGACGACGCGACCGGCACGTGGCAGCCCAAGGAGGACGACGGCACCAAGGTCGAGAAGCTCTCCGGCGCCGACAACGGCGACAACGACGGCGAGTACTGGCGGATCACCACCCCCGACGGCACGCAGTACTACTTCGGGCAGAACCACCTGCCCGGCTGGAGCAGCGGCAAGGCGGAGACCAACTCCACGTGGACCGTCCCGGTCTTCGGCAACGACTCCGGTGAGCCCTGCCACAAGGACACCTTCTCCGACTCCTGGTGCCAGCAGGCCTGGCGGTGGAACCTCGACTACGTCGTGGACCCGCACGGCACGGTCAGCACGTTCTGGTACGGCAAGGAGACCAACTACTACCGCCGCGACGTCACCACCCTGACCGACGGCGTGCCGAACGGCACTCCGACGGTGTACGACCGGGGCGGCTACCTCAAGCGCATCGACTACGGCCAGCGCTCGGAGGCGATCTTCTCCTCCTCCGCGCCCGCGCGGGTCGTGTTCGACAGCAAGGAGCGCTGCGACCCGACCTCGAGCTTCGACTGCGCCGAGAGCAAGTTCACCAAGGACAACGCGAAGTACTGGCCCGATGTCCCCTACGACCAGAACTGCGACTCCGGCGAGAAGTGCATCGACAAGTACTCGCCGACCTTCTGGACGCGCAAGCGGCTCGCCGCCGTGACCACCCAGGTTCTGGTGTCGGGCAGCACGTACAAGGACGTCGACACCTGGACGCTCCAGCAGAAGATGCGCGATCCCGGCGACGGCACCGCGGCGACGGTCTGGCTCGAGGGCATCCAGCACTCCGGCAAGGTCGGCGCCACGGCGGAGCTGCCGTCCGTGCGCTTCGCGGGCATCCAGAAGCCCAACCGGGTCGACGCCCTGGAAGGGCGCCCGCCGCTCACCAAGTGGCGCGTCTCCGCCATCGACAACGAGACGGGCGGCTCCCTGTCGATCGCCTACTCCGACCCGGACTGCAAGGCCGGCGACACCCCCGAGCCGGACTCGAACACCCGCCGCTGTTACCCGCAGTACTGGTCACCCGAGGGCGCCACGTCGCCCAAGCTCGACTGGTTCCACAAGTACGTGGTCACGCAGGTGCGCGCCATAGACCGCACGGGCGGCGCGCCCGACGAGGTGACCGGCTACGAGTACCTCGGCGGCGGCGCCTGGCACCACGATGACGACGACGGGCTGACCAAGGAGAAGTACAAGACCTGGTCGCAGTGGCGCGGCTACGGCAAGGTGCGGGTCGTCCACGGTGAGGCCCCCGAGCAGCGCTCGCAGTCGGAGTACACCTACTTCCGCGGCATGGACGGCGACGAGAAGTCCGGCGGCGGCACGAAGGACGTCCAGGTCACCGCCTCCGAAGGCCCGCCGGTGCCCGACGCCGAGCCCCTGCAGGGACGCGTCCTGGAGGAGATCCACTACGACGGGCCCGGCGGAGCCGCCATGAGCGGCGCCATCACCGGCTACTGGACCAAGCAGACCGCCAAGCGGGTCCGTTCCTGGGGCACGACCACCGCCCACCTCGTCGAGGTCGACAAGGTGCGCAGCCGCACCGCGCTGGCCTCCGGCGGCTGGCGGTACACCACGACCGACACCGACTACAACGCCGACGGCCTGCCCACACAGGTCAACGACCTGGGCGACGAGTCGACCGCGAGCGACGACCAGTGCACCCGCACCGAGTACGCCCGCAACGCCGCCAAGTGGATGATCTCGTACGTCTCGCGTGTCGAGACGGTCACCAGGTCCTGCGCGGTCACGCCCGCCCGGCCGGACGACGTGGCCTCCGACGTGCGCAAGTACTACGACAATCAGGCCTACGGCGCCGCGCCCACCAGGGGCGACGTCACCAAGACCGAGAAGCTCGGCTCATGGAGCGGCGGCCCGCGGTACGTCACCGTCGGCACCACCACCTTCGACGTGTACGGCAGGCCGCAGGTCGTCACCGACGCCTCGGGCGGCAAGACCACCACCACGTACACCCCGGCGACCGGCCCGGTCACCGGCACCGAGGTCACCAACGCGGCGGGCCACGTCACCAAGACCGAGGTGGAGCCCGCGTGGGGCGTCCCGACGGCCACCATCGACGTCAACCAGAAGCGCACCGACCTGACCTACGACCCTCTCGGCCGACTCACCGGAGTCTGGCTGCCGGGACACGCCAAGTCGACGTACCCGTCCGCCCCGAACATCCTCCCTGCTGCTCGATTTGCACGCATCCCTTGTGCGGTCGGGGATCCGCTCCGTCCTGGGGCGCTGAGGGGGCTTCGGGCCGGGAGGTGGAGGAGCACTTCAGGCCCGCCGGGTGTTACGTTGAATTGCAGTAGCCAGTCAGCAGAAGCGACGAGCCAAATAGCTGTGCCGGGTGACCGGTCAGGAATACGGAGCAGCCCGTGTTGCAGATGGAGGTCGTGGGCGTTCGCGTAGAAATGCCCACAAATCAGCCGATCGTCTTGCTCAAGGAGGCACACGGGGAGCGGTTCCTTCCTATATGGATTGGCATGACCGAGGCGACAGCCATCGCCCTGGCCCAAGCGGAGGAGCCCCCCGCCGCGGCCGCTCACCCACGACCTCTTCCGAGACGTGCTGAGCGCTCTGGGTGTAGGCCTGCGAGCGGTCAACATCGTCGCCCTGCGCGACGGCATCTTCTTCGCCGACCTGGTGTTCTCCAACGGCGTGGAGGTGAGCGCGCGGCCGTCCGACTCGATCGCGCTCGCCCTGCGCACCGGAGCGCGCATCTTCGCCAGCGAGGAGGTCGTCCAGGAGGCCGGTGTCATCATCCCGACGACCAGGAAGACGAGGTGGAGAAGTTCAGGGAGTTCCTTGACACGATCACGCCCGAAGACTTCGGCAGGGCGGGGTAGGTATTTCGGTGCATTTACGCTTCACGACGCGCCGAGCCGGATCGTTGACTGAGCATGGTCACGGTCCTACGGTGCAAGTGAAACCCGTGGTCGCCCTTTACGAACCCCCAGATCAGACCACGGGATGAGAGAAAGCCGGAGGTCCGCGTGGCGGTCAGCAGCGGCGAGGGAAAGACGGCCGGCCAGGAAGATCCGGTACGGCGCGAGAGTGCGCGGCAGCGTGCCGGGGAGCAGGGTCTGCTCTTCGACGAGCAGCCGACGGCGCTGCCGGCAGACATCGGATACCGCGGGCCGACGGCCTGCGCCGCGGCCGGCATCACCTACAGGCAGCTCGACTACTGGGCGCGCACGGGCCTCGTGGAGCCCACGATAAGAGCCGCGCAGGGCTCTGGCTCCCAGCGGCTCTACAGCTTCCGCGACATCCTGGTGCTCAAAGTCGTCAAGCGGCTCCTCGACACCGGGGTCTCGCTCCAGCAGATCCGCACGGCCGTGCAGCACCTGCGTGACCGCGGGGTGGCCGACCTCGCGCAGATCACGCTGATGAGCGACGGCGTCAGCGTCTACGAGTGCACCTCGGCCGACGAGGTGATCGACCTGCTCCAGGGCGGCCAGGGCGTGTTCGGCATCGCGCTCGGCCGGGTCTGGCGCGAGGTCGAGGGCTCCTCGCGGAGCTGCCGGGGGAACGGGCAGCGGTCGAGGACAGCGTCCCGGCCGACCACCCCGCTGACGAACTCGCCCGCCGCCGCCGCGCCCGGCGCATGGGCTGATCACACGCCCCGTGCCTGAGTGGCCCGCCGCCGCTTGTGGTGGGCCCGGGGAACATACCGGGAAAGTTCTGATTGCTCTGTTCGTGGAAATTCGCCCGTAACGGATAGGGTTGTAACCTAGGACAGCAAGGCTGACGACCCCGTGCGGGAGAGTCCCTGGGATCCATGGGTCCCCGGGCGCCGAAGGAGCAACCCTCCCCGGAATCTCTCAGGCACCCCGTACCGCTCGGGCGAGGCAACTCTGGAAAGCAGGCGCACCCGCCAGGCGCGTCTCACCGACGTGCAAGCCCCGTTACCGGGGTGAAGCTCTCAGGTCGCGGTCCCGCCGCGCTGACAGAGGGGGAGATCCGGCACTCGCCCGCGCCCTGGCGCCGGTCTCCATAGCCTCGGGAGGCACTTTCCATGACCGACCTGTCAGCTCCGCCGTTTCTCGTCCAGGCACATCGCCCGTCGGAAGCCGAGCAGCAGCGCATGCTCGAGGCCGTGGGCTTCGAGTCCGTGGCTGACCTGGTGGCGGTGGCCGTCCCC